>NZ_ARYL01000040.1 GCF_000685295.1 Hyphomonas oceanitis SCH89
GTCAGCTACACCACGCCGCGGGACACGATCCTTGCGAGGAGCCGGGCTGCCCTCATCGGCTGCCCGAGCGGCCCACCGGATCGCCGAACTCTCGCTCACCGCAAACCGGCGGGCCGCCGACCGACGCGATGCGCCATCCAAAACAAGCTTGGTTACCCGAAGCCGGATGTCGTCTGAATATACCTTTCCCATGATCCACCTCCTAAAACGAGTGAATCACCGTTCTCGCCAAATGGGAATCCTTCGATTCACAGAATCAGCAGGATGCTCTAGTGCCGCGGCAATCGAACGCGGCTTGATCCTCAGGCAGCCCAAGCTTGATGGAGATCAACCACTGTATCGCGTCACGTCAACGACAAGGCATGGCAACTCTCATAGCCTGCAACCAATTCGCTCCGAGCCCGTCCGCCTAAAGCATTCGCCATGGCGGTCTGGCCGAGGGTGGCATTGGGAAACCGTGTCGCCTCCCGCGCTTGGAAAGGAGCCCGCGATGACACTGACCGCTCGCGATGCGACGGATGCTTTCGGACGCCGATTCCGCTATTTGCGGCTATCGGTTACGGAGGTGTGCAACTTCAGATGCACGTATTGCCTTCCGAATGGCTACAAGAAAACGGGTGCCATGGACTTTCTTTCGCCGATCGAGACCGAACGTCTCGCGCGTGCCTTTTCCGAACTCGGATTACGGAAGATTCGCCTGACCGGCGGTGAACCGAGCGTCCGCAAGGACCTGACTGAAATCATTGCAAGAGTGGCTGCCCAATCCCAAGTCGACAAGGTCGCCATGACGACCAATGGCTGGAATCTGGCGCGCCATGTGGATGACTGGGTGTCGGCTGGTCTTACCCACCTCAATGTCAGCATTGATGCGCTCGATCGGGATGCCTTTGCCCGGATCACGGGACATGACCGGCTCAACGATGTACTGTCCGGTCTCGACAGGGCGCAGGCTTTGCCTCTGTCGGCCGTCAAGGTCAACGCGGTTCTACTGCGCGACGGACTTGAGGATGACTTTTCGGCATGGACTGATTTTGTCAGGGATCGTCGGATCTCCGTGAGGTTTATTGAATTGATGCGGACAGGGGATAATGCTGCCTTTTTCCAGGATCAGCATGTCAGCGGTACAGTATTGCGCAACTGGCTCCTTCAACATGGCTGGCAACCCCGAGAGCGTGGCATTGATGATGGCCCGGCGATAGAATTTTCCCATCCTGATCATGCAGGGCGGATCGGACTGATCGCGCCCTATGCGCCTGGTTTCTGTGATGGCTGCAATCGCCTCAGAATAACCGCTCGCGGTCAGCTTCGCCTCTGCCTGTTTGGTCAGGGCGGACACGATTTACGCAGCTTTCTTGAAAGGGATGATCAAAAAGAGGCGCTTCAGGATATAATTGTCTCGGCGCTTGGCGGCAAAAGCCTGTCGCACGATCTGCACGCCGCCAATCCGGGTGACATCCGAAACCTCGCACAAACGGGGGGTTAGCGGTTTTGGGGGTCGTTCAGCACACCTTGCTGGCGTTCGGTATTGGCCTTGCCAAGCTGGCTGCGGCTCTGGGCAAAATGATTGTCGATGAGCGGGCTCGGCCGAGCCAGTCGCTCGAGCGCCTGCACTTTGCTGAAACGCACAAGGGCGCCGTCAACTGCTACGCCCTGAGCCGACAGTTTCGCGAAGGCGCGCGACAGGTTCTCGGGAGACATTCCCAGCAGGGCAGCCAGCACTCGCTTTTCATGAGGTAGCGTGATTTCGTCCGTCTCGCCCTGACGGGCGCGCTGAGTCATCAAATAGTTCGCGAGTCGTTCGGTCGAATCGCGCAACTTGTGGTTCTTGATCGAGCGGACCAGTCCGCGATAGCAGCCAGCGAGTTCTTCCGAGATTGCAAAACCGAAGGCCGGGTCATCGCTCATGGCGCGCCGGATCGATTCGCCGGGCACCATAAGGATTTCAGAACGCTCCAGCGTGACAGCCGACATCAGGGCGTCCGACTCAAGAACGACAGCTGCCAGGATAAACGTCGATACGGGTCTGAGTATTGCGAGCGTGGTATCCTTCGATTTCCAGCCAGCACCGAGTTCGACCGAGCCATCGAGCAGGACGTAGAGAAAGTCGACGCTGTCGCCTTCCATAAGCAATGTTGTTCCAGAGGGAAAGCGCTGCAGGAACGCGCCTGACATGACGCGGTCAAAGGTTTCGTCACTCGCGGCTCTGAAGAAGGCGAGTTCGCGCGTTCGCACAATATCTGTAGGTTTCAGCGTCATGCAGCTTCCTGTGAGTGTCGCGCGTGAAAGGTCTGAAAATCGACAGAGGTGAGCCAGCCTCCTGCCAATGCATGAGAGAATTCTTAGAAACCGGATTGATAAATGTCAAGGATCGATCCCGAAAGGTTCAGGTCTTTCCGAGTGCATTCTCAAGGCGCCGCGATGCACTGATCAGTTCTGAAAAGATTGATCTCAATTCGGCCGGACATTCGGACAAACGACACCCCACCACTTCGCAAATATCAAGGCATCCAAACAGGAGCAGTGCCACGTCTCGGTCTGGAGTTTCATCACCGATCTGAGGGGGGACCGATATGACAGATTCCAGAACCCAGCCGGCCCCTGGTGCCAATACAGCGCTGGGTCTCACGACTTTCGCCTTCACAATCTGCTTCGCCGTATGGGTCATTTTCGCGATCCTTGGCATCCAGATACAGAAGGATCTTGGCCTTACGGAAACGCAGTTCGGCCTGCTTGTGGGGACCCCAATCCTGACTGGCTCGCTGTCGCGACTCGTTCTTGGTATCTGGGCCGACCAGTATGGTGGTCGCATCGTGAATGTCATCGTCATGCTGCTGTCTGCGCTGGCGACCTGGCTCCTGACCTTTGCCGAGACATATCCCCAATTCCTAATCGCCGCGCTGGGTATTGGTCTGGCAGGCGGGTCATTTGCCGTATCGATTACCTATGTATCGAAATTCTTTCCTATCGAGAAACAGGGGGCGGCACTCGGTATCGTCGGGGCGGGCAATGTCGGTGCGGCTGTAACCAAGTTTGCCGCGCCGATCGTTATGGCGTCGATCGGCTGGACGGGCGTGGCGACAGTGTGGGCAATCGCCCTGGCAGTGACAGCTGTCATTTTCTTTGTCTTCACCAAGGACGATCCGGACCTCGCCGAACGGCGCAGGTCGGGTGCCCGGCCGCGCAGTTTCGCCTCCCAGTTCGCGCCATTGCGCAACGTTCAGGTCTGGCGTTTCTCACTCTACTATTTCTTTGTTTTTGGTGGGTTTGTCGCGCTCGCCTTGTCTCTGCCGCACTACCTGATCGGCGTGTATGGTTTTGACATCAGGACGGCGGGCATGCTGGCGGCAGCCTATTCGATCCCGGCTTCCATTTTTCGCATCTATGGTGGCCATCTGGCTGACCAGGTCGGTGCCCGCAAGGTGATGTACTGGACATTCCTTGTGTCGATGGTCGTTACCTTCATCCTGTCCTATCCCCCAACCACGTACATCGTCGATGGCGTCAACGGGCCGATGACCTTCCGGCTAGCCATGGGGCCCATCGCCTTTGTGGTCCTGATCTTTGTGCTTGGCTTCTTCATGAGCCTCGGCAAGGCGGCGGTCTACAAGCACATTCCTATCTATTATCCCAAGGATGTTGGCGCTGTGGGTGGCCTTGTGGGCATGATCGGGGGACTGGGTGGATTCATCCTCCCGATCGCATTCGGTATGCTGAACGATTTGACCGGCGTGTGGACAAGTTCTTTCATGGCACTGTTCTTGTTGGTGTCTGGTTCATTCATATGGATGCATCTGGCAATCCAGCGAATGGAGCGCGAGGCGTCGGGAGCGGCCCTTGATCAACTGCCGCAGCTACCGGAAATGCAGCCTCTTCACGATGTCGCGGCGAATAAGGCGCTTACGCCAAAACTGATAACGGACTGGCGCCCCGAGGATGAGACCTTCTGGCAGGAGACGGGGAAGAAAGTTGCCAATCGCAATCTTTGGCTCTCGATCCCGGCCTTGCTCCTGTCCTTCTCGGTCTGGATGGTGTGGTCGGTTGTGGTTGCCAAACTACCGCAAATTGGTTTTGGATACTCGACCAGCCAGCTGTTCTGGCTCGCAGCATTGCCAGGCCTGTCTGGCGCCACGCTGCGTATATTCTACAGTTTCATGGTGCCGATCTTCGGTGGACGGCTCTGGACCACCCTGACTACCTGGTCACTTCTGGCGCCTGCGCTCGGTATTGGTTTTGCGGTCCAGAATCCGGATACGCCCTATTGGATCATGCTGGTATTGGCATTGCTTTGCGGCTTCGGTGGCGGCAACTTTGCCTCCTCCATGTCAAACATTGGATTCTTCTTCCCCAAGAAGGAGAAGGGCAACGCGCTCGCACTCAATGCAGGGCTCGGCAATCTCGGTGTCAGCGCCATGCAATTCCTTGTGCCCATCGCCATTACGATGGGCGTGTTTGGTATCCTCGGCGGTGACCCGATCGTGACCAGCACTGGCGAGGAAATTTTCCTCCAGAACGCAGGCTTTATCTGGGTTCCGTTCATTATTGCCTCAGCCTTCGCTGCCTGGTTTGGCATGAACGACCTGGCCTCGGCAAAGGCCTCCTTTGCTGAACAGTCTGTGATATTCCAACGCGCGCATACCTGGTTCATGTGCTGGCTCTATACGGGCACGTTCGGTTCCTTCATCGGTTTCTCGGCGGCCTTCGTCCTGCTGACAAAGACGCAGTTTCCGGACGTCAACGTCTTGCAGATTGCCTTCCTCGGGCCTTTGGTCGGCGCCTTGTCGCGTTCCTTCACGGGATGGATATCCGACCGATGGGGGGGTGGCCGTGTCACAGTTTGGGTTTTCGTTGCAATGGCGCTCGGCACGCTCGGCGTCATGGCATCCCTGCAAGTCGGAAGTTTTGCCGGATTCTTTTCGAGCTTCATGTTCCTGTTCTTTGCAACCGGGGTTGGCAATGCCTCAACTTTCCAGATGATCCCCGTCATTATGCGCAAGGAAGTGGCGCGCCTTGAGCCGCACCTGTCGCCCGACGAACTCGTGCGTCAGTCGGACAAGGAAAGTGCTGCGATCACGGGTTTTACCTCAGCCATTGCAGCTTACGGCGCCTTCTTCATTCCAATGGGATTTGGCACGTCCCTTTCAGCGAGCGGCAGCGCTATGCCGGCCTTGATCTGCTTCCTGGTCTTCTACGTCTCGTGTCTCGTCCTGACCTGGCGTGTGTACACCCGCAAGGGTGGTCTCTTGCACGACATCGAACGCGGGCGCGCGACCATCTCCACTTCTGCCCCTGCGGCGACTGTCTAAAAGGATACTGAAAAATGAGCCACACACTCGACAGATTGACATTTTTCCGGCGGCAGACCGAGCTCTATTCGGGCGGACACGGCGTCCTCAATGACGAGGATCGTTCTTGGGAGGAAGCCTATCGCAATCGCTGGCGCCACGACAAGATTGTGCGCTCAACCCATGGCGTGAACTGCACCGGATCGTGTTCCTGGAAGATCTATGTCAAGGGTGGCATCGTCACCTGGGAAACCCAGCAGACAGACTATCCGCGCACGCGTGACGATCTGCCGAACCATGAACCCCGAGGTTGTGCGCGTGGCGCGAGCTATAGCTGGTATCTCTATTCGGCCAATCGCGTGAAGTATCCCCTGATCCGGGCACGGTTATTGAAATCCTATCGTGCAGCCCGCAAGACAATGGAACCGGTTGCTGCCTGGAGATCGATCCAGGACGATCCGGAAAGACGCGCCGACTATGTCACGCGGCGCGGACTTGGCGGGTTCGTGCGCGCAGACTGGGAGACGGTCAACGAGATTATTGCGGCAGCCAATGCGCACACGATCAAGAAGTGGGGGCCTGACCGCGTATTCGGGTTTTCCCCGATTCCGGCCATGTCCATGGTTTCATATGCGGCCGGCGCGCGTTACCTCCAGCTTATCGGCGGGGTAACCGGATCCTTCTATGACTGGTATTGCGACCTTCCGCCGGCAAGCCCGCAGACTTGGGGCGAGCAGACGGACGTCGCCGAAAGCGCTGACTGGTACAATTCGGGCTTTCTGATTCTTTGGGGATCGAACGTGCCACAGACCCGCACGCCCGATGCGCACTTCTATACCGAAGCGCGCTACAAGGGTGTCAAATCCGTGGTCATATGCCCGGACTATTCGGAGGCATCGAAATTCTCGGACGTCTGGGTTGCCGCCAAGCAGGGCACGGATGCGGCCCTCGGCATGGCATTTGGGCATGTCATCCTGACAGAGTATCACCGTGATCGCGACGTACCTTACTTCCGCGATTACATCCGCAAGTATAGTGACCTGCCATTGCTCGTTCGCTTGCAGGAACAAGAAGACGGCTATGTGCCTGAGCGTCTCCTGCGCGCATCGGATTTCGATGGTGCCCTCAAGGAAGAGAACAAGCCCGAATGGAAGACAGTCGGGCTCGACGAGACGACGGGCAAGGTTGTTGTCCCGAACGGCTCGATTGGATTTCGGTGGGGAGACACGGGCAAGTGGAACCTTGAGGAACGCGATGGCAAGGGCAAAGAGATCAAGCTGCGCCTTGGCCTGAAGGGCGTCGAGGACCATGTTGCCAGCGTCCGGTTCCCCTATTTTGCCAACTCTGCCAGCAATGGCTTTGCCTCCACCGATCATCCGGACGTGCTGACCCGCAACATTCCTGTCAAGCGCATGAAGCTTGCTGACGGCACCGAAACCCTGGTGGCCAGCGTCTATGACCTCCTGATGGCGAACTACGGCGTCGATCAAGGCTATGGCGGCGAGCACCTCGCAAAAGATTTCGACGACCCAGCACCTTACACGCCGGCCTGGGCCGAAGCGATCACCTCAGTCCCGCGCGGGCAGATCATCGCGGTTGCGCGAGGGTTCGCCACCAATGCGGAAAAGACCAATGGGAAGTCCATGGTCATCATCGGCGCGGGCATGAACCACTGGTACCATATGGACATGAACTATCGCGCGGTGATCAATATGCTGGTCCTGTGCGGGTGTGTTGGCCAGTCTGGTGGTGGCTGGTCGCACTATGTTGGCCAGGAGAAACTGCGCCCGCAGACGGGTTGGGCGCCGCTCGCCTTTGCGACCGATTGGGTGCGCCCGCCGCGTCAACAGAACTCGACCTCATACTTTTATGCGCATACTGACCAGTGGCGCTATGAGACCGTTCCTGTCGGTGAAATCCTGTCACCGACAGCGCCTGAGGGCGACTGGTCCGGTAGTTTCATCGATTACAATGCCAAAGCCGAACGCATGGGCTGGCTGCCTTCTGCGCCAGCGCTCAAAACGAACCCGATCGAAATTGCAGCCCTCGCTGAAAAGGCAGGGATGGATCCGAAGGACTATGTCGTGAAGTCACTGAAATCCGGCGATCTCGAAATGTCGTGCATGGATCCGGATCATGAAGCCAACTGGCCGCGTAACATGTTCGTCTGGCGTTCCAACCTGCTCGGTTCATCGGGCAAGGGGCATGAATATTTCCTCAAGCATCTGCTCGGAACCGATCACGGCGTGCAGGGCAAGGACCTCGGAGAGACCGGCGGTGTGAAACCGACGACGGTCAAATGGCACGAGGACGCCCCGAAAGGGAAACTCGACCTGCTCGTGTGTATCGATTTCCGCATGTCTACCACTGCGGTCTATTCCGATATCGTGCTGCCTACGGCCACCTGGTACGAGAAGAACGATATCAATACGTCCGATATGCACCCGTTCATCCACCCCCTGGGTGCGGCCGTCGATCCTGCCTGGGAATCACAGTCGGACTGGGAGATATTCAAAGGCCTTGCACGTAAGTTCTCGGAAGTGGCGCCGGAAGTGCTTAACGCGGTGACCGATGTCGTCCTCACACCGATACAGCACGACACTGCCGGAGAGCTTGCCCAGGCAGCGGGCGTTACGGACTGGCTGACCGACGGGAGTGAACCGATCCCCGGTCAGACCATGCCGCAGATCAGTGTGGTCAAACGGGACTATTCCCAAACCTATGCGAAATTCACTTCACTCGGCCCGCTCCTCGAAAAACTTGGCAATGGTGGCAAGGGGATTGGCTGGGACACGGCGCATGATGTGGCCAATCTCGGTTCGCTCAATGGGCGCGTGCTCGATGAAAACGTCGCCAAGGGCCAACCGCGCATCGATTCCGATATCGACGCCTGCGAGACGATCCTGATGCTTGCACCGGAAACCAATGGCGAGGTCGCCGTCAAGGCTTGGCATGCGCTCGAAAAGCAGACCGGACGTGATCACGCGCATCTGGCCCTGCCCAAGGAAGACGAGAAGATCCGGTTCCGTGACATCGTCGCCCAACCGCGCAAGATCATTTCGTCTCCGACATGGTCAGGCATCGAGAGCGAACATGTCAGCTATAATGCCGGCTATACGAACGTCCACGAACTGATCCCGTGGCGGACCCTGACGGGACGCCAGCAACTCTACCAGGACCATGACTGGATGCGCGCATTCGGCGAGGGGTTTGTTGTTTACAAGCCTCCGATCGATCTCAAGACAACGTTCGTCCAGGGCGACAAGCCAAACGGTAACAAGGAGATCACGCTGAACTTCATCACGCCGCACCAGAAATGGGGCATCCACTCGACCTATTCCGACAATCTGATGATGCTGACATTGAACCGCGGTGGTCCGGTTGTCTGGTTGTCAGAGACAGATGCGAAGCGTGCAGACCTTGTCGACAATGACTGGGTGGAGGTGTTCAACGCGAATGGCGCGCTGACGGCTCGCGTCGTCGTATCCCAGCGGATCCGGGAAGGCACGATCTTCATGTACCACGCACAGGAGAAGATCGTGAATACGCCCGGATCGGAAATCACTGGAAAACGCGGCGGCATCCATAATTCGGTCACGCGGACGATCCTGAAACCGACCCACATGATCGGCGGGTATGCCCAGCTGTCCTACGGGTTCAACTATTACGGGACGGTTGGCTCAAACCGGGATGAGTTTGTTGTCATCCGCAAAATGGCAAATGTCGACTGGCTCGAAGAGCCCGCCTCGCAAATGGAGGGCGCACAATGAAAATCCGTGCTCAGATTGGAATGGTCCTCAACCTCGACAAGTGCATCGGGTGTCACACCTGTTCGGTAACATGCAAGAATGTATGGACGAGCCGGGAGGGAGTTGAATACGCCTGGTTTAATAATGTCGAGACCAAACCGGGCATTGGTTTTCCGAAAGACTGGGAGAACCAGAAGCGCTGGAATGGTGGCTGGCGGCGTAAGGCGAATGGCCGGATAGAACCGAAAATGGGCGCAAAATGGCGCATTCTCGCCAAGATATTTGCCAATCCGGACCTGCCCGAAATCGACGACTATTATGAACCCTTCGATTTCGACTATGCGCATCTCCAGACCGCACCTGAGATGAAAGCCTTCCCGACCGCGCGCCCCCGATCGAAGATCACGGGTCAGCGCATGGAGAAGATCGAGTGGGGCCCCAACTGGGAGGAAATCCTTGGCGGCGAGTTTGAAAAGCGCAGTGCGGATTACAATTTCGAAGGGGTGGAAAAGGCTATCTACGGCGCCTTCGAGCAAACCTTCATGATGTACTTGCCGCGCTTGTGCGAACACTGCCTGAATCCGACATGTGTGGCGGCCTGCCCGTCAGGGGCAATCTACAAGCGCGAAGAGGACGGCATCGTCCTGATTGATCAGGACAAGTGTCGCGGTTGGCGGATGTGCGTCTCGGCGTGCCCCTACAAGAAAGTCTACTATAACTGGGAATCCGGAAAGTCGGAAAAATGCACTTTCTGCTATCCGCGCATCGAGGTTGGCCAACCGACTGTCTGTTCGGAAACCTGCGTCGGGCGGATCCGCTATCTCGGTGTCTTGCTCTACGATGCCGACAAGATCGAAGCAGCAGCCAGCACGCCGGACGAGAAGGATCTCTATCAGGCGCAGCTCGATGTTTTCCTGGACCCGAATGATCCGGCTGTCATCGCGCAAGCGCGGCTGGATGGGATTCCGGAAGCCTGGCTGAAAGCGGCGCAGGCGAGTCCGGTCTACAAGATGGCAATGGAGTGGAAGGTCGCGTTTCCGCTGCATCCGGAATATCGCACGCTGCCCATGGTCTGGTATGTGCCACCTCTCTCTCCGATCCAGTCGGCCGTGGCTGCGGGGGCGCTCGAAACCGATGCGGATATGCCGGATGTTTCCAGCATGCGTATTCCAGTCCGCTATCTTGCCAACATGCTGACCGCCGGCAAGGAAGAACCGGTCGTTCTGGCGCTCGAACGAATGATGGCCATGCGCAAATACATGCGGGCCAAGACGGTTGAAGGGGTGATCGATCACCCCACCGCCAAAAAGGTGGGCCTCACCGCCCGTCAGATCGATGAAATGTACCGCTACATGGCGATCGCCAATTACGAGGATCGCTTTGTCATCCCGACAACCCACCGGGAATCGCAGGAAGACGCATTTGAAATGCGCGGTGAGTGCGGATTTACATTCGGCAATGACTGTTCCGGCGGACGCACGGAACTCGGCCTGTTCGGCCGGGACAAGCGGTCCAAAGCCAAAACCCCAATGGAGCTTTAATCATGGCCATCACGTATCGTGCTCTATCGCGCCTCCTGTCCTACCCGGATGCCACCTTGCAGGCAGAGGCTGGCGCAATTGTCGATGCCATTCAAGAAGAAGGTATCGTTCCGGAACGGATCATTAAATCCTTGCGAAAACTGGCGCTCAGCCTTGCCAGCACGGATATCTATGAGGCTCAGGAGATCTATGTCGATCAGTTCGACCGGTCACGTACCTTGTCCCTGCACCTCTATGAGCACGTGCATGGCGAGAGCCGTGAGCGAGGGCCGGCCATGGTTGGCCTTGTCGAACTTTACAAGTCGCATGGACTTGAACTTGATGTCAGCGACCTGCCGGATTATCTGCCGATCTTCCTGGAATTTCTTTCGATCATTCCCGATGCGGAGGCAGCCTCGCTGATCGGCGAGGCTGCCCATGTGATCGAAGCGATCGGAGAGCGCCTCAAGAAGCGCCAGAGCCCCTACCGCGCTATCTTTGGCGCCCTGATGACGCTCTCGGATCGAGCGGCAGACAAGGCGGCGCTGGCTGATCTTTTGGCCATGCCTGAGGATGATCCGGATGATCTGGAGGCGCTTGACGAAAACTGGGCTGAGGAACCCGTTACGTTTGGTCCCGGGACGCCATCCGACGGTTGTCCAAAAGCGGCAGCCATGGTGAGCAAAATGCAGGGAGCGCGCGGCTAATGTCCAGGTTGCGAACAGCGCTCATGGTGGGTGCGGCGATCTCTTCTGTTTGCGTATTTGGCGCAGCACCAGCGCAAGCAGGTGAGGGTAGCCCCATCCTTGATATTCGGTTGCGGGCCGAACAGGTCGATCAAAGCGGATTTGACGACACAACAGCGCTGACGGTGCGCGGGCGGTTTGGTTATGATTACAAGGCAAGTGACGCTTGGAGCTTCCTCGGCGAGGTCGAAGGCGTCGTGCATTTGAGTGACGATTTTTCCGACACGGTGGAGAATGTTCCCGGCAAGGCGATTGTCGCGGATCCGGAGGCACTGGAGATCAACCGCCTGCAGGTGTCCTGGAAAGATAAGGCGACCTCGGTCACGCTCGGGCGCCAGCGCATCATTTTCGATGACGCGCGCTTTGTGGGCAATGTTGGCTTCCGGCAGAATGAGCAGACCTTTGACGCGCTTCGGCTCGGTCATGTGGTCTCCGAGTCCGTGTCAGTCGACTATGTCTATATCGACAAGGTTCGCCGTGTGTTCGGCGATGACAGCCCCGTCGGTGAGTGGGATAGCGCCTCGCATATCGTCCGGTTATCGGCAAAGACATCGCTCGGCGATGTCACGGCTTACGGCCTGTTGCTTGATTTCGACAATGCGCCGGCGGCGTCTGGCCAGACCTGGGGCGCCAGCTGGACAAGGTCATGGGACACTGATCTCGGCAAGCTCACGCTTGATGGTGACGCCGCCATTCAGAGTGAATGGAACGGGGCAGGACCCACAGCTGATCTCGGTTACCAGGCTGCGAGCGTTTCCCTGACACAAAAAGGTCTCACCGGGGCATTGGGTGTTGAAATTCTCGATGGGGCGGGTGGACGTGGTTTTACGACTCCGCTTGCGACTTTGCATGCCTTTCAGGGTTGGGCGGATGTGTTTCTCAACACGCCGGCAACCGGCGTGCGCGATGTATCGGCCACGCTGAAAGGTAAGGCGCCATCGTTCATTGCCGATGCCAAACCGGTCAGCTGGGTCGTCGGTTACCATGACTTCGCCTCTGACAACGGAGCCAACGATCTCGGCAGCGAGATCGATGCCTTGGCCCGCCTGCCAGTCAACGCGAATTTCAGTCTCGAAGGCAAGGTCGCCGTATTCAATGGCGAGCCCGGCGGTCCGGCCGACCGCACCAAATTCTGGCTGGCCCTCGAGGCCAGCTTCTAGACCCATCAGGAGGGAGCCCGACATGGCACCAGAGCACGTCACGACAATTACCTCAGCCGGCTGGCTCGATCAGGCTGTCTTCGGCTTTTATCCCTATATCGCGCTTGCCGTTCTCGCGATCGGATCTGTGTTGCGATTTGACCGGGAGCCTTACACATGGCGGTCGGGATCGTCCCAGCTCTTGCGACGCAAGCAACTGGTGCTCGGATCGGTGCTTTTCCATGTCGGTGTGCTCGTGATTTTCGGCGGGCATTTCGTCGGCTTGCTGACGCCGCTCTGGGTGTTCGACACGATCGGCATTACACACGGGCAGAAGCAGGTGCTCGCCATGGTCGCGGGCGGGGTTGCAGGGCTCGCTGCCATCCTAGGCGCGTTGATCTTGCTCCATCGACGGGTATTCGATCCACGCATACGTGCCAATTCCTCCTTTGGTGATACAGCCATTCTGGCGCTGCTGACGCTCCAATTGGCGCTTGGTCTCTCGACAATTCCATTGTCGGCCAATCACCTCGATGGGTCCGAGATGGTGAAGTTCATGTACTGGGCGCAAAGCATCTTCACGTTCCAGGCCGGTGCAGCCGACTATGTCGCCAATGTCCATTGGATTTTCAAGGCGCACCTGTTCCTGGGACTGACCATATTCCTTGTGTTCCCGTTCACACGGCTCGTCCACATGCTTTCTGCGCCGGTCTGGTATATGGGCCGCCGCGGCTGGCAGCTTGTACGCACGCGCCGCGACATCAAGGCGGATCAAGCGATTGCCGCGCGCAAGCGGGCAGGAGGTGCATAATGGCCAATACCGCAACAGCAATATTTCATGGCGTGGAAGTCCCCGAGACACTTCTCGCGGCTGAAATGCAGAACCATCAAGCTGCCAGTCTTTCCGATGCGCGTGTGCGTGCGGGCCGGGCACTTGCTGCCAAGGCTGTCTTGCTCGACCGCGCGCGCCAGCTCGGTATAGCGGCGCAGCCGGAGCTGAATGCAGACGGCCTCGAGGAAACACAGGAAGAGGCCCTGATACGCGAGCTCCTCAGCCAGGAGGTCGAAGCCGAAGCGCCGCCAGCTGATGCGGTGCGACGCATATATGAAGACCAGCCGAACGGCTTCAGGACCCCACCCTTGCTGGAAGCATCGCACATCCTTGTCGCACCGGATGAGCGCGACGACATTGCAGCGACGAATGCGCGTGCGCGCGCCGATGAACTCTTGGCTGTGCTTGCCCGGCAACCGGACAGGTTCGCAGGGCTCGCGCGTACCGTGTCGGCGTGCCCGTCAGGGAGTGATGGCGGAACTCTCGGACAATTGCGCCCCGGTGATGTTTTGCCCCCGATCTGGCAAGCATTGCTTGCGCTCGAGCCTGGAGAGTTCGCAGACGAACCGGTGCGGACAGAACATGGTTGGCATGTACTCAGGTTGGACCATCGGGTTGATGGGAGACGCCTGCCGTTCGAACACGTCGCAGCGCACATCGAAATGCAACTGGAAGCGCGCGCCTGGACATTAGCCGCTGCGCGCTATGTCGATGCGCTTCTGAAGCGCTCGTCCGCAACGCCGCCGGATCTCGGCATATCGGTACTTGGAACGCTGGAGACGGACGAAACGCCTGTCACAAGGGTCTACGCGGTTCTCGGGGATGTCTTCGCCAATCCGCAAGGCGCTCTCCTTGCGCTGAAGCCTGATGTTCTCAAAGTGATTGATGCTGAGGCGGCCAGAAGGAGATGCGCTCCTGCGAGCGTCTTATCCGACGCGATAAATTCTTTCCTGACCGAGGCAAAGGATGAAGCTTGGACACAAGTCATTTCCCGGCTCCGAGACAGTGCGTCGCCTTTGCCGGATTGTCTTGAAACCATGATCAGGAATCAGTTTCCGCAGGTCAAGGCAACCCGCACGCTCATTCTGACGCGCCGGGGAGGGGGTTCGGATTCGGTAGAGAAAGGTCAACCCGATGGAACGGGATTATAGAGACGGCGCTATTGAAGCCATGCCGACGGAATTGCTCCGGGAGCCGCTCGTATGGTTCTTCGCTGAGCACTACCGACATCGCTCCGTCTGCAAGCGATTGCGCGAACTGGCCAAAACAGTGGCGTTTGACGAAGATGCATTGCGAGATGTCCTGCGATTTTTGGACAGTGACCTGCCGCTCCACATCATCGACGAAGAGGATGACCTGTTTCCCCTGCTGCGGCGACGATGCGAGGCTGACGACCAGATCGAGAAGGTCCTGGGAATGCTGTCTGGAGAACATGCCAGCGATCTGCATGATGCCTCAGCCGTCAAGTCGCTCATCGTCTTGGCCTTGAACGATCACCGCGGTCCGGCTGGTTACGCTGAGGCTCCCCAGATCATTCCACCTTTTTGCCGGTCTCAGGAACGCCATATTGCCGTTGAGAATGCCGTCGTGCTCCCGATTGCCCGCGCGCGCCTCAGTGAAACGGATCTTCGCAGCCTCGGCCGTCGGCTGGCCGCTCGCAGAGGCCTGCCGGATCCGTTTGCGGAGGCGTCATGATCGAGTCTCTGCTCGACAATAACATGAACTGGGCAAGCGCGCGCGTGCGCGCTGACCCCAAGTATTTTCAAAGGTTGTCGGCTCAGCAATCGCCCGAATATCTCTGGATAGGGTGTTCGGACAGCCGCGTGCCCGCCAACGAGATTGTCGGACTTGATCCGGGTGAATTGTTTGTCCACCGCAATGTCGCCAATCTGGCCCCCCCCCGGGACGTGAACTTTTTATCCGTTCTGCAATATTCGACCGAGATACTCAAAGTCAGGCACGTGATCGTCTGTGGACACTATGGTTGCGGCGGCGTCCGGTCTGCGATTGATACGAAACGCTTGGGGCTCATCGATCATTGGTTGCAGCCCATCTCAGACATGGCGCATCGGCATAAGTCGCACTTGCACGCCATTACCGATTTCGACACGCGCGTAAATGTCATGTGCGAACTTAATGTCCGTGCACAGGTCGAGTATATTGGCAGAAACCCCTTCGTGACCGACGCATGGCGAAAAGGCCAGTCCCTGGCAATTCATGGCTGGATATATTCGATCCGGGATGGGCTGTTGCGAAATCTCGATTTGACCATTAAGCGACCAAAGGAAGTGGACGCACTGTCAGCCCGTCCATGGTTTGCCAATGACTGATCTCGTGGCAGTGATCCTTGCCGGTGGACACGGGAGCCGGATCGGCGGCGACAAGCCGAATATCATGCTCGATGGACGCAGTCTTATCGACCGCGCCATTGACCATGTCGCCCGATGGCGCATTCCGGCGCGGCTGTCGGTGCGCGGGCCTGGGCAGATTTGCACAACGAGATTGACGGAAGTCCTCGATGACCCACGCTTTGAAGGCCCAATTGGCGGACTGTTGGGAGCTCTAACGTGGGCGGAAGAGTTTGGCGCGCGGCGTGTGATCACCATTGCATGTGACATGCCCTTTTTGCCTTGCGATCTGAGGCGTCGTCTTGACGCTGCAGCGGCGCAGTTCGGTACGCCCGCGGTCGCGACTTCGTTGCAGCGTCGACATCCGGTGTGCTCTGTTTGGCCGACCGGGTGCCTAGGGCCATTGCAGGCCTATGCCCATAGCGGGCGACGTAGTCTGAATGGCGCGCTGGAGAATTGCGCCGCCGTTTCCGTTGACTGGCCCGTCCAAGACGGTCGCGATCCCTTTCACAATATCAACACGTTGAACGACCTCGCAGAGGTCAGTCAGGCGATGAATAACTTCCCGTCACGTTCTGAAGGGCTCGCACAATGACAAACGCAATCCTGAAATATGCCAGTGCGCGGGTTCCGCGTTATACTAGCTACCCGCCGGCGACTGTTTTTGGCCCCTCAGTCGACGAGACACGCTATCGAAAGTGGCTTTCTGTCCTCGATCCGGCAACTCCGATTGCACTCTATCTTCATGTGCCATTTTGCCGGGAAGTGTGCTGGTATTGCGCCTGTAACATGAAGCTTGTGAGACGGGAAAAGCCACTTGCCGACTATGCAGCTACACTCGAACGTGAGTTGGAACTTCTTTGCGAAGCCCTCCCGTCTGGTATGCGTGTCGACGCAATCCACTGGGGTGGCGGAACACCGACATCTTTGAATGATGACAGTCTCGCGAACCTGACTGCAAAAATCCGAAAGCTGTTCAATGTCTCGCCGCAGGCGGAGACGGCGTTTGAGCTCGATCCAAGAACGTTCGCGCTCGCCCGCGCACGCGACCTAGCGGCGCTGGGAGTCAACCGGGTGTCCCTAGGTGTTCAGGAATTTGATGCGAAGGTGCAGGCGGCGGTCAATCGTATCCAGCCATTCGAACAGGTGAGGGACGTGGTCAACAGTCTTCGGAATGCGAATATCTGCCGGATCAATTTTGATCTCATGTACGGATTACCTTTCCAGACCGTGGAGACATTGGAGGCAACGGTCGCCCGAACACTCGTGCTTCGCCCTGACCGCATTGCCCTGTTTGGCTACGCACATGTTCCCTGGGCTGCGCGGCGTCAGACCCAGATCGACGCGCAGACCCTGCCAGGACTGGAGGCACGTTTCAATCAGGCTGAGCGCGCTGCTGGCGACCTGATCGCGGGCGGTTACAGGCGCATCGGTCTTGACCACTTTGCCCTGCCGGCAGACGGCCTTGCCAAGGCGCTGGACGATCAGACCCTGATGCGAAACTTCCAGGGATATGTGGCGGATACGCCATCAACGATCATTGGTGTGGGCAGCTCGTCAATTTCGTGCGTTCCGGAAGGCTATGTCCAGAATTATTCTGAAACTGGAGCGTGGCGCAGAGCTGTTGAATCGGGACACTTGCCGGTCCAACGCGGTTACGTTCTGGACAAGATGGATCGCATGCGCGGTGAGGTTATCAGTCATATCATGTGTTTCATGTACGCCGATCTGGGGCAGATCAGCCAAAAGCACGGATTCTGCGCAAGCGTGCTGGACGAAGAGATGGCGATCTGCCGCAAGTACGAGGCCGACGGATTGGTGGCCGTCAATAGTCGCGCGCTGCAGATACCCGAGCGAGGGCGTCCGGCCCTCAGGTTGATTGCATCATGCTTTGATGCGCATCTTGATCAGGAAACCTCTCGGCATGCCATTGCAGTGTAACACATCGGTGCAGGACCTTCCGCGTGAGGCAGTCGAGACGTTCAGGGCCTGGTACGAGGATGCTGTCGCAAATCCTCTTGTCGACGATGCGAGCGCGATGTCGCTCGCGACTGCCAATCAATCCGGAAATCCTTCGTGCCGGGTTGTGCTGCTGAAATCCTTCGATACGCGTGGCTTCGTCTTCTATACAAATCTGAACAGTCGGAAGGGCCGCGACCTGCGCGCCAATCCCGGAGCGGCGTTGTGCTTCTACTGGCCGGCACTTCGACGACAGGTAAGGATCGAGGGTGTGGTGACACCTGTGACATCGCAAGAGGCAGACGCTTATTTCGCCTCTCGCCCCCGGAACAGCCAGATTGGCGCCTGGGCGTCCCGGCAGTCAGAGCGTCTAGAATCAAGGTCAGTTTTGCTCAAGCGCATCGCCAACCGGACCGTGCGCTTTGCCGCACAGCCGGTTCCGCGCCCGGAATTCTGGTCAGGGTTTCGCTTGACTCCGGATCGGGTCGAATTTTGGTCTGAAGGATCTTTCAGAATACACGACCGCCGCGCTTTCGTCTTTTCTGCCGATGACGGCTGGCAGATCCTGGAACTGTTTCCATAATGATCGGACACGGTCATGATCGCGCAATGATTACGCTAGCTCGGCCAGCGCAATGATCCCGGGGATCCGAGCCGTGATGTTTTGATCAGACCGGCCGGGAAAATCGACTGGATGCAACGAGAAAGGGAGCGTACGATGTCGAAAATTATCGAAACACTCAAGTTGGAGCATCGTCTTTTCAGACGTTATCTCGATTTGTTCGATCAGGAAATGAAAGCCTTCGAAGCGGGAAGGTCGCCGCGATATGAGCTTCTCGAGGCCTTGCTGGATTATTTTACGACGTTTCCCGATGAGTGGCATCATCGCAAGGAGGACCTGGTCTATGATGTCATGGTTACGCGCTCGGATGTCGCGCGGTCTGCACTTTACGATTTGCGAATCGAGCATGAGCGACTTGGCGCCGGAGCAAAGAAGTTCGGTGAACATATTTCCGATCTTCGCCTGGGAAGCGATCTGCCGATGAATGTCATTGTCGAAGCCGGAAAGACATATTCGCGTCTGCTGCGCCGTCATATGGTCAAGGAAGACGACGTCTTCTTTCCGATGGCAGAACGATATCTCACATTGCAGGACTGGCGCGATATTGAACAAACCGTTCAATCGTCTCGCAATGACCCGGAACTGAGCGCCCGGTTGGACCGTATCGATGGTGTTGCGGGCTCGATCGAATCCATTGCCTCCAGTGAAAGGTATTGACGCTGGATTGAACCGTCCCGGGCGATCCTGATCCTCATCCCCGCCGCACACCTGAGCACATGGCGCGGTAGACATCAGACACTTGCACGTGAAAAAAAGATGACGCCTCCGTCAACTTACGTATTTCCCCAATGAATACGGGGCGTATGGTGGCAAAAAGCGGAAAGGCTGTTTCGTCCTGATCTGGTCCTTTTCAGCTTGAAAAGGAGGACATGATGAAAGTGAAACTGGTTTCGGGCCCACCCACAACGGCCCGCACATTCAAGGAGCCCGGCGAGCTGGCAGACAGATTGTCGCCGCAGGATGTCGAAATCGTCCGCGAGATTTTCAAAACACCGCTGACCGGGTCCTATAACTGGGACTACGAGGTCGCGAACTCGAAGATCCGCCGCCTCTACGAGCTTGGCAAGAAGTTCAACTGGGATGCCCAGATGGATGTCGACTGGGAGGTTGCGTTCGACAAGCGCGAGGGGCCATCGCAGGCCGGCCTCAACCCGTTCCATGACCACCCGGTCTATCTCGCCCTGAGCGAGGAACAGAAATCCGACTATGCGTGGCGGTCGCTGGCGCAGGTCCTGTCGCAGTTCCTGCACGGCGAGCAGGGCGCCATGATGGTGGCGTCCCAGCTGGTCAGCTGCGCGCCGACCTATGACGCGAAACTCTATGCGGCCTCACAGACATTCGACGAGGCGCGGCATGTCGAAGTGTTCAACAAATACCTGCGCTATCGCTGCAATGTCGAGTATCCGGTCAATCCGAGCCTGAAGCTCCTGCTCGACAAGATCCTGACGGACGAACGCTGGGACCTGAAATTCATTGGCATGCAGATCCTGATCGAAGGGCTGGCGCTGGCTGCCTTCCAGACCATGGCGCACACGACGCGCGACCCGCTGCTGCGCCAGATCCTGACGCTGGTGATGCGCGACGAGGGCCGCCATGTCGCCTTCGGCGTCAATTATCTCGAAGACTGGATCAAGGCCCTGCCGGAAGCGGAAATCGAGGAGCGGGCGCAGTTTGCCTATGAGGCCTGCGCCATCATGCGCGAACGCCTGTTCTCCACGATCGTGGAGGAAGAGTTCGGCTTCGATCATGAGGAAGCCCGGCGGATGAGCATCGATTCCCAGAGCGGGCAGGCCTTCCGGAACTTCCTGTTCGAGCGGATGATCCCGAACCTGAAACGGGTCGGCCTGCTGACGGACAGCGTGAAGCCGAAATTCGAGGCGCTTGGCGTGCTGCACTATGAAAATGCCGCCACCGATGCCGAGATTGACTGGGCGTCATTGGAGAGGCCACTGGAAACCGGACCGATCGCGCAGGTCGCTGCCGAATAGATTGGGTCTGCGGCCCTGTGATCGCGTTGCCTGATTGGCGGCAATACTGATTGCAGGGCCCGTCCGGGCCGCAGATGACAGCCACACTGGATCGGGAACTAAATGCTGCTGGTGCCCGGACGATCTGACGGCTTTCGAACCCGCCTGCAGGGCGGTTGGCGATATGCGTGAATTGAGCGCGCGTGTCGGCCTACATCACGATGGCGTCCTCTGCGCTATACGTATTGAAGCAGGCGAATATTTTCGCGGATAGCTGCCGTGATCAAAGTGATCTCCGTGGCGCCAAGATTTTCCACTTCAAGCGTTCGCAAACTCAGCGCCCGCGCGGCGCGGAAGGCCAGCGCCTGACCGACCAGTGTCAAACCCCGAATGCGGGCTGTTTGAGATGCCGGGGCGTCGCCGCTTGCGATCGCTGTCAGATGGATCACCGCGCGAAAGAAACGGCCAATATCGCTGGCGTACAATATCTCGAACGCTTTGGACGGAGCGGCCTGTTCGCGCAGCGTGAACCGGGCCCACTTCTCGCTGTCACTGCTTGCCAGCATAGTGACGAATGGGGTGAAGATCTCCTCCAGCAGCGAGATCGCCTTTTTCCGGCTGAGGGGGGCGCTGTAGATCTCAGCTTCAAATGCGCTGAGCACCGGACCGAGTTTTTGAGAGACCTGTTCTGCAATAGAGGCGGCTGCGGCGAGATAGAGTTTTTCCTTGGTTTTGAAGTGATAAGGGATCGCGCCAAGGGAGGCGTTCGCCTGACTCGCGATGGCGCGCGTCGATGTTCCGGCGAACCCGTTGAGGCCGAACAGTTCGATGGCAGCTTCGACGAGCCGGTCACGTGTTTCGATACTCCGAGGGTCATCTCGTCTTGTCATTTATGAAGTCTTCTTTCTGAGCAGCCAGGCCGCAGCCGGAAGGGTTGCCATGGCAATCAGGACGAGCGGGAATGTGTTACGCGCTATATCGGCGAGCGGCAGGTCCTTTAGGAATACACCTTGCGCCACGACGAGAAAGTGCCGGAGCGGGTTGATCTGCGTCGCAATCTGCATCCAGCCCGGCATGTTCTCGATCGGCGACATGAAGCCTGACAGCAACACGGCGGGCGAGGCGAACACGAAGGCGCCAAGAATGGCTTGTTGTTGGGTAGCCGAAATCGCCGAGATCAGGAGACCAATCCCGATGACCGCCAGCAAGTAGAAGAACATCGAGCCATAGAGTGCGAGCAGCGACCCGGCAAAGGGGATTTTGAATCCGAATATGGCGACAAGGATAAAGAAGGTTCCATGCAGATAGCCGAAGATCAGGCCAGGCGCAGACTTCCCGACAACGATTTCCAGCGGTCTCAGCGGCGAGACCAATAGCTGGTCGAACGTGCCAAGCTCGCGTTCGCGAGCAACCGACAGGGCGGTCACGATAATCGTGGTCAGGAGTGTAATCGTCGCGACCAGACCTGGCAGCGTAAACCAGGCATATTCAAGATTGGGATTGTACCAATGCCGGATTCGTATGGTGTCCGGCATCGTGCCGCCTGAATATGCCGCCGCCGAGACACGTGAAATGATGGCGGAAAGATACGAATTGACGATCTGCGATGCGTTCGATTTTCGCCCGTCAAGGATGATTTGAACATTGGCCGACTGGCCGGCCTCGATCCGGCGGGTAAAGTCCTGCCCGATATGAACCACGGCAATAACGCGCTGGCTGTCGATGGCTTCCCTTATCTCGCTGACCGATTGTAGCCCGATCACCTCGTCGAAGGCGGAGGCGCCTTGGATACCCGCTTCAACGTCCCGGCCCCAGTTCCCCGTATCGTGATTGAGAACGGCGATATCGACATTTCGCACTTCCATTGTCATGGCGAACGCAAAGATCACCAGCTGAAGGAGCGGTGGCACCAGGATCACGGCGCGCCCCTTAGGGTCGCGCCAGATGGCGAGCATTTCCTTGATGATGAGAGAGAGGATCCGGCGCCACATGTCAGGCGATCCGTTTTGGCGTGGCAAGCCAGGTGAGCGCCAGGAAGAAGACTCCGACGGCCAGCATTTTCGCAATCGCTGGCAAAAGAACCGACCAGACATCTCCTGCCAGGAACAGCGTCTGCAGGCTGGTTACGAAATAGCGCGCCGGGATCACCGTGGTGACCGTGCGGATCGGCAATGGCATGGCGCTGATTTCGAAGATGAAGCCCGACAGCAGGGTCGCCGGTAGGAAACCGGTGAAGAGTGCAAGCTGCGCGGCAACGAACTGGTTCTTGGTCGCCGCCGAAATTAGTAATCCCTGGCCCAAAGCAGGCACGAGGAAGGCGGCCGCGACCGCGACGAGGGCAAGCACTGACCCCCGGAATGGCACATCGAAGATAAACACCGCCGCCACGGCGCATAGCACCAGCGAGCTCATGCCCAGGAGAAAATAGGGCACGATCTTCGATAGCAGCAGTTCGACGCGGCTGACCGGTGTGGCGAGTACCGCTTCCATTGTGCCGCGTTCCCATTCGCGGGCGATCACCAGCGCGGTCAGCAATGTGCCGATGATCGTCATCACGACGGCGGTGGAACCCGGCACAAGATTGTAGCGACTGGTCAGTTCGGCGTTGAACCAGAAGCGGGGTTGCGGCGTGATCGCAGCCGGGGGCGTCAGGGCTGCATCACCGAGATGGCGGGTTTGCCAGACTCCATAGACCCCTTGGGCATAGTTCGCGACGAATTGCGCGGTATTTGGCTGCGAGCCGTCGGTGAGGACTTCAATCGGGGCAGGATCGCGTGCGCGCAGACGTTCGGAGAAATCAGGCGGGATGACGACGAGGCCGCGCAGGTCTCCGGAAACCAGGTCGGGCTCCAGCGCCGTCTGGTCAAAGGCCGTGACAATTTCGAAATAGTCGGACGCTTCAAATGCCTGGACGAGGGTTCGCGCGTCGGCGCGCGCGTCCTGAACCACCACTCCAATGCGGATCGAATTGGCATCGAGGGATATCCCGAACCCGAACAGCAGGAGAAGGATCAGTGGCAGGATGAATGCGATCAGGATGGATGAGGGATCGCGGACAATCTGGAAGGTCTCCTTGCGCGCAAGCGTCAGGCTCCGACGCAAAGGTGCGGGAAGCCTGTACCCGGTCATGCCGCTGCCCCTTCCTGTTCAGAGCGCGCCACCAGCTCGATGAACGCATCTTCCATGGTCACGACCGATCCGTCTGCGTTGCTGCAACTTGCCTTCAGCGCCTCTGGTGTGCCCTCTGCGATCGTCCTGCCGCGATAGATCAGGTTGATCCGGTCGCAATACTCGGCCTCCTCCATGAAATGCGTGGTGACCAGGACCGCAACATTCTTCGCCGTCAGCGCATTGATGTGCGACCAGAACTCGCGCCGTGTGATCGGATCAACCCCAGAGGTTGGTTCATCCAGAAACAGGACTTCCGGCTCATGCAGCAGCGCCGCGGCAAGCGCGAGGCGCTGCTTGAAGCCGAGCGGCAGTTGCCCGGCCGTCGTGCTGCGATAGGGGGTCAGATCGAAGGCCTCCAGCATGGCATCGATGCGCTCTCTGGCCCGCTGGCGGCTGAGACCATACACACCTGCGAAGAAGGAGAGATTTTGCGCCACCGAAACGTCACCGTATAGGGAGAACTTCTGCGCCATGTAGCCAAGCCGCCCGCGCGCATCGGCAGCCGCTGTGCGCAAATCGAACCCAGCGACACGTCCCTCGCCGTCGCTCGGTTCAGTCAGGCCGCACAGCATCTTGAACGTTGTCGACTTGCCCGCGCCATTGGGGCCGAGCAATCCCAGGATTTCGCCGCGCTTCTGGGTGAATGTGATGTTGGATGCTGCGGTGAAGTTACCGTAGCGTTTGGTCAGGCCGCGCGCCTCAACCACTGCCTCGCCCGCATCTGCATGTCTGCTCATCGCATCGGCCAGAGGCGAGCGCCCATCCGGTCCGCCGGCCAGCCGGTCGACAAATGCGTCCTCGAAGCGAGGCGCAGCCGGAACGATCTCTGCGTTCACCAGCGTCCTGATATGGGAAAGATCTGCATCTTCGCGGGTGAGCAGGCGGATGGCATCGCCATGCAGGATCGCGTCGGCCACCGAGGCGTCTCGCAAAAGAGGCGCGATGGCGGCCCGGCGCTCTGCTTGCGGAACACGCGCCAGGAAGACGCGGCCCGTCATGGTGTCTGTCAATTCTGCGGGCGGTCCAGCATACAAAGGCTTGCCGTTGCTAAGCAGAAGGACATCATCGCATTTCTCTGCCTCGTCGAGATAGGCGGTCGCCCAGACGACGGCCATCGTGTCGTCGACGAGCTCGCCGACCATTGACCACAACTCCCGGCGCGATATCGGATCGACTCCCACTGAAGGCTCATCAAGCAGAAGCAGGCGCGGACGCGTGAGCAGCGCGCAGGCGAGGCCCAGTTTCTGCTTCATGCCGCCAGACAGGGCGCCTGCCAGTCGCGTGGTAAACCGGGCCAGATCAGTGAACTTCAGCAGATGGGAAAACGTCTCTTCCCGCTGCTCTCCCGACAGCCCTTTGAGGTCTGCGAACAGGACCAGGTTTTCCATGACGCTCAGATCCTCGTAGAGGCCGAAGCGTTGCGGCATGTAACCAAGCATCTTGTGTAGGTGGTGCTGCGACGCGTATGCGCCTTTACCCTCAATCAGCACGTCGCCTTCGCTGGGTCGGCTAAGGCCGGTCAATAGGCGTATCAGGCTGGTCTTTCCGGCTCCGTCGGGGCCGACAAGTCCGGTTATCTTTCCCGTCTCAATGGTTCCGGACACGGCATCAAGTGCCGCCGGACCGTTTGCGGAGAATCGCTTCGTCACCGCGTTGATCTGGACGAAGGGGAGGGGCTTCGGAGAGTTGATCGAGGCATCGCTCATCGGCGCCGTCAATCTGCCGCGGCCGAGCGACTCAATTTGACCGTTACCGGCATGCCCTGGCGCAAACGGCTGTCCGGGGCGTCGATGATGATCCGCACCTGGTAGACGAGATCTGTACGCAGATCAGGCGTCTGAACCGTGCGGGGGGTGAATTCCGCGATGGGGGATACAAAGCCGACCTGCCCCTGATAGGCGCTGTCCGGCGCGCTATCGGTGAATATTTTTGCTGTCTTGCCCGGTACGACGAAACCAAGATCAGTCTCGTCGACATAGGCACGCACCCAGACCGGCTTGGTCAGGGCCAGCGTGGCAACCGGCACGCCAGCGCCAACAATGGAACCAGGTTCACGCACCCGCGCCAGCAATATACCGTCCGACGGCGCGAGCAGGCTTGTGTCTCCAAGGCTCAATTCAGCTTGCGCGACCGCCGCCTCGGCAGCCTCAACCCCGGCTTGGCCCGCAGCAATGTCTTCAACGCGCGGTCCTATCTGCACCAGAGCCAGGTCCTTTTGTCCCGCAACAAGTCGCTTTTTGGCCGCGTCGAGCGTGGCGCGTGCTGTGTCATAGGCCTGCGGTGACGCAAACCCGCTGTCGCGCAGTTTTGCCTGCCGGTCAAAGGTCTGCTGGGCGACCAGAACACTCGCTTCCAGTTCTTCGACACGGGCGCGGGCCCGGTCGATTTCCTGTGACCGGCTTCCGGCCTTCAGTCGCGCAAGCTCTGCCTGGCGCACCGCGGCCTCGGCCTTGGCCTGCGCAACGGCGTCACGCAAAGGCGCGATGTCCAGAACCGCGATCACATCGCCAGCTGAAACCGTGTCGCCTTCTTCGAAATTGACGGCATCGAGACGGCCCGAGACCCGAAACGCCAAATCCACCTGCCGGATATCGACATTGCCATAGAGCGTCAGCGCGCCATCGGTTCCGCCGCCCGCAGGACTAAGATGAGGCCATACGACGAAGCGCCCTAATACCAGAGCAACAACAAGCACAGTTGCGACAATGGCGATCCGTTTCATTGAAAAACTTTCTGGGACAGGCGCAATGCCCGTCTGATTTGAATGATATGCTATAAAAATAATGATACGATTGTATTTATTAAATTTCAAGGGCCGCTTTTCGGGATATGAAGCCGTTATATCCTATTTTTGAGGATGCTTTTTGGAAACCACTGGTGGTCCAGCGAAATTTCGAATTAACATATATTTCCAGAACAATACGATCGTACTTATAGGCGCTCCGCGAATTTGCGCGCCGCTTTCGGTTTGAGAGGTGCAACGTGGGGACAATAGAAAAGCTGACGCAAGGGTGCGGCCCCCGAGCGAGATCGGCGTGGACGGGCGAATCTACCGACTTGTCCATATCCTGATCTATCGTTTGGGCTCGCACGGTGCAAACTTACTTGAAAGAGACGCGTTGAGCGCAGTACGTCTGCGGCTTGAGTTGACCTTTTGCTGCAAGATGAGGAAGCCGGTTCAACCGTGATTGTGTTCGGGAGCGCGAGCGTTGCGCCGAGCCGAGCATCGGAATTTGTCGCTGGCGATCTTGCTGAAAACACCAAGACAAACTGAAGCGGTTGAAGGATATCGAACCTGTCCATTCAGCTTGCGAAAATATGATGTGAAGCTCCTAACCTCGAGGCCAACATCACGACATGCGTGGTTTACACTTGGAGTTTAGAGACCTTGTTTTTATACCGGAAAATCGATGTCGGTTTACATACAATATGCTGTAAAATAAGGAATAATTTGTCGTTTACACCGAGAGGGTCAGCGGTTCGAGC
>NZ_ARYL01000041.1 GCF_000685295.1 Hyphomonas oceanitis SCH89
TGCCGCCAGTATTCCCGTCACATCTTTATGAGCAACGGCACCGGCAATTTCGGCGTTTGGCCTTTCGGTATGGGCTCAGCTTTGCTTACTAGGCATAGCTGAAACTCAATGCCGAGGTCCGCCCATGTCATCTTCCCCTGCGCTTGTGCCGCTGCCGTCCCAGCCTGAAGGCGTGGCATGGCCGACTGAGCGCTGGCCGGAGGGGCCGCTGGGCGCTGGCGTGGACTCGGGGGAACTTAGGCGGCTTCTGGATCTCGCTTTCAGTGAGGCTGCGCTGGCCAGTATGGGCGAGACGCATGCCTTTCTGGCGGTTCAGGGCGGACGCATCGTCGCCGAGCAATATGGGCAGGACAATCTGGCGACCGACACCTATCCGTCCTGGTCAGAGGCCAAGAGCATGACCCATGCGCTGGTCGGCATACTGGTGCGCGAGGGCAAGATTGACGTGCAGGCCCCCGCTGACGTGCCGGAGTGGCAAGGGGCGGACGACCCGCGCCGCCGCATCACGCTGGACCAGTTGCTGCGCATGTCGAGCGGGCTGAAATTTGCGGAAGACTATGTCGATGCCGGCGTGTCGGATGTGATCGAGATGCTGTTCGGCTCAGGCAAGGATGATGTGGGCGGCTTCGCAGCTGGCTTTCCGCTGGTGCATGAACCGGGATCAGCCTGGAGCTATGCCAGTGGCACGACCAATATCGTCGCCCGCTGCGCCGCCCGGGCGCTCGGTGAATCCGGCGACGCCTTCCGCGCTTTCATGTTCCAGGAACTGTTCGGCCCCATCGGGATGAAATCGCCGCTGCCGAAATTCGATGCGCAGGGCACGTTTATCGGTTCGTCGTTCTGCTATTGCACGGCGCGGGATTTTGCGCGGTTTGGCCTGCTCTATATGCGTGAGGGTGTGTGGGATGGTCGGCGTATCCTGCCGGAAGGCTGGGTCGACTATGCGCGCACGCCAACACCGACACCGCCGACGGAGCCGCTGGGCGATGGCGCGCATTGGTGGCTTGGCATGTGCGGGCCGGACAGCTTTTCGGCCAATGGATATCAGGGCCAGTATACTGTGCTCATCCCTTCGCTCGACCTTATCCTGGTACGGCATGGCAATTCGCTGGACGAGAAAGGCGATGAAGTGAGGCGCTGGCTCGCCCGCGTGGCCGACTGTTTCCGCGCCTAGGCCGGATCAATAGTGCGGCAGACGCGAGATCAGGAGGGCGACGGTCGCGCCATATAGCACCATGATTGAGACGGTCTTGGCGGCGGCGCTGAAGATATAGGGCCGCAGATCATACCAGGAGGACTGGCGAGCAATATCAGCCACGGCGGCAGCGATTTCCGTGTGCATCGTGTCCTGATCGTGACCAGAGAGTTTGATAAGCAGCATGTGCGAACGCGGCTGCGGCAGCGCTTCGGCCTCCATCAGCACTTCTTCAAAGACGAGTGCTGCAATGGTCTCTCCCAGCGCCCGGATGGGGTGCCAGCCATTGCGCACAAGCGCGCTGAGAACGAAGCGCGCGGTTGGATAGATGACCCAGGTATCCCGGATAACGAACCCGACCAGGCAGATGATGACCGCCACGGAAATGGCATCGTGGCCCAGCAATTGCGTCCGCCAGAATAGCCAAAGTGTGATGAGGATGAGGAGTTTAACACCGGTCGCTGCAGCGAAATGGACGAAACTGTCCTTCAGGACGATATTGGCCTGTTCGCGAATGCGTTGACGCGCCTCTATCGCGGCGGCTTCGATAACCTTGTTCTTGCGGCTGGCCACTTCACCTGCCAGGAACTTTCGCCCAAGCGCGAGGCCAGCCGTAAGAGCTGAGAAAATCAGGATGGCAGAACGCATGAATCTCCGGTCCGGCTGCTCACGATAATCTACGGGCCTGATGGGCCGCTTAGAGCAACCCTACCATGAATCGCTGCGCATGGCGCGCAACAGCTGCAGGGTCTCTCACAACAGAATATCCGGCCAGCAGCGCGAGGGCGGCAACCGTCAGGGGGCGCTTTTCAATTACCGACTTCAGCGCGTCGAACGGCAGGTCTGCCAGCGCATCTGCCGTTGCATCCTCAATGTCGTCCAGCTCATCCGCAGATGATTTGGTCGGCTGGAGGAAGAGGAACAGGCAGATACAGGCCGCCGACAGGAAGAGCGCCGCCACGGTGAACGTGGCCCCCACTGTGCCGAGATAAATGGCCAGTGCGAGGGTCAATGCCACTGCAAGCGCGAATACGCCGCCAAGACCGAATACGATCCCGGCGACGGCCGCGAAGAGGCGAAGCTTCGTTGTGTCCATGAGTGCCTAGTTCCGGCGCATCATTGCAAGGATAACCCCTGCTCCGAACGCGATGCCGATGGCGCCGAGAGGATTGTCGCGAATACGGCTTTCCATAGCGGTTTTCGCTTCGCCAATCTGTTCGCCAGCTTCCTTGGCGAGCTCAGTACCTTTGTCGACTCCAGCCTGAGCGCGCACGGCGGCGAGGCCGCGCATGTCTTTGACGACCTGACGCAGATCATCACGCAGTGCAGCGATATCAGTTTTCAGCGCATCAACATCGGAATCGATGTCGGATTTAATTTTTGTGCCAGTGGCGGTCTTGGTGTCCATTTCATGCTCCTTGGAGGAAAATTAGTAGGTTCAACTGCGAATAAACGGCCTCACTGTCGCTTTGTTCCATGATAATGCCTATGTTTTAAAGCGGTTCGCGATAATACGCGGAACCCCGTATGCGGTCAGGAGTACGATCCCCATGCAAGCATTCAAGAATCGGCTTTCCCAGTATGCCGTTATGGACGATCAAATCTGGGCACTGATCGACGAGTTTACCACCAAAACAGTCACGTACCGCGCTGG
Source organism: Hyphomonas oceanitis SCH89 (assembly GCF_000685295.1). Taxonomy (GTDB): domain Bacteria; phylum Pseudomonadota; class Alphaproteobacteria; order Caulobacterales; family Hyphomonadaceae; genus Hyphomonas; species Hyphomonas oceanitis. The sequence continues at coordinate 2,850 of NZ_ARYL01000041.1, forward strand.
CGAGGACATCGTTCGCGTCGGTGAAGTCGCGGAGACGCTGTTCATCGTCAACAAGGGATGGGCCGTTAGGCATCGCACGTTGGAAGACGGGCGAAGGCAGATCGTCAACTTCATGTTGCCCGGAGATATTTTCGATCTTCAGGCTCTTGCGTGCCTTGAGGCCGACCATACCGTCACGAGCGTGACCGATGTATCAATCCTCGTGATAGACACGCGCGAATTCGTACAGCTGCTGCGAACCTCCGGCGATATATCTTCGTCATTCTGGTGGGCCGCCGTACAGGAAGAGTCCATCCTCCGCGAACAAATCGTCCGGCTCGGCAGACGCTCTGCCAAGGAGCGAATTGGCCACCTTCTTCTCGAGCTGCAAAGACGCATGAATGGCGCAATGGGCACAAATCACAGCCAGTTGCCGCTTCCGCTGACGCGCGTCGACCTCGCCGATGCACTCGGCCTTACCCCTGTACACGTCTCCCGAACAATGTCGGCAATGCGCCACGCGGGTCTCATTGAAGAGACCCGGGGTGTTATCCTGATTGATGACCGGGAGCGGCTCGCGCGCCTATGTCATTTCAACACGGACTATCTGCACCTGCGCCGACTGGATCTGTCCAAGTTTCCGATGGCAAATGACACATCACACGCCGGCGCTGCCACCAATGAAAAAACGAACGGCAAACGCGCTCCAACATACCGCACTTGATACTCGAAGGAACCTGGCGCGCCGAGGCGCGTCAGTAGGGAAAGGAGAAGCGTATGCCTGAAGACGAAACGACGATTAAGAAAGAAGAAGCCCGCCAGGGTCAGCGCATCAGTGGAATGACCAAAACCCTTGGGTTCGGCATCGTACTGGCGCTGGTAGGCATGGTCATTTTGCTCGCGCTGTTTCGCTGATCAGATCACGCCACAACGTTAGGCGATTTGGCCGGGTTGAAGAACAAGGCTTGGCCAATCGCTGCTTTGACCGTGTTTTCCTGGAAAGGTTTCGGGATCAGGAATGTCGGCTCCGGCCGCTCACCCGTGAGCAGACGCTCTGGGAATGCCGTGATAAATATGATCGGCACATCCATTATCTCAAGAATATCATGCGCAGCATCAATACCTGAAGAACCGTCCGCAAGCTGGATATCGCAAAGGATCAGGCCAGGCTTGGTGGATTTCGCCATTTCGACAGCTTCTGTACGCGTCGTCGCGTTGCCTGTGACTTCATGGCCAAGGTCTTCGACAAGATTTTCGAGGTCAGCCGCGATAATCGGCTCATCCTCAATGATAAGCACTTTTGTCTTGAGCTCTTGCTCGATATCGCGGTGCGCCGCCGTAACCAGATCGGTATGCTCGTCTTCTGACACCCCAAGAATGAACGCCGCTTCCTTGACGGAAAACCCTTCAAGGGCCGTCAAAAGGAAAGCTTGGCGCTGAATGGGCGCAAGTGCCTGAAGACGGCGGTCAGCTGGATTTACGTCTGAATCATCCGGCGCTTCAAGTTGGGCACCTGTTCCGCCCCAGATTACATGGAAAAATCGATAAAGTGCGGTACGCGCGTCAATTTCGCGGTCGATCTGGTCAGGGTCTTCAACCAGAGCCGCGAGAGAAGCGCGGATATATGCGTCGCCACTGTCCTGGCTACCCGTAAGCGCACGCGCATAGCGGCGCAGGAACGGCAGATGCGGAGCGAAATTTTTAACCAAATCCATGGGAACCCTCTTACGATATTTCTCGTTCTTAACCCACCCGGACCAAAATGGTTGCAGGTTTCTGCAAAAAAACATTTTGCGGTGGAACAAAACCCATTGCCCGCAGTTCAAGTATGTGAGTTGAACAGCAGGTACAATCCATTGATCGAATCCAGAGTCCAGCCAATGAACAAGAAGAAGCAGACAGGTCAGCAGAAATCCGATGCTGATCTGAAGCGTCGCGGTGCAAAAATTGGCGATCAACTTCGTCGCATTTACGAGGATGTTGCCCAGGAAGATGTACCAGATGAGTTCTTGAAACTGCTGGAACAGGCAGACCAAAAGCGTTCGTCCGGTCCTGCGGATTCCGAGTGAGCGTCGCGCGATGAAACCAGAGCCCGAAAAACTCGATGATAAAGCGTTCAAGCAAGAGCTTACGACGCTTATCCCGCACCTGCGTGCCTTTGCTCGCAGTCTGTGCCGCGATGCGACGCTCGCGGATGACCTTGCGCAGGACGCCATGCTGAAAGCGTGGAATGCGCGTGAGTCATTTCATGCTGGTACTAATATGAAGGCTTGGGCCTTCACCATCCTGCGTAACGCTTTCTATTCCGAGAAACGCCGCAGCTGGCGGCGTCAGCCGCTCGACCCGGAAGTGGCTGAAGCCACACTGCTGTCCAGCAGCAACCCGACCGATAGCCTTGAGCTTCTGGCGCTTCGTAATGCGCTGGCCAAACTACCCGTCGATCAGAAGGAAGCGCTTATTCTCGTGGGTGCTGGTGGTATGGCCTATGAAGAGGCGGCGGCAATTTGCGGATGCGCAGTGGGTACAATAAAAAGCCGCGTGTCACGCGCACGCAAGGCTGTCATAGAGATCCTGGAATCAAATAATACAGGCTATAATAGCGACTCAGGCATGTCCGCCAGCAGGGCTTTTGACGACATCATGGATCAGGCGGACGAGATAGCTGGTGCTCCAACAATCTGAGCTGAAAGACACGGAATCCAATAGGAAATCAGGATCGTTGCGCAAGCGTCTCGTCATGACGCTGGTGGCGGCCCTGATGCCTATTCTGCTGCTTTCAGTTTTTTCGGCTTATCTCGACGCAGCGAAGGGACTCGACGAGCGCCGGGTAGATCTTCTTCTTCTGTCAGACGACGCGTTGGACAGTGTTGAGAAATCCATAGATCAGGCAGCGCTTTTGCTGACTCTAAATCGCGACGACTTGGCGCGAGGAAGATGCACGAAAGTTTACAATAATCTGTCAGAGATAATCGCCCCACTGGCAAATGTCGCCCATTTCGACACGGAGGGCGTTGCGACCTGTTCGGCCCCGTCAGACGCAGGATGGACTTTACCTGATCCTGAAAACAATGAACGGCTGAAACGCGGCGAAAAACTCGTTCGCAGCGACACGTATTACAGCAACCGGGACAGTGACTGGTTGTTCTCAATCCTCCTGCGCCTTGATGACGATGAAGGCACATTTGTTGGATCGGTCGGCTTTGAATTGCACACGGCGCAACTCGCAGCCCTTGCTCATGAAGCTGGCCCGCCAACTGGTATTGAAGTCGCCGTCGTGGACGATCGTGGCGAAGCTTTTGGGAGCAGCCGCTTCGCCAAGCTCAATCCAGATTGGGTGGCGACTGTCTCCAAGGAGCAAACCCCGACCCTTTTCGTACTGAAGGACAAGGGCGCCAAACCACTGGATGTCGTCATAAAGCCTCTGGGGCCTGGCAATGTATTCGCTGCCATATCGCGGGAATCTCCGGGTTTTTGGAGCGATTTCACGCTGCGCCCCCTGACATCCATCGGCCTGCCGCTTATTGCTTTCAGTGTAGCCTTGCTCGCTGTCTGGCTTGCGATCGACTCGCTCGTGCTACGGTGGCTGTCGCGGCTCACGCGAACCGTCCGCGTTTACGGGGCGGGTCGCTACCAGTTCAAAGCCGGCCAGACGTTCGACAAGGCGCCTGACGAAATTTCAAGGCTCGCCCGCGCCATGGACGTCATGGCCAAAGATATCGGTGAACGCGACCAGGATCTGAAGATGGCCATCGCGAGCCGCGATGCGGCCGTGCGGGAGATCCATCACAGGGTCAAAAACAATCTCCAGATCGTTACAAGCTTCCTCAATCTCCAAGGCCGACAGTTGCGCGACCCAGAAGCGAAAGCAGCCATTTCTGCTGCCCGGCACCGCATCGATGCGCTCGCGATTGTGCACCAGACCCTTTATCAGAATGAGCGTCTGGAGCAGGTCCATCTGAAGCCTTTCCTGACAGGCCTCGTGTCTCACCTGTCAGAAGCGCTCGGCATGGAGGAATCCGGCGTCGAGATTGTCCAGGACTATGAAGACGTCATGCGGCCAGCAGATGACGCCATACCGATGGCCCTCTTCATTGTCGAAGCCATCACAAATGCGATGAAATATGCGTTTGGACCAGAAGGTGGCGTGATTACCGTATCCCTCTCTGTCGACGAGACGGGAACGACGCTGAAAATTTCCGATAATGGCCGCGGGTATGACCCCTCCGCGCCATCCGATCAGGAAAACGGACGCGGCCTCGGCACCAAATTGATGAGCGCTTTTTCGCGCCAGCTCGCCGCGACACTGGAAGTGGAGGCAAGCCCCGGTGTCGGCTGCCAGCTGAAGCTTCACATGCCGGACGGTTCCTGACCGAGCGACAGCTTATGATTGCTTGAGATAAGCGACTTTCCAGCTGCCCAGTGAGGATGGCTCGAATGCTGAACCTTTGAAGTCATGCGTCGTCACCGAAACGGTCGTTGTTGTAATATCGAGACTGTTGAACGCGGGCGGGGCATTGCGAAGGCGTGTCGAAAGCGTGCCGGCAGAGATGGCAAGATAGCGGCCATTGCGCTCCTCAATGATCTCGGCATGGGGCGTGTGCACATGCCCAGTCAGCAAGATCGACACATGACTTTCGGCCATCATCTCGCTGGCGGCGCTCCCCCGACGTGTACGAGTCCTCAAGGGCGCATCCTTGGGAGACCGGAACGGATGGTGGCACGCCAGAAGGCGCACGACATCGGGATCAACATCACGGTTCAAAATATTCGCCAGATGACGCAGGCGCACGGAGCCTTCCGCCCAGTTTGAGCGGGCCTGCCAACCGCGCGCTGTATTCAGCCCGTCGATGCGGACATCATCCACCCGCAGCATGTCGGCATAGGAGTCGAAGTAATGATCGTGGCGCTGGAATGGACTACTGGCGCGTGACACCAAGTTAAACAGCGGCGTGTCGTGGTTTCCCGGTACGATGAGACAAGGGCGGTTCAGCTCGTCAATCCACTTGCGCGCCATCTCAAATTCTCGGTGCTTGCCGCGCTGGGTCATGTCTCCGCTGACCACCACCACATCCGGATCTAGCTGGCTGACTGAATCTGTCGCAGCCTCAATGGCGCGAGGGTCTTCCGCGCCGAAGTGCAGGTCTGCGAGTTGCACTATCCGCATCAGCCAAGCCTGGCGCGTAGAACATTGGCAGCATGGCGTTTCAGACTGATGGTCGTGCCGCTGGGCATGCTGACCGTCTCGCCATCGATGGTGGCTGGAAACTCGAGGCCCTCAATATCAGTAATCGTAACTGTACGCGTCTCGTCCATTTCGATCGACTCCGCGTCGCGCCATCCATGCACGAGGGCATCGACGGCGATCGTTACCCAATCAAACGTCGATCGCGGATCAATGGCGGCTACTTCCAACTTTGGGATCGGGCCATCGCCAATCACGACGGCCGCTGCCACGGCGTCTAGCCTCTGGTTGCCGTCTGCGTGGACGGCTTCAAGCCGCAACCTGCGTTCGATATTCATGGCACCCGACTGAACTGCCAATTCCGCTGCCTTGATGATCTGGCCATGCCGTGCGGCCTCTCGTGATTCAGCGAGTGTGGTCACCTGCCCCATCATGGCCGCGACAAAGAAGAGGTGCTTGTCGACACAGCCAGCCGCAAAAGGCTCCGCCTCGGACGGCAACGCGCGACGCAGGATTTCCTTCCAGTCTGTGAGCTCGCCATGGAGACGCTTGTGAACCAGGTTCATCGTCCCACCCGGTAAGGCCAGGACAGGCGGACCGGAGACACCGCTCGCTGAAAGGGCACACGCGACGGATCCGTCGCCGCCCCACACAATCAAGGCGTCAGGTTTTGTGGCGAGCGCTTGAGACACAGCAGATACGATCTCTCCGCCGACAGCGGGCATCACCTGTGCGGTGAGCCCCATGGCTTCAAGTTCTGCGAGCAGCGCGTCTTCGGAATTTTTAGGCGTGGATCCAGAGTCTGGATTAATCAATGCGCACAGCTTCAAGCAAGGCCCCCGAGTGATCATGTGTCGTCGTTAATCCTGATGCTGACTTGAGATGCCGCTGCAAATCCTGCCAGCCAGTCGCGAGACGCATCAGGTGCTGTTCATAAAACGCAGAACGACTTGAAAAAGTTCCAAAGTTAATTTCCGGAACCGCCTCTGCCCCCTCCGAGTTGGTAATGTAACGGCGCATGAAGCCGGCTAACATTTACAAGGAGACTTATCATGCTCGGTTGGGCACTCGCATTTTTCATCTTCGCCATCGTCGCTGCCGCTCTGGGCTTTGGCGGTCTCGCAGGCGCTTCGGCAGGTATCGCGCAGATCCTGTTCTTCGTATTCCTCGCGCTGCTCGTCCTGACATTCGTTGTCCGGGCCGTTCAAGGCAAGAACGTCGTCTAAACAGAAGCTGGATGATCAAATTCATAAAGACAAAGGGCGCTGGTAACTCGGCGCCCTTTTCTCTGCGTGCTATTAATGCGCTGCAACAGGCCCAGCAGCGGGATTCGGCTTCTGCAAGATGAAGACAACCAGAAACGCAGCGGCCGATGCCATGGCCATCGCCATGAAGAGATTATTGTAGGTCATGACCAGCGCTTCCATCTGCACCCTTTGCCCCAACTGCATCATCGCCGACGCATCAGGGTCGGGAACGCCGGCCGCCTGAAGTCGGCTGGACGCCTGTGATAGCCATGCCTGGACTTCGGGCCGCGCCATGCTCATGCCCGCCGACAATTCCTGTTTATGCAGCGAATTGTAATGCAGCATAAGCGTATTCAGGAACGCGATGCCCACGGCACCGCCAAGATTTCGGCATACAGTAAACAGACCGGACGCATTCGCCACGCGTGGTGGCGGCAAGGTGCCAAGCGCCAGGTTGGTGGTCGGCACCATGGTGAGGATCAGTCCGATACCGCGTATGGCTTGTGGCCAGAACAGTTCATTGAAACTGGATTCATGCGTCATGTGCGCATTCCCCATAACGCCAACCGTCACGAGAATGAGCCCGCTGCCGAGTACAAGACGCGGATCGAAACGCCGCGTCAGGGCGCCTCCAATCGGGCCACCAATGAACATTGCAACACCAGATACGCTCATGATCTGACCGATCTGAAGGGCTGAATAGCCTTGCACCTGCCCCAGGAAAAGCGGCAGCGCGTAAACCGAGCCATATAGAACGAACCCGATAACCGCGCCGACTATGGCGCCGGATGCAAAGTTTCGGTCCTTGAACACCGATAGGTCAACAATCGGATATGCGGATCGGGTTGAGCGGTAGAAGAAGATGACGGTCGCGACGGTGCAATAGAACATCCAGCGGATAATCATGCTGCTCTGGGTCCAGCCCTCCGCCGGGCCTTCTTCCACAACCCATTCAAACGAACCAAGCATGAGCGCCATGGCTGCGAGACCGATGATATCGACGCGGCGCAGCAAATGCGTCTCGCCCTTCTGGCGCGGCACGTACATCCACACGAGAACAACTGCCGCAATGCCCGGTATGACATTAAGCAGGAACAACCAATGCCAGCTCATATGTTCCGTAACCCAGCCACCCAGCGTTGGCCCGATCGAGGGGGCGAGCGTGGCGACCATGCCGATCATGACCTGCTGCGTCATCGAGCGTCCGCCTGGGAACAGGGTGAACGCGGCCGCCATTGTGGACGGCACCATGGCCGCACCGACAAAACCCTGCACGCAGCGGAAAAAGATAAGGGAATCCAGATCCCATGACATGGCGCAAAGAACACTGGAGACCGTAAAGGCCGCCGCCGACATCATGAACAGGCGGCGCAAACCGAACACTCGGTTGAGAAAGCCGGACAGGGGAATGCCGACAACTTCTGCAATCAGGTAACCGGTCTGCACCCAGGCAATTTCGTCGCCACTGGCCGATACGCCGGCCTGAATCTGGCGGATGGAGCTGGCAACAATCTGCACGTCCAAAATCGACATGAACATGCCGATTATCATCGCCAGAAAGCCGATATGGAGCGTAATCGGAATCTTCTCACCCTCGGCCACGGCCTGGGCGTTTTCAGGATGCGTCGTTGACGACGTGCTCATCTCACGACTTTGAAGGTTTGACGTTGACCACCGCCTCGACCGACAGGCCCGGCCGCATCAATCCGGTTTCGAGCGCCTCTTTCGAAATCGCAAGACGCACAGGAACGCGCTGGACAATCTTGGTGAAGTTACCGGTCGCCGTATCTTGCGGGATGAGACTGAACTGGGCACCGGATGCCGGTGCCAGCGACTGGACAGTGCCCTCCACCTTGAGATCGGGGTACGCGTCGACGTGCAGCTCCACCTTCTGGCCAGGCCGCATATTCTCAACCTGGGTCTCTTTGAAATTGGCAACAACATAGGCCTGATCGACAGGCACTATTGAAAGGGCCTGCTGACCGGGGCTGAGCAATTGCCCTTCAGAAACAACGCGATTGGCTACGACACCCGAAATTGGTGCGCGAATCTCAGCGCGACCCGCATCGAGCTGCGCGGCCTGCACCCGTGCGCGTGCGGCTTCGACTTGTGCGTCAGCGCCGGCCACGGCTGCCTCGGCTGCCGTAATGTCCTGCCGAGCCCGCCCGAGTCCTGCCTGAGCGACACTGAGCTGGCTTTTCTGGGTGGTGATGGCGGCGGCTGCCTGGTCGGCATTGGCCTTCGCCGCATCTGCCTTTGCGTGCGCCGTGTCGAGTTGAGCCGCCGGGTAATGTCCCTTCTCTGTAAGTTCGGTGTATCGGACGAAATCTTCGCTGGCGATCTTGGCATTGGCTTTGGCCGACTGCTCGGCCGCACGTGCCTCGATCACACGGTCTTTTTGCGCAGCAATGTCCGCGACGGCGGAGGCTTCAAGCGATTGCATTGAAGCGACTTGTGCGCGCGCTTGAGCTGCAGCGGCTTCAGCCTGCGACAGGGCAGCCTGAGCTTCGGCCAGGCGGGCATCATAGTCGCCACCCTCGAGTACAACGAGAAGATCACCCGCCTGGACGACCTGGTTATCCGTAACAGCGACCTTGGACACATAGCCCTGGATCTTTGAAGCAACGGTCGTGATGTCGGCCCGGATGTAGGCATTGTCGGTGCGAACTTCGAACCGACCAGTGTTCCACCACTCAACGCCCTTCCACAGCCCGAAAAGCACTGCGAGACCGGCGACGGCAAACATCACATAGCGGCGAATATTTACGGGAGCGGCCGGCGCCGACGCTTCTACCGTATCGTTTGCGAGAGTCCCTGTGTCTTCCGCTTCCTTGGTCGGCTCGACTACTTTCGGAACGGACGGGAAAGCCTTCAGGGCCATGTGCACACCTCTTCAGACTGCTGCACACAACTGCGTCAGCAAGTGTAATGTTGATTACACCCGAGAAATGTGTAATGTCAATTACGGTTTCAAGAAGAGTTCTGAAAAAGAACATACAGGGAGGAGCCCGGCCGGGATGTCCGCAGCTCATAACAAAGCGATCAAGGAGGCCGAGCCTCAGACCCGGGGCGACAAGCGGCGCGCCGCCTTTATAGCGGCCGCGCGTCAGGTATTCCTGGAACAGGGATATGAAGCGGCCAGCATGTCGGAAATCGTGCTGCGCGCAGGCGGATCGCTCTCAACGCTCTATTCGCAATTCGGCGACAAGCAGGGTCTCTTCATCTCCATGCTGGATGCGCGTGTGCGTCAGATAACAGAAAGTATGGGTGTCGAACTCTCCGCCCATACGCCCGTGCAAGAGGGTCTGCGTCGCATCGGCGAGCAATTCACAAGCAAGCTGCTGGAACCGGAATCGCTGGAGATGTATCGTCTGATTGTCGGCCTCGCCCGGAAATTCCCAGAAATTCCAAGGGAGTTCCAGCGCAGAGGACCAGACAAAATTCGCCAGGCACTTGTCGACTACCTTATGGACCGCGAGGAAGCCGGCGAGATTCGCCTTGAGGATCCCTATCGCACGGCCACGCTCTTCCTGGAGATGACACGCTCAGGCCTCGTCTCACGCGCGCTACTGGATGAGGATGTGCGTCCGAATGCAGAAGAGATCAGGACGTCAGTGAACATTGTCGTGGATATGTTCCTGCACGGTATTATCCGCTACCAACCGGATCCCGACAGTACAAAAACGCTGAAGGCATAAGAGTCAGGATTTACCATTTATTTTGGGAACAGGTGATCCGAAGGCGCGTTAAATTTGCGGGTTAAATGCAAGGAGACCTGTACATGAAAACCGTAATGAAAACCGTGGGCGCCGCTGCGCTCGTTCTCTTCCTCACAGCCTGCAACACGGTTGAAGGCGCTGGCCAGGACATCGAAGCTGCTGGCGACAAGATCGAAGAGACCGCTGACGCCAACAAGCCTGAATAATCAGCCCGGCTTATTTGAGCCAGAACGAGCGCGCTGCCCCCGGGGTTGGCGCGCTTTTTCGTATCTCCCATGCCCAAATCAACAATGCCGACGCATTCTGCGCCGGCACTGAAGAAAGGGTGGAAGAGGAGGAGACTTCCACCAGACCTATGCCCAAGGCACGCCGATCGTTCCAATGGCTTGGTTAACGCAGACGGCGCCTATCATTAAGCCCCCGCCAAGACCCTGGAGTGTCGATCATCCAAATAAAGTCGCAAAACGCAAAAAGCCCCCGACTTCCGTTAGGAAATCAGGGGCTAATTTGGGTGCGGGAACAGGATTTGAACCTGTGACCTTCAGGTTATGAGCCTGACGAGCTACCGGACTGCTCCATCCCGCGTCAACTTTTGTACATTTAGGAGACCAGCCCCTGAAATGCAAATCCGGCCCGCCGTTTCTGGCTGAGCCGGACAAGATGCCCGTGTAGGACACGGACGTCCGTCACGGCAGGTCATCGTGAGATGACCATTCGAGGTAAAGGAAAGATGTGTGTCTGCAAGAGGCATTATACTTACTGAGTTCTGCGGACCCGGCAGCGACTTACTCTCCCACGCCTTAAGACGTAGTACCATCAGCGCAAGGGGGCTTAACGACCGAGTTCGAGATGGGATCGGGTGGGGACCCCCTGCCATAACCACCGGGTCGGCGGAAATCAGCAAGGTATAATGCAATATGAAACCAAAATGTCTTTTCGAGGTCCAAGTATGAGCAAAAGCAATGCGCTTTCAACTACACACGAGTTTCACGATCAAGCCTATCGAGCAATTAGTACTGGTTAGCTCCATGCATTGCTGCACTTCCACACCCAGCCTATCGACGTGCTGGTCTTGCACGGCTCTCAGGGAGACCTAGTTTTGAGGTTAGTTTCCCGCTTAGATGCTTTCAGCGGTTATCTAGTCCACACATAGCTACCCTGCAATGCGGCTGGCGCCACAACAGGTCCACCAGAGGTGTGTTCATCCCGGTCCTCTCGTACTAGGGACAAATCCTCTCAAGTCTCCAACACCCACGGCAGATAGGGACCAAACTGTCTCGCGACGTTCTGAACCCAGCTCACGTACCACTTTAATCGGCGAACAGCCGAACCCTTGGGACCTGCTCCAGCCCCAGGATGTGATGAGCCGACATCGAGGTGCCAAACGATGCCGTCGATATGGACTCTTGGGCATCATCAGCCTGTTATCCCCGGAGTACCTTTTATCCGTTGAGCGATGGCCCTTCCACTCGGGACCACCGGATCACTATGACCGTCTTTCGACTCTGCTCGATCCGTCGATCTCACAGTCAGGCAGGCTTATGCCATTGCACTCAACGAGCGATGTCCGACCGCTCTGAGCCTACCATTGCGCGCCTCCGTTACACTTTGGGAGGCGACCGCCCCAGTCAAACTACCCGCCACACAGGGTCCCGGCCCCATCCAGGGGCGCGGTTAGACATCAAAGAAGACAAGGGTGGTATTTCAAGGTTGGCTCCACACGATCTAGCGACCATGCTTCAAAGCCTCCCACCTATCCTACACATATATTCTTTAATGCCACTGTGAAGCTGTAGTAAAGGTTCACGGGGTCTTTCCGTCTGACCGCGGGTACCCCGCATCTTCACGGGGAATTCAATTTCGCTGAGTCTATGTTGGAGACAGTGGGGAAGTCGTTACGCCATTCGTGCAGGTCGGAACTTACCCGACAAGGAATTTCGCTACCTTAGGACCGTTATAGTTACGGCCGCCGTTCACCGGGGCTTCAATTCAAAGCTTGCACTTCTCCTTTTAACCTTCCGGCACCGGGCAGGCGTCAGACCCTATACGTCGCCTTACGGCTTCGCAGAGCCCTGTGTTTTTGATAAACAGTCGCAACCCCCAGTTTTGTGCCCCTCAGCACTGGTTGCCCAATGTGAGGCCTCCTTCTCCCGAAGTTACGGAGGTAATTTGCCGAGTTCCTTCAACATAGTTCTCTCAAGCGCCTTGGTATGCTCTACCTGACCACCTGTGTCGGTTTCGGGTACGGTCTAATAGGGAGGCTATTTCCAGGGACTTCCAGGCCGCATCCTCAATCCAATAAGAGGATACAACTTTCGAAATCCGTCACTCATCCCTTGGCCCACGAATATTAACGTGGTTCCCATCGACTACGCCTTTCGGCCTTGCCTTAGGGGCCGGCTAACCCTGCGCAGATTAACTTTACGCAGGAACCCTTGGTCTTTCGGCGAGAGGGTCTCTCACCCTCTTTGTCGCTACTCATGTCAGCATTCTCACTTCCGATACCTCCAGCAAACCTCACGGTTCACCTTCACAGGCTTACGGAACGCTCCGCTACCGCTCATTACTGAGCCCGCGATTTCGGCGTATAACTTTAGTCCCGATACATTTTCCGCGCAGAGGCGCTTGATCAGTGAGCTGTTACGCTTTCTTTAAAGGATGGCTGCTTCTAAGCCAACCTCCTGATTGTCTCAGCACCTCCACATCGTTTCGCACTTAGCTATAACTTGGGGGCCTTAATCGGCGGTCTGGGTTGTTTCCCTCTTCACGACGGACGTTAGCACCCGCCGTGTGTCTGCCACGCATAACTTCTGGGTATTCGGAGTTTGAGAAGGTTTGGTAATCCGGTGAGGACCCCTAGCCCATTCAGTGCTCTACCCCCCAGAGTCTCATCGTGACGCACTACCTAAATAGTTTTCGCGGAGAACCAGCTATCAGCAAGTTTGATTGGCCTTTCACCCCTAGGCACAGGTCATCCGAGAGCTTTTCAACGCTCAACGGTTCGGCCCTCCAGTGCATGTTACTGCACCTTCAGCCTGCCCATACCTAGATCACTTGCCTTCGGGTCTAATGCTACGTACTCAGTCGCCCTATTAAGACTCGCTTTCGCTGTGCCTACACCTAACGGCTTAAGCTTGCACGCAACACTAAGTCGCTGACCCATTATACAAAAGGTACGATGTCACCTTGCGGCTCCATCAGCTTGTAGGCATCCGGTTTCAGGATCTGTTTCACTCCCCTCATCGGGGTGCTTTTCATCATTCCCTCACGGTACTTGTTCACTATCGGTCGGTAAGGAGTACTTAGGCTTGGAGGGTGGTCCCCCCATGTTCAGACAGGATTTCACGTGTCCCGCCCTACTCTAAAAGGTCTTCATTTTACGGCTACGGGGCTATCACCCACTATGGCGCACCTTCCCAGATGCTTCGCCTTGTTTCAGACCAGGCCTGGTCCGCGTTCGCTCGCCACTACTAACGGAGTCTCAATTGATGTCCTTTCCTCCAGGTACTTAGATGTTTCAATTCCCTGGGTTTGCTTTTTAACCCTATGTATTCAGGTTAAAATATCTCACTAGTGAAATGTTAGACAGGTCGAGCGCCGAAGCGCTCGAATTATCCAACATCTCGGAGATGGGTTTCCCCATTCAGAAATCACCGGATCAAAGGGTGCTCTCGCCTCCCCGGTGCTTATCGCAGAGTGCCACGTCTTTCATCGCCTCTTACCGCCAAGACATCCCCCGGATGCCCTTTTGACGCTTGATCGTTTTTGAAACCCATGTGCAGTAGAAAACGCATAGCGTTTGCCACAAACATGGATCTCGATCAGACATGTTGGTTTCTTGCAGACTGACCCTTTGACCTGGATCCCACATTGCTGTGAGGCAGGTTATTCGGCTGATGCTGGTGACGTTCATGCACGAGGCATGGCGGCCAGCCGGATCAATCTTTCCCTTACAATGACAAATATCCCAAGCCCAACGGGCCCGGAAACGGTAAACTTCTTTCGTCCGTACATACGCGAATGGTGGAGCCTAGCGGGATCGAACCGCTGACCTCCTGAATGCAAATCAGGCGCTCTCCCAGCTGAGCTAAGGCCCCAAACCGGGCACTCGCAGCGCGCTCCCTACCCTGCCGGAACAGGTTTCGATGGTGGGCCGAGGAAGAGTTGAACTTCCGACCTCACGCTTATCAGGCGTGCGCTCTAACCACCTGAGCTACCGGCCCGTGACCAGCAACTCATCAGAGCCACACAGTCAAAGTCGAAGACAGGCGATAACAAGCGCCCGCGGGGCTCGCTTAATGTTCAGGTCACAGCGATGCGACCTGAATTACGAACGAAGGAAGAGAAACGAAGACGGCGTGAAGACCGCTATATGTTTTGCCTCTCAAGGAGGCGATGTTCTTTAGAGCTTTAGAGCCTGGCGAACCAGACAATCCAAAGCATCCTTAGAAAGGAGGTGATCCAGCCGCAGGTTCCCCTACGGCTACCTTGTTACGACTTCATCCCAGTCACTGATCCTACCGTGGCTCGCTGCCTCCGAAGTTAGCACACGATCTTCGGGTAGAACCAATTCCCATGATGTGACGGGCGGTGTGTACAAGGCCCGGGAACGTATTCACCGTGGCATGCTGATCCACGATTACTAGCGATTCCACCTTCATGCCGTCGAGTTGCAGACGACAATCCGAACTGAGACAGTTTTTGGGGATTATCCCATTGTCACTGCCATTGTAGCACGTGTGTAGCCCTACCCGTAAGGGCCATGAGGACTTGACGTCATCCCCACCTTCCTCCGGCTTGCCACCGGCAGTTTCCTTAGAGTGCCCACCCAAACGTGATGGCAACTAAGGATGAGGGTTGCGCTCGTTGCGGGACTTAACCCAACATCTCACGACACGAGCTGACGACAGCCATGCAGCACCTGTGTTCCAGCCAGCCTAACTGAAGGGATCCATCTCTGGAAACCATACTGGACATGTCAAGGGTAGGTAAGGTTCTGCGCGTTGCTTCGAATTAAACCACATGCTCCACCGCTTGTGCGGGCCCCCGTCAATTTCTTTGAGTTTTAACCTTGCGGCCGTACTCCCCAGGCGGAGAGCTTAATGCGTTAGCTGCGTCACTGACAGGCATGCCTGCCAACAACTAGCTCTCATCGTTTACGGTGTGGACTACCAGGGTATCTAATCCTGTTTGCTCCCCACACTTTCGCACCTCAGCGTCAGTACCAGTCCAGTTAGCCGCCTTCGCCACTGGTGTTCCACCGAATATCTACGAATTTCACCTCTACACTCGGTATTCCGCTAACCTCTCCTGGTCTCTAGACTTCCAGTTTCAAATGCAGTTCCAGGGTTGAGCCCTGGGATTTCACACCTGACTTAAAAGTCCGCCTACGTGCGCTTTACGCCCAGTAATTCCGAACAACGCTAGCCCCCTTCGTATTACCGCGGCTGCTGGCACGAAGTTAGCCGGGGCTTCTTTACTAGGTACTGTCATTATCATCCCTAGCGAAAGAATTTTACAACCCTAAGGCCTTCATCATTCACGCGGCATGGCTGCATCAGGCTTTCGCCCATTGTGCAAGATTCCCCACTGCTGCCTCCCGTAGGAGTCTGGGCCGTGTCTCAGTCCCAGTGTGGCTGATCATCCTCTCAGACCAGCTATAGATCGTCGCCTTGGTAGGCCATTACCCTACCAACTAGCTAATCTAACGCGGGCCGATCTTTCACCGATAAATCTTTCCCCCGGAGGGCGTATACGGTATTACCACTCGTTTCCAAGAGCTATTCCGTAGTGAAAGGTACGTTCCCACGCGTTACTCACCCGTCTGCCACTATATCGTTCGACTTGCATGTGTTAAGCCTGCCGCCAGCGTTCGTTCTGAGCCAGAATCAAACTCTCAAGTTGAGTGTTGATCTGACGATCCGTCCTTTGGAATAAGGACGGCAACTGTTGCTATATAAGCATCAAGTAATTGCGTTCTTTGACGAGAAACCCTTAGTCACAAAGATCAGGCCGAAACCTGATCGATGGAAAAAGAATTTTCTCAAGAAACGCATCCGTCGTGATCGTCTGGACAAGGACCGAAATCCTCGTCCGCAAGCCGTCACGCCGCCTGCGTTTCTCTTCCTAATCTCTTACAATGTCAAACAGCTGGAACCGCAGTTCCGGTAGGCCATCCAGGGCGCCGCCCTGTCCGGAAGAGGCGGCTTATATTGGCCACCTCATTGCCCGTCAACACCCTTTTTTGCGCCTTCTGCAGTTTGGTGTTTGACCACCGTTTCTGCTGTAATTTCGGCACAAATGAATTTGTCGACCGTATGGTACGGCCTGCAAAATCAGGCATTTCAAGGAGCCGCATATATAGCCGCTATTCGGAGAAAAAAGCAAGAAGTTTTTTTCTCATTTAGCAGCCCGATCTGCGGGCCCGCTTCGGAAACCCAAGGGCGTCTTCAGCGGAGGCCGGGGAATACCCCCCATGGTCTGAAGCCGCAACCCCTGAAAACAGCCTTTCGGCAGAAATCTGCACGTTTTGTTGCAGGAGGCTCAGTACTGCGCTGAAAGATAAGACTTCATTGCCTCGGCCTCAGCCTCGGTTTCAGCGATTTTCCACTTCACGAGATCTCCGATCGACACAAAACCGATAAGTCTATCGTTCCGGAGAATGGGCAAATGGCGGATTCTGCGGTCTGTCATGAGCTGCATGGCGACCTCAATCGCCATCGTTGAGGGCACCGTGACGACATCGCGAGTCATCGCATCGCTCACTTTCATGTCCAAAGCGGCCTGTCCGTTACGGGCAACCTGGCGAACAATATCGCGCTCTGACAATACGCCAATGATCGAATCGTCGGAGTCCAGCGCCACGACGGCACCGATTCGGCGCGTGTCGAGCACCTTGGCGACATCACCAAGCGTATCATCGGCGCCAACCGAGATCACTTCCCGGCCTTTATCATTCAGAATCTGGTCAATCGTCATGTAGCATCCTCCAAGCCTCTGCCGGTGAATCCGGTTTCTTTATTGAGGCACTCTATCATATCCGGCGCACCGAATCGATGAGGAAGACAAATCAGGCCGCGAGGCCCTCGCGTCGCCATATAACGAATCGGCACATCAGCGCCCCCGCAACATAGCCACCAACGTGGGCCTGCCACGCAATGGATGCGCCCATCATGGACGGGCCGACCAGCGCGAGCACCACATTGGCGACAAGGAAGACCAAGCTCGCGCCCAGGAACGTTCGCGATAGCAGACGAGGCCGCGCTCCCTGCTGCGCCAAAAGGACTGCCGCGATCAGGCCCGAGACGCCGCCGGAAGCGCCAATCGCAGGGGGACCGGCCGGATAAGTCGCCGCAAGGTGAGCGACAGAGCCGCCAGCAACACTCACAAGGAATAATAGAAGGAAGACATATCCCGCCCGGTTTCGCTCCCTCTGCCCGGTCCGCTCGAGGTATTCATAGACCGGCTTGCCGACGCCCAGCAGCATGGCCGAGTTAAGCCCGACATGGACCCAGTCACTATGGACAAGGCCGGTGGTCAGCAGGGTGGCGAGCGCTGTAAGCGCATTTGAATAGGGTTCCGCCGCGCCGGGCGGCATGCTCGCCCCGGCCCAGCCCCAGAATCGTTCCGGAAACAGCGCGGTCTCCCACAGCAATTCATCCTGCATCGCCGATGGCAGGAAAACGCGAATCGCATGCGCCGCCAGCAGCACCAGTGCGATCCCCGTCACCCATGGCGGAGCATTGATAATGGGCGGGCGTCCGGAATTGCGGGCCATTCAGCCTCCTGCACAGGAATCACTTCGTTTCTTATATAGTCATGCGCGCCTGCAATGGCAGGCAAGGCCTGCATCGCGCGCTTTCTGCTTTCCGGTGGCGAATCACGGCCTAGATTGTGGGCCATGATGATTCGCCTCTTTCTCGCGGCCATGGCCGTCAGCTTCGCCGGCTTCGGCCTCTGGTCCCTTCTGGACCCGCTCGGCATGACCTCCAGTCTCGGTGTGCATGTCAGCGGCCCCAACGCGGCCTATGAGATGCGCGGTGTCTACGGCGGCGTCAGTCTCGGCGCAGCAGCATTGATGGCCGCTGGCGCCCTCCGACAGTCCATGCTGAGGCCCGCACTCTGGTTTCTCATCACTTATCTGGGCGGTTACGTGTTCGCCCGCGCTGCCGCGCTCCTGCTCGGCCCTGCCCCGACACCTGATTTCTATCTCTTCATCGCCTTCGAATCGCTCGGCCTCATCCTCGCGGCGATGTCGCTGCGGGCAAATGCCGGTCGCTGAATGCAAAAAGCCCCGCCGCAAGCGACGGGGCTTTCCATATATATATGACGCGAGACCTAGAAGGACTTGCGCACCGTGATGCCGTATGTCGGCGGCTGGCTCGGATAACCGTTAAACGAACCGGACTGGGCCGTCGTCGGGAACGCCACCGTGATGTACTCGTCATCAAAGATGTTGCGTCCCCACACAGTCACGCCCAGGCCATTCTCAGTCGTAAAGCCGGCTGACGCGTTAAATGTGCTGATCTTGTGCTTGTCATTGATGAGCGCTTGATTGGTCGGATCGTCGGAATAATCCGTCTCGCTCTCATACTGCCAGTCAACACGCACGAACGAGGCCAGCGAGTTCACATCGAAACTGTAAGTCGCCGATGTCGAGGTCGCCACTTCGGGAATGTCGTAGGGCTTCTGGCCGGACAGATCGAGCTCGTTCGTTGCCGACAGCGGCAGAGCGGGGTCGATCTTGATGCCCGTACTGGTGAAGTCATCATAGACCGGATCCTGGAACGTGCCTGCAAAGGTCAGCAACAGGTTGTCCGTCGCGTTCCAAGAGGCATCAACTTCGAGGCCCTGTGTCGACTGCTTGCCGGCGTTGGTCAGGTTGAAGCCTGTCCCGGAGAACGTGTTGGACTGGAAGCCCTCGATCTCCTGGTCAAACAGCGCAACGTTCACTGCGAACGTATTGTAAGCGAGTTTCGCGCCCACTTCGAAGACTTTCGCAAGCTCAGGCCCCGCATAGCGCGTACCCACCGAGAGGTTGTTCACTGCCAGGCCCGCATCCCGGATAGGCGACGAGCCAGGGCTTGTTACGGGCGAGCCGGGTGTGAAGTCGCTCGAGAACGGGCGGCTGTCACGCGACAGGTTCCAGGACGTCGCCTTGAAGCCGGTGCCGTAGGATGCATAGAGGTTCACATTGTCCGTCGCGTCATAAGCGAGGCGCAATGTGTAAGTCAGCTTGTCATCCTTGGACTTGCCGTCCTCAACCGCATTCGGAAAGTCGAGGAAAGGCGGCAGGAATTGGAGAACCTGAAGGGCAAGAAGCGGGTTCTGAGCCGGATTCTGCACAGCAGCCTGGATGCCCGCAAAGGCCACCGGATTGGCCGCCGCGAACGCACCGACCTGAGCCGGATCAGTCGCGTCGACACCAAAGTTCCCAAGCGTCTGGGCAAAGCCAAGCGCAACCAGGTCGACACCGGAGAAGACATCCGTGTCCACGATGTTGCCGTAGGCGTTCTTCTTGTCCTCGGTATAGTTCAAGCCGACAGTCGCTGTCAGGCGATCTGTTGCATGCCAGTCAACCGTACCGAACATAGACCAGGCCGTGTTGTCCTGACCAAACCGCTCTGTTAGGCCCTGACCCGCTTGCCCGAACACCTGGCCGACAGGAAGGCCGAGCGCGGCCTCGATCTGCGACAGTGGCGGCACAATAGCGCCGGCATTGATACCCGCCAGCAATTGGTCTGGCGTCGCACCGGACGACAGCAGGCTCAACACATCCGCATAACCGCGGAAATCGTCACCAAAGTAGATCTGGTTGCCGATATCGACCGTCTCATCAAAATAGAAGCCGCCAACCATCCAGTCGACAGGGCCATCCGTGTCGGAGGTCAGCCGCACTTCCTGCGTGAATGTATCAATGTCGGTCTGGTTCGCATTTTTGCTCAGCAGGTTTGCCGTGGTGAAGTCGGAATCAGCGTTCTGCTCGACGCTCGTTTGGCGGTAAGCCGTAATCGAGGTCAGCGTCATCTTGCCGAGGTCGAAGTCGCCCTGCAGCGAGAGGCCGCCATTGTCGATATTATTCGTGGAGCCGAAATTGTAGCCCACTTTATAGAGGTCGCCAGTCACGACCTGGCCACCAAGTGCGTTGACGACCGCCCCCGTAGGGCCGTTCACAACGTTCACCGCGCCGCAGCAGATCTCGTCAATCGTGTCATAGTCGCCGATCAGGCGGAAAGATGTGTCCTCGTTCGGTTCGAACAGAAGCTCGCCGCGAATGCCATAACGGTTACGCTCATTGGTATCCGGACCGTCGCCGATATCCTCGATATACCCATCGCGCTTGCTGAAGCTGCCGCCCAGGCTGAAGGCCAGTGTGTCCGTGATCGGACCCGTGCCATAGACCTTGCCGCGATAGCCATTGTAATTGCTGATCGTGCCTTCAACGCTGGCCATGGGCTCAAACGAAGGCTTCTTGGTCACCACAGAAATGACGCCTGCGGACGCATTCTTGCCGAACAGGGTCGATTGCGGGCCGCGCAGCACTTCCACGCGCTCGATATTCGGCAGGTCGGAGATCTGCGAGGCCGAGCGCGAGCGGTAAACGCCGTCGATGAACACGCCGACCGAAGGCTCGATACCGGCATTGTTGGCGCCGTTGCCGAAACCACGGATCACGAAATTGGTGTTGGCCGACGATTGCAGCTGGCCGACGCTCAGCGATGGCACGATAGATTGCAGGTCGTTCAAATCGGTGATCTGCGCCTTGGCGATCACACTGTCATCCACGACGGACACAGCAACCGGCACATCCTGCAGCGTCTGTT
This sequence comes from Hyphomonas oceanitis SCH89, assembly GCF_000685295.1. GTDB lineage: Bacteria > Pseudomonadota > Alphaproteobacteria > Caulobacterales > Hyphomonadaceae > Hyphomonas > Hyphomonas oceanitis. The sequence continues at coordinate 23,800 of NZ_ARYL01000041.1, forward strand.
CGCGCTTTGTGGAGGTGACGGTCACGGTCTGCATCGTGCGAGGCGAGTCGTTATCCGTTTCCTGAGCAACAGCCGGCGCCGAGAGGCTCGCGAAGGCGGCAAGGCCCACACTCATGCTCAGTGCGGTTTTAAGATAAGTCAAAGTCGGGCGTACTTGCATACGCGAAGGTGTCTGGGACACTCGGTATTCTCCCTGGTGTTTTATTTTTCAAGTCTGAGAGGAGCCGCGAAAGTCGCGGCGGCGATGATCGTGTCCCAGCGCGTGGTGTAACTGACC
>NZ_ARYL01000042.1 GCF_000685295.1 Hyphomonas oceanitis SCH89
CTGAATGTTATGATCAAGAGAGAGAAGAACAGGGCCGGGCCGACTTCAACGGCAGCCTCGGTAACAATTTGCCAGCGGTTGTCTCTGGTCAGGGGCGTTCGCTCGATATGTTTGTGCATGTTTTCAATCATGACAATCGCCGCGTCGACCATCGCACCAATTGCAATCGCGATACCCCCAAGCGACATGATATTGGCATTGATGCCTTGAGCGTTCATGACAATGAATGCAGCCAGAATTCCCAAGGGCAGGCTGAGAAGGATAACAAGCGCACTGCGGATGTGGAAAAGAAACAGCGCGCAGACCAGAAGCACGACGATGAACTCTTCGAGCAGTTTCTCTTTCAAAGTGTCAACGGCACGCTCAATCAGCGATGAGCGGTCATATGTGGTGACGATCTCGACCCCCTCAGGGAGGCTTTCCTTCAATGTCTCAAGTTTTTCTTTGACGAGATCGATCGTGCGCATGGCATTTTCGCCATAGCGCATGATAATTACACCGCCCACAGCCTCACCCTCGCCGTTAAGCTCACCAATTCCACGGCGAAGCTCCGGGCCAAGACGAATTTGCGCAACATCACGCAGCAGAATGGGCGTTCCTTTTTCGGTGACAGCTAATGGGATGACTTCAAGGTCCTTGATGCCTTTAATATAGCCGGAAGCCCGGACCATATATTCGGCTTCAGCCATTTCAATGACACGCCCTCCCGTTTCCTGGTTACCGCGCACAATTTCCGACTGGACTTTCTCCAGCGGTATTCCATAGGTACGGAGTTTTTCAGGATCGACCACGACCTGATACTGCTTCACCATACCGCCAATCGTTGCGACTTCTGATACCCCGTCTATGGTTTGCAGTTCATACTTCAGGAACCAGTCCTGTATGGATCGAAGCTGGGCAAGATCGTGGCCGCCCGTTCTGTCGACGAGCGCGTATTGGTAGACCCAGCCAACCCCCGTTGCATCTGGCCCAAGGGCAGAACGTGAAGCTGCGGGCAGGGTGGGGGCGACCTGCGAGAGATACTCAAGAACGCGAGAACGGGCCCAATACAGATCCGTCCCGTCTTCGAAAATAACATAGACAAAGCTGTCATTGAAAAAAGAGTAGCCACGAACCGTTACGGCGCCGGGTACGGCGAGCATCGCAGTGGTTAGCGGGTAAGTTACCTGGTCTTCGACAACTTGCGGAGCCTGACCTGGATAAGTCGTTTTGATGATGACCTGCACATCGGACAGATCGGGTATGGCATCCAGCGGTGTATTCTTGACCGTATATCCACCCCACACGGCGAGCATAATTGCAAAAAGAATGACCAAAAGGCGATTGCCAATCGACCAGCGTATGAGGCGAGCGATCATTGCTTGTCTCCCTTGTCCATACGCATTTTCTGGATATCGGAGAGGATGTAGTTGTCGTTGCTATCGGGTGTGACCAGAATGGTAATATCGACATGATCTCCCTTGGTTATGCCTTTGAGCAGGTCTGGCTTTGTGACAAATGACATTGTCATGGACGGCCAATCCAGTGCCGCTACGGGAGCGTGATCAATCGTTACCATGCCGTGCTCTTGCATGACTGAAACGACCGTCCCTTTCGTCTGTACTTCGCTGACCTGTTTCACATCGGGATTTTCTGACGAGAGCTCCATATTTGAGGCCGAACGCTCAGGTTCTCCCGGGGTCATTCTCAGAACCGTGCCGCGCAGACTGGCCTCTGAATCAAGAAGAAATTGCGAGGACACGACAATTGCCTCACCGGCACCAAGGCCAGAAAGGATTTCAATATCGTCGCCAATTTCCTGTCCTGAAACGACTTTCGCTGGCTGATAATGTCCGTCCCCCAAAGCCAGTATGACACGTTCCGTGCGGCCGGTTCGAATGAGCGCTTCGCGTGGAATGACCAGAGTGCCAGGCATATCCATCGCCGGCATGTCCGAGCCTGTCTCGACACGAAGACGCACAAACATATCGGGCCTGAGGAGGCCATCCGCATTGTCAAATCCGATACGAACTTGAACCGTTCGTGCCTTGGCATTTACGGTGGGGTAGATGTACTCAACCTTGCCTTTCCATTCGCGTCCAGGCATGCCGCTCATCCGCATGGAGACGTCTTGACCAGGATGCACTTGATGTACCTGGTCTTCAAATACGTCAGCAATTGCCCAGACAGATTTGAGATCAGCAATCTTGAGTACATTCATTCCGGGCTTTACGAAACCGCCTTCGCCAGCGCCCATCTGCGTAACAATACCGCTTCTGGGCGCATAGATATTCATCAGGCGCTCTGATCGTCCGCTCTTACGAAGGTCTTCAACCCCGCGTTCACTCATGCCCAGCGATAATAGCCGAGACCGGGTGGCAGAAATCAAATTCGTGCTGCCCATTCTGCTGGCCTGCAGATACTCATCCTGGGCGCTCACCAGCGGCCTGGAGTAAATCTGAAACAGAAGCTGCCCTTTTCTCACTTCATCACCGATGGCTTTGACGGGCATGTTTTCAATCCAGCCTTCGGTGCGCACGTCGACGACGGATGTGTTATCATCATCTATCTGAATGGTGCCGACAGTTTCAATTACCGGGAGAGACTTGCTCGTTGAAACAACCGCCGTTCTAACGCCAATATTGTTCTCAATGGTTGGATTGATGCGCACAAGGTTGCGGTCATCATCCGCCCCATCGTCATCGGCATAAACAGGGATAAGTTCCATTCCCATGGGAGACGTGCCTGGTGAATCGCTTCGGAAGCTTTTATCCATCGGCGCAACCCAATAGAGAGGCTGCTTTTCAAGTGCAGCTTGTGATGTCTGGGAAGGGTTCGGCGAATCTGAGAAATACAGCATGGCGACAATTCCGAACCCAAGTCCGAGTCCAAAAGCCGCCGTCAGGAACAATAATTTTGGCGCTCGCATGTTATTCTCCACTCAAAAAAAGCAGGTTGGCTTGAGCTTGCAGGCGATCAATCCGTAGTCTGCTCAAGGTCAATTCTATATCCAGGACGGCGAGCTCGGCGCGAACGAGTTCTGAAAAATCGGCGAGATTGTTGCCATAAGCAGTCATGGCAGCTTCACTTGTTTCTCTCGCCCGCCCGAGCACGTCGGATTCATAAAGATCGATCCGTTCGCCAAGACGGATATATTGAGCCCAGTTACGGCGCAGGGAGCGCTCGAGCTCCAGAGCCTGCGTATCGCGTTCGAGTTTTTGCGAAGAGCGCAAACGTTTTGCCGCGCTCAGGGCGTAATCTTTGTTCTTCTTCGAGAAAAGCGGGAGTGACACCGAAACGCCAATCGAGCCAAAGTCCGACCGCGAATCCCGAAGACCGTACTGTGCATCAAAGCTAAGCCCAGGCTTGTATTGCTCGGCTGCTATATCCACTTCGCGGCTCTTTGTATCCACACGGGCATCAAGTGCCTTCATAGAGGGGTGCATTGCCAATCGATCTCTTATCCCCTCTTCGCTTTGCACCATCGGGAGAACGGGGAACGCGGTTGAGAGATCTCTGGCTCCGTCCAGTCTTCCCAGGAGTCGTTCGAAGTTTGCTCTAGCGATGTCTTCATTACGATCGATATCGACGAGTTTCGCATCAAGCGACACCGTTTCGAGGTCAACCCGGAGAACGTCCTGCAGGGAAGAGCGTCCACTGGAATAAACGGCTTCGGCAACGCCTCCTAGCTCAGCCACTTTTTGCTGGCTTTCAAGCGTAAGCCTGCGCGCATCGCGCCAATAATAGAGTTCAAGCCATGTCTGGCGTGCGTCCAGTATGATTTGCTGTTCTCTTAGTGATTTTTCAAAACGAATACCTTTGGCCTGCGCGCTTTGTTTTTCACGCGTTAGCGATAAGGTTTGGCCCTTCGGAAGCTCCTGGCGCACACCAAATTTGAGCTGTGTCATGGGTTCGCGATTATAGTCAAAACTGGATAGCGGGAAATTGGCGACCTGGGCACTCAAGACCGGGTCGGGGAGCTGGCTGTCGGCGATCGCCCGATCTTCAAACGCCAGGGCCTTCTGCTCAAAAGCGCCGACGCTCGGGTCATTGACGCCCAGAGCCAAAGAAACTGTTTCCGGCAACGTCAAAGGAGTTTGCGCACTGGCAGCGGTGCCAGACAATAGGATAGTCAGAATGATGGGCAGCGCCGCCACGGTAGGCAGGAATATACGGAACATCGGATATTTTCCTCGAGTGAATAGAAAAACATTGCTAGGAGACGCGCTCACATTCGCTCTCAATGCAGGGTGAACGAGTTCATCATCGAGGAGGCGGCGGGGTCAACTGGACGAACATTCCTGATATCGCAAATGGTTCACATGCAAACTCAGTTGCTGCCCGGGCGTGCCTATGTTGGCCGATACCCGTCAATATGGCGGGTGACAGATTCGGGATCGAGCATGCTGTCGTACATCCAATGTCATCATCAGGGCACGGTTTTTGGTCGTCATCATCGCAGCAGTTATTGTGGTTGGTATCGTTTGGGTTATCAGCTGTATCTGCCATGTCGTTGGAAACGGCTTGATACTCAGAGTGAGATGCGCCAGCCATTTCCATCTGCATCGATCGGGTCGTTGTCTTTGCAAATGCAGGGGTGGCGAAGATGAAGACAAAGGCAAACAACAAACCGAAAAGGACGGTCCGTCTTTCTGTCAACTGATGTGAGTACAAATGGCTCATGTGAGAATTATTATTGCCTTTTGAGTTTATCGCGGAGTTCTGGTCCGAACAGAAATTGTCAGCAAGTCGTGAGTAGGCCAGGTGGTTGAGTGCCGCCGGAGCAGTCCAATCCGCCTTTCAGGTTGCCCGCATTCGGGCAGTTAGCCTCGTCTCGGGTTATTGTTCGCTGCCAAATGATTCATGTAGATAGGCCAGTACATCCTCGACATCATCGTCCGTAAGACTTGCGTTTCCGCCCTTTGCGGGCATCGGCATCCTCGAGCGCCGACCACGGAATCCGTTGGTGATATGGTCTTTGAGGACATCATCGTCTTGTGATAGCACGCCATTCGCCTTGTTGAAATCTGGCGTACCGGGAATGGTGCCTTTGCCGGTGGGGCCATGACATGCGACGCACGTCCCGGCATAGACTTCCTTGCCACGAGCCGCGTCAGATGTGTCTTGAGCCCCGGCGCCGGAAGCCAGGAACATAGCGCCGCTGGCAAAAAAGACGATGCAGAGGGTGCGTGGGAATCGTAAATTCATCGGAAAGACCCTTTCATGTGATCTTGTTCGCTAATTGTTGCTGGCTTGAAGAAATGCGCGAATGTCATCTGTGTCCGATGCGGGCAAATTGGCGCGTATTCGCATGTGCGTGACAGAGACGTCCCATTCTTCATCGGTCAGTTCGCTCGGCGAGCGCAAATTGTGGCATCTCGCGCAATTTTCGCTCCATGCTTTCGCACCGCGGACGATCTGCATTGGATCTGCCTCGGCGGCAGTTTCCGAGGTCGGGGGACCTTCGGCGACTGACCGTGAGGCAACGAGAAGACCGGCAACCAGTAGCGCAGCCGTCATGCCGAGGGCCGGGAGTGAAAAGAGTTTCATACCATCATCCTTTTTTGCAGATCAGAATCCATAGCCAAGCTGGAATTGAAGGCGGGTTTCACTTGGCACACCGGGCACCTTGTAATCGCGCCATTCCAGGCCGGCTTTCGTGACAATTGTCGGCGCCAGCCAATAATTCAGCCCGATATTGAGACGATTTTGTGCGTTCTCTTCTGCGAGCAGAGGATGCCCGCTAATGTCAAACTCACCATATCGGATGACGGGCTCCAATCTGTGAATGATGTCAGAGTCGGTCACATCAGACAGTCGATACGACAGTTGCCCATACCACGCCTCCATTTTCAATCGAGGCAGCAACAAGCCGAGTGGGTTATCATCAGTGACGCTCAATAACGTCCCTCGCTGTGAGTTGAGATATTCGAACCGCGCCGCGATCGGCCCTTTCGTATAGGCCGCGTCGACCCCCCAAAGCTCATATCGGGCGTCTTTAGGGCCCAACAGAAACAAGTTCATCATTCCCGATTCCATTGACTTTGGCCGTTAGATAGGAGCCCCCGAGTTCCAGGAATGGAAGCGGGAAAAAACCTATACGTCCGCCAACAGATTTATCGCTGTTATCGTCGGACCCGGTGCCTTTAAGAGCTACGCCTCCTTCAGACGTCGTACGGGGCCCGTTGCCGACCGCGACGACATAAGTGAAGCGGGTGTCGCCTGCTGGAATTGAACCACGCAACTGCACGCCCGTATCGCTCGACGGTTGCACACCATCGTGTCCGAATCCAGCGGGCGCCCCCTGAACCTTGTTGATCCAGCTTGGATGCAGGCGCTCCTGAAATTGCCCGATCGGACTGAGATACTTGCCTGCTATGAGAACAGCATAATCATTCAATATGAGATCGATCTGGGAATATTCGAGTTCACTCGTTGTCTCACCATCATTCGTCGTCGAATACTCAAACTCGCTCTCGAAGACGAGCAGATCCTTGTATTGAAAATGAAACGCTGGGTTGAGTTTTCCGCTCAAAAAACTATCCGATCCCGGCATATCTCCGCCTGCAAACCCGACATCGGCGTATCCGGCCAAATGCCATTTCGTATCGGGCGTCTCGCTCGGTCGGGTATTGTCCGCAATCAGATTCGTCTGATTTTCTACGCCTGCTATTCTGTCGACAGCATCGCGCGCAGTTGTCTCCGCTTTTGTCGCAGTCACGGATGACTCCAGAACCTTGGCTCGCAAGTCTCCCAGTTCAGCCTCAAGTTTTTCTATGCGCTCCAAAAGGGCGTGAGCCTGTTGATCGGCACCTGAATCCGATTGCTCGACTTGTGCGTTGGCCGATAGGACACCGGACAGCGCCGTTGCTGCAATCAACGTACGATAAAAAGTGGAATTCATGTTTCAGCCCTCGATCATCCGCGTGTTGTCTTCTTCAGCCTCAGGCAACTTCTACGCGTCAGATCATGGCACCCCTTAAAATGGATGACCTTTTCTGTTGCGGCCGGTTGGCGGTTCGCCAAAACGAGGAGGACGGAGCGGTGGGATACAGTTCTGGCAAGCGCGTTTGGCAGGACCACTGGTGCGGCTCACTTCCTCATTGCGGCCTGAAAATTTGCCCGCTACGCCAGTTGAACGGCCAACTCACGTCGCGCGAAACATGCTCGCAGAGGCATCCATCGTGCAGCCAGTATGGAAAGTCACCGACCGCGATTGATGCCAAATCACCGCCGGTCGGGCTATGGGGGCGATATACAGATTTGTATATCGCGCGCATGAGCCAGGCCAACTAGAACCCTTAGCAGAGAGATCTTGTTTCAAAACTGGATTTGAGGAGATACGTGCATGACGAAATCGAAATCAGCAATTGCGCTACTGATTGGTGGGGCTTTTACCCTTGGAATGGGCATGATGGCTTTTGCCGGGTCTGATCGTGACGACACCGATGACCAGGAGCAGGCCGCATTCCAGGCTGCCCCGATCGGCCTTGCCCAGGCGATATCGACAGCCGAAAGCCAGAGCGGGGGGCGGGCCATGTCGGCCGAATTCGAGATGGAAGACGGTTCAGGTGTTTTCGAGGTCGAACTTCTTGCTGCGGATGGCGCCGAAACCGAGATTCTTGTCGATGCGTCCACGGGTCAGGTCGTGATCGATCATGATGACAACGACAAGATGGAAGAGAAAGACTAGATTGTCCGATACGGCGCGGCTGCAGACGAAGGCGATGTGTCTGCAGCCGCACCGGTGTTGATTGGCGCGGGGGTTGGTTTTGAAAATACTACTTGTCGAAGATGATGCGGTCACGCGCGACTATGTCTGTTCCGGTCTGATCGGAGCGGGCCATGGAGTCGACTCTGTCGAGGACGGCATCGACGGTCTGGCCTTGGCCCTGCGTGGAGGTCACGATGCGATCATTCTGGACCGTATGCTTCCAGGCATGGATGGTTTGGCCATTCTCAAGGCCATGCGTGCAGCAGACCTGTCAACGCCTGTCCTGTTCCTTACGGCCGTTGGCGGTCTGGATGACCGGGTAGAGGGACTGGAGGCGGGTGCGGATGATTATCTTGCCAAACCGTTTGCCTTCTCGGAGCTGGCCGCGCGACTGGCCGCGATAGCCCGCCGGCCAAGCCTGGTATCCGAACAGACCAAACTGGTTGTTGCCGATCTTGAGCTTGACCTGATCCGGCGCACGGCAAACAGGGCAGGCCAGCAGATTGATCTCCTTCCCAAAGAATTTGCCTTGCTGGAGTATCTGATGAGAAGTGAAGGCCGCGTCCTCAGCCGCACGATGTTGCTGGAACACGTTTGGGATTTTCACTTTGATCCTCAAACCAGCGTCGTGGAAACGCATATCAGTCGTCTCCGCGCCAAGATCGACAGGCCGTTTGACTCACACCTTCTGTATACGGTCAAAAACATCGGGTATAGTCTTCGTGCGCCTGACTGAATGGTTGCGAAGCACCTATTTCCGGTTTGCGGTCCTCTTGGCCGTGACCTTCCTGATGGCGTACGCGATGGCCGCCTGGGTTGCCCTGGGGGTGATCGGCTCCGATCTGGACAGCCGCGTTGAGCAGGCTGCCGAATTGGCAGCTGAGCGTTTCGAGGATGCCTTCGAGCGTGGCGGGGAGGCGGAACTTGTCAGGGCGGTCGAGACGCGATCTGCATCGGCTGATCCGGATGATGAAGTCTATTGGCTTGGGCGACGCGACGGAGAATTGATTGCCGGACGACCGGTCAAGGCGCCGCTATTGCTCATGCCAGGCAATGTTGGCGGCAGTAAAATCAATGCCGATATCGGAGACCGGTACAGGCTCGCGACCCGCGACATCGGCGATACTCGACTGATTGTGGCTCTCAGCTTTGAAGAGCCCGATGCCATCCTGCATTCGGTGATTGGTGCATTTGCATTGGCGTCTCTGGCCAGTTTCCTGATTGCCGGATTGGTGGGCACCTTTGTGGGGCACCGGGCGCAGGCACGTTTGGACCGGATCGCCGATACGTTGCACCGTGTCGCGCTCGGCGACATGAAGGCACGCGTGCCGCTGCGCAACGCGCATGACGATCTTGGGCGCCTCTCCCTTGCCGTAAATGACGGCTTGTCACAGCTGGAAAATACCGTGGATGGGATCCGGCAGGTGAGTACGGATATTGCGCATGATCTGCGAACGCCCATCAACCGGCTCGAGATCACACTCGAACGCATGCGCGATGTTACACATGATGCCGCTGCCCTGAATGGGCTCGCCGATGACGCCAATGCACAGGCCAAACAGATTGCGACAACCTTTGATGCGCTGCTCCGGATAGCCCAGATCGAGGCGGGTGCCCGTAAATCGCGGTTCCAGGCGGTGTCACTCGCCGAAATAGCCGAGCGCCTTCATGAGGCGTACACGCCGGTAGCGGAGGAAGCGGGCCAGGCATTCGAGATTATCCATCGCTCACAAGCGGGAGACCTCGTCCTGGGTGACAGGGACCTCCTGACGCAGCTCTTTGCCAATCTTGTTGAAAACGCGATTCGCCATTGTCCGGCGCATGCCACAATCCAGATCGAAACGGGTACGGGCCTGAACGGGGTCTGGATCAATGTGCGTGACAATGGACCTGGTATTCCACAGGGCGAACGCGACCGTGTCTTGCGCAGATTCTATCGTGTCGAAAAATCGAGAACGACACCGGGTTCAGGGCTGGGGCTGGCGCTCGTCAAGGCAATCAGCGATTTGCATGGCGCGCGTCTGTCGCTCGATGACAATAAGCCGGGTCTGAGTGTGAGACTGGACTTCGTCCCATTTGATCGGGCTTTGATCCATGCTAGTTGAACAGGTATCACTTTCCGGTCGCGATGGGCTGCCTCGAAGTTCAGGGGAAGCCGCCTTATGACCAAGAAGCAGTCACTATCCTTCATTATGCCTGCCTTCATCCTGCTGGCCGCCTGCGCGATATCCACTGAGGCCAGGATGCCACTTGCCAGTGTGTCCGTACACGGGATGTCGCTCGAGCAGTTGGCTGAGGCGCAGTCGATCGAGCTGACAATGCCTCTTGCCCCGACCGCATTGGGTGCCATCGCTGTCCGCTCCAATCCTGACCTGAACGCGCTGCGTGCGCGTGAGAAGGTCGCCGAGGCGCAGGTTTTTGCGGCAGGGCTTTATCCCGATCCGACAGTTTCTGCAGGACTTGATTTCCCGACCAGCGGCGCCGGCGCGGTCACGGCCATCGCGGGCGGGATAGGTTACGATTTCGCGGCAATTGCCCGGCGCCCGATCGCCCTGCGCGCAGCCCGCGCCAATGTTGAGACTGTCCGAATGGACATCGCCTGGGCTGAATGGCTCACTGCAGAGCGGGCAAGCCTGTTGAGTGAGAGGATTGGCTATCTGAGCCGGATCAAGTCCCAGACGGCGCGGTTCCGGGCCCTGGCCGACAAGGAGCTGAAAAGCGTCCTCGACGCTGTCGCGCGCGGCGATCTGCCAGCGGCGGAGCTTGACGCACGCCGCATCGCCGCGACCGACGCGGCGGACCGGGACCGCACGGCAGAGCTCCAGTTGCGTTCGGCCCAACTGGATCTCAATCGTACGCTCGGGCTGGACCCATTCGAGCGTCTCGACGTCACGCCTCCTGCGCCACTGTCCGACAAGACGGTCGACTTTGAGATACTGGTCAGCTCGGCCCTCATGTATCGCGCAGATCTGGCTGGCATGCGGGCAAATTATGCCGCGGCTGGCGCGGCAGGAGAGGCCGCCCGGCTCAATGCCTTCCCGCTCCCGTCCCTGGGAATCAATGCGGCGCGCGATACAGGGTCGGTCGAAACACTCGGTCCAAGCCTTTCGTTCGTGCTGCCGATCTGGAATCGGGGGCGCGGCGATATCAGGTCGGCCCTGGCAACAGACGCGCAACTTCGCGCGGAATATGTGGCCCATCAGGAAACGATCAGGGCAGACATTGCGTCGGCACTTGCCGCGCTCGAAATCACGCGCAAGCAACGGGCCGACATCCTGCAGCAAATCGAGCCACTCGTCCGGCAGACAGAAGCCACGCAACAGGCCGCTGAGCGCGGCGACATTCCCGAAGCATCCTTCAACGCAGCATCGATGACACTGCTGGACAAGCAGATTACCGAGACGGCGCTGTCGCTCAGCATTCGGGAGCTCGAAAATGCGCTCGAAATATCAGTCGGCCGTCCGCTGGAGACACTGAAATGAGAATGACATCTACCCTTGCCGTCCTGACTGCGCTTGTCGCGGCCTGCGGCGCGCCGGCCGCCAAGACCCCATCGGATCCCAGCGCTCTGGTCACGACCGCCGCCGTGACGCGAGAGAACCTGCCCGAGATTGTGTCGGGCTTCGGCTCGATCGAATTCGATCCGGCCAGTCAGCACACGCTGAACGCCGAGATTGAAGCGCGGGTCATCGACATTCTCGCCGTGTCCGGAGATAGCGTTGACAAAGGCCAGGTCATTCTCCGGCTCGGTCCATCTTCCACCACCGGACTCGATCTCGTCAGGTTTCGGCGGGATGCAACGGCTGCACAAGCCGTGCTGGAACGCACTCAAAGACTGCGCAAGGATGGATTGGCAAGCGATGCCGATGTTGAGGCCGCCGCTGCGACCGCGCGTGACCTGGACCTCCAGGCTTCGAGCCTGGAAGCGCGGACAGGGTCTGTATCGATGCTGCGTTCGCCCATTGCGGGCATCGTGGATGCCCTCCTGGTCGAACCGGGTGATCTGGTGGCGCCGGGCGCCCAGATGGTGCGCGTCGCGTCCGCTGATGCCATCCAGGCGCGGATCGGATTGGAGATCGAGGACGCGACCCGCCTCAAGGCCGGTGACGCGGTCAGCCTGCAACCTCTCGATGGTTCCAAGAAGGCCGTGGAAACGGTCATTCGCAGCATTGACACACGGATAGATCCTTCAACCCGCATGGCAGCCGCCCTGGTTGCGGCGCCGCCGGGAAACGGGCTTTTGTCAGGCGAGGCGGTCAAGGCAGAGATGGTTGCCGAAATTCACCAGGACGCCATCACTGTACCACGCCAAGCTGTGTTCCAGGACGAGTCCGGTGCCTACGTCTTTATCGATGATAACGGGACGGCACGGCTACGTCATATCGAGGCCGGCATTCAGAGCCGTGACAAGACCGAAGTCCTGTCCGGCCTTGAGACAGGAGAGGCCGTCATCCTGGAAGGGGGAGCCATCCTGTCCGATGGCATGAAGGTCAGGACCGATGGCGCCATAAGAGAGGCCGCGCAATGAGTGCCTGGCTGTCGCGTCAGACGCGTTTCGTTCTGGCTGCCTTTCTCATTCTGACCGCCGGCGGCGCTTTCGCGCTGTTGAACCTGCCGGTGAGCCTGTTTCCAACGATACAGTTTCCGCGCATCAGCGTATCGCTTGATGCAGGCGACCGGCCGGCAGACCTCATGGTCACCCAGGTAACCCGGCCTGTCGAGGAAGCCCTGCGCGCCGTTCCTGGCGTTCGCAACGTCCGCTCGCAAACGACCCGGGGGTCGGCCGAAGTGTCCGTAACATTCAACTGGGGGCAGGACATGACGTCTGCCGCACTTCAGGCTGAGTCCGAAGTTGCGCGGCTCGCGCCGTCACTCCCACCGGGATTTGCGTTCAATATCAGACGAATGGATCCGACGATTTTTCCGGTCCTGGGTTATTCTGTGACGTCGAAGACAGACTCCCTCGTCTCCTTGAAGAATTTTGCCCTATACGACCTTCGTCCGCTTCTCGCTTCGGTCAATGGTGTCGCGGAAGTCTCGGTCCTGGGCGGCAGGGATTCGGAGTACCAGGTGATTGTGGACCCGATACGGCTGCAGGCGCTCGGGCTGTCGGTCGACGATGTCGATACAGTTCTCGGTTCCGGAAACCTGGTTGCTGCATCCGGGCGTTTCGAGGACAGGTCGCGTCTCTTCCTGACGATTGTCGATGATCGCCTGAACTCGATTGAGGATATCGGGGGCATCGTGTTGAAGTCGGCGGGAGGCGCGGTGGTAAATCTTGATGATGTCGCCGAGATCCGCTTGTCGACTGCGCCCGAATGGACCCGTGTCACAGCCGATGGCGAAACAGCCGTATTGGTCAATATAAGGCAGGCACCCGACGCGAACTCGCTGGCGCTGACCGATCAGGTCAAGGCGATATTCGCCCGTGAGGCGCACCGTTTCCCGGCGGGCGTAAGAATTACTCCCTATTATGACCAGTCCGACCTGGTGAGATCAGCGGCAAAAAGTGTCCGCGATTCCATTTTGATCGGCACCCTTCTGGCGGGCGTGGTTCTCTTCCTCTTCCTGCGAAGCTTCCGGTTTGTTCTGGTCGTCGCGATCTTGCTGCCGGCGGTCCTTGCCTCGACGGCGCTGCTGTTGATGGCATTCGGGCTCAGTCTCAATATCATGACGCTCGGTGGCATGGCGGCGGCTGTGGGACTGATCGTTGATGATATCGTCGTCATGCTTGAACACATAACGCGTCGTCTGAGCGACGCGACGATCAGTGTTCTCGAGGCCGCCGGCGAGATGGTGCGGCCGCTTGTCGGTTCGTCCATGGCCACGATCGTCGTGTTCACACCCCTCGCATTCCTGAGCGGTGTGACAGGTGGCTTTTTCAAGGCGCTGGCCGTCACGATGGCTGCGTCGCTCGCATTCTCCATGCTTTATGCCATGGCGGTTGCGCCTCTTCTGGCCTTGCGGTTTGCAAAAGTGGAAGATGCCGAGCGCGCCGAACGGTCAAATGGCTGGCTGAAATGGCTGAGCAACGCGTATGGGCGTGCGATGCAGTGGCCTTTGCATCACGCCCGGCTAATGGCTGGACTTCTCGTCGGTGTGGCCGTCCTGATTGGCGGTTTCTCGGCCACGCGCGTCACATCGGGCTTTATGCCGCAAATGGATGAGGGCGGATTCGTACTCGATTATTTTGCGCCGCCCGGACTGTCGCTGACCGAAACAGACCGGCTTGTCCTCCAGATGGAAGACATCATCCGGTCCGTTCCCGAGGTCGCAAGCTATTCCAGGCGGACAGGCCTGCAACTGGGCGGTGGGCTGACAGAGGCCAATGAAGGCGACATGTTTGTCAGGCTCAAGCCCATGCCAAGACGGCCGATCGAAGACATCATGCAGGAGATTCGCGCCCGCGTGGAAACGGATATTCCGGGTCTTTCAATCGAAACTATCCAGCTCATGGGAGACCTGATCGGCGATTTGACGGCCGTTCCACAGCCCATTGAAGTCAAATTCTATTCGAACAATCCTGCCGCAATGGCGCAAGCCGCTGACCTGGCCGTCTCTGCCCTGGACCGCGTTCCGGGCGTGGTTGAAGTTGCAAAATCCGACCGGGTCGCAGGGGATGCGGTGACGGTCTCTCTGGACCGGGCCCGCCTGGCGCTCGAAGGCCTTGATGCTGCTTCTGCTGCGACACAGATAGAGGCGCTGATCGGCGGCCATCTTGTCGGCAGTATCCAGTCGGGTGAGCGGATTATCAATGTCAGGGTCTGGAGCCCTGAAAACATCAGGGACAGGGTCGAAGCGATCGAAGCGCTCATGCTGCGGTCCAGGAGCGGCACGCTGCTTCCATTGAGCCGGGTCGCACAGGTCAGTATTGCGACGGGGCAGTCCCAGATCAGCCGCGAGAACCTGCAACCCATGACGGCTGTGACAGGCCGCCTGGAGGGGCGCGATATGGGGTCCGCGATGCGCGATGTGACCAAGGCGATGAAGGCCGTCGCCTTGCCCGCAGACGTCAGATACGAATTCGGCGGATTATTCGCAGAACAGCAAAGATCGTTCCGTGATCTCATCACCGTATTCGGCGCCGCCTTCATCCTGTCAGGTCTTCTCCTTGTCTTCCTGTTCAGGGACATGTCGCAGGCGATCTCTGTCCTGGGCGTGGTCGGGCTGACCATACCGGGCGTCCTGGCGGGGCTTGTCCTGACCGGGACTGAAATGAACATCGCGGCCATGATGGGACTGACGATGGTCATTGGCATTATTGCGGAGCTTGGCGTGTTCTATTTTGCTGAACTGCCCGAGGGCGAGGTGGGATCAGGCCATCGCATAGACGCCGGGCGCGCCAGGTTGAGGCCGATCCTGATGTCAGCCCTGATTGCCATACTCGCGCTTGCGCCACTGGCGCTCAAGATCGGTGAGGGGTCGGCATTGCTGGCTCCCATGGCGGTGGCCATCATCTGTGGCCTGATTGTTGGTGCTCCATTGGTACTCATCGGCGGACCTGTCATTCATGCGGCACTTGCGCCGAGAAAAAGAGCCCTGCCGCCTGCTGGTTCATGAGCGGCGCTCCATGCCTGCAAGCCAGGACAGCCAGACCGCCCCGCGGGACGGCAATGAAAGCACAGGAAACGACGTGACTGATCCGGAAGATACGGCATCTTCGCGACCGCGCACATCACGGCCTGTGAGCATTGTGCGGGCCGGGCTTGCCGGGTGCGGCATCATCCTGGTCCTGATCGGTATTCCGATCGGTATTCTGACACCTTTCCCAATGGTGCCGATCGGTCTTACGGTTGCGCTGTCGGGCATTGCGCTTGTTGCGCGCAATTCTGATTCAGGGCGGGCGTGGCTGGCGCGAATGATTGATCGGCACCCACGGTTTCAGAGCATGCTGCCCGACTGGCTGCGCTCCCTGATATTCGGCGAACCTTGGCGTGACGCCGTCAGTGACGATTGAGCGGGGCAGGGGCTGGTTCCGTTTGACCGGCCTGAATGCCTGCCTGATTTTGCGCATGGCGGGTGTCGGTGTTCCGACCAATGTCCCTGGCGAAACATGCATTCAACCGCGCCACGTCCGAAATATACAAATCTGTATCATTGGCGAGATATCCGAGGGAACTGGACAGTATATGGGTTACCAATCGATCTTCGCACTGAAGGCGCTCATCTGATTGGAACGTTCAATGACTTACAACCTCCCTGGTTTGCGGAGCTGTTTTACCGCCCTCACGACATTGGCCGTCGTATCGGCCTGCGGAAGCCCTGTGCAAAATCCCAAAGCCGCTGCGGCAACAGAATCAGCCGCCGATGCCATGCATACAGTCCCTCACTCGCAGGTATTGGCCACGTCAAAAACGGCCGACTCAGCTGAAATATTCGAAGCCCTTGGCGAACAGGCATTCACGGCAGGTCCCGATGAATTAGCCCTGTTGGTAGGGACCGCGTCCCAGACCGCACATGGTCTCGGCGGCCTTATGCCGGGGGATATTTCCCAGCAGCTGGATGGGCAGATGATGGCCATTCGCGAGGCCGTCACAAGGGATGACAGGGCTGGCATTGCTTTGTCGGCTGTCGAAGCGTTCCGGCTCGTCGTATCCAGGTTTCCTCCGGATACCCGTATTCCGCTTCCTGTGAGTTACCTCGACTATGCCGGCTTCAGGATGCAGGCGGACCTGAAATCAGTGCCCATTCGCTGGGAGGATGCGGACGCCGCAATGGCGTATGCAAGAGAACAATGGTCGGCGGTCGAGAGCCGGGTCAAGGATGAGAACCTTCGCGTGAGGTTTGTGAATGAACTCGCAGCGCTGGATAGCGCACTGGTTAAGCGAGACGCAGTTGCAGCATCTGCCGCGGTCATTGTTGAGCTTGATTCCGTTGACGCACTGGAATCAGATTTTCAATCGCAATGAGGCCGAGCTACGTACCTGCCTACGTCAAAATTCAAGGTGATTGAGACGGACTCGACTGCCTCGCGGATCACGACACCCAGATTGGGCGACTTGGCTGACAAAAAAACGTATGACGGGGTCGTTTGACACCCGAGAGACCGGTTGAGGGGCACTGGATTATCATACTGCTCCAACGTCATATCAGAGCTGTCACTGAACTGGTCTTGCAAACTCAAAATTGCAGAACATTGTTCACCCAGATGAACGTTGATGAGTATGGTCGCGCCCCTGATGCTCCGCTGAATACGACCAAGGCAGATCGCGCCCAAACATTGCCACGGCAACGGCGACGCATTTGTGAAGGCACCGCTACAGGTGATGCTCACCAATCGGCAGTAAGCGCGTCAAATATAAAAGGCTTCACCACATCAAAACTCACAGCCGTCTGATCCAACTCCCATCGTTCGAGATGCGGCAGAGACGCCATATTCCGCGGCCCATTTGTGCTTCTGTGCACTAGAAAATGCACTAAATCGCCAAATAAAAATAAAAGTGTAATGCTAACAAGGTGCGATGGCGGAGGAGGAGACCTTATAACCTTCGTTCGCACATGATCGCCGTAGATTACATCGCTCTGTTTTCAATGAAATTTCTCAGATATTTGTTCGTGCGCGTTCGGTGATATTCGCCTATACTCGCTCCACAGTGTGGGCCCAAATGTGGGGCCACGTGTGGAACCAGAAGCAGGACATGGGCAAACTTACGGCACTTTCGGTCAAGGCGGCGACACAGCCAGGACGTTACCAGGACGGTGATGGCCTGATGCTGGTCGTTAAGCCTTCAGGCTCACGTGCCTGGATGGTGCGCGCGCAGGTGAATGGCGTCCGCCGCGACTTCGGCCTCGGCTCAGCCAAGGACGTGACACTTGCCGAAGCGCGGTCGAAAGCAGCCGGCATCCGGAAGCTGTATCAAAGCGGCGTTGATCCCGTCGCGGCGCGCCGCGCTGCTCTTGCTGCTCTCAATGGAATCCCCACGTTCGCGGCGGCGGCTGAGATTGTCCATGAAGAGCACACGAAGGGATGGCGTAATGCGAAGCACGAGGCCCAGTGGATCTCGTCCTTAAAAGCCTATGCGTTCCCGGCCATCGGAGATTTCCGCGTGGATGAGATCGACGCCGCAATGATCCGCGACATGCTCATTCCGATATGGCTTGAGAAGCCTGAGACGGCCCGGCGTGTTCGCCAACGCGTCGGCACGGTGCTCGATTGGGCGCATGCCAAAGGCTACCGCAATTCCGATGCGCCCATGCGTGCGGTGAGCAAAGGGCTGCCGCGCCAACCCAAGCGCGATAGCCATTTCGCGGCGATGCCGTATAGCGAAATTCCAGATTTCATAAAAGGCCTGCCCGAAGAGCCAAGCGCTGGGAGACTCGCTTTGCTGTTTGCTATCCTCACCGCTGCGCGGTCCGGTGAAGTTCGCGGCGCGACATGGGAGGAAATGGACACCGAGGCGGCGACGTGGACGGTTCCAGCCGAGCGCATGAAGGCGCGCCGCGAGCATATTGTGCCTTTGTCGTGCGCCGCTCTGGACCTACTAAGCGATGCCTCGACATTGCGGACTGGCCGAAAAGGGGAGCCCGTTTTCCCCGGCATACGCGGCAAGCCCCTGTCGGACATGACGTTGACCAAAGCACTGAGGGATGCCGGGGTCGCGAAAGCAACGGTGCATGGCTTCCGCTCATCTTTTCGCGACTGGGCCGCTGAGATGACAGCCACTCCGGGCGATGTGGTGGAGGCGGCGCTGGCCCATACGATTAGCAACCGCGTGGAGGCGGCCTACCGCCGTACAAATTACCTCGATAAGCGGCGCAAGCTGATGGATGCATGGGCGGCATTCCTCATGGATTGCGGGTCAAGTGTCATCTCAATCGCTGGGAGGAGGCGGCCATGAGCGCTGAGACGATAGATGCAGAGGTTGAACATTGGATTCACCCGAAACAGGCACTGCAAATCCTGCGGCAGGCTAAATTCGATAATCCAGAGCAGCAACTCAGGCAGCATTTCAGACTTGGCGACATTAGAGCCAAAGCCCAGCGCCTGACTAACAGTGCGCAAACCGCATATGATTGTGCCTTGCCAACCATTTTCTGGAGGAATGGTACGGAGCACAACATTGATTGGGGTGCGGCCCAAATAACGTCCGGCTCGATATCGCAGGATTCAAGCGTGTATTACGCAGAGGCCTACGACGTGCGCCTGTGTAAGGCGGATGTCGATAAAATTGCAAAACCTGAGTGCAAGACCAATCAGCGCAAAGAAAAGGCGCTGCCCCGCATGTCCGACGAGGATGTGAAAAACTGGCTCAGGGATAACGAGGCATTCGTCAATGATGGTACACAAAAGATTATCATTCCTGCTCTGCAAAAAGCGTTCCCTAGCCAGCAAAGATCCCGTGACGATTTGAGATCATTGATCAGAGAATTTAAAGGCCCCACGAAACCAGGTCCAAAACAGCGAAACTAATTAGGCTGAGATTTTCGCCGCGCAATAGCCGCACAAATTGCCGCCGAATTCCGCCAAAGACATGTTCGTCCTTGAACCCGCCAGTGTGCGGGCAGTCGCAAAGGAACGAATGTATGCACCAGATCGCAACATCAGTGAACGACGCTGCCAAGGCGCTGAGCCTGGGCCGGACTTCAATTTACGAACTCATCAAGAATGGACAGCTTGAGACCGTCAAGCTCGGACGCCGAACGCTTGTGAAGGTCGATTCCCTTCACCGTCTCGTCGGGAGTGTGGCCCATGACCAAAGAGATTGATGGCATATCCTGCCCAGATCTGGAGATGGTGCATTTGCGTCGAGCCGTCGAGGCAGTTGAGACAGTGACGAAGGCGCGCAAGCGTGACTTTCGCCGCCGATTTGGCCGCCTGTACGGCGACATACTTTTTGGGCTCTCCGCCTTAAGTCCAAGTCTTTTGGATGTACGGAGGCCGGAAGGCTCAGGCATTCCTGCGATACCTCACGGATCGGGCGACGCCGAAGGCGAAAAGAATGAGGTGCACTCATGCCCGACAAAGCAAATATGATTTCCTCCGCTGCTGGGAAACTGTGCTCCGCAGCGATTGATAAGCTTGCGAGCAGCGGAATCTCAAGAGCCCAGGCAGAGCGCGCAGGACTTTACAGCGTTGCGAGCGCCCATGAAGACCTGAACCCAGAGTTTGCCAAGTTGCCCGCGCTTGTCATTCCGTACCATGACCAATCCGGCAAACCTGTCTTCTTTGACCGGAATGGCGAGAGACTTCCATTCGTCCGAGTCCGCTACCTCGCCGAACCTGTCGCCAAGGGTTTTGTGAGGAAGAAGCCGCAAAGATATGCGCAACTCAGGGCAAGCGGCACCTTCGCCTATTTTGCGCCTTGCGTGGACTGGCGATCCATCGCCGCCGACACTTCCGAACCGGTTGTGATCGTAGAAGGTGAACTCAAGGCGCTGAAGGCTTGCATCGAAGGTATTCCGACAATTGGCCTGGGCGGAGTCGACAATTTCCGAAGCCAGCGGGGTGGCGGGGCATGATCCAATCCCAATTGCTACCCGAACTACAGGAATTCCATTGGGCGGGCCGTGACGTAAACATCGTCTTCGACTCAGACATTGCCGAGAAGGCGCGCGTCCAGGATGCCGAGACCCGTCTGGCGACCGAGTTGAGCAGCCGCGGTGCGCGCATCTTCAAAGTTCGCCTGCCACATGGCCATGCAGGCGAAAAGATCGGAGTGGACGACTATCTGCTAACCCACTCGGCCGATGAACTCGTGGATTTGATCAACGCGACTCAGGTATCTGAAGGGGGTTACAAACAACCTATCGCGCTGCAAGACCTCATCGCTTCAGATTATCCGCCAACGTCGTGGACGTGGCAAGATTTCATCCTCAAGGGCGAAGTCAATCTACTCTATGGAGACGGAGGCGTCGGCAAGTCTTTGCTCGCACTGCACGCCGCCATTGCGGTTTCGGCGGGTGAACCATTGTGCGGCCGGCCGACGCAAACCATGCCCGTTCTGGGCCTGTTTGCCGAGGACGGAGAGGCAGAGATGCAGCGGCGTGTCCGGACTATCCTGCACGATCGCGGACTGGCCACTGACGCGGACTTGCCAATCCGACTCTGGTGCCAGCCTGGTGAAGAGACCTTGCTCGCGATCATAGAAGATACCGGCATCGTGAAGGAACAACCGCGCCTTCACGCCCTTCGAGCTGAACTGGCGAGCATCGGACAGCCTGCGTTCGTCATTCTGGACGGGTTTGCTGATCTGTTTGCCCTCAACGAGAGCCTGAGACTTCCCGTTAACGCCGCCCTGAAGCGCGTCCTTGGCGGGTTGTGCCGGGATTTCGGGGCGACGGTGCTCGTGCTTGCTCACCCGTCCAAGGCGTCCATGGCGGATGGCACGAACTACAGCGGCTCGACGGCGTTTAACAACGGTGTGCGTCAACGTCTCAATCTCGAACTTGCAACGATAGACCGAGACGCGGTGTCATGTGTTGCACCGCCCCGCATCCTGAAGGTTGCGAAGTCCAATTACGGCGCACTTGAGGAATTGCCGCTCTGGTTCAGCGGGTACTCGATTGACGTGAAGCCAAGCGGCCCGGTGCTGAGTGTTGACGATGAGCGCAGCGCCGTTCTGAAGGCAATGTTGCAGCTGATCGACCGGGGCGTCAGGGTCATCAATCGCAACGGCGCGGCGGGCGACGCTCGCACGCTTCAGGACTTCACCAAGACCGTCAATGAGGCGGTGAGCCTGTCCTTGCCTTGGAGGCGTGTGAAGGACCATCTGCGCTACCTGGTGGACGATGGGCAGTTAGCTTACCGCGAAGCCGACAAGTCCACGCGGCCACATGTCAAAGCCGCCTTCGTACGGGGGATCAAATGTCCATTGTAAAGCCAGCAGGCGGCACATCATGCAGCCCGCAAACCCGTGTCCGCAGCCCAGTCCGGAGCCTGTCCCGTGCTGGTGTCCGGAGGGTGTCCGCAGCCCTGTCCCAAGCCTGTCCGCAGGGTGTCCGCTCAACACCCCCATACCCCCTCGTCACTCGGGACAGCCCGGATGGGCAACCCGTTGCCGAAACCGGCACGCTGCGCACGGGCCGTAATTGGCTACGTGCGATCCGGTTCATCTGCTTCGCCGTGGCTTGCGCAATGGTTGGAGGGTTCAAATGACCGAGGCAAACCCGCCTGTGCAACGGAAAAACGTATCGTCCGGCTCTCTCACCGACCGCCAAGCTGCCTTCGTGCGCGAGTATGTCGATGCTGGCGCGAAACCCGGCGCAGGCGCCAAGGCCGCTCTGGCGGCAGGCTATGCCAATGGTGATCCGATTGCCGCGCGGGTGCGGGCGTCGGAGCTACTGCGTAACCCAAAGGTGCTTTCAGCCCTGCGAGACGAACTGACGCGCAAGCTGAACGCCGCTGCGGCCCTGGGTGTGGGCGTCCTGATAGACCTTGCGGAGAACGCGCCGCCATCGGTGAGGCTTCAGGCGGCGAAGGAGCTGGTTGACCGGGGCTATGGGCCGGTGATGTCAAGAAACGCGCATGTCGTGGCGGCAACGTCGATTGACGCCCTCATCATGCGGCTTTCACAGGAAAACCCGATGCCGGTTGAAGAAGAGTTCTCGGAATTGGAAGTGGACTTCGAATGAAGGGTAGGCGGCATTAAATTGACCGGGGGGGGGGTGGTTCTTTTTGTTTGTTGCATACTTTTGTGAGGCGCGCGTTCGCGACAGGGGAGAAAATCGCAAAAAGCAAAAACGGAATGTCGAATCCCGATAAAGCTCTCAACAGAGTTGATTGGAGTTGTGGTCATGTTCAAGTCACTAATGATTGTCGCGCTCGTCGCGATAGCGGGTCGAGCGTCATCCCAAGCGCAGATTAATGTGAGTTATTTTCTAGTAGAAGATCAAAAAGACACATGCGGTTTTGACTTCGAGAAGGCACTTAGATTTGCGACGTTTGAGCTGAACGACGACCATTCAACAAACCAAGCTTATAAAATCGTTGATACAGAAGAGATGTAAGCGTCCGGCGTTGACGCCCTTGACCT
>NZ_ARYL01000043.1 GCF_000685295.1 Hyphomonas oceanitis SCH89
CTGAATGTTATGATCAAGAGAGAGAAGAACAAGGCCGGCCCGACTTCAACGGCAGCCTTGGTAACAATTTGCCAGCGGTTGTCCCTGGTCAGGGGTGTTCGCTCGATATGTTTGTGCATGTTCTCAATCATGACAATCGCAGCGTCGACCATGGCGCCGATGGCAATCGCGATACCCCCAAGCGACATGATATTGGCATTGATGCCTTGAGCATTCATGACAATGAATGCCGCGAGAATCCCCAGAGGCAGGCTGAGAAGGATAACAAGCGCACTGCGGATGTGGAAAAGAAACAATGCGCAGACCAGAAGCACGACGATGAATTCTTCGAGCAGTTTCTCTTTCAATGTGTCCACGGCACGCTCAATCAGTGATGAGCGGTCATATGTGGTCACGATTTCGACCCCCTCAGGAAGGCTTTCCTTCAATGTTTCAAGTTTCTCTTTGACGAGATCAATCGTGCGCATGGCATTTTCGCCATAGCGCATGATGATTACGCCGCCCACGGCCTCTCCCTCGCCGTTTAGTTCGCCAATCCCGCGCCTAAGTTCCGGGCCAAGACGAATCTGCGCAACATCACGTAACAGAATAGGCGTTCCTTTTTCGGTGACCGCCAATGGGATAACCTCAAGGTCTTTGATGCCCTTAATATAGCCGGAGGCCCGGACCATATATTCGGCTTCGGCCATTTCAATAACACGCCCGCCCGTTTCCTGATTACCGCGCACAATTTCCGACTGGACTTTCTCCAGTGGTATTCCATATGTGCGAAGTTTTTCAGGATCGACCACGACCTGATACTGCTTCACCATTCCGCCAATCGTCGCGACTTCAGACACGCCGTCTATGGTTTGCAGTTCATACTTCAAGAACCAGTCCTGTATGGACCGAAGCTGGGCAAGATCATGACCGCCTGTTTTGTCGACAAGCGCGTATTGATAGACCCACCCAACCCCGGTTGCATCTGGTCCAAGGGCAGAACGTGAAGCTGCGGGCAGGGTCGGGGCGACCTGCGAGAGATATTCAAGAACGCGCGAACGTGCCCAGTATAGATCCGTCCCGTCTTCGAATATAACATAGACAAAGCTGTCATTGAAAAAGGAGTATCCGCGAACCGTTACGGCGCCGGGCACGGCGAGCATCGCGGTGGTTAGCGGGTAAGTTACCTGATCTTCAACAACTTGAGGGGCCTGGCCTGGAAAAGTGGTTTTGATGATGACCTGCACATCGGACAGATCGGGTATCGCATCCAGCGGCGTATTCTTGACCGTGTATCCACCCCAGACTGTGAGCAGAATTGCGAAAAGGATAACCAAAAAGCGATTGCCAATCGACCAGCGTATGAGACGAGCGATCATTGCTTGGCCCCCTTGTCCATACGCATTTTCTGGATATCGGAGAGGACGTAATTGTCGTTGCTATCCGGCGTTACCAGAATGGTGATGTCGACATGATCTCCCTTGTTTATACCCTTGAGCAGGTCTGGCTTTGTGACAAATGACATGGTCATGGACGGCCAATCCAGTGCCGCTACGGGGGCGTGATCAATCGTCACCATGCCGTGCTCTTGCATAACCGAAACAACCGTCCCTTTGGTTTCTACTTCGCTTGCCTGTTTGGCACCGGACTTTTCAGACGAGGTCTCCAAATTTGAAGCGGAACTCTCAGGTTCTCCCGGGGTCATTCTCAGAACCGTCCCGCGCAGACTGGCCTCTGAATCAAGAAGAAATTGCGAGGACACGACAATTGTTTCCCCGGCGCCAAGGCCGGAAAGGATTTCAATGTCGTCGCCAATTTCCTGTCCGGAAACGACTTTGGCAGGCTGATAATGTCCATCCCCCAAAGCCAGTATGACCCGCTCCGTGCGTCCGGTCCGAATGAGCGCTTCACGTGGAATGACCAAAGTGCCCGGCATATCCATCGTCGGCATACCTGAGCCTGTCTCGATACGAAGACGCACGAACATATCGGGCCTGAGGAGGCCGTCCGCATTGTCGAATCCGATACGAACCTGAACCGTTCGTGCCTTGGCATTTACGGTGGGGTAGATGTACTCAACCTTGCCTTTCCATTCGCGCCCAGGCATGCCGCTCATCCGCATGGATACGTCTTGACCAGGATGCACTTGATGTACCTGGTCTTCAAATACGTCAGCAATTGCCCAGACTGATTTGAGATCAGCAATCTTGAGCACATTCATTCCGGGCTTTACGAAACCGCCTTCGCCTGCACCCATCTGCGTAACAATGCCGCTTCTGGGCGCATAGATATTCATCAGGCGTTCTGATTGACCGCTCTCGCGAAGATTTTGAATTGCGCGCTCACTCATGCCCAGCGATAGCAGCCGAGACCGTGTGGCAGAAATCAAATTCGTACTGCCCATTCGTGTCGCTTGCAGATACTCATCCTGCGCGCTGACCAGCGGCCTGGAGTAAATCTGAAACAGAAGTTGCCCTTTTCTCACTTCATCACCGATAGCTTTGACGGGCATGTGTTCAATCCAGCCTTCGGTGCGCACGTCCACGACCGATGTGTTGTCGTCGTCTATCTGTATGGTGCCGACTGTTTCGATTACCGGGAGAGACTCGCTTGATGAAACAATTGCCGTTCTAACGCCAATATTGTTCTCAACGGTCGGATTGATACGCACAAGGTTGCGATTTTCATCAGCACCTGCCTCATCGGCATAAACAGGGATCAACTCCATTCCCATGGGAGACGTGCCCGGTGAATCGCTTCGGTAGCTTTTGTCCATCGGTGCGGCCCAATAGAGCGGTTGCTTTTCAAGTGCAGCTTGCGACGTCCGGGAAGGGTTGGATGATCCTGCGAAATACATCATAGCGACAATTCCGACACCAAGTCCGAGTCCAAAAACAGCCGTTAGGACTAATGGTTTTGACGTCCGCATGTTATTCTCCACTCAAAAAAAGCAGACTGGCTTGAGCTTGTAAGCGATCAATCCGTAGCCTGCTTAAGGTCAATTCGATGTCCAGGACGGCAAGTTCGGCGCGAACGAGTTCTGAAAAATCGGCGAGATTATTACCATAAGCGGTCATGGCAGCTTCACTTGTTTCTCTGGCCCGCCCGAGCACGTCGGATTCATAAAGATCGATCCGTTCGCCAAGACGGGTATATTGAGCCCAATTACGGCGCAGGGAGCGCTCAAGCTCCAGAGCCTGCGTATCGCGTTCCAGTTTTTGCGAAGAGCGCAAACGTTTCGCGGCGCTCAGGGCGTAGTCTTTGTTCTTCTTCGAGAAAAGCGGGAGTGACACCGAAACGCCAATCGAGCCAAAGTCCGACCGCGAATCCCGAAGACCGTACTGTGCATCAAAGCTAAGCCCCGGCTTGAATTGCTCGGCTGCTATATCGACTTCACGGCTCTTTGTATCCACACGGGCATCGAGTGCCTTCATAGAGGGGTGCATTGCCAGTCTATCTCTTATCGTCTCTTCGCTTTGAACCATCGGGAGAACCGGAAACGCGGTTGAGAGATCTCTGGCTCCGTCCAGTCTTCCCAAGAGCCGTTCGAAATTAGCTCTTGCAATATCTTCATTGCGATCGATATCGACGAGCTTTGCGTCAAGCGACACGGTTTCAAGATCAACCCGGAGAACGTCCTGCAGGGAAGAGCGTCCACTGGAATAAACGGCTTCGGCAACGCCTCCAAGCTCAGCCACTTTTTGCTGACTTTCAAGAGTCAGCCTGCGCGCATCGCGCCAATAATAGAGTTCAAGCCATGTCTGGCGTGCCTCCAGTATGATTTGTTGTTCTCTAAGTGATTTTTCAAAACGAATACCTTTGGCCTGCGCGCTTTGTTTTTCACGCGTTAGCGATAAGGTTTGGCCCTTCGGAAGCTCCTGGCGCAGACCAAATTTAAGTTGTGTCATGGGTTCGCGGTTATAGTCAAAACTGGATAGCGGGAAATTGGCGACCTGGGCACTTAAGACCGGGTCGGGGAGTTGGCTGTCGGCGATCGCCCGATCCTCAAACGCCTGGGCCTTCTGCTCAAAAGCTCCGACGCTCGGGTCATTGGCACCAAGCGCCAGAGAGACAGTCTCAGGTAAGGTCAAAGGTGTTTGTGCATTGGCATCAGTGCCGAACAGCAGCACCGATATGCTGACAGACAGCGCAGCGACAGCAGGCAGAAATAAGCGGGACATTGGCTTTTCCTCGGATGACTCAAGTTTATTTCGAAAAACAGAGACGCGCTCGCATTCGCGCTCAACGCGGCAAGAAGGAGGTCATAGCCGGGGAGGAGGCGTCTCCAAACGTACAAATGCTCCTAATGTCGCGGATTGGTCATGAGGATATTCCGTTGGATACTGGGCAAGAGTGAGGTGGCGAACGTCCCGCAATAGGTCGGCTGGCAAACGGGTGATTGAGCATGCCATCATGCACGCGTCGGAATCAGGGCAGGGTGTCTCGTGGTCATCATCGCATCTGTCGCTGTAATCGCTTCTTTTGCTGCATGCGCACGCTTCCACGCTTTTTACGGTAACGGTTTGAACATGGGAGTGAGAGGCGTCAGCCACTCCCATCCGTTTCGAGTAGGTTGAGGTCGAAGCCAATGAAGAAGAAGCGACTATGACGACAAAAGCCAAAAGAACACCGAAAAGGGTGATCCGTTTTCCGGCTGATCGATATGAATACAAATGGCGCATGCTTATATCTTCATCAAAGGACAGCCCGTATCCGCATGCGCCCCATCGTTGACCGCAAACGGCCTCGCTGACTGCTCGTATTGGGCGCAAGCGCGGAATATTTCGATACTAGTTCCAACCGGCAATGCCGCGGGCAACTGGATATCATTCGTGGTCAAATGTTTCATGCAGATATGCCAATACGTCGTCGATATCTGAATCGGTAAGACTTGCGTTTCCTCCCTTTGCGGGCATTGGCATGGCCGAGCGCCGACCACGGAATCCATTGATGATATGATCTGTGAGGACATCATCGTCTTGAGATAGCACGCCATTCGCCTTGTTGAAATCTGGCGTACCGGGAATGGTGCCTTTGCCGGTGGGGCCATGACATGCGACGCACGTCCCGGCATAGACTTCCTTGCCACGAGCCGTGTCGGATGTGTCTTGAGCCTCGGCGCCAGAAGCCAGGAACATGGCGCCGCTGGCAAAAAAGACGATGCAGAGGGTGCGTGGGAATCGCAAATTCATCGGAAAGACCCTTTCATGTGATCTTGTTCGCTAATTGTTGCTGGCTTGAAGAAATGCTCGAATGTCATCGGTGTCCGATGCGGGCAAATTGGCACGTATTCGCATGTGCGTGACAGAAACGTCCCATTCTTCATCGGTCAGTTCGCTCGGCGAGCGCAAATTGTGACATCTCGCGCAATTTTCGCTCCACGCTTTGGCGCCGCGGACGATCTGCATTGGATCTGCCTGGGCGGCCGTTTCTGAGTTCGGCGCACCTTCGGCGACGGACCGTGAGGCAACGAGAAGACCGGCAACCAGTAGCGCAGCCGTCATGCCGAGGGCCGGGAGTGAAAAGAGTTTCATACCATCATCCTTTTTTGCAGATCAGAATCCATAGCCAAGCTGGAATTGAACGCGGGTTTCACTTGGTACGCCGGGGACTTTGTAGTCGCGCCATTCCAGGCCGGCTTTGGTGACAATTGTCGGCGCGAGCCAATAGTTCAGCCCGATATTGAGACGATTTTGTGCGTTCTCTTCTGCGAGCACGGGATGCCCGCTAATGTCAAACTCACCATATCGGATGACGGGCTCCAACCTGTGAATCATGTCAGAGTCGGTCACATCAGACAGTCGATACGAAAGCTGCCCATACCAGGCCTCCATTTTCAGCCGAGGCAGCAACAAGCCGAGCGGGTCATCATCGGTGACGCTCAATAACGTCCCTCGCTGCGAATTGAGGTATTCGAACCGCGCCGCGATCGGCCCTTTGGTATAGGCCGCATCGACCCCCCCAAAGCTCATAACGTGCGTCTTTCGGGCCAACAGAAACAAGTTCATCGTTCCCAATTCCGTTGACTTTGGCCGTCAGATAGGACCCGCCAACTTCAAGATACGGAAGAGGGAAAAAGCCTATACGTCCGCCAACAGATTTATCGCCGTTGTCATCGGCCCCTGTCCCTTTAAGCGCCACGCCACCTTCGGAAGTCGTGCGAGGGCCGTTGCCGACCGCGACAGCGTAGGTAAAGCGGGTTGCGCCTGCTGGTATCGAGCCACGCAATTGCAATCCAGTATCGCTCGACGGTTGCACCCCATCGTGTCCGAATCCAGCGGGTGCCCCTTGAACTTTGTTGATCCAGCTTGGATGCAGACGCTCCTGAAATTGCCCGATTGGACTGAGATACTTGCCCGCTATAAGAACAGCATAATCATTCAATATGAGATCGATCTGGGAATATTCGAGTTCACTCGTTGTCTCACCATCATTCGTCGTCGAATACTCAAACTCGCTCTCGAAGACGAGCAGATCCTTATATTGGAAATGGAAGGCGGGATTGAGTTTTCCGCTTAAAAAACTATCCGATCCCGGCATATCGCCACCTGAAAAACCAACATCGGCATATCCGGCTAAATGCCATTTCGTATCGGGCGCTTCGCTTGGTCTGGTATTGTCCGCAATCAGATCCGTCTGATTTTCTACCCCTGCTATTCTGTCAACAGCATTGAGCGCAGTTGTCTCCGCTTTTGTGGCTGTCAGGGATGATTCCAGAACTTTGGCTCGCAAGTCTCCCAGTTCAGTCTCAAGCTTTTCTATGCGCTCCAACAGGGCCTGAGCCTGTTGATCGGCACCTGTCGTCGTTTGCTGGGCCTGCGCGTTAGCCGATAAGATACTGGACAGCGCCGTTGCAGCAATCAACGTGCGATACAAAGTGGAATTCATGTTTCAGGCCTCGATCTTTCCGCGTGTTGTCTGTCTTCAGCCTCAGGCAGCTTGTACGCGTCAGGTCATGGTGCCCCTCAGAATATCTGCGAGTATCCTGGGATCCGGTTTTCTGGCGGTTCGCCTGGGACCCATAGGCGAGGTGAAGACGGCGCGCGGATCGCGGTGGCCCGAGGGTTTTTGGTGTGCCGGCAGTCACCGCACGGCCTGAGCAGGCAATATCAGGTAAAACGGGCTTGGAGTGGTGTGCTCAGGCGAAATGATTTGCCCAGAGCATAATAGTCGATCGTTTCTTGCCGAGCGTTCTCTGGCTATAGTTGCCACTGGTCGGTCCGCTTGAAACGAGGTCCACGGAGCAGGGAGGGAGAGTTCCGACGAGCTCTTCTGACCGTGGTACGGGCGCGGCGGATTTTCTCATTGCAGCCTGAAATTTTGCCGCTACGCTTCCGATATTGAAAACGGGGCATCATGAAACCTACCGATATCAAGGATCCCGACTACTTCCACAAAGTCGTCGATTGCCAGTGGGCTTGCCCGGCACATACGCCGGTCCCCGCCTATATTCGTTTGATTGCGCAAGGCCGCTATGGCGACGCCTACTTGCTCAATCGCGAGTCTAACGTGTTTCCGGGCGTGCTTGGTCGCGTATGTGACCGCCCCTGTGAGCCAGCTTGTCGCCGCACGCGTGTTGAGGAAGAGCCGGTCGCAATTTGCCGTCTGAAGCGCGTCGCGGCCGACCACCGCGATGATATCACCGACCGTCTGCCCAAAAAGCCGGAACAGTCCAACGGCAAGCGCATTGCGCTGATTGGTGCAGGGCCCGCATCCTTCACTGTCGCAAACGATCTTGCCCCGATGGGCTATGAATGTACAATTTTTGAAAAGCTCGACAAGCCAGGCGGCTTGATGCGCTCCAACATTCCGGCGTTCCGCCTGCCCGAAGACGTGTTGATGGAAGAGCTTGGATACATCCTGCAAATGGGCGTCGACCTAAAACTTGGCGCAGCCATTGAGAGCATGAAGCAACTCCAGACCGAGGGATATGATGCCATCTTCGTCGGCACCGGTGCGCCCAGGGGCAAGGACCTCGATCTGCCTGGCCGTCGGGATGCGAAGGAAGGCATTCACATTGGCATCGATTGGCTCGAATCAGTCGCCTTCGATCATATTGACGCGATTGGCGAAAACGTCCTGATCATCGGTGTCGGCAATACCGCAATGGATTGCTGTCGCACCTCGCTGCGCCTTGGAGCAAAATCGGTCAAAGTCATGGCCCGTAAACCGCGCGCCTTCTTCAAGGCCTCCGAATGGGAGCTCGAAGACGCCGAAGAAGAGAGTGTGGATATCACAGTCAATCATTCGCCAAAATCATTCGTGACGGAGAATGGCAAACTGATCGGCATGATGTTCGACGTCATGGAATACGACGTGGACGACACCGGCCGCATTACCGACCAGCGTGTTGCAAGGGACGTCATGATCCCATGTGACGATGTTATTCTCGCCATCGGCCAGGAGAACGCATTTCCGTGGATCGAAAAAGACTCTGGCATTGAGTTCGACAAATGGGATGTGCCAGTTATCAATGAGAAGACATTTGAGTCGACAAGGCGCGGTATCTTCTTCGGCGGCGACTCTGCATTTGGCCCCAAGAACATCATCTGGGCCGTTGAGCATGGTCATCAAGCCGCAATCTCAATTCACAAATATTGCCATGGCGCAGACCTTAGCGTCCGCTCCCCCGACGAGATAGAGTTCGAATCGGCCAAAATGGGCATGTTTGAATGGCGCTACTCAAACGCGTATGATGCCTCTGACCGCCGCAAGATGGAGCATATTGCGCTGGTCGACCGGTTCAAGAAACTTGATATCGAAGTTGAACTTGGCTTTTCGGCGGAACAGATCGCGACTGAGGTCGAGCGCTGCCTGAACTGCGATGTGCATACCGTCTTCGACGCGCCGCTTTGCACCGAGTGCGATGCCTGTATCGACATCTGCCCGGTTGAGTGCCTGTCCATCACGCCTCAGGCTTCTGAAGCTGACCTTCGCAACATCGTGCATGCGGCAAACGCCGATCAAGCCTTGTTCACATCTGCCCCGCTATCGTTTAGCGGTCGTGTGATGATCAAGGACGAAAACATCTGTCTGCATTGCGGTCTCTGCGCCGAACGCTGCCCGACATCGGCGTGGGATATGCAGGAAGGTGTCATCAAAATCCATCACGCCAGTGAGCAAAAGTTGAGTGCTGCGGAATGAACGGACCATCTGTCAATGATTTCGTGATCAAGGTCGCGACCGTCAATGGTACGGGGTCTGCCAGCGCCAATGGTCTCTTGATGAAGACAATATTCCGCATGGGCGTGCCGGTTGTCGGCAAAAACATCTTCCCGTCCAACATTCAGGGTTTGCCGACCTGGTACGAAATTCGCGTCACCGGCGATGGCTATGGGGGACGCGATGGCAATGTCCATTTGTCGGTGGCGATGAACCCCGATACGTATGCTGACGACGTTGCGGAGCTGACGCCAGGCGGCGTTCTGATGTACGATTCGACCTGGCCACGCCCACAGCTAACGGCACGTACCGATGTCACTGTCATCGGTGTCCCCTTGTCACGGATGTGTAACGACGCTTTCGCCGTCGCCCGCTCACGTGTTTTGATGAAGAACATGGCCTATGTCGGCGCAGCCGCCGCCCTGCTCAACCTCGACATGGCAGTCATCCAGGCGCTGGTTGAAGAAATGTTCGCCAGCAAACCAAGGCTGGTCCCAGACAATATGAAGGCGCTGGCGCTCGGCTTCGACTATGTCAGTGAAAACTTCGAATGCCCGCTACCCTTCCGCGTCATGTCAATGAACAAGACAGAGGGCAAAATTATCATCGACGGCAATACCGCCGCAGCGCTTGGTTGCGTCTATGGCGGCGCAACATTCGGAGCCTGGTATCCGATCACACCGTCGACCTCGTTGATGGATGGCTTTGCCGAATATTGTGCCAAGCTACGGGTTGATCCGGAAACCGGGTTTAACAAGTTTTGCATCATTCAGGCCGAAGATGAACTGGCCGCAGCCGGTCTGACCATCGGCGCCTCGTGGAACGGCGCCCGTGCCTTCACACCCACGTCCGGCCCCGGCATTTCACTGATGAGCGAGTTTATCGGATATGCCTATTATGCCGAAGTGCCGATGGTATTGTTCGATATTCAGCGGGTAGGCCCATCGACCGGCATGCCGACCCGCACCCAGCAGTGCGATATTCAGCTTTGCGCCTACGCCTCGCACGGGGACACTCGCCACATCCTCGTCTTTCCCGCTAATCCACGAGAGTGTTTCGAGATGGCGGTCAATGCGCTGGACCTTGCCGAGCGTTTCCAGACCCCGGTCTTCTTCATGTCCGACATAGATATCGGCATGAATGACTGGATGGTCGATGAGCTAACGTGGGACGACACCTACATCCCGGATCGTGGCAAAGTCCTGACGGCAGAAGAGGTCGATGGCCTCGACACATTCCATCGCTATCTTGACGTAGACGGCGACACTATCCCGTATCGCACCTTGCCCGGAACGAATCCCAAGGGATCTTACTTTCTTCGTGGATCGGGACACAATAAATTTGGGCGCTACACAGAAAAGGGCCCCGAATACAAAGAGGTGGTCGACCGTCTTCTGGCAAAGTGGAAAAGCGCTGCCGAAGCCGTTCCTGCCCCAATCACCATCTCGGCCCGTTCGAAAGCGCGCTGCGGCATCATTGCTGTCGGCAGCTCGGATCCCGCGGTTCTGGAGGCGCGCGACCGCCTCGAAGCCTCCGGCATCCCGGTCGATTATATGCGTGTGCGGGGATTCCCTTTCTCAAAGGAAGTCGAGGCTTTCATCGATGCGCACGAGCAGGTCTTCGTGGTCGAACAAAACCGCGACGCGCAGTTGCGCGGGCTTCTGGTTGCCGAGACCACTGCGCCGAAGGAAAAACTTGTTGCGATCCTGCATTATTCTGGCGAGCCGCTGAATTTCCGCTTCGTCTATGATGAAATCCAGACCGCCGTGAAAGTAAGGAAGATCGCATGACCTCCTTCGTCAAACCAAAAATCCGCCGCAAGCAAGAGCCGGTCAACACGCTCGGCATGGTCCGGGCTGATTATGACGGCACTGCGTCGACCCTATGTGCTGGGTGCGGGCATGACAGCGTCAATGCAGCTCTGGCCCGCGCCTTTTTCGAATTGTCGGTCGAGCCGCACATGGCGGTCAAAGTCTCAGGAATCGGGTGCTCGTCGAAAAGCCCGACATACTTCATGTCCGATGCGCACGGCGCCAACACCGTGCATGGCCGGATGCCGGCTTTTGCCACCGGCGCAGTCGCGGCAAATTCTGACCTGACCTATATCGGCATTTCCGGCGATGGTGACAGTCTGTCCATCGGTCTCGGCCAGATGGCACACGCGATCCGGCGCAACGTAAACATGCTCTACATGCTCTACAATAATGGCGTGTACGGCCTGACCAAAGGTCAGTTCTCCGCCTCCGCAGACATTGGCTCAGTCGCCAAGAAAGGCGGCGCCAACGAGCTACCACCGATTGATCCTGCTGCCCTTGCTCTGGCCACTGGCGCGACTTTCGTGGCGCGCAGCTTTTCCGGCGACCGCGAACAGCTCATCCCGCTGATCAAAGCCGGGCTCAGACACACAGGCTTTGCCGTGATCGACGTCATCTCGCCATGCGTGACGTTTAACGATCACAAGGGCTCCACCAAATCCTACGCGCACACCTACAAATATTTCCACCCGGCCGTGCACGCCGATTTCGTGCCGCCGAGTGAAGAGATAATAACAGCCTATGAGGAAGGCGAGCTGATGCCTGTCGAAATGCACGACGGCAGCCGCATTCGCTTGCGCAAGCTCGATAGCGATTACGATCCTCGCGACCGGGCGGGCGCCTTTGCCAAAGTGCTGGAAGGCCAGAGCAAGGACGAAATTCTCACTGGCCTCCTCTACATCAACGAGGACTTGCCCGACATGCACGCCCGAAAGAATACGGGACCACGCCCCCTCAACCAGATCCCCTACAGCGAATTGAACCCCGGCGCAGCGAAGCTGAAGGATCTGCAGAGGTCTTTTCGATAGGGTCTATTGGCATTGTCATGTTGGACATCGGAGCAATAGCGGCTCGTCTTTGCAAGTCTGTAGATATGTACAATTCAGCGAGACACCCTTTTTAATCCCGGGATAGGGACAGAAAGGTGTTTTCAATGACCAGTGAACAATGCGAGATTCAACGCGAACTTCGGATTCTGGAGCATGCCGAGAAGATCGGAGATGTGAGCAAGACATGCCGATATTTCGGGATTGGACGGGCAAGCTTCAGCCGGCCTCAAACCGGATGACGAGGAGTTTCAGGCCGCCTGAATTTTATGCGACCGCGAGCCTCGACGTGCGACGCTCCGATACGCGTCCGAGCGAATGAAAGAGGGGGCGTCTTCAGGCTGTGAGCCCCGGGCCAGACTGAAAGCGGGGAAATGGTGGTCGCCTGTCGACACTTTGACCCCGTATCGTCCCGGGTCTAGAATAGTATTCAAGATGAAGTGGAGAATTTCGCAATCCGATGTCTGACCGCGCGCCCCTTTCTGAACTTTCCACGCATGTCGTGTCCAACCAGGCGGCGCCTTTCGAGAACGTGAACCTGTTCGACACGGACCGGGCCCTGATCGGCGCAGTCGCCGCGAACGGCGGCGCAGAGCATCATGATCAGCTATCGCACTTTGGTGCAGAATGCGGATCTGCTGACGTGCAGGCGCTGTCGCGTCAGGCCAATCGGCATGTGCCGGAGTTGCGAACATTTGACCGTTTTGGCCGCCGTCTCGACGAGGTCGAATTTCATCCGGCCTATCACGAGTTGATGAAGCTTGGACTTGATTCCGGCATATCGGCGAGTGCCTGGACACAGCCTGAAGCCGGCCATGTATCCCATGGGGTCATGATGATCCTGATGGGGCAAGCTGATCCCGGCGTAACCTGCCCGATGTCGATGACCTATTCCAGCGTTGCAGCTCTGGCGACAGACCGCGACCTGGCTGACATCTGGGTGCCCCGCGTCAAGGCCAGCAGTTATGATTCCCGGATGATTCCAGCTGACGAGAAGAGCGGCGTCACGATTGGCATGGCCATGACGGAAAAGCAGGGCGGTTCCGACGTGCGCGCGAACACGACACGGGCCGTTCCTGACGGCGACGGCGCCTACCTCCTGACCGGCCACAAATGGTTTTGCTCCGCGCCGATGAGCGATGCGTTCCTGACGCTGGCCTATTCGGATGATGGGCTGACCTGTTTCCTGGTCCCGCGCTGGCGTCCTGATGGCACGCGCAACGGGATACATATCATGCGGTTGAAGGACAAGCTCGGCGACAGGTCGAACGCGTCCTCCGAAATTGAATACCACAACGCCTGGGCCCGGCAGCTTGGCGAGTCAGGCCGCGGTGTGCGGACCATCATCGATATGGTGCAGCACACACGTTATGATTGTGTTCTTGGTTCGGCGGGCGGTATGAGAGCCGCGCTCGTGCAGGCCCTTTGGCACGGGTCACACCGCCGGGTGTTTCAAAAGACGCTGATTGATCAGCCCGCAATGCGTGCCGTACTGGCCGACTTGATAATCGAGAGCGAAGCGGCAACGGCGCTGGCGCTGAGACTGGGCAGAAGTCTCGATCAGGCCGGGACGGACGATTCGGAGGCTGCTTTCGTCCGGCTGGCCACACCGGTTGCCAAATACTGGGTCTGCAAACGCCAACCAGGCTTTGTCTATGAGGCACTCGAATGTCTCGGAGGTGCCGGCTATGTTGAGGAAGGACCCATGCCGCGCCTGTTCCGCCAATCGCCTTTGAACGCGATCTGGGAAGGGTCGGGCAATGTCATCGCATTGGACATATTGCGCGCGCTCGCGCGCGCGCCATCCAGCCTGGAAGCTGTGATGACAGAACTGGCCCTCGTCCGCGGAGCGCATCCCGACTATGATCAACACTGTGCCCGGTTGGAAGAATATTCGCGTCCAGGCGGCTTACATGAGGGTGCAGCGCGCGCATTCGCGCAGAGTGCCGCACTTGCTCTGCAAGCGGCCGCGCTTTTTCAATCGGCTCCCGATTTCGTGTTCGAGGCATTTTGTCGTCAGCGACTTGCCAAAGATCGTTCGGGATTTCTGTATGGCGACGTGTGTGAAAGCGTCGATCAGCAGCGACTGATTGAACGCGCGATGCCCAATTGATAGCTGCCCGCTGATTTTGCGCCGTCCGTCCGACGACAGGATTCCGACCAGATGGATCCAACGCTAAAGCTGCCGCGCCGCGACCTAGAGGATCAGGATGGCATTCAGTCTTTTGATGACCATGGGCTTGAGTGCGTGTCCAGCCAGCCATGAGCCCGCTTGACCACCGATCAATCCGGCCAGAGGCAGAGGCCAGTACGGGACAGCGACGGACAAGAGGGCAGTGCCGTGTCGCTTCATGACCGGGCCTGCAAGGCCCGAGAGAGAATTGGCCAGAATGAGAAGGCTGCATGCGGCGGCGATCTGGCGCGCGCGCCCCATTTCATCGTGTAGAGTACGGGTGCCAGAAAAATCCTCCCCCCAATTCAGGAGAGGCCCGACAGGAGTCAAATTCCGGTACCTTTAATAGCGGACGACAGATAGCGTGGTTTAAATATCGGGACGTCATCCTGCAGGACAGAGTTTTCCAGTGCGAGGCGAAGCCCGAACTCACGAAACGCAATATCCGTGGTCTCGCCGTGCGCCTAATACTTTTGTTTGGCTCGTGGCCTGCAAAAATCGGGCGGGCGAATGATCGATGTCATACGTCGGCAAGTTTTCCGCGACTATTGGTGGGCTTGATAAAATGTCGATGCACTCGGGCGACAAATTGAACACTTGAGGCAGACCTTCTTCGGAAATGGTCTTTGGTATCCTTTTCGGAACTGGTCGTTGCGCCGCGTGAAAGAGTAAGAGTATGAGAATCAGCTTTTTTGGGAAAATCTCGGATCCAATTGGCAAGACGACGGATATCGCGGTTCCTGCGTCCGGGCTATGTGTTGCGGATATTCGACAGGAAATTGCGGAAGCCTGCCAGACTGAGCTCATTCTCGACCAGACCATTCGCGCCGCCGTCAATGACAAGATCGTTATGGAAGACCACAGGGTCATGCCTGGAGACGATCTGATGTTCATGAGCGTCCTGTCGGGAGGTTGAGGACAGAGCCATGCTGGACATGAGTATTGCCCGGGCCTTGCATGTATTGGCAATTGTTCATTGGATCGGCGGCGTGTCATTCGTAACCTTGGTGCTCTTGCCGGGCATTCGAAAGTTTGTGGCACCAACAGATCAGGCCGATCTGTTTTCTCGCGTGGAGTCGGCTTTTTCCTGGCAGGCCAAGCTGTCGGTGACGCTGGCGGGATTGACGGGTTTCTATATGACCCATTCCCTTGCGGCCTGGGGCCGGTTCCTTGATCCAGGGTTTTGGTGGATGCACGCGATGGTCACGATCTGGCTGATCTTCTCGCTGGTCCTGTTCGTCTTCGAACCCCTCTTTTTACACAATTGGTTCGAGGCGGCCGTCGCTGTTGATCCTGTGCGAACGCTCAACCGGGTACAGATCGGCCACTATATCTTGTTGATAGTCAGCGCGGTCACGATCGGCGCGGCCTTGCTTGGCGCCCATGGTACA
Source organism: Hyphomonas oceanitis SCH89 (assembly GCF_000685295.1). Lineage (GTDB taxonomy): Bacteria > Pseudomonadota > Alphaproteobacteria > Caulobacterales > Hyphomonadaceae > Hyphomonas > Hyphomonas oceanitis. The sequence continues at coordinate 15,566 of NZ_ARYL01000043.1, forward strand.
TTGTGATGAGGGGATGACGATGAGACAATTGCCGGGAACCGTTCCGGTCAGCGCGATTTTGACGGAGGAGACGTTCGACGTAGCAGACGCGCTCGCGCGGTTTTCTGTTTCGGCAAAGGGTGCCGGTGCCATCGTCTCTTTTCAGGGCATCACGCGGCCTGAAACCAAAGGCGGCGAACCACTGGACCGGCTCGTGCTGGAGTGGCATCCACGCTTGACCGAAATTTCTCTGCACCAGATTGCGCAGGCTGGCGCCGACAGGTTCGCAGCGCGCGCAGTGACAGTAGTGCATCGCTGCGGCGTAATTCTTTCCGGCGAAACCATCGTGCTTGTCGCCGTCGCCGGCGACCACCGGCGTGACGCTTTTCTCGCTGCAGACTACCTGATGGACCGGCTCAAGACTGATGCCGTATTCTGGAAACGCGAAGAGGGGGCGTTTGGATCCCGCTGGATCGAGCCCACCCAAAGAGATCAACACGACCGAACGAGATGGAATCATGACCAAAGCCAGAATTGATGAAACATTGGAATTCTACCCGCTTAACCTTGCCGTGATGACGGTCTCGGACACGCGCGACGAGGCGACGGACACTTCTGGTGGCTTGTTGATCGCGCGTGCAGGTGCGGCCGGTCACACAATCGTCGCCCGCCAGATTGTAAAGGATGAGGTCAGCGCAATCCGCGAAACGGTGGCGCGCTGGGTGGCGGATCCGGGCATTGATGTCATTCTCACGACGGGCGGTACGGGTTTTTCGCCGCGGGATGTAACCCCAGAAGCGATCCGCCCGCTTTTCTCCCGCGAGATGGATGGTTTTTCGACAGTGTTTCACCATGTCAGCCTGGGCACGGTAGGGATTTCGACATTGCAGTCGCGCGCCTTTGCCGGACAGGCCGGCGAGACGTTCATTTTTTGCGTGCCAGGTTCTACCGGCGCGTGTCGGGATGCGTGGGATCATGTTTTTGCCTTCGAGCTGAACAGTCGCTACCGGCCGTGTTCGCTGGTCGGACAGATCGAACGCTATCGGGGAATTTGCCCATGACCGGATTGACCCATCTCGATGCCGAGGGGCGTGTGCATATGGTGGATGTCGGCAACAAAGCCGTATCTGTGCGCCGCGCGACCGCGCACGGGCAGATCCGATGCCTGCCGGAGACACTCAACCTTGTGCGCGAAAATCGTGCACCCAAGGGCGCTGTGATAACGACAGCGGAACTCGCGGGCATCATGGCGGCAAAGAAGACCCATGACCTTATCCCCCTTTGTCATCCCTTGCCCCTCAGCAATGTGTCCATCACCATAGAAATGGACGATGCATTGCCCGGCTTCAAAGTCAGCGCCGAAACGCGTACGTCTGGTCAGACGGGTGTGGAAATGGAGGCGCTTACCGCCGTCAGTGTTTCCTGTCTGACGCTCTATGACATGCTGAAAGCTGTTGATCGGGGTATGGTGATCGAAGCGATACGCCTGACGGCGAAAAGCGGAGGTAGATCCGGCGACTGGACCGCTCCGGATGATGCGTCATGATCGGGTTCGAGGAGGCTGTCGCCAGGATTGTCGCGCTCGCCTTGCCACTGGGGTCGGAGCGCGTGCCGATTGAGTTGGCCGCCGGACGGACTCTGGCGGCGCCGCTGATGGCACGCTCCAGCATGCCTGCTCAGAACGTTTCAGCCATGGACGGCTATGCGGTTCGGGACGCTGATATGCAGCCGGTCCCTTTCAACCTGCCAGTATGCGGTGAATCGTTTGCGGGTTCGGATCCGTCCATCGTGCTGACACCGGGAACGGCCTGTCGAATATTCACAGGAGCACCTGTGCCAGAGGGGGCTGACCGGGTGATCGTTCAGGAAAACATTGAACGGGACGCTAATAAGGCGCGTGTATTGCGTCCCTATGGGCCGGGACGCAATATCCGTATGGCCGGATCCGATTTCCGGAAGGGAGATGTCTTGCTGCAAGCCGGGCACAGACTTGATTGGCGTTCGATGACCACTGCAGCGGCAGCTGACCGGAGGGATGTGGAGGTCTTCCGTGCCCCACGTCTCGTCATTCTGGCGACAGGAGATGAGCTGGCCGCCCCCGGTCATGCTCACGAACGCGCAGGTGCCATTCCAGAAAGCGTCTCGTTTGGCATCCATAGCCTCGCAGGGGGGGGCGGCGCTCAGGTTCTGAGATCTCTTCGTCTGCCAGATGACCGAGATATCCTGAGGCCAGCGGCAAACTCGGCGCTCGCAGACGCCGATCTGGTCGTCGTGATCGGCGGTGCGTCGGTGGGTGAGAAAGATTATTCCCGTGAGATGTTTAGCGAGCCCTTGGACTATGTGTTTCCAAAAGTGGCGATCAAGCCTGGTAAACCGGTCTGGTTGGCAAAAGTAGGCGGGCGACTGATCCTCGGCCTGCCAGGCAATCCAACCTCGGCGCTCGTCACCGCCAGGCTTTTCCTCGCACCGCTCCTTGCGGGTCTGTCGGGCAGGAATCCCATGGACACGCTCGCCTTTGGGTCTCGTTGCTGTCTGGATGCTTTGCCGCAAACAGGTGACCGGGAAACATTTCTGCGCGCCCTGCGCACAGAAGCGGGTGTCACACTTGCCATATCGCAGGATTCCTCCAGCCAGATGACACTTGCTCATAGTAACGTCCTGATCCGTCGCGAACCGGGCGCGCCAGCTTTAGTACCGGGCGAAGACGTCACAGTGCTAGATTTCTGACGCGGATCATTTCGATGACGAGGCAGCTGATGGAGATCAAGCATGGAGATGACATTTTTTTGCCAGATGAGTGGGGCGCGCACCCTCCAAAACGCCGCGCCGAATCAGACAGCTTCCAAAGTCTGTTGCACTCAGAACCAAGAGGATGAAACTGATGCCCTTCGATACACCGCTTGCCGAAGAAATCTGGGACAAGAAATACCGGTTCCGGTCCGCATCGGGTGAAGACGGCAATCTTGCGGGGACGTTTGATCGTGTTGCGTGCGCCGTCGCCAAAGCTGAAAAGCCTGCGAAGAGAAAGGTCTGGACATCCCGGTTTCGCGACGCGCTCACCAATTTCCAGTTTATACCGGCAGGCCGCATTCTTGCTGGTGCCGGGACCGGCCGGAATGTGACTCTTTTCAATTGTTTCGTGATGGGCACTATTCCTGACGATTTGCCCGGCATCTTCGAGCATCTGCGTGAAGCCGCGATCACGATGCAGCAGGGCGGCGGGGTCGGTATGGACTTTTCGACCATCCGACCGTCTGGCGCGCCGGTTCTGGGTGTTGGCGCTCACGCGTCCGGACCGCTCAGCTTCATGGACACCTGGGACGCGATGTGCCGGACGATAATGTCCGCCGGACAAAGACGGGGCGCGATGATGGGGTGCCTTCGTATCGATCATCCCGACATTGAAACGTTTATTGATGCCAAACGCGACGGAGAACGGTTTCGAAACTTCAACCTGTCCGTGCTCGTCACCGATGCCTTCATGCAGGCGCTTGAATCTGGGGATGACTGGACTCTCAAGCATGCGGGAACATCCTATCGCACCGTGGCGGCGCGCGATCTTTGGGATCGCCTGATGCAGGCAACGTATGATGCGGCTGAACCGGGCGTCATTTTCGTTGACAGGGTGAATGCGGAAAACAACTTGGCCGACATCGAGACCATCTCGGCATCCAATCCGTGTGGCGAACAGATGTTGCCACCCTATGGGGCTTGCCTGCTTGGATCGATCAATCTCGCCCGTCTGGTGAGTGCGCCGTTCGAGCAGGAGGCAGCACTGGACGTAGACCAGCTTGAGCACCTGACGGAGACAGCGGTCCGATTTCTCGACAATGTGATCGACATTTCCCGCTTTCCGCTCGCCGCGCAGGAAAGCGAAGCGAAATCGAAGCGGCGGATCGGTCTTGGCATTACAGGTCTTGCCGATGCGCTTATATTCTGCGGCGCGACCTATGGATCGCCCGAGGCATTGGCAAAAACGGATATCTGGCTTGGAGCAATCAAGCGCGCAGCCTATCGTGCGTCCGCCAGACTTGCCGAGGAAAAAGGGACATACCCCCTTTACGATTGCGCCATCCTTGACCGTCCCAATCTGCTCAGCCTGGATGACGAGACCCGCTCGCTCATTGCGGCGCATGGTCTGCGCAACGGGTGCCTGACATCAATCGCCCCGACGGGGACGACCTCGCTTCTGGCCGACAATGTATCTTCGGGCGTTGAGCCGGTATTCGCCTTTTCCTATATGCGCAAGGTCAAGCAGGCAGATGGTTCGACCCGTGACGAAGCCGTGACCGATTACGCGCTGGCGCTGTGGAAGAGCCTGCATGGCGAGGTATCGCCACCGGAAGGCATATTCGTTAGTGTACAGACGCTTGCGCCAGCCGATCATGTGCGCATGCAGGCCGCGGCCCAGCGCCATGTCGACAGTTCGATCTCGAAGACGGTCAATTGTCCGGCCGGAATCGATTTCGATGCTTTCAAGGACATATACCTCGACGGATATCGTCGTGGCTGCAAAGGGCTGACGACATACCGGCCCAATGCGATCACGGGATCCGTTCTGAGCATGATCGATTCCGTCGCAAGCCCGCTGGGCGAACAAGGATTGCTGCCACGCGCAGCGCGTCTCACCGGCGCGACCTACAAGCTGAAATGGCCGCCCATTGCTCATGCGGTCTATGTAACGATCAACGATTCCGAGGAGGGGCAGAGCACCCAGCCCTTCGAGATATTCGTCAATTCCAAGAATATGGAGCACTATGCGTGGACGCTCGCTCTGACACGCATGATTTCTGCCGTGTTCCGGCGTGGCGGAGATGTCAGCTTTGTTGCCGAAGAATTGCAGGCCGTGTTCGACCCGCAAGGCGGCGCGTTCATGGATGGACGCTATGTTCCGTCACTGCCCGCCGCCATCGGGCGGATCGTGGCGGAGCATCTCGGACACACAGACCCGGCCACGGATGTTGCACATGATACATCGGCCAGTTGCTGTCCAAAGTGCGGGCAGAAGGCGCTCGTACGCAAGGAAGGGTGTGATACCTGTCTCGAATGCGGTCACTCGAAATGCGGATGATGACTGACCACCGGAGGTATTGAAATGGCAAGCACAGCCCCGCAGGTTCGGGCCTATACGGGGCTCGCCCTGTTCAGCTTCGGGTTCCGGCCTTTCTTCCTGCTGGGCGCTGTTTGGGCGGCCGTGTCTGTTCCGTTGTGGATTGTGACCTATTCATTCGGGCCCGGGGCGTTGCCATTCGAGGCAGGGCTTGTCTGGCATGTTCATGAAATGCTGTTCGGCTATGGGGCCGCTGTGGTGGCCGGATTCCTGCTGACCGCAATTCCGAACTGGACGGGCCGGTTGCCTGTCTGCGGGACACCGCTCATTGTGTTGGTTCTGGTATGGGTCGCAGGGCGTGTCGCCCTGCTCGTGCAGACCGATCCGGCTTGGATCGGGGCGACGGTCGATGCGGCGTTTCTTTTCCTGTTCGCCGGACTGGTCTGGCGTGAAGTCATTGTAGGTCGTAACACAAAAAATATCAAGGTAGCTGCTGCGGTCACCACGCTTGCCCTGGCCAATGCCGGGTTTCATTATCTGCATCTGTCATCGGGCGGACTGCCCCGCATCGCGATCAATGGCGGTCTGGCGACGCTTCTGTTCATGATCATGCTGATCGGCGGGCGCATCACGCCGAGTTTCACCCGCAACTGGCTTGCCAGGCGCGGTGCGCCTCCACCTGTGGCCTATGGCAGGTTCGACGCGGCTGTTCTGGTTTTTTCGCTTGTAGCGCTTGCGGCGTGGGTTTTTGCGGGTGATCACAGGTTTGCGGCCGTTGGAATGGTCCTGGCGGGCGGGTTGAACGTCCTGCGGCTTGCACGCTGGCGAGGCTACGCATGCCTGGCCGAGCCGCTCGTCTTGATCCTGCATGTCGGGTATGCATGGGCTGCGGTGGCGTTGCTCTTGCTAGGACTGGGTAGCATCGTTCCGGAGATCGTGCCGCGTGTAGCAGGGATTCATGCGGCAGGTGCCGGGGCCATCGGCGTGATGACACTCGCGGTTATGACGCGGTCAAGTCTCGGTCATACGGGACGCGCTCTTGTGGCAGGATCTGGGACCGTTATGATATACTTTCTGATCAATCTAGCCGCCCTTCTCAGGGTCGGAGCAACTTTCCTGCCGATATCGTTTCAGACGAGCCTCAACCCTGTCGCTGCATTGATCTGGTTTGGGGCGTTAGCAGGCTTTTGTCTGGTCTACGGCCCGCGCCTGCTAGAGCACCATGCTTTTAATCTGACGCATAGCCTGCGGCCTTGAAGTAGTTCCAGCATTCATCTGGCTCGTAGAGTTTGCAGATACTACCGATTGCGGCTTCGAGATCGTCAAAGGTCCGTGCGGCGGCTGCCCGCAGATGGGCTTTCAGCTTCGAGAAGGCCTGCTCGATCGGGTTCAGGTCGGGCGAGTATTGCGGCAGGAACAACAGCCATGCGCCATGGGATCGGATGATCTCGTCGGCGTAGGCACTCTTGTGGACCGAGAGGTTGTCGAGGATCACCACGTCACGGGGCTGCAGGGTCGGAGCAAGTTGAGTTTCGACATAGACATTGAAAGCGGATCGATCCATCGCGCCGGGGATAATCCAGGGTGCGGTGAGTTCTCCGCAGCGCAGGGCAGCGATGAAGGTCTGGGTACCCCATTTGCCGAACGGAGCGTCTGCTTTCAGCCGTTTGCCCCATCGCGCCCGGCCGCGCAGACGCGCCATCTTGGTGTTCACCGAAGTTTCATCGATGAACACCAGCCGGCCGGGCGAACGGCGCATAAAGGGCTGGCGATGGTGGATCCAGATCCGGCGGCGTTCAGCTACGTCGGCGCGTGCGCATTCCGAGGCCATCAGCTGTTTAATGGGATGGTCCGCCCCGTCTCCTC
>NZ_ARYL01000044.1 GCF_000685295.1 Hyphomonas oceanitis SCH89
GTCAGCTACACCACGCCGCGGGACACGATCCAGATATGGACCGATGGACGAAATGTACGGCGTTCGATTGGTCCAGAAAAATCACTCTCATTGGAACAAGCCCGTGATATGGCGCGCGCGTTGATTTCTGAATTGACCGGCGAAACGACACCTCTGCCACTTGTCCCCGAAACCCCGAAAGCGACCGTCGCGGAGTTTGCAGCTCGATTCCTCGAACACGGCACGCCAAGCTGGAAGCCTGCCACCCTGAAGGCCCATCGCAGTCTCCTCGCTTGTTCGATCCTGCCTCAGTTCGGGTTCCGCGATATCTCATCAATATCCCCTCAAGAGGTCGCATCGTGGTTTGCCCGGTCACAAGGGTCGCAAGGGACACGAAACCGCGCACTTGCTGTTCTATCGGGCATGATGCGGCATGCTGAGATTTTGGGACTTCGACCAACCGGTTCAAATCCGTGCCAAGGGCTTCGGCGACGCAAGAACCGATTTGAAGTCCACCGACTGGGTGAGCAGGATTATGGACGGCTTGGTGAGGCCCTGAGTAGGATTGAAGACACAGAGCCAGCCATCGCCGCACTGATCCGGTTCCTGACGCTGACGGGCTGCCGCAAATCCGAAGCACGTCTCCTTCAATGGAACATGCTGGACGCGAACCGCGCAGCCCTGCCCGACAGCAAGACCGGGACGCGCGCAATCTGGCTCGGCAAAGCCGCGCTCGCCTTGACCGCTGAACAGCCGATGACGTGCGCGTTCGTCTTCGCGATCAAGGATAAGCCCATCTCTGGTGCGCGGGTCGCCAAAGTCTGGAACACAGTTCGCAATGAGATTAGCCTTCCAACGCTCCGTCTCCATGACCTGCGACACGGGTTTGCATCGGTTGCCATTTCATCAGGCGAACCGCTCCGAACCGTTTCGGGCCTGCTCGGGCACTCTGAACTTCAAACCACAGCTGGATATGCTCAGTTTGCCGAGGCCCCTGTCAGGCAGGCCGCTGAACGCGTGGCCGAACATCTGGAGCGGACCCTTTCGCAGCGCGCGCCGAAGGCAATGCCAGAACCACCACCGATGGTGGCAGCTTTCCTCGCGCAGAGCCTGTCTGTCCGCGAGTTCGCGGCCCAGCAGGGTCTGAGCTTTTCCACGCTTCGCCAGAAGGTCGGTGCATATAACCGCGCTCGGCGAGAAACGACGACAGAAATGGAGGCAAGCTGATGCGCAAGGAACCGACTTACCTGAGTGACCTCTCGGCGCGCGCCGCCCGGCCCGCCGCCAAGGAATACGCGGTCCCGGACAACCGGATGAGCGGGTTTGCGTTGAGGGTTCAATCCACCGGCACAAAGTCCTGGGTCTTGCGCCTCAAGGTCGATGGGAAGGCAAAGCGGGTTACGCTGGGCAACACCCTGACCATGAGCGCTGAGGAGGCGCGGGCGCGAGCTCACCAATTGCTCGCGGCGCACGCGCCTCCGGATATCGCTTTACTCGCTGCTGACGACAGACCGGCCATTAAACTGAATGTACTGGCGCAAAGGTACCTGAAGACGAAACGACAGGTCTGGAGGCCGACGACCCTCAGGTCTGTCCAGATCTATCTCAACAGCTCGATCCTGCCTGCGCTCGGAGACCAAGCTATCAACCGTCTCACGACCAGCGACATTGCCGAGTGGTTTTACACCTACAGCACCACCAGCCCGGGCGGTGCCAATCAGGCTCTCTCGCATTTGCGGAGCATGCTGAAGTTTGCACGTGAAACAGGTGTTCTGCCTCCGGACGCACCTGATCCTTCGAAACCGATACGGCGCAATACTCGGCGCGCGAGGGGGCGCCTTCTCAATGCGCAGCAACTGGCACAGCTCGGGGCTTGGTTGGAAGCACCTCCAATTCGCTGGCGCGATGTCGCCGATGCGATCCGGCTCATCCTGTTGACCGGATGCCGGTCGGGCGAGATCGCGCGACTGACTTGGGCTGAAGTTGGCGGCGACAAACTGAGCCTCAGCTCCACCAAGACAGGCAAACGTGATGTCGTTCTGTCCCATCCTGCGTTGGCATTGCTTGATCGACGCAAGCGAGGCGCATCATCCGTATTTGTGTTCCCGCACCAAGCCAACCCGGCGAAGCCTATTGCCTCAATCGACGCGGCCTGGCGAGCGATCCGCCCGCTGGTCGGGCTGCCAAAAGACATCCGTCTTCATGACCTTCGGCACACCTATGCCAGTCACGCGATCATGATCGGCGAAACCCTGAATATGGCGGGAAAGCTCCTTGGGCATAAGAGGCCGAAGACGACGGAAATCTACGCCCACATGGACGCGCGGCATCTCGCGAAGGCAGCCGACAGAGTCGGGGACCTCATATCGAATTGGTTGGGTTGAGTATCTGTTTGCCGTGTGGCCGGTGGCTGTCTTTGATAAGAATCGGTAGTTTGCGCTTCGACTTCAACATCCCGAAAGCAGACATAAAAAGCATCGCTGCACGCAGTGCCAAGTCTCGTGTCAGTTCAATCACTGTGGACTAGAATCAGAGTTCGATACTCTCTGCCAGTGTCAGAGCATCTTCCACTTCAACACCGAGATACCGGACTGTGCTATCAATCTTCGTGTGACCAAGCAGAAGCTGGACGGCGCGCAGATTTCCGGTCTTTCGATAGATCAGTGTCGCTTTCGTCCGGCGCATTGAATGGGTCGCGTAGGATGAGCGCGGCAAACCTATTGAAGAAGTCCAGTCTTCGACGAGACGAGCATACTGTCTCGTCGAAATATGCCGGCTACCGTCTTTTCGACTTGGGAACAGCCAATCATGCGGCCGAAGGTCTTTTGCTTCGCACCATGCTGAAATCGAAGCTCGGGTTTGCTTGGAGATCTCGAACTGGACTGGATTGCCCGTCTTGCTCTGCAGCACTTTTGATCTGCTACGGATTTCTCCGCCCGTCCTGACGTCAGCGACTCGCAAGGAGACAAGGTCCCAGCCTCTCAGCTTGCTATCTATGGCGAGATTGAAGAGTGCGAGATCTCGACGCTTTTCTGCGATTTCGAGCCGGACCCGGATTGCCCACACCTCCTGTGGCTTAAGCGGTGCCTTCTGGCCAACCAGCTTACCTCTGTTCCAAGGAACCCACTTTCCTGTGTTTGCATCGAATGGCATGATCACCTCCTGCAGTTGCCATTCGATCCAGCCTCAATGCATATGCCACGCCAAGGCACCCATATCGTTCTCGGGCTCTACAAAGCAGATCAGCAGGACCAGCTTAATCGCCTCGTGTTCGTAGAGGTCGGAGTTCCAACACGCTATCCTGCAAGGCGACTATTGGTTCTACATCTGTCGATGTGTTATTTCACCAACTCTTGTAGAAAGTGCCCATGACTAGTCTCACTAACACCCTGAAACAGCTCTCCGCACTCTCCCAGGAAACCCGGCTCCTGACCTTCCGGGCGCTCATGGCGGCTGGAGAAGATGGCATGCAGGCGGGAGCAATTGCTGAGCATCTCGACCTTGCTCCGAACAAGCTGTCCGGACACCTGAGCATTCTTGTCAACTCGGGGCTGGTCAGCGTCAAACGGGACGGACGGCACATGATCTACCGGGCCGAAATTGAGGCGGTGAACCAGCTGCTCTCCATGCTGGTTGAGAACTGCTGCCACGGGCGGCCTGAAGTCTGCGTCCCGCTGGCAGAGTTGCGCTGCCTGAATTGTTAGATCAATATTCGATGAACTGTTGAAATAAAGATCTCTCCGGTCTAACTTGCCGAAATCGACAAGCAGGAGGGCGCCATGCGCATTGCAATTCCAGGGTCAATTGTTTCAGCGTTCGCGGTCATGCTCGCGGCAGGTTGCGCCAGCTCCGGCGGAACTGGCGTGCCAGACGCTCCGGCTGGCAATCTTGTTCTCAGAGCGAGCGGATCGGGAAGCTGGAGTATCGCGTGCGAGGCCACGACGCAGAAAGGTACGGCAAAGGCCAAATTGAGAGGCCGTGGCTCGAATGACTACGATTCGATGTTTCTGAAGAATGTCATCCAGGCAAGCTGCACCTATGAAGCTGGCGATGCACCTTTCTCTCTCAGCATGACCGAAGAAGGACTCGCCTGTCCATTCGGGGCGTTCGAGCATGAACTCTGTCGTACTACCATTCCGGCCAATGCCAGCGGGACATTTGAATTTTCGCCCGAATAATGGATGGTGGCTTTTCGCGACGCCTCCCTCCCGGCGAGGGGGGGCGTTTGCATGCGAGCATGCCAATTCCGGCTAAGCCGGATGATTGCAATCAAAGGACGGGCAAATGGGGCTGTTTGAACGCTATCTTTCCATCTGGGTGGCGCTTGCCATCGCAATCGGGATCGGGCTGGGGCAAGTCGTACCCGGCGCATTCCAGGCGCTCGCCGCGCTTGAATACGCCAATGTCAACTTCGCCGTGGCCATCCTGATCTGGGCGATGGTCTGGCCGATGATGATCGGGGTGGACTTCACCGCCATACGCCGCGTTGGCCAGAAGCCGAAGGGGCTCATCATAACGCTGGTCGTCAACTGGCTGATCAAGCCCTTCACGATGGCGGCGCTGGGCGTTTTCTTTTTCCGCCATGTCTTCTCTGCCTTCATTCCGTCCGCCGATGCGGAGGGGTATATTGCCGGACTGATCCTTCTCGGCGCTGCACCTTGCACGGCCATGGTGTTCGTCTGGTCGCAATTGACGAAGGGTGATCCGAACTACACGCTCGTGCAGGTCAGCGTGAACGATGCGGTGATGGTGTTTGCCTTTGCCCCGATTGTTGCCTTCCTGCTCGGCGTTACTGACATCGCTGTGCCTTGGGAGACGCTTATCCTGTCAGTCGCGCTCTATGTCGTCATTCCGCTGATTGCGGGGGTTCTGGCCCGGAATGTCCTGCTGAAACAGCGCGGTGAGGCGTCTGTGAGCACCTTCACAAACCGGATCAAACCGCTGTCGGTCATCGGCCTGCTCGCCACAGTCGTGCTCCTGTTCGGTTTCCAGAGCGGGACGATCCTTGCAAAGCCGCTCGTGATCGTCCTCATCGCCGTGCCCATCCTTATTCAGTCCTATGGGATCTTCGCACTCTCCTATGGCGCTGCCTGGGCGTGGAAGGTGCCGCACGGGATCGCCGCCCCCTGCGCGATGATCGGCACGTCGAACTTCTTTGAGCTTGCCGTCGCCGTTGCGATCAGCCTGTTCGGACTCAATTCCGGCGCGGCGCTCGCGACCGTCGTCGGCGTCCTTGTGGAAGTGCCGGTCATGCTCTCGCTGGTCGCGTTCGCCAACCGCACGCGTAACGCCTTTCCCGAAAACTGAAGGACACTTATCATGCACATCCTCTTCCTGTGCGTTGCCAATTCCGCACGAAGCCAGATGGCCGAAGGACTTGCCCGGCATCGCTTCGGTAACCGCGCTGAAGTTGCCAGTGCGGGTTCAATGCCAACGAAACCGAACCCCTATGCCATCGAAGCCATGGCTGGACTCGGGATCGACATCACCGGCCACACGTCAAAATCTGTGGACGGAATGAATGCGGGTGACTTTGACTATGTCATCACGCTCTGCGCCGAAGAAGTCTGTCCCTGGCTTCCGGGCACGACACAGCGCTTGCACTGGCCAATCGATGATCCTGCGAGCGATGACCCCACCCTGACGCCTGACGACATGCGCAAAAGGTTCGCCAGGGCGCGCGATATTATTCATGCTAAGCTCGCGGAATTCGAAGCTGAGCACCTTAGCTGATCCGGAGAGCTGAATGCTGGAATATACTGTCACCGCCCGGCGTATCGACGCGCATGGCAGTGAGGCGCGCGCCGGAGAAGCGGTTCTGACCATCGACACGGACCTTTCCGGCCGGGCGGATGCGTTCAATCCGGCAGAATTGTTCCTGGCTTCGATTGCCGCCTGTATGTTGAAGGGGATCGAGCGCGTAACGCCTCTTCTCGGGTTCCAGCTGAGGGGTGTGTCGGTTAGCCTATATGCCATTCGGCAGGATACTCCACCCAGAATGCTGTCCGTGAGCTATGAAATCGTGGTGGACACGGAAGAGTCCGATAGCCGTCTTGACCTGCTTCACAAGAACGTCCGCAAATACGGAACGATCTCGAACACGGTCGCGGATGCGCTTGAACTTTCAGGAACAATCCGCCGCAAGTCCTCCCAACACGCTCAGGACAAATCATGATCATCATTCATCACAATCCGGGCTGCGGTACCTCCCGCAATGTACTGTCTCTGATCGAAGCGAGCGGCGAAACGCCCGTTGTCATCGACTACCTGACAGAAGGGTGGACGCGGTCTCAGCTGCTCGGCCTATTTGTCGCCGCGGGTCTCACACCCCGCGCCGCGTTGCGAGAAACCAAATCGCCTGCAAAAGAGCTTGGCCTGCTTGAACCAGGCGTCAGTGAGGATTTGATCCTGGCCGCCATGCTGGAACACCCCATTCTGGTGAACCGGCCTATCGTGTGCAGCCCAAAGGGCGTGCGTCTCTGCCGGCCAAGTGAAACCGTGCTGGATCTTCTTGACCGCATACCCCCAGGGCCTTTCTACAAGGAAGATGGCGAAATGCTGATCAATGAGAAGGGAGAACGCATTGGCTGAACATCCTGCGACTGAGACGGCATCCGGTGCTGCCGACAGAAAGCCCTGTTACGGGACGATGTTTCCGGACACGCTCCATGTCGAACCGAACGCGACTGTTCGGGGGAAGGCGTTCAACTGCAAGCTTGAAAGTCTCGGCCTTGGTCGATCGGGACGAAACGTCAGTGTCATCCCGGAAGAGTGGGAAGATTGCCTAGCCTGCCGCGATTTCGATCATTGCTACAAGCTCAGCATGGGCAAGCTCGCGCTGGCGAGCGCCATTTCAGAGAAATAATTCACCGTCTGGCGTAAGAAAAGAATATCAATATGCAGTCTGAAGACGACTTCCCGGCCCTCCATGAAGATAGCTTTCGTGAGATCGACCGCAAAGCGCTGCTCTCTCCAGCGCTCAGCACACACGCACCGCGCATCCTTCTTCTCCACGGATCGCTCCGGGAAAGGAGCTACTCCCGCCTCCTGAATGAAGAGGCGGCCCGCATCCTCCGCAGACTCGGTTGCGAGACGCGCAGTTTCGATCCGGCTGGCCTGCCGTTTGCGGACGGCGCTGAAGAGTCTCATCCCAAGGTCAAGGAATTGAGAGAGCGGGTCATCTGGTCAGAAGGCATGGTCTGGTGCTCGCCCGAACGCCATGGCGCAATGTCAGGCGTCATGAAATCACAGATCGACTGGATACCGCTTTCCCTTGGAGGCGTTCGCCCGACGCAGGGCAAGACGCTGGCCGTGATGCAGGTCTGCGGCGGATCACAGAGCTTTAATGCCGTCAACCAGCTGCGCATCCTCGGCCGCTGGATGCGGCTGATCACCATTCCGAACCAGTCGTCCGTCGCCAAGGCCTTCCTCGAATTCGAGGAAGACGGAAGGATGAAACCCTCGCCTTTCTATGATCGCGTGGTCGATGTGATGGAGGAACTCGTGAAGTTCACCCTGCTGACACGCGACCGTGCCGACTATCTTGTGGACCGCTATTCCGAACGAAAGGAAAGCCCCGCAGAGCTTTCCAAACGGGTCAACCAGAAGAGCCTCTGAGACGTTCCGCCAGCAACGCCGAATGGTGCAATGCAGCCAGCGCCATTATATGCGGATATGCGCATAAGCAAAAAGGCAAGCCATGATTTCGATCCTCTCCGCCCTGGCTGAACCGACCCGGCTCGGCGCACTCCGCATTCTTGCCGATGGTGGGGAGCATTGCGTGTGCGAACTGATGGATAAGCTCGGGGCCAGCCAGTCTCGCATGTCACGCCATATGAGCTTGCTGAAAACGAACGGTCTCGTGGTGGATCGCCGGGACGCTCAGTGGGTTCGCTACACGATCAATCCCGATTTGCCGGATCATTTGCGGGGCCTGATCGATGCTGTGCTTGCCGCCGCTGACGCTGAAATCCCGCTTCCGAAAAGGAAAGCCGCATGAGCACCCAGACAGAGACATTTGCCCAGCCCCCACACGCACGCCAAACCGCGCTCTGGCTCGCCGGACTGGCCGCATTCCTGGCAGCATGGTGGGGCATCTACACACACCTGATCGCTTTTTCCGAATGGCTGGTCAGTCTTCTTCCCGTGAAGCGCGAAAGCCACCTTGGCGATGCGCTTGCCTTCTTCTTCTATGACACGCCAAAAGTGCTAATGCTGCTGACGCTGGTCGTCTTCGGCATGGGCGTGATCCGGACCTATTTCTCGCCGGAACGCACGCGCGCCTTGCTATCCGGCAAACGCGAAGGCGTCGGCAATGTCATGGCCGCAGGGCTCGGTGTTCTGACGCCTTTCTGCTCCTGCTCCGCTGTACCCTTGTTTATCGGTTTCGTTTCGGCGGGTGTGCCGCTCGGCGTCACGTTCTCGTTTCTGATTGCAGCGCCCATGGTCAATGAAGTCGCGCTGGGCCTGCTGTTCGGCCTCGTCGGATGGAAAGTGGCTGTTACCTATCTCGCCTTCGGCCTGTTGCTTGCTGTGGTTGCGGGTTGGGTTATTGGACGCCTTAAGCTCGAAAACTGGCTTCAGGAATGGGTCAAGGAACTCAGCGTTGATGGCGCAACGGGACTGGTTCAGGAACGTCTCACATTCATCGACAGGCTGAAGCTGGGCATTGATGCGGTCCATGAGATCGTAGCGAAAGTCTGGCTCTGGATTCTTCTTGGGATCGCCATGGGCGCGGCGATCCATGGATTTGTTCCGGAGGATCTGATGGTGCGTATCATGGGGGCTGATGCCTGGTGGTCCGTGCCTGCCGCCATCCTGCTTGGCGTGCCCATGTATACCAATGCCGCGGGCGTCATTCCGATCGTTGAAGCCCTGCTCGGGAAGGGGGCTGCGCTCGGCACGACGCTCGCCTTCATGATGTCGGTCATTGCGCTTTCACTGCCGGAAATGATCATCTTGCGGAAGGTTCTGACCCTCAAGCTGATCGGGGTCTTCATCGCTGTCGTCGCCTCCGGCATCCTGGCCGTCGGCTTCCTCTTCAATCTTATCTTCTGATCCGCCCTCGAAAGGAGTCCGTCATGAAACACGTGAAAGTTCTCGGTCCAGGCTGCAAGCGCTGCGATGCCCTCGTCACCATGGTCAAAGAAGCCGCAAACGAGTACGGTATTGAAGTGTCCGTCGAAAAGATCACCGACTATGCCGAAATCGCCAAAGCCGGTGTGGCGTCTACGCCCGGCCTCGTTATCGATGGCAAGCTCGTGCATGCGGGTGGACTGCCGAAGCCGGACTCCATCAGCGCGTGGCTCGCCGCATGAGACGCGCGCGATATGCGACGATTCTCAGCTTTGCATTGATCTCGGCCTGCAAAACGCCGCAGGCTGAACCGCAAGCGTCTCTACCGGATGCCTGCAAGAGCGCCATCACCGCATACGGTTCGCGTGCAGCCCTCAAGGCTAACCCGAACATGGTCGCAGTAAATCTTGCAGCGGTTCCGACCCCGGCCACAGCGATAGGATACGGCCCAAGTTCCGGGTACCGTGCCGAACTCACGCTCGTAGATGGCAACTGGTTCATCGCCCGCGCAACGGGAGCGGACCCTGTTCAGGTCGAAACGGTTCCAGGCAAAGACGCAGGCGCAGTCTTTTTCGTATCCGCCGCACCTGAAGTATGGTCTGCCCGGCCGGTCGGAACGACCATCACGTCAATGGCGGGGCTTGAGAGCATTCTCGCAGAGGCCGCCGCAGCTTCTGACTGCCCGTCTTCTGCAATCCCTTTTCGACTGTCAGGAACAATTACAGGTGCGGAATGGAGCGTCGTCGGCAGGCCCGAAGGGGCCAAGGGTCAGATAAAAAGCGGCAATGTCACGCTGGTCGGCATTTATGACCCCTTCGATCCCGACCGCTATTTTATGCCGTCCGGACAGCAGCTTCATGTCCATTTGGTCTCTGATGACGGGACAATCTCCGGACACCTGTCATCGTTCTCAAGGTTCGATGACGGAGTATTGAGTTTGCCAGAACAAGTATAGCCTTTCCGAAATTCATCACTCCGGAGAATCGGCAAGGTATCAAGTTGCGTTTTTTTGCGCCATTGGCTACCGAGCAGACAACCGGCACGAAGTCCTAAAATCGACAACGGAGAGCTTTATTTATAGTGTCTCCTTTTGCGCCCAAAGCGGTAGTAGGGATAAGACCCAGCCTACAGCACTTGGAAAGTCCGAGCGCGGCACGCCCAAATTGGAAGTCACCCAAACTAGCGGGGAAATTGCATGGCATGCACATTGAAGCAGCAACGGCGTGCCCCGTCACGCTCCTTATTGCGCCAAACCACCGCTCATATGGGCCCTCTGATGGTCATGCCGCCGTCGATGACGATAGACTGACCGGTCATAAAGGATGCAGCAGGGGACGCTAGGAATACGGCTGCACCGGCCATTTCGGATGGTTCACCGATGCGTCCGAGCGGTGTGGCCCGCTTTAGGACCGCCTCAGTAGCCGGATCTTCCCATAGCGCTCTGGCAAACTCGGTACGCGTTACGCCCGGCGAGATTGCGTTCACTCGAATATTGTCCGGGCCGTATTCTACAGCCAGGTTGCGTGCAAGCTGCAGATCAGCAGCCTTGCTGATGTGATAGGCACCGATCGTATCTGATCCGATATGAGCACCAATCGAGGAGATGAGGATGATCGCGCCAGCGCCCTGCTTTTTCATTTCAGGTGCAACAAGACTTGTGAGCCAGTGATTAGCTAGGACATTGTTTTCGAACACTTTCCGGAAAGCCTCATCGGAAATGCCAGACAAAGGCCCGTAAAAGGGGTTCGAGGCCGCGTTGCAGACCAGGCAATCGATCCGCCCTAATTCAGAAACCGTGTACCCGACAAGCGCTTGCAGGGATTCCTTGGACGACAGGCTCGCGGCCCAGGCGACCGCACGTTCATCTCCGTGCTTTTCATTGATTTCTGCCGCGACCCGTTCACAGGCATCCTGATTGCGGCTCGAAATGACAACTCGCGCGCCTGCATCTGCGAGCCCCTCGGCGATTGCTCGCCCAATTCCGCGCGAAGATCCCGTGACGATGGCCACTTTCGCTCTCAGATCAAACATTTGCTACGTCCTCGAGCATGGTCAGATCACACATTGCTGAATGAAATTTCGCGTGAGTGGGCATCAGAGCGAGCGCGCGAATGATGCGATGTCCGAGATGCTGGCCAGGTAGATGTCGGGGATGGCCTGCCTGAAAATCAGGTCTGCTGCGTGAACCAGACCATGATTGGTCCTCGCCCGCGCAAGAACACCTGCAGCAAGCAGTTTGCGATAGAATGCAATCCCCTCGTCCCGCAGTGGATCAAGCTCATTCACCGCGATGACGTGCGGCGGCAGCCCAGTCAAATCGCGCTCTTTTGCGAAATAGGGCCAACAGAGCGGATTTTCGGCATTGTCGCCAGCAGGGTCATAGATGGCGACCAACAGGTCCATCTGTGAACACTCAATAAAGTACCCGTTGCTGGCAATGAGAGAGGGTAGCTCGGCGCGTTTTCGGCCTTCGTCCCAGCTATAACCGCCACTGATATAGGGAACATTGGCATACACGCCATCGACTGCGTCGATGCAGCCTTCTTTCATTGCCTTCAATGCGCTGGCGAGTGCCAGGTTGCCTCCCCCGGATTCCCCCTGAAGCATGATCTTCGAAATCCCCAGGCTTTCACGCCGGCTATTAACCCACCTGAGTGCAGCGAAACAATCATTGAGCCCTGTTGGGAACGGATGGAGGCCTTGTTCGGTGTACCCATTCCTGTAGTTTACAGCGACGACCACCAGGCCGGTCGCGGCGAGATCCTGGCACCATCGGTCATGCACCTTCGCAAAGGCGTCGAGGATCACCATGCCCCCGCCATGATAGTAGATGACGCAGGGAACCTTTTGCCCGGCGCCCGCCCCCCGATACACGCGGACGGCAACGGTATGTCCGTCCTCAGTCGGTACGTCATGCGTCGTATAACCAAGCACCGGGTCACGGACGAGATCGTTGGGCAAGGCCTCATACAACGCGCCAAAGCCCTCATGCTGCGCCTTCACCGCAGCTACCACCGCTTGATGATCATCAAGCCGTGATATCTCAGCGGGTGCGGCATTCCCCAGAAGACCGAGGCCATCCAGTGCTTTTTTCAACCGGTGATCCAGGCGCGTGTCTGTTTCAAGGCTCATGTCCGAACTAATCAGTCTACCCTCATATCCCGCCGTTGAGATTGCATTCACAGCCAATTCCTTCTCGATACCCTGAGGCGAGGCCAGATCGCTGGCGCCGCCCAGGAATTTTGGGGGTTTCATTTTAAGTATTCTCCACATCACAACCGCGCCGCAGCCTAGTAGCGATAGCTGATGGAGGCGCCAATCTGGCGACCGGGCTCGTACTGGGCAAGTCCGAGAGAACCAATCAATGATGACACAACGATCACATTCGTAGCGATTGTCTCGTCCGTCACATTCAGTGCGTAAAGACTTGCCGTCCAATGATCATCTGATGACTTGTACACAAGTGAGAGATCCAGGGTTCCCACGGCATCTTGCGAGGACAATGGAATGTTGAACTCACTGAAATAATCACGTGCCTTCCAGTCGTAGCGGGCACCGTATGTCAGATCGCCGTCCACAAATGGCGTGTCATAGTAGATGCCAACACTCCCGTTGGCTTCCGGAGCGTTCGGCAGGTGATTCCCCGCCAGATCAAGCGGACCCAGATCCGGGCGCGCTGAATCGGCCGTATCAAACTCATCAAATGTTGCATCCAGCAAGGCTGCGGACGCCTCGATCCTGAGATTATCCGTTGGCACAATTACAAACTCGGCTTCCAGTCCGTCAATGGTGGCTTTGGCAGCATTGGTCACAGAAGATAGCACGCCGATGACCTGGTTCACCTGGAGGTCTTCATACTCCATGTGGAACGCAGCCAGGTTGGCCTGCAGCGTGTTGTCAAAATAGACCCCCTTCAGACCGGCTTCGATATTGGTGTTCGTTTCGGGATCAAAGGCGGGCGACAGGCCACCGGCCGAATACCCCCCGCCTTTGAATCCGGTGTTGTATTTCACGTAGGCAGACACGTCTGCTGTGAAGTCAAATGCCGCACCCGCCTCGTAGGTCAGCTCCCCCCATGAGTCGTTTTGATTTAGCGTGCCAACGAAATTGTTGTACTCGGAGATATCCTTCTCATCATTCGTGTAGCGGACCCCGCCGAAGAGGCTCAGCCGGGATGTCAGGTCAAGGTTCCCTGAAGCGAAAACAGCGTAGGATGTCGTGTCTATGTCGCCTCCCAGATTGACCGGAACTGGCAGAATCGCGATCGGAACCGAGACATCCTGCTCCAGGGCCTCGAAGAAATAGTTCGCGCCCAGGACATAGCTGAAGGCGTGGCTCGGATCAGATGCAAAAATCAGTTCTCCAAAATATTCGTGGCCGGAGTTCTTGAAGCTGGTGGTGGACCAGTCTGCTTCCGTCCCGTCTCCGTCCTGGAGAATCTCGAGGTCAGACGTATTGTAATACAGCAGGGCCTTGAGGTCTCCTGCGCCTGTCGACCAAATAGATGTCGACGTGATGCCCAGAGCCTCGATTTTCCGGTTGCCCACATTGGCGTAGGTGATCCGATCTTCGGGTGATCCCACTGGCAAGCCTTGCAGGGCTATCGGCAAGGGTAACATGGGGTCCGGCGTTCCGATGAAGTAGGCGGCCGGGCCGTTGTCCGCAGCGCTCTGATAATCGACTGCGATGCGCGAACTGAAATCGGCGCTCGGCTTCCATTCAAGTTGCCCTCTCGTGGAATAGACGGACTGGTCGTCCAGAAAGTCCGGCCCGAACGTCGCGTCGTTTCTTGTATATCCCTTGTTTTGTGCCTGCTCGTAGGCCAGGCGTCCCGCGATTGTGCCAGAATCATTGAGCGGCCCGCTAACATATGCGCTGCTTCTGAATTCATCCGGATCGACACCGATGGACGCCGTGAAACCATATTCGAGTTCTTGGGTTGGTGTTTTTGGTATAATGTTGACGGCACCACCGGTCGCATTCCGGCCAAACAAGGTTCCTTGTGGGCCTCTGAGAATTTCCACGCGTTCAACGTCGAGAAATGTACTCAGTGTCAGAAGCGGTTGCGCAAGATAGGCCCCGTCAAGATGCACGGCGACGCCCGATTCCGCGCCAGCATTCACTGCCGCATTTCCGATACCGCGTATCGAGATATTGCCGTTTGTATAAGCCCCGGAAATCTGAACATTCGGCGTGGTCGATGCCAGATCAGCTAGGGAGTCGATCTGGGAATCCTGCATTTTTGCGCCATCGTAAGCCGACACCGCAATTGGAATATCCTGGAGCGATTCTTCGCGCCGGGATGCCGTGACAACCACAGTGCCAAGCCGCGCCTGAGCGTCTTCCACATGCCCAGCGGGTTGACCGTCAGCATCAGTTGCATCGGCGGTTGCTGCCTCCTGCGCCCATACTGGCTCAAGTGTCCCGAACGCAATTGCTGCGACCCCCATCAACAAACCGGATTTCCGCATATTCATTCCTCCCTTTTATGTTTGGGGGCAGAATGATCACGCGTCAGGTCGTGTCGATGACAAGTCCAGTCATTCCAGAAGGAACAATTTCCCTCAAGGCGAGCGGTGAGGCCACCAATTCAGGTTTGGAACGTGGTCGCTGCGCCCGGGTCTTGATCGCCGGGAATGGCGGCAGTCCACCGCCATCAGCCTGTTCAATGTCGGATGCATCCCGACCGAAGCCAAAGGCCTGTAGATCCTCTACGGTCATGCCGTTGTGCAGACGGCACTGCGGTCAGTTCTGGAGGAACCGCCACAGGCATTATATCCAGAATGTCCCCTGGATAATCGCTGAGAGATCGCGGCGGAATGCCAGTTCGGCAACGGACCGGTCCGGCTCCCTCGATCCTGTCGACAGGACGCGAATGAGCTTTCCAACAAACAGCCCCTGCGCCAGCAGCGGATCGATGGGGCGGATATTTCCGGCCAAGGTGGACAGAACCTTGCGCCAGGCTAGCAGCTGATCCTCGATGGCGTTCCAGATCATCGGACGCAATGCCGGTTCGCGCGCCGATTCGATCCACAGCGAGTAGCTGGAAATGCTGCTCCCCTTATGCTGCGTAGCCTCCCTCCAGAAGATGGAGGCGGTCCTCTCGATCAGCTGATCGGTGCTTTCCGCCGGTTTCTGCGACGGTTGGACCGCGTTGCGATATCGCGCCTTGGATTCCTGGAAGAGGTGGCGCTGCGCTTCTGAAAGCAGTTCAGATGCGGTGTTATACTGGTAGAACGGTGTGCCGCGCGCAACCCCCGAGCGCTCGGCAACGGCGCGATAGGTGACCGCACCCGGGCCGTCTTCGTACAGCAATTCAATCGCACCATTGAGTATTCGGCACCTGGTCTCGGTTGATTTTCTTGTCGTTCGTCGGGCATTGCGCGCTGCCTTTACACTGATGTCAGCAGGCTTCCAGAGTGTACGCGGATCCGCGCGCTCGTTCAGAACCTGCTCTGTGGCTTTTGCCCCGGGATCCTGAGACACGGTGGCGAACAGCACTCCAACAACGATATCAACGACGGACAGAGCCAGATGCGGTCGGTCGATCTCCGGGCATTCAAGGATACTGCCGGCGACCATTTGGTCCAGCGCGCTGTACCATTGCGTGCCGATCCTGTAGCCTTCCGATCCGCGCGCGGAATACAGCATCAACTCGGCCCACGCGCAAAAGAGGGCTGGTTTGGCCGCGAGCGCCAAGATGATCCTGTTTGCAAGCGGGCGCGCAGCGAGGCCGGGTCGACCGGTCACGTCCTTTGTCACGCGATCCAGTAATTGGTCAGACGCGGCGAGCAAGATCGCGCCCTTGTCGGCGTAGTAATAGGTCGTCGCGGCGAGGGGCACGCCTGCCAAATTTGCTATCAACCTGTGAGTCATCTTGGACGCGCCACGATCACCCAGGACCCTGACTACCGCGTTTTCGATGTCCGCCTTCCGGAGTTGGGCGCGCTTCTGTACGCGGTTCTCCTGGGGAGGACGGAGCATATTTTGGCCTTGATCCCGCAAGCTCGTTTTGGTCATATTTCTTTCTGCGCTTTCGTCCAAGTGCGATCCGTTGTGAGTGCGCTCTTGATCATTTCTCATGAGCACAGACCAATACCGACTATTAAAATCAAGGCCTTTTAGTTCACGTCGCTCCCTTCATATTGATTGACCCCGGCACATATTTGGCTCATTGTACCACTTTGAAGGCGCAGACTCGAGAGGGATTTTGTCAACAAGACAATGAGCCACGCGCGTCTTCATTTGGAGGAGAACTGCGGGCCATGAACGCACTGGAATTGCAGAATCCAGTTTCAATCTCGGATGAACGACTGTGCGATGCGACATGCCTGTCGTCGCGCTATGTTCTTGACTTTTTCGGTCGTGACCGAGGCATGTCCCTGTTGAGCGGCGCTGCCTTACTTGAGCCACAACACAGCGCACCTGCGACCCTATCGAAGCTCGACTACTGGCAACTTTGCCTCAACAGCGTGAACAAATATGATGATGAGGGCCACTGCTGCCTTTCCCGACCAATGCCTAAATCCAGCTGGAGCATGGTATTCTCTGCGGTCAACCAGATGGAGACCCTCGGACGCGGCCTGAAGCGCATTGCCGAGCTCCTGCCCGTCCTGCAGTGCGGTGTACATGCGAGCGTTGGTTATTGCTCAAGGTATGCCCATCTGACCTTGAAGACGGATGATCAGTTCCCCCAAAGCACCCGGTCAGAAAGATATCTGGATCTGATTGCGACCGTGTTTCTTTGCATTTTGTTATGGGGCGCGGAGCGGGAATTTCTGCCTGAGAAAATCAGGCTCTCGTCCTTGCTCGAGCCTGAGGACGGCTATTTGCTAGCCGGACTGTCGCGGAAGGGAACTGAGCGCAATGGATTCGGAACGACGATAAGTTTCAGCCTGGCAGATCTCGGGATCCAGCTTGGAGCGCGAAGGTATGAATCCTGGGGCATCCACGAGACGTCAGTTTTCAGGCGTCTGTACTCAGACCTTTGCCACAGTGCATTCGCTTCCTCTGACGAGATCCTAAGTGACGTCAGGCACCTGCTCACGACAGGCATGCTGTCGCAACACGGCGTTGCCAAGGAGCTTGGCCTAAGTGTCGCGACGCTACAGCGACGCCTTGCGATGGCTGGAACGAATTTCAGGCAACTATCCAGAGGGCTCCGAAAAGAGCAGCTTTCGTCCCTGCTCGCTACGTCCGCGCCTCTCGAGGACATAGCGCAGGAAATGGGTTTTTCAGATCGCAGGAGCCTCACGCGGGCCTGCCATGACTGGCTCGGTGTGACCCCAACCGCGTATCGCCAGAAGAGCGCATTGTAATGCATTGCGGCGGGTAAAGTCTGCACCGCGCTAACCATTGGCCCTGTGCCGATAGCCAATGCCAGTGTTCGCGCACCATTGGCCACCGGCCCGGCAGGTATCAAAAGGCTGGATATGGCACCGACAAGTTGGATTGCAAAACCAAGCCTCGATATTGGACTGTTTACCAATCAGCTGGATCCTATGCTCGCCTTTTGGGGACAGACGGCTGGGATACATTTTGATCATATGCTTCCAGTCGGAAATGGCATCAGACAATACCGGCACCTCTACGGGGACGCTGTTCTGAAAGTGAATCATGCGCGAACTTCCTTGCTCGCGGCAGAGCCGGGCGGATATTACTCCCTTGTGCTGGCGCGCGATGACGTGACCTCACCGGTGAGCTGTTTTGACCCTGATCATAATGCGGTCAAGCTGGTGCCAAAGGGCTGGAATGGCCTCACCCATTGGGCGATCGAGACGGCGACGCCCGATGCCGACACGTTCCTGGATTTCTATAACGGTCAACTGGGCTTGCCATTGGATACGCATCACCCGCTGGCAGTACGATGCGGTGAGAGCCTGATAATTGGCCGCACCGATACAAACGTCAGTTCATTGATTTCGCGCGATGTCCTGCAAAGTATTGGGTATAGGTATGTGACGATACAGGTGTGGGACGTCGATAGGGAGCACGGACGTGTTCTGGCGCATGGCGCTCGAGAAGGTGCGCCGCCAAGATCCCTTGGAGAGACTGCGCGAATATCCTTTCTCAGGGACAAATCCGGGAACTGGATTGAATTGTCCCAACGTGCGTCGGTTACAGGCTCGCCGGTACCTTGAGGGGTAGCTCAATGGGTCGCCTCGGTGGGTTGTGGTCGTGTTGCACGCAAGGAATTATGTCTTCTTTTGCGCCCAATCGAGCCGATCACTAAGGGCATAGCGTCCGGCAGGATCTCGCCGGAAAGCCGTCTTCCCAATCTTACCCAACAATGTCCGCTTTAGGCGGAGTAATGAACGTTTCTGCAGTGCAGAACTATTTCACCCGATCGCAAAAGCCGAAGACTCCCCGGCCACCGCGACATGGTCCGCTATCAACCCTACCAGCAACTCCATCATGGCGGGGAAAACAGCGACGTCGAACTCGTCCTCGTTCAGAAACAACAGGACGATCGCCTGCAACAAGGCAGTGATGATTCCGGGATCGATATTCCGAACGCTTCCATCCGCCTGCAGCGTTTTGAGCAGCTTCGTGACTTCTGAAATCTCGGTGTCTATGTGATTGCGCGTGCGAGGGTCCTTGTGCCCTCGCATGAGCTTTTCATACTCGCCGCGATCAAATACCTTCCCAAGAAAAGCATCGGCCCGGTATCGCTGAAAAGCCGCCAGAAAAATGTCCCTGAAGCTTTTGCGCGTTCGGTCGGAAGCCAGTATCTCAGCGCCGACGTCATCGAAAAAGGCCCCGAGTTGTATACATGACAACGTGATTGTTCGTTCACGTAGGTGAGGATAACCTATGACTGACAGGCGGGTACAGATTGAGCTTACTCAGGAGATGATTGAGGCGGGTTGCGGCTTTATTCGCGTTCGGCTTTCGGTGGTTGAGTTAGAGATACCGGTTGAGCAGGCGTTTTTGGCAATGCTGCAAGAAAGTGTGTGTTTCCGCGCAGGTTGGGATTCCGAAAAACCGGCTCTCCATCCTCGTTAGTTTCACCAGCCAGAGCATAAAGCACTATGGACTTTCCGTGCTTCGCAACTCTGTCCGCATCTTCGGCAGCTTGTCTCAATTGGCTTAAGGTCAGCTTGTAGTCGGTCCAGACAAGGTCTTTCTTGCGTATCTTATTGGCCATAATATCTTCAGAAGATCTGCGCACGGACGAGTGAGCAATGAAGTTTCGATTGTCATTACAAATGACCGCGTAACGCCGGAACACTTCTAGATGACCGCAGGTATTCGCGCCAAACTTCATCGGGGCAATCGCCAGGATCAATTTAAATCGCTCAGAATTGCTGTGATCATAAAACAGGCTTGATGCCGTACCGCCTTTTAGGCCCAGCAGCGCTCGGTATAGCATGAACATGACAAACTCGATCTCGTTCCATGCAACAATAGTAATTCCAATCGCCTCTAAGTGTTCTTGGTGCCCATATTGAAAGCGACTGCTCCAAGTATCCGACATGACTGATCCCAAAGACAAAGATTTCGACGAAAACCTCAAGCGGCTTATGGAGAAAGATCCAAAGCCCCAGGAAGAGATGAAGAAAGGGCGCGAGCCGAAGCTCGCGCCCCAGAAAAAAGGCGACTAGTCGTCGCCTGCCATCCAATCCAAGTTGTTGCGCTCACGTCCATCGCGGTTCGTGCGAAGATGCGTCTTAGCGTTCTCGCGGCGAACAACGTGAGTATTTTCGATCTCGCCACGGTCAGCCATGGGGATTGCGCGCTCGACCGAAGTGAAGCGTTCGTTCCCTTTGAATTTTACGTGGGTAATATCCCCGTCCTTATCGGCACGGGCATCTACAATTTTGCGCGTCGTCATGTGCGACCCTTTCGCATTAGAGCGAGAGGTCGAGTTGACTGAGGCGGGTATTTACGATTCAAGTGAATCGCCTGATAAGTGCCTTGGTCCGGCCTCGACCTCTCTAACAGGTTTGCCAGACTTCGAATTAAGGTCCGCTCAGTTCCAAGGCTGAGCGGGCCGATTCGCAGATCGCACAAAGTCTGCCGATGTTCGTATCCGGAGTCGAGTCCCGAATACCCCCTATTTGTTCCAGGATTGATACTAGCGTTTAAAGCGCTTCACTCGCTGCTTACGCGAGACAGGATCCACCAGTCAGCCGACAGGTCAGGCGTTGCCCACGATACCAATATCCAGTGCGTCAGCGCGAGCCTTATCGTCAATGCCCGGCTTGATCCGGTTGTTATGGCGTAGGTCGACCTCTGCGAGTTCAAACATACAGAGCAACCGCTTCTGACGGTGGCACACTTTCCACTTTCGAAGGCACAAAGCTTTCTCGTTTCACCTCATATTCAATTTTCCACAGCGTTGTCGTCAGGCAATCAATCCGTGGGCTGCTTATATATAATTGGCTCCTTTGACACCAAGCAGCGGGTTGCAGCCAAATAAATTATTCCAAAACAAGGACTTATGCCGAAACGGGTTACAGCTACTGCCTTGTTTTTATTGAATACCGCTCACGATCCCAAGCTGAATACGAGGGTTCGATTCCCTTCACCCGCTCCAAGCAATCTCAGTGAGTTGTGTGGTAAACAGCGTCCGCGAGCGACGTTCCCAGGAATTTTATAGAAACTTGGCCATGCTGAAAAGAGGAGTTTGGGCACCCAACGTGCAGAGCGTCACCCATCGGCTTTATAGCATTGAGCCGATACCGTTAGCCAAACGTGCGTCTCCTCTTCGCCCGTAGTTGCCGGCACGATAAAATTCACTTCGCCAGTAGACATCAAAGCCCACGCGAACCCAACGCCAAAATCCTTGACCAACAAACCGGGCTGTTTCGCAGTGGAGGTGTATTGGCCGTTGATTATAGGCAGGTCGCTGCCTTCGACTTCGGCGGCGAACACGTCTTTGTCTTTGACTGGCCCAAAAGTGAGACGAAACGATTTCGGGGCGTTGTTGACTCCACTCGCGTAGGGGGCGCCCTCGCGAGTCATCGTTCTAGCGTCTTCAGTCAGACAGAAATTACGACCCATGAAGTTATGGGGTTCAGCAGTCGCGTCGGATGCGAAGTAAGCCGCACAAACCCCCGCGGAGATCAAAAGCTTCCAAAGTGAATTCACAGTCGCGCCCCCCGCCCCCTAAGCCAACGCGCACGCAGCGCGTGCCCTCTTTAACTGATAAAACCTAGCCACGGAACAGTGCCGTGCTGTTAGCGTTTAAATCGCCGAGGCCACGAGGCCGAACGGGATGTTTCGCACCGATTCCAAGGTGACGCGCCATGAGTTCCGCAATCTCAAGTCGATCAGCACGAATGAGACAGCGCAGCCGCAACAATTGAATTATTGGTGCTAGTCGCCGGAATCGGTTAAATTTTATCCGAAACTGACTTTCAATACGGGGTTGAACATAGTCATGGCATATGATGACCAACCGGATGCGCCATGAGCTTGACCAAGGGCAATTTGCTGATGTTAGGAGCTTGGATCGCTGTAGCAGTCTTGATCGGTACGTTACTGGCTGCGAACATACAGCCTCTACTGATCGCAATAAACGGCAAACTCAGCCTTGGCGATGATATTGGCTTCTTCAAGATATCTTGGACACGGCAGCTGTGGATCGCACTCTTAGCTCTCACGATGGTTGCTGCGCCGATATTTTTGCAAAGATCCCTCACCCGGCTGGAATCTGATTTCGACACGTCTAAGCAGGAGGCCATCGAAGCGAAGGCTGCCTTAGATGACTTTGGCGAACGCATGCACGATGCAGTTAAGTCTTCATTCGAGACGTACGACCGGATCATTTGCGACCTCGGAACTCGTCTCCGGTTCGGTCAAAGTAAGTGTGAAACTAATCATAAGATAAACGAAATCAGCCGACGGCTGGCGGATGTAGAGCGGGTTTCTCTAAGCTCTGGAGAGATAGCGGTGTACGGCACAGGTACCGACCGCATCGGATCGCTACAGACATCAACTCGCGAGATCTACGTTTTCGACCCCAAAACCGCTGACGAAACTCTGGTGGTAATCGTCCATATTTTTGATGGCGTCGCATTTTGGGAGTATGGCGACAACAATCTGTTTGTTGAATTGGACGACGAAACAGACGTCAACTTGTGGCGCCACCTCAAGTCGCCCGAAGCAGTCGATAAGCTTGGTGAGTTTGATCTCGTCGCCGGGCTGGGCTTGGAATCGAATACCGGCGACGCCCACCCCAACATATCTCGACTGAGAGCCGGGGCTCTCTGCACCGGACTAAATGGCATGTTCGCCAATCGCACGTAAGCGTCCGGCCTGAGCGCCCTTGATCA
>NZ_ARYL01000045.1 GCF_000685295.1 Hyphomonas oceanitis SCH89
ATGCCGATGGCTATGCAGGGTTCGAAGAACTTTACCGGTCCGGCAGGATCACCGAAGTCGCCTGTCTGGCCCATATAAGACGCAAGTTCTTCGACATCGCCAAGGCGACCGGTTCAGCTGTTGCAACCGAAGCGGTGGCGCGCATTGCGGCGCTCTACGCGGTCGAAGCCGAAGCCCGCGGCCAGCCGCCAGACACACGTGTTGAAATACGCCAGGCAAAAGCCCGGCCGGTGTTCGATGACCTGATCAGCTGGCTGCAATCTGAACTGCCAAAGATCTCCGGCAAGTCAGACCTGGCAAAGGCCATCCGCTATGCCCTGACACGCATGCCAAGGCTCGAGGTCTATCTCTCGAATGGCCACCTGGAGATCGACAACAATGCCGCCGAGCGCGGCATGCGGGGCCTGGCTATCGGGCGTAAAAACTGGCTGTTTGCAGGCTCCGAGGGCGGAGGACATGCCGCTGCCATCGCCTACACTCTCATCGAGACCGCCAGGCTCAATGACGTCGATCCACAAGCCTGGCTCTGCGATGTCCTTTCCCGGATCGCTGACCACAAGATCACCCAAATCCATGAGCTGCTGCCCTGGAACTGGAAAGCCTGATCAGGTCAAGGGCGTCAACGCCGGACGGTTACTATTCTATTTGTAATTAAGTAGTAGAAAAATAAGGGATTTGCTGACCGCAAACCGCTCAGCCGCCGCACCCGTCGACATACCATCCTCGATCGCCGCAACCACGCGGCGGCGCAGATCCGTATCCAAAGGCTTTCCCATACCCTCCTCCAGTCGCTCCGACAGAAGGAATCGAATCAGACTTCGACCGATTTGGGAATCCCAAATCGACTCTCGTTGCGATCAAAACGCTCTAGTATGAGCCCAAGCGGAAATTTGCTCAGAATTGCCCTTGTCAGGCCATCGGTCGTGATGGTGCCGCCGATATCGGTCGTCAGGATGTTGATTTTCATCGAAGGTTGGCCCGCGTGGATGCTATGTCCCGCGATGCGGTTTTGAACCAACCGGCTGTCTTTTCCTTTCCTTTTTTGGGTCGACTGCCTGTATTATGTGCCCCATGCCCAATGACCTAAGCCATCGAGGCTAGCCCCGCCAGCCGATCGCCCTACTTGCGCTGTGCGCTACTTCGATCAATCTCTCAATCTTGGCCTTGCTGAAAAACGCTTTCTGTTCTGAGCGGGATAGAACGCTCATTGTCGCGACCAAGCGATCTTGCGAATCCAGGACTGGCACTGATGCCGCCGATAGGCCCGGCACGACGGTCCCGTAGCTCCGCGTGAAACCCACCCGCCTGGCCTCGTCAATCAGGGCGGCAAGTTCGACGTCATCGACGACAATCCCTTCAGCACGCTCCTTGTCGATCCGTTCCCTAGTCTGTTCAGGGGGACAATGCGCTAGGTAGAGTATGCCGGTCGATGACGTCTGCAATGGCAAGACCGATCCCGTGTGCAGCGATGTGAACAGCGGCATTCCACCATCGATCCAACGAATGACCGTGGGCCCGTAATCGCCCCACACGGACAGCAAACCTGTAGTTTTCATCTCCACCAGTAGAGTATCCAAGTGCTCGGTTGCTATCCGTACAGTGTCGAGTCGTGCTATCGCCGCCAAACCCAAGCGTACCATGAGGCTCCCCAAAGAATATTGTCCGGTCTTTTGGTCTTGCGCGACTACTCCGGTGTTAACATAAGAGAGCAAATAGCGATGGGCTTGGCTGCGAGACAGACCCGAATTGTCTGCCACTTCCCGCAGATAAGCCCCCTCCCCTTCACCGGTCTTCACCAATGCCAACAGAACTCGTACCCCGATTTCGACCGATTGGATTGATTTTCTTGGATTATAATTTTCCTCAGATCCTTTTACCGAGGTTTCAATTGCCTTTTTTTTCTCGTAATCCATGATCATCCAATTTGACATTTGTGGCTGCAATCAGTGATTTCACCTGCTTTCCTCCAAACTGGGAAAAGAGTCGAGCAACATTGCTGCGCATCAGCGCGGCTTAAGCAAGGGGCTGTGTTAAGGAGCCCTTTACTCGCTGGGCGATGGCGTAAGCAGTAGCGAGATAATCAACCGGAGCAAGCACAATTTTAGGCGTAGCAGTCCCAAACTATTGGATGAAATACTCTCCTCCGCCAGTTCACGCAACCAATTTTTGGCAGGAGATGTATGACCTCTACGGCATGTCCGCCTTCAAGGTCCAATTGCCATAGTTGGCTTCGATCATCAGAAACAGCATAGCAGGCAATACGGCCGAACCCCTTTGACAAGGAGAAAATAATATGGCTGCCTACGTCGTAGTTGTGACAGGTGCGATTTCGGATCCGACGCTGATGAACCAGTATAAGGAACAGGCAAGAGAACTCCTTGCGGAGCAGGGCGTTTCTTTCATGGCCGGGCCGGTCGTGGCCGAAATACTGGAAGGATCGCCTCCAAACGGGGCGGTCATAATCCGGTTTGAAACCCTCAAGCAGGCTCAGGACTGGTATCGGTCCGACGAATATCAGAAACTGGCCCCCATGAGGCTTGCAGCTTCCTCCAGCACGGCGTTTATCCTTGAGGGACCCTAGTCCTGCGATCTTACCGCGATAGCAGGCGCTTGACCAACCGAGAGAAAAGAACCCCGCCTCAGGACAATCATCCAGGAAACCGGCCAAGCAGAAACGAATATAAAGCCGACTAGGAACACTACAAAATCGTCCGTTACATCTGGGGCGTGTTCCTAGGCTGGGTCATTGCAGAACCCCGGCGCATTTTGTCTGGGAACCCGCACGGGCGTTGCGTTCGCCCTTTTTTCAATTCTTGGTACCTGTTTTGCCTTCCCGCTCTATCTGGTACGGCGCGGACCTTGGCTTGATCGCCAGAGCGGCATGACCTACGAGCAATGATTACCTAAACCCTTTTTGGCCCAAATGCTTGGTAGGTACACGCGCCTGTATCTCCGAGGGGTTGTAGAAGGGCGATCAGTATTCGATGTGACGTTCAGGCTACCCTCGCGGATCGTACGTACCGATCTCGCGTTCGACTAACTGCATTCGACTTTTAGGCACGACCTCATCGAGAAATGCCCTTCGGCCAGCCCGAACATAACGACTTTGAGATCGAGGGAAGTTTCGACTTTTTCAGGTCTGCGAAATCTTCGGCTCCGCATCGGGCGCGAACGCCCTGACGACCAGCTGCGTCAGCAAGATAGTAGCCGCTTCGTGAGCGGCAATCGCCCGGCGGTAGATTTCGAGGCTTGCATGTGCCGCGCTTTCCGGCGAGGTTTGATGATCCACGGAGGCTGGCCGCAAAAGATCGATTAACGCCGACTGGACCTGACCCTCTGATTTCAGCTCAACTGCCTTCAACGCTGCGTAAAGCGCCGTCAGTTCGGGTGCTTCCTCCGAGTCCGTTACTTTGTCGATGTATCGACGCACCCAGCGTCGGGCACCTCGCACCGGGTGAACCAGATTTTCATTAATCGGTGCAATTCTGAGCAGAACCTCGCCGATCTCAGACTGATTGAGCGCCGCAGCTGAGCGCTGTGCGGACCAGAGGCAAAAAAGCACCGCGTTGACATCGAAATTGTGCTCATCCTGCAAGGCCAAGCACAATTCAGCCACTTGCGGCCTGGCGTATACATCCAGCGAGAACTGCCAAAATGCAGAAGCGGCAGTCTGATCCAGCTTGGTCATTCCCACACCGGAGCAGGCAGATGGACGTAGAGCATTGCGCCTACCAGTGCACCGAGTGCAGGAATGCCGGAAGCATCAGAAACTACGCGCGCCGAAATGGATTTCCATCATCGGACGCATGACATCCCAACGCTCAAGCTGCGACCAATGGCCGGAGCGGTCGAGCACATAGAGTTCGGCGTGCTGCAGGTGCTCGATCAGGTAAAGGCTCGTGTCGAGAGGAACGATGCGGTCCTGCCTGCCGTGGAAGATCAGCACCTTATGAGGCAGCTTGCACAGGATGGACGGGGGCATGTTCAGCCCTTCCATTCCCTGCTTCATCGAATCGATCATCTTGACCGCAGTCTTCATGATCTCGGGATCAGTCGCTATCTTATAACGGTTGTTAACGATCTCTTCCATGCCTTCAAATTTGTCAGCATCATAGGCGAAACTGTGCATCAGCTGGCGGTAGCGCGACGGCCGCGGGTCGGCATAGAACGACAGCAGGCGGATAAGTTCGGGTGTCCGCGGGCCAGGGGCGCCGATCGAGCCCATCAGTACCACGCGGTCAAGCCGCTCAGGCTCTTCGCTCATCATCTGCAGGGTGAGCGCACCTCCCATCGAATTGCCGACGACGTGGGCTTTCTCGATCCCCAGCGCATCGAGAAGACCAAAGCACTGTTCGACACGTGTGCCAATCCACGCCATGACGTTGTCGGGCCAAGGATCGGGAATGACCGACTGCCCGAAACCGATCAGGTCAGGTGCGATCACGAAGAAGTTTTCTGCAAGATCTGGCATCAGATGCAACCAGTTGGACCCGGCGTGTGCTCCAGGACCTGCCCCGTGAAGCAGCAAAATAGCCGGTTTACTTGGGTCGCCTGCCAGCAATGTGTGCGAAGTCAGCCCACGCCCCGTGATCTTCTCTTCCCTTACGCTCGTGTCGCCTTGCATCCTGTCTCTCCTCTGTAAACCAAATGTTTCTGCCATGACCGGCCAGCTCTTTGCGACATGCCTATATACGGCCGTTCATAATTGTGCAATGCATTCTTCCAAAATTGGCTATGAGTGAGGAGCGATTTATGGACCAGGATGGCGGTGGACTCGCAGAGTCGGCGGCGGGCCTTAGCGAAGAAGATATAGCAGCGTTTGCGGCCGAGCTCGACCAGGCCGAGCAGTCTCGTCAGCAAATCCGCCAGTTCACCGCGCGCCGACCGGAAATGTCGATCGCTGATGGCTACCGCATCAGCAAAAAATGGGTCGATCTCAAGCTCGCTTCGGGGAGAAAAATCGTTGGGCACAAGATTGGTTTGACCTCGCGCGCAATGCAGCAATCTGCCGGGATTACCGAACCCGATTACGGGACTTTGCTCGACGATATGGTGTTCGAGCAGGGGAGCGACGTGCCTTTCGACCAGTTCATCACGCCCAAAGTTGAGGTTGAGCTTGCTTTCATGCTGGGCAAACGGATCGAAGGGCCGGGTACGACCATTTTTGACGTCCTCAGGGCGACCGACTATGTGATACCGGCGGTCGAGATTATCGACAGCCGCACGTTTCCTGTCGATCCCGAAACCGGCGCGCGCCGCAAGGTGCAGGACACAATCAGTGACAATGCGGCCAATGCCGGGATCATCGTCGGCGGCTTGCCGATGCGGCCTGACAAGATCGATATGCGCTGGGTCAGTGCGCTACTGACCCGCAACGGCGTGATCGAGGAAACGGGCGTGGCAGCAGGTGTACTCAACAATCCGGCAAACGGTGTGGCGTGGCTGGCCAACCGGCTGTCTCCGTGGGGCCAGACACTCGAGGCGGGCGAAATCGTGCTGGGCGGGTCATTCACTCGTCCCGTGGAAGTCCGGCGGGGTGACGTTTTCAACGCCGATTTCGGGCCGCTGGGCGCTATCGGTTTCCGGTTCTTCTAAGGGCAAGACCATGAAAACAAAGCAAAATCGTTTCAAGGACGGGCTCGGCGACGGGCCGCCGCAGCTTGGGTTCTGGTTGGCGCTCGCCAGTCCGGACATCGCTGAAATTTGCTCTGGCCTGGGCTATGACTGGGTACTGATCGATGGCGAACACGGTGCCCAGACCCTGCCCGGGATTGCCAACCAGCTGCGCGCGGTCGATACCGTTCCAGCCTGTTCTGCAATCGTGCGCGTTCCGGGCCACGATCCGGTGACGATCCGCCAGATTCTCGATCTTGGTGCCCAGACAATCATGGTGCCGATGGTAGATACCGCACAGCAGGCAGCGGCGATCGTCAAGGCATCGCGCTATCCGCCGGCGGGTGATCGCGGTATCGGCGGCGCCCGCGCCGCACGCTGGGGTCGCTATCCCGCTTACGTGGCAGAAGCCAACGAGCGCCTATGCATCATCGCCCAGATCGAGACCGCCGAAGCGCTCGACAATCTGGAGGCTATCGCCGCGGTCGATGGCATCAATGCCCTGTTTGTCGGACCTGCCGACCTCGCGGCATCGCTCGGTCTGCTCGGCCCCGCCAATGCAGCGGCGCTTGCCCAAGTGACGGGAGAGGCCCTCGCCCGTATCCGCGCCACTGGAACCCCCTGCGGTATCCTGTCACGGGACGAACGCCTGGTGCAACAATATCTGGACGGAGGTGCTCGCTTCCTCGCGGTTGGCATAGATTCCTTTACGCTCGCCAAGGCTGCGGGAGAAATGGCGCGGGACTGGCACAATCGCATCAATGCAGCGGGTAACGGTACAAAATGACGCAGTGTGACTGGGGGCCTGCGCAAACGGAGGCATCGACCAAGCCACTGAGCGGTATCAAGGTTCTCGAACTTGCGCGAATCCTGGCCGGGCCATGGTGCGGGCAATTGCTGGCCGATCTCGGTGCCGAAGTTATCAAGATAGAGCGCCCCGGCAGTGGCGACGACACCCGCCACTGGGGCCCGCCTTTTGTCATGTCGGATACGGGCGAAAACCTGGGCGCGGCTTATTATCATTCGGCCAACCGGGGAAAGCGGTCCATCGCGCTCGATATCGCGACGCCAGCAGGTCAGGATATCGTTCGCAGTCTTGCGGCAAACGCCGACATCATGATCGAGAACTACAAGGTGGGTGGACTAACCAAATACGGGCTTGACCATGCGGCCTTATCGCGGATCAACCCGCGCCTTATCACCTGCTCGATCACCGGCTTCGGACAGACCGGGCCTTATGCTCACCGTCCCGGATACGACTATATCGCGCAAGCCATGGGCGGACTTATGTCGATGACTGGGGAACCGCAGCGCGAACCGCAAAAGGCCGGCATTGCGGCTGCCGACCTGTTTACCGGGGTCTACAGCGCGGTGGCAGTGCTGGCAGCGCTCAACCACCGGCGTGAAACAGATGTCGGTGCACATATCGACATGGCGCTGCTCGATACCCAGGTTAGTGTGATGGGCAATCAGGCGCTGAACTGGATGACCTCAGGGG
Source organism: Hyphomonas oceanitis SCH89 (assembly GCF_000685295.1). GTDB lineage: Bacteria > Pseudomonadota > Alphaproteobacteria > Caulobacterales > Hyphomonadaceae > Hyphomonas > Hyphomonas oceanitis. The sequence goes on from NZ_ARYL01000045.1 coordinate 7,112, forward strand.
TGGTGCCGCGCCGGGTCGGCAACGGCCATGCCAATCTGGCACCCTATCAGGCCTTCCCGACCCGCGATGGAGATCTGATCATCGCGGTTGGCAACGACGGCCAGTTCGCCGCCCTTTGCCGCGTGCTGAATATTGCGCTCGACCGGGACGAACGCTTCAGCACCAATCCCGAGCGGATTCGCAATCGGGTAGAGTTGATCAAGGCCATCGAAGAGATAACGATACAATGGAACCGGGACGAGCTCTTCGAGCAACTCGAAAATGCAGGAATTTCGGCCGGCCCGATCAACGAGCTGGACCAGGTATTCGCCAACCCGCAAGTCATTGCGCGCGGCATGGCGATTGAACGTGCAGGACGTCCCGGAGTGGCCAGCCCGATCGTCATCGACGGTGTCCGTATGGTATCAGACCGACCTGCGCCCGGGGTTCCAGAAGAAATCGGGTTCGATTTACAATAATTCCGGAGCAACCGTGCGATTGCCCGTCGCCCTTGTTGTCGAATTGACGATGAGGCCAAAATGGCCAGTCATGCAAAGCTAGTGCCCAGATCCATCGATGGCCGTCAAATCACGTGTCATGTAATTTATTTCGAAATGCGTGTGGCCACCAAATGCGATGCTCCTGCGCCAAAGGGCTGACGAGGCAGGCAAAATCTCTTGTCGTGCGGCTCGCCCATCAACTGGGTTGAGCGCCCAAAGATGAAGCCACCAACATTTGCGCTCGCGGACGATCCCATCCCCGAACGGCTACGTGCCGCCGTCGCCTACATACATGCCCGGTATCAGGATTTCACCGCAGCCCAGGGCTTCATTCCGCGACCGACTGGCGGCAACACCGTTGTCACCGTCGATGCCTCGGGCCAAGTACTGACTCGCGCGCCGAAGTGGTCGGGCAACCTTGGAGCGGATTATACCACTGCCTTGGGCGGAGGGACTTTCGGAGCAGGCGCAAACCTTTCATGGAGTTCGCGTGTATATTATGACTTCCTGAACAATTTCTCGCAACCTTCCTACAAGCTGACAAATGCCTCGGTTTTCTGGACCCCCGACAGCGGAGCCTGGAAGGCAAGCTTATGGGTGACCAATCTGACCAATGAAAAGGTTCTGCAGACAATTCGGCCGGGCGGTTTCAGTACAGATGGATTCTACGAACAGCCGCGCAAGGTGGGTGTTTCGTTCGAGGTTCGGTTCTGACACTGGCGGTCCAAATATGCTGCGAAGCGATAGCTTCACAGCCCTTCGCTCGATCAGGCGACCATGATCGCCGATCAGTTCTAAGCGCGATTGATCAATCCAGTTGAATTTCCAGAGCGGGCGGTGTCAAATCTGTCCGCTCTCCTTTTTCGGGTTTCACAACGGCTTTATGCAGGAGTGCATCGGTGACGAAATTTTTTCCCGTGCCCTTTCTTTTCTATCAGACCCCCAATCCGCGCCGTCCACGCAAAGCGTCGAAAATGAAAAAGGCCAAGCCAACCCAGATGCATCCGAACGTGAACACGTGAAACAGTCCGAAAGGCTCTTGGAATAGCAGAACCGCCTGCAGGAACTGGAGCGAAGGGCCGATGTATTGGAATTGTCCTGCAAGCGAGTACGGCATCTTCTTGACGGCGATCGAAAAGAGCAACAACGGGACGGCCGTCACAACCCCCGTTAAAACAAGAAAAACGTTGTCGACTGCGTCGGTGCCGAAAACCGGCTGCCCGTGATAAGAAGTCAGCCAAAGCCAGGCTATCGCCATCGGAGCCAGGAGAGATGTTTCAATCAGGAGCCCGCAGAGCGGGTCCAATGGCACAATTTTACGGATCAGGCCCGCCGTGCTAAAGGTTGCCGCTAGAGCCATCGCAATCCACAAGCTTCCGCCCTTCCCGATCGCGAACACCAAAACCCCCAGCGCGGCAAGTCCTACCGCAATAGCTTGGAGCCGGTTCAATCGTTCGCCCAGGCCCACCACACCGAGTAAAACGGTCATTAGGGGTGTGACGAAGAACCCCAGGCTGGTTTCGAGCACGTGATTTTGCAGGACGGCCCAGATATATACCAACCAGTTGGTGCCGATTAGCAAAGCCGTCACGGCGAAAAGGCCGACCGATCGCAGACTAATTGTCTGGCGAAGCGTATCCCAGCGCCGGAGAAGACTTACGATAATCGCCAGCAAAACAACCGACCAGATTACGCGATGTGCCATAATCTACCCCGTAGGGATCGCCTGCAACTGCTTCATGTAGATCGGCAGGCCCCATAGATCAAATAGGCGATAGTTGCATAGGCGATACCCGACCGCATTTCCGATTTCTGGGCCTGATCGATAGCACCTTGCGTTCCGCCCAATTAATTACTCTTTCGGTTTGAGTTTCGGATCGTCCTCGCAGATCGGCCGGTCGCGCTGCAGCAAGATGACCTGCTCGATGCCATCTGACGAAACTTCGAACGCATCATAGACCAACGGCCTGCAGGTAATAGCCCCCACAACATAGAACATCCACGAGGCGGTCAACATGACATTCGGTTTCTCATCATCTATGTGCATGGGACCTTCTGGTACGGCAAAGCCACTGCGAGGGCAGGCAGTGCCAGCCGGTTGTGGCAAGTGTTGAGTAGCCCGTCGCAACCACACCCTTTGGGTTCGTCACCAATAAGTCGGGGTTCTGCGAACGATTTGGTCGCTGCCGCAGCCTGTACCCGAAAATTTTGAGGGTTGGCCGCGATCCCGATCCCTCTGAGGGTACTCTCCTGCGATCATAGCTTCAAACTTCCTGGTTTGCTCCATCAACGGTACCGGCGCGCCGCTCGCGTGAAATGGCGATCGCGATGATGATTATGACGGCACCGACCAAATGATAAAGAGCAAGCTTTTCGCCAAGGAGTGGTACTGCGAGGGCCACCCCAAAAACCGGCGGCAAGTTCATATATATCCCGGAACGGGCCGAGCCGATAAGCACCACCGCGCGATTGAAAAGGCCATAGGCGACGAGCGACGGAAAAACTCCGACATAAAGGATTGCCGCCACCACTTCGACCGGCGGCATCGACGGACCGTTGCTTGCAAGATTAGCGGCGTAGGGCACTGCCATCGATCCCATGCCGATCGCGAAAAGCGCGGCAAGCAGGGTAAGGGGGTGTAAGGCCGGAACTTTGCGAAGGAATGTGGCATAGACCGAGTAGAGGAATACGCCCGTGACGGAAAGCACGTCCCCGATATTTAATGCGCTACCCCGCAGATCGAGGGGATGTCCCTTGGTTACGATCCACATGATCCCCGCAAACGACAGTACGGCACTTAGAGCAAGAACAGGCCGAAGTCGTTCACCGAATAGAACCGCCGGCATAACCAATGTCAGTATAGGCATGATGGATTGCAACAGTAGGCTGTTAGTGGCGGTGGTATATTGCAGGCCGCAATAGACGATATAGCTGAAGAACCCCACGCCGAAGAAGCCGAGCAAAGTGAGAAACAGCCAGGAATCGCGAAGGGTCTGGCGGTCGGCTTTGAGATGTCGCCAAGCGAACGGCAGCACACACAAAAAGGCGACCGCCCACCGCCAGAATGCAAGCGACGAAGGAGACACCAGGTCGCGCACCGCACGGCCGATAATAGGGTTCAGAGCCCAGCATAAAGATGCAACACAAAGCAGCAAGGTGGGCGAGGCCCAGATCGCTGGCCCAACACTGCGCCAACCGGCGAGATGTCGGACAAAGGCGCTCAAAAAACTGCACCTCGTTGAACAAAAGATGCTTGCTGAACACTCATTTTTCGCAGATGGTGCATCGCGTTGCCTATAATGGCTGGACCTGACTGGTGCAAGCCAAATGAGCTTTACGGAGGGAATTATGACCGAAGATGCCCACCTCGTCGACAATGTCGAATCGAGTCAATCGCGTGAAATTTTCTGGGACAAAGATGTTTACAACCTCGAACTTGAAAGGGTTTTTGGGCGTTCGTGGTTGTTTCTTGGTCACGAGTCACTCCTCCCCAAGCCCGGTGATTTTATCACCACCTATATGGCTGAAGACAAGGTCATTCTGTCGCATCAGCAAGATGGGTCATTCCGGGCGTTCATCAATTCGTGCACGCACCGGGGCAACCAGATTTGCCATGCCGACAGCGGCAATGCCAAGGCGTTCGTCTGCAACTACCACGGCTGGGTTTACGGTCAGGACGGCCGTCTGGTCGATGTCCCGCTCGAAACGCGGTGCTATCATGGCCAGCTCGACAAGGCGAAGCTGGGCGCCAAGCACGTTCGGGTAGAGACGTACAAAGGCTTCATTTTCGGCTGCGGCGATGCCGACGCGCCAAGTCTGGAGGAATATCTGGGCGAATTCCGTTGGTACCTCGATACGATCTGGGAAGGTGCCGGAGGCGGGCTGGAGCTGCTGGGCCCGCCGATGAAAAGTATTCTGGCCTGCAATTGGAAGGTGCCGACTGAGAATTTCGTCGGCGATGGCTACCATGTCGGCTGGACCCACGCCGGCGCCTTGGGCCAGATCGGCGGCGAACTTGCCGGTCTGGCCGGGAACCGGGCGGACATGCCCTTCGAAGAACTCGGCTTTCAGTTCACGACCCGGCACGGGCACGGCTTCGGAGTGATCAACAACGCCGCCGCGGCGATCCACGTCAAGCGCGATGGCTGGGCAAAATACCTTGCCGACACCCGCGCTGAAGTTGGCCGAAAGTTCGGACCGGAGCGTGAAGAACTTTATGTTGGCCACTGGAACTGCTCGATCTTCCCGAGCTGCTCGTTCCTTTACGGAACCAATACGTTCAAGGTCTGGCATCCGCGTGGTCCGCACGAGATTGAAGTGTGGACCTACACGATGGTGCCGCGTGACGCCGACGCTGCAACGAAGAGCATGATCCAGCGCGAAGCCACCCGGAGTTTTGGGACGGCCGGAACGTTGGAAAGCGACGATGGCGAGAACATGTCTTCGGCTACCCATGTCAACCGCGGAAACATAACCCGTGATGGTCGAATGGATTCCAGCATGGGCGTTGGTTTTGAAGGACCACACCCTGTCTATCCGGGGATCGTTGGGTCCAGTTTCATCGGGGAAACATCCCATCGCGGTTTCTATCGTTTCTGGAAGGAAATGCTGGACGCACCCGACTGGGCAGCGGTGAAGGCAAATGACGACAACTGGGATTCGGTTTTCACAAATCGCGATTACTGGGCCGACAAGATCGAAGCGGCCGAGTAGTAGACAAAATTCTACACCAAACGTTCCGAAAACCGGAGAACTTATGTCAGTTAAGCAGATTTCAGTGGCCCAAGATGTGCATTTTGCCATCGAAGCGCATTACCGCACCGAAGTCCGGTTGTGGCAGACCGGGCAATACCGTGAATGGCTCAAGGAAATGGTCGCTGAGGACATCCATTACTGGATGCCAATATACGAACAGCGCTTTATACGGGACCGACGCCCCGACCCCACTCCCCACGATGCAGCGATCTATAATGACGATTACGGCGAGCTCAAGCAACGCGTAGAGCGGCTTTATTCCGGCACCGTATGGATGGAGGATCCGCCGTCCAAGATCCGGTACATGGTCAGCAACGTCGAAGCTTTCGATGCGGGCGATGGCGAGTTCGACGTTTATTCAAACGTGGTCGTCTATCGCAACCGCCGCCAACTTGAAATGACCGTTCACACGCTGGGGCGTGAGGATAAGCTGCGCCGGGTCGGCGATGACTTCCAGGTGTTCCGTCGCAAACTGAACATTGATGCCAGGGTAACGCAAGACAAGAACCTGTATTTTTTCTGTTAATCGAGCGCTTGAGAGCGCAATAAAAGGAGAGTTAATATGCAAGCCTATGCCGCGATCATCGAAAGCCAGGGCGGGAAATTTGTCCTGGATAACGTAGATATTGAAGAGCCCCGTGACGGTGAAGTACTCGTCAAGATTGCGGCTGCGGGCATGTGTCACACCGATCTTACGGTCCGCGACCAGTATTACCCGACCCCGCTTCCCGCGGTTCTAGGACATGAAGGTTCGGGCGTTGTCGAAAAGGTCGGGCGCGGCGTCACCACGGTCAAGCCTGGCGACAAGGTGGTGTTATCATTCAGCTATTGCGGAACTTGCCCATCATGCATGAAGGGGCATCAGGCCTATTGCCCGAGCCTTTTCCCGCTCAATTTCATGGGCCGCAGGCTCGATGGCTCGACCCCGATCAGGCGTAACGGAGAAGAGGTGAATGCGTGCTTCTTCGGCCAGTCTTCATTCGCGACCTACTCGATCGCAACAGAAAACAACTGCATCAAGGTCGCAGATGATGCGCCGATAGAGCTTCTCGGCCCACTGGGCTGCGGAATTCAGACCGGCGCGGGCACCGTGCTCAATGCATTGCAGCCTGCCCCGGGCTCGTCGATCGCAATCTTCGGCGTCGGGTCGGTTGGTCTCAGCGCGGTGATGGCGGCAAAGGCTTCCGGTTGCCTCAAGATTATCGCCGTCGATCGCAATCCCACGCGTCTACAGCTGGCCCGTGAGCTTGGTGCAACCGATATTATCGATGCCACGAACACCAATGCCCAAGAAACGATCATTGCCCTAACGGGGGGCGGCGCGGACTATGCGATAGATACCACCGCCATTCCTCAAGTTCTGCGCAGCGCGGTAGACAGTACACATACCATGGGGGAAACCGCTGTAGTCGGGGGGGCAAAGCTGGGGACTGAATTCTCTCTCGACATGAACAATATGCTATTCGGCCGCAAATTGCGCGGTGTGGTCGAAGGTTCGAGCACGCCACAAGTCTTTATCCCGCAACTGATTGCGATGCGTGAAGCTGGTCTGTTCCCGTTCGAAAAGCTTTGCACGTTCTACGACTTCGACCAGATCAATCAGGCCGTCGAGGATACGGAAGTTTCCGGAAACGCAATCAAGGCCATTCTCAAGATGTAATATGGCACTGCGCTCACTCTGCGGTCGATCCCGGCAACAGAGTGGACCGGCCAGTCCAGCTGGAGCCAATCCAACCAGCAGGTTTTGAAAAAGACGAACGGACACCGACCTAATGTTTGGTAAACTTTAGGCGGTTGACACGAACGGACCGTGATTTTGTATGGGGAGTGCGACAGGATGGGCAATAAACCCCAAGTACCTGCGTCATGAGTTCGAACGATGGAGCGGCCCAAGGGCCGACGTCAAGCATTACAGACGGCTACCAGCCTAGAACCGGACTTCCGGTTCCTCGTCGATTCTGGGCGGCATTCTCGATCTGGAGTGCCATATTTCTTACCATAATGGACGTATCGATTGCTAACGTTGCCTTGCCTTTCATCTCTAAAGGCCTGGATGTAACAGCAGCAAAGTCGGTATGGGCAATCAACGCTTATCAGATCGCCATCGTGATGGCACTTTTGCCCATGGCGAAGGCTGCCGAAATCCTTGGCTACAAGAAGGTCTATTTAGCAGGCCTCATGCTCTTCATGCTTGCAGCCTTTGGCAGTATCAGCGCAGGCAGCCTCCCTGTTCTCGCTTTGGCGCGCTTCGTGCAAGGTATCGGTGCTGCGGCAGTAATGGTGGTCAGCGGGGCATTGGTTCGGACAATTTATCCTCCCGAATTGGTCTCGCGTGGAATTGGCTACAATACCATTGCCGTTTCAATTGCTTCGGCCGCCGGACCAGCAGTCGGCGGACTGGTGCTTTCGATTGCAGGTTGGCACGCCATTTTTGCAGTAGGTCTTCCGTTCGGCCTGCTTTCGCTTGCCCTCGGGATTTGGGCACTCCCTCCGGACGCCTCGGTAAAGAAACCTTTCGATTATAGTTCGGCCATCTTGTGCTGTGTGGGTTTTGCGGCGATTTTCCTCACCCTGAACGATCTGGCCCAGAATTCCGCCTCTGGGTGGACGTTACTCGAAATCGGCGTCGCTATCCCGGCTTTATGGTTCCTCGGTAAACGCACGTCCTCCAGTCAGGATTCGATGGTGCCGCTTGATCTGCTGAAGCTAGGCTATCTTCGCGCAGCCTATGCAATGTCGGTCTCAGCCTATGTTGTCATGATACTGATCACCTTGTCCTTCCCGTTCATTCTGCAGCAACGGTTTCACTTCAAGCCTGAAGCGATAGGGCTTTTCATGGTGCCGCTGCCGCTCGGTATCGTGATCGCAGCTTTCGTCTCCGGGCGTCTGGTCAATCGCAATTCGTCGGATTGGTTGTGCGCATCGGGGTTGATCATCCTCGCATGCGGTGCAATTTTCCTTTCATTGTTGCAACCAAATGCTTCCGCGTTTATGATAATCGCCGCGACAGCGCTTTGCGGAATTGGCTTCGGAATTTTCCAGGTACCCAACAACCACAGCATGATCGCAAACGTACCGCACTCCCGTACCGGCGCTGCTTCAGCAATGCTGTCGATGTCACGGCTGATCGGTCAGACGCTCGGGGCCTTGCTGGCCGCGCTGCTGTTTCGCAGAATTGGCGCACAGAGTGATGCGCCAATCATTGCAGCGGCCATGATTGCGCTGATGGTGGCAAGCGCAACTCTGTTGCAACGAGGTTGGAGTCGGTCCGTTACACGCGATACATAATTGAGCATCTCTTAGCAGCCTGCGAGCAGTGGATCGCTGCCCACTAAGCAAACGGCACGATGTTGATCTTGCGTGCGCCGAGCTTTTGACCGACGGGAAGAAAATTCACCGCCGTCATAAAGCCTGGCCTTCATTTCTCCAAAGCTGCCTGCGCCGCCGCAAGACGGGCAATCGGCACGCGAAACGGCGAAGGGCTAACATAGTCGAGCCCTATCTTTTCACAGAATGTGATCGAAGCCGGATCACCGCCGTGCTCTCCGCAGATGCCCAGCTTGATATCGGCACGTGTCGCTCGGCCGCGTTGAACAGCAAGTTCGACGAGCTGGCCAACACCTTCAATATCGAGGCTAACAAATGGGTCGCGAAGGAAAATGCCCTTTTCGACATATGGATTGAGGAACCTTGCCGCATCGTCCCGGCTGACGCCAAGAGTGGTTTGTGTCAGATCGTTGGTACCGAACGAAAAGAACTTTGCCTCCTCCGCAATCTCTCCGGCCATCAGGGCAGCTCGCGGCAACTCAATCATTGTCCCGACCAGATAGTCGAGCGTCCGGCATTTTTCTGCGAAAACCTTCGCCGCCGTTTCATCGACGAGCTTCTTCAGGATCGCGAGTTCCTTCTTCGTGGCCACCAGTGGGATCATCACCTCGGGCACCGGTGCGTCGCCAGATTCTTCGGCCACGTCGCAGGCTGCCTCGAAAATGGCACGGGCCTGCATCTCGTAGATCTCGGGATAGGTAATACCGAGGCGGCAGCCCCGGTGACCCAGCATTGGGTTCATCTCGTGCAGTTCATCCGCTCGCCGCTTGAGCGTGTCGACGCCGATGCCGATGGTGTCAGACAATGCAGCAAACTCGGCGTCGCGGTTCGGCAGGAATTCATGTAACGGCGGGTCGAGCAAGCGGATCGTGACCGGTAGGCCGGCCATGACCGTGAAGATCGCAGCGAAGTCAGCGCGCTGTTCAGGCAACAGCTTTTCCAGAGTGGCGCGGCGACCTGCTTCGTCCTGGGCCAGGATCATCTGGCGAACGGAAGAAATCCGCCCAGCTTCAAAGAACATGTGCTCCGTGCGACAAAGACCAATGCCCTCGGCACCAAACTCGCGCGCCATGCGGCAGTCTGCGGGGGTTTCAGCATTGGCACGCACTTTCATGCACCGATACCTGTCGGCCCATTCCATCAAGGTCGCGAAATCGCCTGCCAGCTCCGGCTGCACGGTTGACACCATGCCGGCCATGATTTCGCCAGTCGCACCGTCTAGAGTGATCAGGTCACCCTCTTTCAGCTCGCGGGTACCCATCCTCAGCGTACGGGTTTTCATGTCGATTGAGAGGCCCGAGGCTCCCGACACGCACGGACGACCCATTCCACGCGCCACCACGGCGGCGTGACTGGTCATGCCACCGCGCGCAGTGAGTATTCCCTTGGCTGCATGCATGCCGTGGATATCCTCGGGACTTGTTTCGACGCGGACGAGAATCACCGCTTCGCCCAGTTCGGCGCGCTTCTCTGCAGTGTCGGCATCGAGCACGATCGTGCCCGAAGCAGCGCCTGGCGACGCAGGCAGACCGCGGCCGAGGAAGTCGCGCGGTGCCTTGGGATCGAGCGTCGGATGCAGCAGCTGATCGAGTGCCATTGGATCGACGCGGCGAATCGCAGTAGTTTCGTCGATCAGGCCTTCCTCGACCATGTCGACCGCCATCTTGAGTGCAGCCTTGGCGGTGCGCTTGCCGGAACGGGTCTGCAGCATCCACAGCTTACCGCGTTCCACGGTGAACTCAATATCCTGCATATCGCTGTAGTGCTTCTCAAGAAGCTCGAACACCGCAGCTAGTTCACCATAGCTGGCTGGCATTGCCTCTTCCATCGAAAGCGGTTTGGCGCCCGCTCGTTTGCGGGCAGCTAACGTCAGGTACTGCGGAGTGCGGATGCCGGCGACGACATCCTCGCCCTGGGCATTTACCAGCCATTCGCCGTAATAAGCCTTCTCGCCGGTCGCTGGATCGCGGGTGAAGGCAACACCGGTGGCCGAGGTAACGCCCATGTTGCCGAAGACCATGGCCTGGACGTTGACAGCTGTGCCCCAGTCGCCGGGAATGTCGTTGAGACGGCGATAGACCTTGGCACGGTCCGAATCCCATGAATCGAACACTGCACGGATCGCATCCCAGAGTTGCTCGCTAACGTCCTGCGGGAATGCGCGGCCCAGTTCGACTTCGACGATGCCCTTGTACTGTGTGACAATGCCGCGCCAATCTGCCTCTGTCATCTCGACATCGTTTCGGTATCCTGAGTCTTCCTTGACGATCTCCAGCGCCTCCTCGAACAGATGGTGCTCCAAACCCAGCACGACGGCTGGCAAATATCGCTGTCCGGGCAAAGTCCGAACGCGCTCTAACGGCTAAATATGTGGGAATGACTTCGGACCACAACGCAGTTGATATCCTAATTTGCGCGAGATGAATATCCCGCCCTGCCCGTTTTTACCGCGAAAAAATTGGCGCTGCCGCCATGATTATGAACTGGCCGAGCCATTCAACGGATCAGCCCAGCCGCCATCCCAATCCCATCATTTTGGCAGTTCGCCGATGAAGATGGCTGACAATATATACGAAGGTCATGCACGTTTTAGTTAGCGGCCAGTCAATGCAATTGCCCTGCCCGAACCATTCGGGTGGGACTATCGCGGGAAATCACGATTCTGGCAGATCGACGCTAGCCGCCATCAGCGCATCCCAATCGTCGGGTGGATTGTCCTTGTCCAGCATTTTTGTGAATACCGCATAGGCATCGCTTTTCGAGCCATAGGTTCGCAATGTATTCTGGTCATTGACCCACGCATAGACAATGATTTTTGCGCTGCTGCTGTAACGGAAAAATAATCGAAACCGCCCACTGGCAAATTTGGCGCGGAACCAGTGCTTGCGTTTCGCGCCCAAGGTGCCGCCTTGTCGGTATTCGGGACGTGCCGGATCGACCGGTATATCCTCAAATGCCAGTTTTCGGATGGCGGCGAGCAATTTGGCGTTGGCGGATTTTTGATAATCTTTCGGATTTTTCTTTTTCGCCTTTTCTACCGCCTTGGTCAGCTTTTCCAGCTGTTCCAGAAAAAGCGGATGGGTATAGAGCGTCCAGCCATTGACGGTTATCATCGCTGCGGCGCTAACGGACTAAAGCGCAACATCGCCGTCAATCTCGTCATCGAGATTGACCGATATGCCATCGGTCAGCGTGGCAATGCGTTTTGCCAGATCGGGCGAAAGCGCCTTGATCTTTTGCGGATGCTGCTTGATGTCTTTTGCCAGAAAACCCAGAAACGCATCGATGGCGGGATCGTCAATGTTGTCAGCGCGGGACAATGTTACACCGCCATCGCCGACATGAAAGGCAATGCGGCCGCCAAAATCGACGCCCAGTGCCTGACGCACCGCTTTGGGAATCGTCGTCTGCCCCTTGGCCGTGATCGTGCTGATTTTTTCCAGTTCAACGCCCATGCTGAATTCCTTTCGAGCGCGATATGTAAGGAATAATCCTTACTTTGTCAAGGAAGGGATTCGATGTTTGCCAGTTTAGGTGCAGGCGTGGGTGATAGGCTTAATGCGCGAGTCCAGGCGAATATGCCGAAAACGCCCGCGCCAATAGCTGACACAGCCACGGTCCAGATCGCCGATGGCATGGACGATGCAACAATACCATGCACCAGATGATAGGCGGCAAAAGCGGCGGGAGCCGCGAAGGCCAAACCGATTACCGCCTGCACAATTGGCGATTTTGCCGCTGCCAAAAGCCAATATGCAAGAACAAGCGTGGCCATTGCGGCAGCAATTCCGGCAGCGGCGCTTGCCAACCATCCGGTTCCGCCAGAATGCAGCGCGAAACCGGCAATTGCTCCCACATAAAGCGGAAGCGCATAGATAATGAGATTAAAAGTCAATTTGCACAGCAGCGCAATCGCGACAATCGCGAAAACTATGGCAAGTATCATGGCGTCCTCCTTGGGCATAAAAGCCACCGGACGCGCTCACCTCCACCACCACAGCGCAAATTTGTTGATTGAATTATAGCGCCAACGCGCAGCCGTTTCAATCGGGAACAAAAACGAACGGCGCATCTGCGCCATTCGTTCATGCACTCAAGCTGCAATCCGCCCGTCCTCGGCGGCTTCGCTATGGGGGGCTTCGCCGCTGTCGTCCTCGTCTTTTGCGGACGCGGTAACTTCTTCATCCTGCGTTTCCGGCTCCGATGGCTCATCCTCTTCCATCAACCACTTGGCGCGTTCAGCGGCGGCAACCGTGCCGACACCGCCGCGTGTCGTATAGGCCGAGGGCGGAAATGGACCTGTCACGCTTTTGTTCCGACCCTGAGTCTCAGTTAAGCTGCCTTTCGTTCGAATGCCAAGGGGCTTTTCCATCCGAGGGCTGATTGCCGTCGGCGTGGGTTGTAGAAGCCGTTGATGTACTGGAAGAGCGCGGTCTCAGTTTGTCTGCGTGTGCTCCAGTCGTGTCTCCAAATGAGTTCAGCCTTCAGGGATTTGAAGAATGTCTCGACGGCTGCATTATCGTAGCAATTTCCTTTCCCGCTCATCGACGCGTGAAAGTCCTGCTTGCGCAGGATTTGTTGATAGTCATGACTGCAATATTGGCTCCCCCTGTCGGTATGATGAATGCATCCGGGGGGAGGCTGTCGCAAATTGATCGCCATGTTAAGCGCACGAATGGCGAGGTCCTTCTTCATGCGGTTGCTCACCGCCCAACCAATGACCCTCCTGGAATATAGATCGAGAATGACAGCCAGATAGAGCCATCCCTCGCGGGTCCAGATGTAAGAGATGTCACCGGCCCATTTCTGGTTCGGTGCGCTTGCAGAGAAATCTCGATCAAGCAGGTTATGCGCTATGTTGAACTGATGATTACTATCAGTCGTTGCCTTGAACTTGCGTGTGCGCACAACACGAATGTCGTTCTGCCTCATGAGCCGACCAACGCGCCGATGCCCCACGGCAAGACCAAGTTCTTTTAGCTCTTCAGTCATACGCGGGCGGCCATAACTACCGAGCGCAAGACTGTGCTGCTCACGGATATGCGCCAGGATCACAAGGTCCTTGCGCTGGCGTTTGCCCATCGGACGCGACCGCCAGGCGCGAAAGCCCCGCGATGTCACCTTCAACACACGGCACATCTGCTCAATCGGCCAGACCTTCTTCCAAGCATCAATGAAGGCGAACCGCTTCACTTCTGACTTGCGAAGAAGGCCGTCGCTTTTTTTAGGATATCCCGCTCCTCCTTCAGAACGCGGTTCTCTCGGCGCAGTTGCTCGACTTCCTTCAAAAGGTCTGCCGATGGCAGATCTGACCGCTCCTCGGTTCGGTGCGTCGCAATCCACTTGCCCAGTGTCGAAAGCCCGATGCCCAAATCTGCCGCAACCTGCTTACGTGAAAGTCCGCTGCTCAGCGAAAGCCGGACCGCCTCACGCTGGAAGTCTTCGCCGTGTCTCTGACCCATAATCCTGTCTCCTTGATAATAGATAATCGTCTATCAAGGCCGGAATCAAACCGGGACAGGTCCAGACACGTTCGAGTTCGCCGCCCAGCCTTCGCTCAACAAGGCGCTGGTTCTCGAGCTGGCCCGCTGCGACTGGATCGAGAAGCGCCGCAATGTCATTGCGCTCGGGCCGTCCGGAACCGGCAAGACGCACACCGCTTTGGCGCTCGGCCTCGCTGCCTGCCAGCGCGGACACAGTGTCGCGTTCACCACCGCTGCCGCGCTCGTCCATGAGCTCATGGAAGCGCGCGATGAGCGCCGTCTCCGGCGCGCGCAAAAGCATCTCGCCAGCGTCAAACTCCTGATCATCGACGAACTTGGCTACGTGCCGTTCACCGCAGTCGGCGCCGAGCTGTTGTTCGAGGTTCTCAGCCAACGATACGAACGTGGCAGCACGCTGATCACCAGCAACCTGCCGTTCGACGAATGGACCAGCGTGTTCGGCTCAGAGCGCCTCACCGGCGCGCTCCTCGACCGGCTGACGCACCATGTCCACATCCTCGAACTGAACGGCGACAGCTTCCGGCTCGCCACGAGCCGCAAGCGCCAGAAGCGATCCATCCCGGAAAACGGAGGCGTCACATGAAATAGGATCAGAAAAACCGCCAGCACCTCACCGGGTGTCTGGCCTCCGCTTCGCTCCGGCCAGACACCCGACGAGGCGCAAGAAACCGGCCTCCCATGCGAGGCTTTTTATGGAACCTGACTGGCCCCTTTTTAAACCGGCGCTGACACGTGGTGCCTTCGACGATCTGGTATTTCCTCGATCGGCGCGGGATCACCTATAAAAATGTATGGTCCGCCCCGTCAT
>NZ_ARYL01000046.1 GCF_000685295.1 Hyphomonas oceanitis SCH89
GTGAGATCATCCAGCTTGGCGTGATGATATATGTCCGATTCCCGCTGTCTCTGCTCAATGTAGAAGACCTCCTCCACGAGCGTGGGATCGAGATTTGCCATGAACGCGTCCGTCTGGCTCGATCGTTTCGGCACCTACTTCGCTCACAAGATCCGAAAGCGGTGATCAGAGTCGATGCGAAGAATCCCCAAAGCAGACTTCGAGAAGGGAAATAAAATGCCCTGAGGGGCTTGGGCGGAGATCACTAATATCAGGGACCGGAGCAGCATCAAGGATCTCGGCATTCAATAGCGAAGTCGAAGTTTTCCAATTCATAAATCAGTATCGATTGCTCCCAGCCAGGAAGATCGCTGAAACTGTGCGAAAATGTTTCATGCAGCGGATAGGGCGATCTATCGAGGGCGGTAGCTCGCAAAGGGGCGCTAATTTTTGTCTTGATAAGAGAAAGGTTATCGACCGACATTTCCTATAGCACCTGACAAGAGGCTACACAGGGCCCTAATTTGTCATGGTATTTACGAAATCTTGCGCGAGGCAATGCATCATAGCCGTGAGATCATTTTGATTATCGAGAAGAAATCTGTAATAGGCGGGGATGACCTCAATTCCTCCCGTACTGCCCGACGATGAACCTGATCTCTCCGCGAGCAACCCATACGAAACCGAATATGAGATTGGGCAGGACAATGTGGAGGTGATTGGACTGGATGTTCATAACCCGGTCTTCTTTACGAGCGCAGCATTGGTCATCCTGTTTTCGGCCGTCTCATTGATCTTTCCAGAGGCGTCGAGCCTCGCCATGGCCAACGCCAAAACATGGACTCTGCAAAGCGCAGATTGGCTATTTGCCATCACGCCGGTGATCGTCCTTCTGTTCTCGCTCTCACTGGCCATCAGCCCGCTCGGTCGCATACGTCTGGGCGGCCCCACGGCCATACCTGATTTCAAGATTCACTCATGGGTCGCGATGCTTTTCGCTGCGGGCGTGGGAATCGGCTTCATGTTCTATGGCGCAGCTGAGCCCCTTGCATATTACACGGATTGGGCCGGGACACCGCTAGCCGTCGAGCCCGGAACGCCGGCTGCAGAGCGCCTCGCCTTTAGTGCCACGATATTCCACTGGGGCGTGGCACCTTGGGCCATTTACGCAATCGTTGGCCTTTCATTGGGCTTCTTCGCCCACAACAAAGGGCTTCCGCTAAGTATCCGGTCCGCCTTTTACCCCATACTCGGCGAGCGCGTATGGGGATGGCCTGGCCACATCATTGACCTTTTCGCCGTCGTGTCGACAGTCTTCGGACTCGCGACAACCATCGGCATTGGCGCGACGCAAGCGACGAGCGGACTTGCTTACCTTTTCGGTTTTGAACAGACGCGCTTGATCCAGATTCTTCTCATCCTTGCAATGACAGGCCTCGCCGTCCTGTCCGTGCTTCGAGGCCTGGATGGTGGCGTCAAATTGCTGAGCAATATAAATATGAGCGTAGCTTTCGCATTGCTCATGTTCGTCATTATCGCTGGGCCAACGCTGGTCATATTCACCGGAATTGGGACCAACCTGCTAGATTATATCATCGACACGCCTGCCCTTACCACGTGGGTTGGACGCGAAGATATTGTCTGGTTCCATGACTGGACAATTTTCTACTGGGCCTGGTGGATATCCTGGTCGCCATTCGTGGGCATGTTCATCGCACGCATCTCGCGCGGACGCACCGTGCGCGAGTATTTTTCTGTCGTGTTGATTGCACCTTTCACGATCTGCATCATTTGGTTTTCTGCCTTCGGGGAGACCGCTATCGCCCAACATAAGTCCGGCACGGGCGAACTAGCAGGCGACATGACAAGTGCGTCGATCACCTTATTTGAAATGCTTCACGATATGCCCTTTCCGGAAGTCACATCAGGCATCGCCATTCTTCTACTGATCGTCTTTATCGTAACGTCGGCAGACTCCGGCGCGCTGGTCGTCGACACGATCACGAGCGGCGGAAAGACGGATGCGCCGGTCGCCCAACGTGTGTTCTGGGCCTGCATGTTGGGGCTGACAGCTTCCGCCTTGCTGTATGGTGGCGGAACAGACGTGCTGAGATCACTTCAGGCCGGCACGATAACGGCGGCCTTGCCATTCACAGTCATCCTGCTCGCGTGCTGCCTAAGCCTTTATATCGGCATGCGGGATGAGTGGCGAGAAATGCAAAATACCGCATCCGATTTGCCGGAGAGCGATGCCGACTAATCGTTCTTTAAGATACCGCGCTCATTTAGGAACAGGCACTTACGGCTAAGCCTTTTCGATGGCTGAAGCATCTTCCTTCAACCACCGAAGCAGTGAGCGCACCATAAATACGCCAGCGATTGCTATTGGCAGACCCGCCAGAAGCACGGCCGACTGAACAACCTTCAATCCGCCAATAAACATGAGGCCAACGGGAAGCAGCCCCAGCACGCCCGCCCAGAAAAGCCGATGCCAGCGAGCGGGATCTTCACCAGCATGCAAAGCCTGCGTCGCGGCAGACGCCAGCGTGTAGCTGGCAGAATCATATGTCGTCGCTACAAAGACAGTCGTCACAGCCACAAAGATTGCCAGCGCAACCTTGCCAAGCGGAAGGTGGGCTATGATGGCTGCAATGGCGGCTGGCGCGTCTTCGTGGACCATATCGACAACGGGCAGCGCCCCCGTGAGTTCGAGATGCAACGCGTAATTCCCGAATATGATATAGAAGGTCCACACCCCGAGGCTTCCCAATAGGGACATGCCAAGCAGAACTTGCCGAATTGTGCGTCCCTTCGAGATGCGCGTGACGAAAATGCCTACAAAGGGCGCAAACGCAATCCACCAGGCCCAGTAGAAAATCGTCCAGTCCTGCACGAACCCGGTTTTCTCGATCGGGTCGGTATAGGTGATCATGGTGAACATGTTCGACATCATGTGCCCGAGGCTTTCGGTACCCATCGTGAGGATGAAGCCGGTAGGGCCGACGATCAGGATGAATGCCAGGAAGAGCAAGGCTAGCCACAAATTGGTATCGGAGAGACGCTTGATCCCCCTCTCGAGGCCAAGATAAACGGACACCCCGAAGAGGCCGACACAGACCGCAATAACGATCAGGTCCATAGCCGTTGATCGCGCAATGCCCAACAGTTCCGCCATACCGGCAGAAATGACAGGCACAGTGAGGGCAAGTGACGTGCCTGCCCCGCCGATCAGACCGATCATGAAGATCAGGTCGAGAGGCTTTCCCCATGGCGAGGTCGTGCACTTGTCGCCCAATATTGCTGCGCTGAAACGCAGGTACGGCACGCCTTTGTTATAGAAGGCGTAGGCAAGCGCTACCGAGGGAAGGCCGTAAATACACCAAGCGCTGATGCCCCAGTGAAACAGGCCATAGCTCGTCGCCCATCGAATAGCTTCAGCTGACCTAGGCTCAACGCCAAAGGGCGGCGCTTCATAGTAATAGGTCCACTCGATACCAGCCCAGTACAGAAGACCGCCGCCGACACCTGCCGAGAAGAGCATGGCGACCCAACTCAGTGTCGAGAAGTCCGGGACGTCATCCTTGGCGCCCAGCTTGATATGACCATACGGACCGAATGCGAGATACCCGGCGGTAGCCATCGCACCAATGGCCGCCCACTGATAAATGATGCCGAGATTACTGGCCGTCCAGTCATAGAGCTCAACAATTCCGGGACCTATCGAATTGCTGAACAGGATAAGAGGAATTGAGACTAGCAGCGATGTGGCGACAGCCAGCGCGAAGACAGTCTTGTCGATAGGCTTGCCTGTCATCAATTGCTCCCGTTCAGCGCATCACAAAGCGGCGCCATGAAATCATCTGTAGCGCCCACATGGTCGCCTAGCTCCTGCACAACATTCTGACCGGGCGCATGCACCGGCCACTCCGGCAATCCAAGCCCATTCGGGTTTCCGCTGCGTGCGAAATTGCTCCAGTACGCCATCATAGTCGCCGTCAACTTGCGATCATCTGCATTGGTTGGCAGCCAATCGTCGTGCGTATCGAAGACGTAGGGAATTTCCGCGCCATGATAGACACCATAGGCATCGGCGCCCACCCGCTTGCGTGTAAAGCGATAGAGAAATGAGTCCTTTCCCCGTCCAGCAGCCATGTCCGCTATCCTTCTGGAGGGGCAATGGAATTGCGAAGCCGTGGACAATACATCCGCGATCTCTTGGGCAGATCGATTTTCAAACATGGGAAGGGCCAGAAGCGAGGAGCGAATATCTACTGGATAATCTGCCAGGCCCTCGGCAAGCATTTCCGCGTCCGATCCACCAATGTACATAAGCATCTCGTTCAGGTTGCTACCCACGATGACATCCACATCGTCATGGAAGCGCTCAGTGTCGTTCACCCAATATCCATCCACGACAGGACCGTGGTAATAATCTACCCCCGTCGCATTGTGGAGATCCACGAGGTCCTGCCACGGAAGCGCGCGCGCGGCCTCAACGCTGGTAATATTTGCCTTGGAGAACATCTCTTTCGCCCGCGCCTGAGCAATGTCAAAAGAAGGCATGTCGCCCGGCCCCAGTGCGCCACTTTCCAGAATAGCACGCCGGAATATTCCATCCGCTTGTGGACTTTTTAGCAGGGCATAAATATCAGCAGCGCCGGCCGATTCACCGAATAGCGTGATGTTATCGGAGTCTCCACCGAATGCCGCCGAATTGTCTCGCACCCATTGGACAGCCGCGATGATGTCGGAGATGCCGTAATTTCCTGAAGGCATATCGCCTGCCCCCTCAAAGGGAACAGGCAGGAAACCAAGTGAACCCATGCGATAGTTTATGGAGACGACGACAACTCCCTGCCCCGCGAGCCGGGCACCAATATAGTTTGGCTCATATGCCCACCCATTCACATTGCTGCCGCCATGTACCCAGATCATTATAGGCAACGCTGCCGAACCTTCGCGGCTTGGTGTCCATATGTTCAGATAAAGACAATCCTCGTCCATGTTTGTGAGGTCTGGAATAGCCGCGGCGTCATGGCCGAACCCCTCTGCCACCATCCGGTACCATTCAGGATTGCCCTGACTTTGAGGACACGCCGGTCCGTAATGCGAGGTATCAATACTGCCCTGCCTTACTACATGCGGCTCGGCTGGGCGCCAACGCAGGTCACCTACCGGCGCAGCCGCATATGGCACGCCCAGATAAGCCGAAATTCCAGACTCCAACTTGACGCCTACCAGCGTCTCTCCGCCAGCAACCATCGTTGGCGCAGTGTCCGCCGAAAACCGTGACTTCGAGTCCAGGCAACCTGAAAGGCAGGCGACGGTGCCTATCGCCAAAGCTGTGATCAGCTGTGCGCGTTGCCACATTTTGCAAGTCTCCCCATCGGCAAGTCACTTGGATGGACTCGTCCAGAGTCCGGTTTATGCGCCGACAGAACTTTGCGACAAACGAATAAACTTCGCTTATAGATGAATTTAGCTCATCCCTCTGCAACACCGGGCGCAGCCATAGCGGGGTCGATCAAGGGCGCGAGTGTCTCGTCCTCGGCAATCTGATCCTTCAGCCATTCCTGGAACAGGCGGATTTTGCGAATGCTTGCGCGTTCTTTGGGGTAGGTAACAAACCAGTGGCCGATCGTACGCACGCGTCGCTCCGGGAATATATCGACCAGATGCCCAGCCTCGATATCCTCTGCAACATAAGGCTGCATAGCCAAGGCAACACCCATCCCTCTTGAAGCCATTTTCAGAGCGTGATCATAGCTGTCAAAGCGTAACCCGGCATCCGGATCGACATCATCAACCTTGTTGGCCTCAAGCCAGACTAGCCAGTCATTGGCGGACGGGTAAACCTGCAGGATGGGATGATTTGAAAGATCTGAGGGCCATTCAAGTCGTCGACCTTCAAGGTCCGATTTCTCCTTGTAGCGCGGACTGCAAACCGCAAGCATTGTCGGAGAAAAGAGATATTCATAATGTATCCCGCTACGACGGCGCTGGCCTATCATGAGAGCAAGATCTATTCCGTGCTCCGAAAAGTCTGCGTCCATCTGCGAGGAGTTCACCCTAACCTTTATGTCCTGATGCACCTGTTGGAATGTATGCAGTCGTGGCATCAGCCAGCGGACTGCGAATGTCGAATACATCTGAACGGTAAGGATATTTTCTTCCTGGGGACTGAGGAGTTGCTGAGTGCCGTCAGCGATCCGGTCAAATGCCTCCCGTATGATTGGAAAATACTCAGCACCTGCAGGACTCAGCTCAACGGCACGCGGCGTGCGCACAAAAAGCTCAACACCCAACTGCTCTTCAAGATGCTTCACCTGATGAGAGATGGCAGACTGAGAGACGCTCAACTCTTCAGCCGCTTGGCGGAACGAGCCGAGCCTCGCAGCCGCCTCAAATGCTTTTAGGGCGGTAAGGGGAGGAAGCGTTCGTTTCATAAATTGCAATGTGACATGAGATTTTTTCAAGGGCCAGATGCAATTTTACCTTTGTCAGTCAGCGCCATCTCGGCCAGTCTGCCTGGATGACAGACAAATCCTCAGATGTGCGCTTGGCGGAGGCTGACGCCTTGCGGGCCGCTGGCCACCCTGAACTGATCGAGGCCGCAAGCCACATAATGGCTGGCGCGTTTGGCAAAGCAGAACCACTTTGCCGCATCGTCCTCAAACGAGACCCTCTCGATGTGAACGCAATGCGTCTGCTCGCCGAGATCGGCATGGAGGTCGGTCGCCTCGAGGATGCCGAGGCGTTGCTGGAGCGAGCCCTTCAACTGGCACCCGACTTTCGCCTGGCGCGCGGAAGCTATGCGAATGCTCTCGGACGTCGGGGCAAATTCGAAGCAGCACTGACTGAACTCGATGCGCTGCTCGCTTCTGAGCCCGCGCAACCCGGCTATCTTGTTCTGAAAGCAAACACACTGGTGCGCATTGGTGATCATACCAGCGCTATCGCCATCTATCGTGACGTACTTGCGCGTGCGCCTGCCACTGCGGGGCTCCAAATGAGCCTCGGGCATAGCTTGAAAACTGTCGGAGACCAAGATGAAGCCATCGCCGCCTATAATGCGGCACGCGCCATGCGGGGCGATCTCGGCGATGCCTACTGGAGCCTCGCGAACCTCAAGACCTTTCGTTTCTCGGATGAAGAGATCGATACAATGCGCCGCGTCGCCGCCCGCGAGACGATAGACCGCGAAGACTATTATCATCTCGCATTCGCACTCGGTAAAGCGCTCGAAGACCGGGGAGAATATGAGGAGTCTTTCACTTGGTACCGACGCGGCAACGCCATCAAGCGGCGCCTCGTTGCTTACAATGCCGACGAGAACCAGGCCGACATGGCAAAGCTCTCCGACTATTTTGCAGCGAGCATCTTTGCGTCCAGACAAAATGCCGGCTACCAGAGCCGGGCCCCAATCTTCATCATTGGGCTCCCGCGAGCAGGCTCGACCCTGCTGGAGCAAATCCTGGCCAGCCATAGTCAGGTCGAAGGCACTCAGGAACTACCGGACATCATTTCCATAGCCCGCCGCATCGCGGACAAGAAACGCGCCGGAGATCAATCGAATTACCCTCTCGGCATAAGCGGCCTGACAGATTCAGACCTCACCGCCCTCGGCGAGGAATACATAGAGCGGACGCGCATCCACAGGACCGACGCGCCCTTCTTCATCGACAAGATGCCAAACAATTTCGCCCATATTGGCCTGATCAAACTGATCCTGCCCAATGCGACGATAATTGATGCACGGCGCCATCCCCTCGCCTGCTGCTTCAGTGGATACAAGCAGCTCTTCGCCAAGGGGCAGCATTTCACATATAATCTGACGGATATCGGTCGCTATTATGCCGATTATGTCAGGTTGATGCGGCACTGGCATCACGTGCTGCCGGGCCATGTCCTTCACATGCAATATGAAGATGTGGTGGCGGACACCGAAACACAGGTCCGGAGGCTTCTGGCGCATTGCGGCCTTCCCTTTGAGGAGGCCTGCCTTCGATTCTATGAGAATCGCCGCGCGGTGAAAACAGCGAGTTCAGAACAGGTGCGCCAGCCGATATTCACGTCCGGACTGGACCAATGGGAAAATTATGAACCATGGCTGAGCCCTCTTAAAACCGCGCTTGGCGAAACACTGTGATCCTACAAGCAATAGAAAATGTTGACCTCACCGCGCGCACATCACTTCTATTCCCCCTTAGATAAAGTGCATAACAGCCTGATCCTCGCTTAGCTTCTGCCCATCGCATGAATTGTATTCATGTATTCGTGACAAATCATCTTTTGTCACCGAAGCAGCGTCCCACTAGCCATGGAGGATGGGAGAGCCGCGCTCGCTTCTTGTGCGAAGGCACCCGCATGAGCCGTAAAAAATTGTCAGGCAGGCTCCGTACCGAAATATCGGATGAGCTGCTTCAGGGAGGATAAAAAAGTGTCATACCAAATGTGGACAAGTCGGCAGCAGCTGCTTGCACAAGCGTCAGCATTCGCGCTCGCCAGCGTGGTTGCAGCAGGCCAAAGCGCCGCACAAGAGGGTACGCCAGACAAGTCTTCGACCATGAAACTGCAAACGGTTACCGTGACAGCGCAGAAGCGAACTGAAAACCTCCAAGACGTTCCCGCCAGCCTTCAGGTGCTTGGCGGCTCCGAACTTGCCTCCCAAGGCGTTACAAACTTTGAAGACTATGTCGCGCTGCTGCCAAGCGTCTCATTCGCTGGCCAGGGGCCTGGCAACTCGCAAGTCTTCATGCGCGGCATCTCCTCCGGCGGCGACGGCAACAAGTCCGGGTCAAGCCCCAGCGTCGCCGTCTATCTCGACGACCAGCCCGTCACCACGATCGGCCGCGTGCTTGATGTGCATATGTACGATATCGCGCGCGTCGAGGCTGTCGCGGGCCCACAAGGCACGCTTTATGGGGCAGGATCCCAGGCCGGGACGCTGAGGATCATCACCAACGCCCCAAGCAGCGCAGGCTTTGAAGCTGGTTATGACTTGTCCGTCGGAACGACCAAGGAAGGCAGCGAGAGCTACTCAGTGGAAGGATTTGCAAACCTGCCACTCGGCGAGAAAGCAGCCCTCCGTATCGTCGGATGGCACTCCAAGGATGGCGGCTATATCGACAACGTCCCAGCAACTCAAACATTCACCTACGGCAACATCACTGTCGACAATGCCGCATACGTAGAAGATGATTTCAACACCGAGGAGAATACTGGCGCGCGCGCTGCCCTGAAGATCGACCTCAACGAAAACTGGACTGCCACGGCGAAAGTCATGCATCAGCGCCAGAAGACTAATGGTGTGTGGGATCACGATCCGGAGGATATCGGAGACCTAGAAGTCGCCCGCTTCTTCGATGATAGCGGTCAGGACAAGTTCACTCAGGCTGGCCTCTCTGTCGAAGGCAATGTCGGCGCGCTTCAGCTCACCTATGCCGGCTCCTATCTCGACCGTGAAGTCGAGTATAATGTCGACTATTCTGCCTATGCAGAATATTCCGCCTACATACCTTACTATTCTTGCTACAGCTCAGGCACGCTGGACGAGTTGACCTGTACCGACCCGCGCATCCAGTATGACAGTGACGACAAGTACAAAACGATGACGCACGAACTGCGCATCCAAAACGATGAGTCCGAACGCCTGCGTTTCATTGCGGGCTTGTTCTATCAGGACGCTGAGCACGACTATCTGAACGTCTGGCATATCCCGACGATTCCTGCGGACCGGAGTGTGAATGCCAACCCGCTACTTAGCGGTTATCCTGATGATGCCTACTTCATCACCGATCAGGCTCGAAAGGAAAAGGAAAAGGCGCTCTTTGGTGAAGTTGCCTTCGATTTTACCGAGAAGTTGACCGGGACAATCGGCGCACGCTTCTTTGAGACCGAAAGCGACCTCAAAGGTGCCGTGGGAACACTATTCTCAGGCAGCCCGCTCGTTGATCTATCTTCCGGCGAAAGTGGCGATGTCTTCAAAGGCAATCTCAGCTACAATTTCACGCCGGACGCTCTGTTGTACGTAACCTATTCCGAAGGCTTCCGCCCTGGCGGCAACAACCGCGCCTCGACGTCCAATATTCCTGCTGTCTACAAATCAGATCTCATCACAAATTATGAGGCTGGCTGGAGGACGACCTTCTGGGACGGACGTGCGCGCTGGAACGGCGCCATCTTCAATATGGACTGGGATGACATCCAAATCACCCGGTTCGATCCTGCAGAATCGCCCCTCGGCCTGACAGCCAATGTTGGCACAGCCCGGTCGCGCGGCATCGAGACGGACTTCTCTCTGCTCCTTGCAGGAGGTTTCCAGATCAACGGAGCCGCATCCTGGATCGAGGCAGAACTGACCGAAGACTATATCCGCAACTTGTCTGGGCAGAATGTCGACGCCCCTGCCGGGACTGAGCTTCCCGATATACCTAAACTCAAGTTGGCGCTGACCGGGCGTTACGAGTTCGACTTCATGGGTAATGATGCCTTTGCTCAGGGCAGCTATCGGTATGTTGGCAAGCGCTACAACGACCTCTTCGTCGCAGCGCGCCAGGAACAGGATGCCTATTCCATCGTGAACCTGTCGACCGGAATTGATCGCGACGCCTGGGGTGCAAGCCTCTACGTCACCAACGTTGCGGATGAACGCGCCGAACTCAATCGCAATGCAGCCACCTATGACGAGCGGATAACGACAAATCGCCCACGAACGATCGGCGTGAGTTTCTACCAGCGCTTCTAATGCTCCGACCCTATCCTCGCCTGCACTCGAAAAGCGCAGGCGAGACGATCCAACCGACACAGAGTAAACGAAATGGTTTCTGACTCCTCAGGGCTTCTTAAGGGCAAGCGCGTTGTCATTACGGCGGGCGCAAACGGCATAGGACTCGCTATGGCGCGCCACTTTCTCGAACAGGGCGCAACTGTTTGCATCTGTGATGTGGATGGCGCTGCCATATCTCGGCTGAGCGGCAGCTACGCCAGCCTTCATGGATTTGAAGTCGACGTAGCTGATCCAACCGCAGTCGGGGCTTTCTTCAAAGCCGCCGAGCAAACGATGGGCGGACTCGATATACTCGTGAACAATGCAGGTATTGCCGGTCCGACCGCGCTCTGCGAGGACGTAGACATTGAGGACTGGCACCGCACGATAAATGTCGATCTAAACGCGCAATTCTATTGCGCGAAATACGCTATCCCCCTGCTGAAAGCTTCAGGGGGTGGATCAATCGTCATGATGGCCTCAAATGCGGCCCTCTTCGGCTTTCCCATGCGCTCTCCCTATACGGCAGCCAAATGGGCGCTTGTCGGCCTCACCAAGACGCTGGCCATGGAGCTTGGACCTTATGGAATTCGGGTGAATGCCCTCTGCCCGTGCAGTGTTGAAGGTCCAAGGATAGACGGTGTCATCGAGCGCGAAGCCGCCAAACGCGGCGTGTCACCTCAAAAAATCCGGGAAGACTATCAGCGGCAAAGCTCTCTCAGAACCTTTGTTCGCGCCGATGATGTCGCTGCAATGGCCTTCTTCCTGGTCTCGGATGCCGGCGCGAAAATATCCGGCCAGGCCATCGGTGTGGATGGCCATACAGAGTCGCTGGCCCAACTTTGAACTTTAGGAAATGATGATGAAAGCTGTCTGGTATGAAGCAACGGGCCCTGCTCAAGATGTCCTGCAGTTCGGAGAGATGGCATCGCCCGATGCCGGCCCGGGCGAAGTCCTTGTCAGGATTAAATCGTCTGGGGTGAACCCTTCCGACGTGAAGTCCCGCGCGGGCCTGCGCGGACCCATCCCCTTTTCGCGAGTCATTCCACACTCAGACGGCGCAGGCATAATCGAAGCTGTAGGCGAAGGCGTTGATGCTTCCCGCATAGGCCAACGCGTCTGGATCTGGAATGCCGCCTGGCGCCGCGCTTTCGGGACCTGCGCGGAGCTTCTCGCAACTCCAAGCGCACAAGCCATCCCCTTGCCTGACAATACGGAATTTGACGCCGGCGCTTGTCTCGGAATTCCGGCCAGCACCGCCTATCACGGCGTATTTTCAGATGGCGCGGTCGAGGGACAGACAATCCTGGTCACAGGCGGCGCGGGCGCTGTCGGTCATTACGCGATACAACTCGCCAAATATGGCGGTGCAAAAGTTATCACGACGGTTAGCGGCGAAGCCAAGGCCGCCCACGCGCGAAGCGCTGGCGCAGATCACGTGATCAATTACAAAACGGAATCTGTGCACGAGAAGATCTCTGACCTGACCCAAGGAGCAGGTGTGGACCGGGTTGTTGAGGTCGAATTTGGCGGCAATCTGTCGGAGGTAGCTCCCGTGCTCAAAGCTGGCGCAGTCATCGCGACCTATGGCTCTATGGCAGACCCAAAACCGGCACTCCCTTTCTATGATCTGATGTTCAAAAATGTCACGCTCAAGATGTATCTCGTGTACCTGCTTAGCGAAGCAGACCGCAAGCAAACCGTTGAAGGCCTCAACATCGCCCTCTCCAGCGGCAAGATATCCCATGCAATCGCCAAACGTATCCCGCTTGAGGACACAGCCAAGGCACATGAGATCGTCGAGGCGGCGAGCGAAATGGGCAACATAATTATCGACATATAGGATATTCACTCGTGCAACTGGTTCCGCTTCTCACATTTCGAAATGAGCTGGCGGCAGTCCAGCCCATCGGTGACACACCCTTCGGACATCGGATTACATACATAATCGGCGAGGGACGGTTCGAAGGCGAACGCCTCCGCGGGCGCATCCTGCCAGGCGGCGGAGACTGGATGATCAAAGGGGCCAATGGTCTCGCAAGACTAGATGTACGCAAAACATTCGCCACCGATGATGATGCGCTCATTCATGTCACCTACACCGGCCTCTACAAATTCAATGACGAGGTCGATGCCCGGCTCGCAGCTGGCCACGATTGCGAATTCGGCGAGACGCTGTTTCTCTCTCAGATGCAATTCGAGACAAGCCATCCAGAATATGCCTGGCTCAACGAAACCCTAGCAATAGGCGAAGGAC
Source organism: Hyphomonas oceanitis SCH89 (assembly GCF_000685295.1). GTDB lineage: Bacteria > Pseudomonadota > Alphaproteobacteria > Caulobacterales > Hyphomonadaceae > Hyphomonas > Hyphomonas oceanitis. The sequence continues at coordinate 13,005 of NZ_ARYL01000046.1, forward strand.
GCGAAACCCGAACCGGCGTTGAGTATCGTGTTTTCGCGATCGACCCACTTTTGCAATAGCCAAAATTAAATCTCTACATTGAGCTATCTTCATTTCCGCAATGACAATGCTTGGAGATTAGCCGGTGTCGCCCGGCTGCAGAAATGATTGTGCCGATGCACGAAGCGCATCTGGAATGGTAATCGCCTTGCGATCCGTCAGATCGAAATATACCGAAACACTCTCCAGATTTGCCGCAATCCCGCCCTTGGTAAGATTGTGCATTTCATAGATCACAGTAATTGACTTTCCGCCGATCTTGGCAAGGGCCGCCCGCACCTCAAGGAGGTCACCCGCGGCCACTTCATCCTCATACGTAATCGTGTGTTTCACATCCACCCAACCCGGGCCATCAGAGGCCCCCGGCATCCAACCGAAGACCTCATTCAGGAAGTGATAGGACGCATCATCGAACATCGCCACATAGTGGCGTGTCGTCATGTGCCCCATCACATCACACAGCCATGGATGCGCAACGCCCTTGTATGCACTGTACATCATGCTGACGTTCTCGCCAGAGCGGGCTTCGCCTGCTTTGTAAGCCTCAAGGTCTCTCGGGCTTCGGCCGGCGATTGGATGCTCGCCCCCATGTTTTCGAGGATTGAACGCGCCCGCTCCACCAATTGCGGATTCGAAGCAAGCGTGCCCTTTTGAAGATACAGGTTGTCCTCAAGACCAACACGCACATGCCCACCCAGCAGCGCAGCCTGCGCCGCCATTGGCATTTCATCCGGCCCAAGACCAAACCCCGACCAATTTGCGCCGTCCGGAAGGTTGTCGACCATGTTCATGAAGTTGCGTGGCGTCGCTTCGGCAGCCCAGCGAACACCCATGCAGACCTGAAAGAGTGGCGGGGAGTCTAAGAGCCCCTCCTTCTGCAATTGCTTGGCAAACCAGATGTGGCCGAGTTCGAACACTTCCAGCTCGGGCTTCACGCCTACCTTCTGGAGGCGCTTCGCGCCAAGGCGCAGCATGTCTGGCGTTGAGACATACACATAGTTTCCGCCCGGATAATTGAATGATCCGCAATCGAGTGAGCATATCTCCGGCAGCAGGGCTTCGACGTGCGCCATGCGCTCCCTCTGGCCCACAAGGTCTGTGTCATCTGTCAGGTCGAGCGGCTCTGCGTCAGGCCCAAGATACAAATCACCGCCCATGCCAGTTGTCAGGTTGATAACGACATCAGTATCGGCATCCCGGATACGATCAACAACTTCCCGGTAGAGCGACACATCGCGGCTCGGCGCGCCAGTTTCTGGATCCCGCACATGAATATGCGCGATGGCAGCGCCTGCCTTTGCCGCTTCGATTGAAGCATGCGCGATCTCTTTTGGCGTGACCGGCACGTGGTGCGAACGATCTGCAGTATCCCCCGACCCCGTAACGGCGCAGGTAATGATGATATTCCGATTCATAAATGCTAATCGACCGCCTGAACGATCGCCTGTATCTCGCCGCTAGTTGTCCTGCGCAAGGATGCTCATGGCGGAGGCTGATTAAACGTCGCCCGCACGCGCAAAACGCCGAAATTGAATGCGCCGAATTCATGGGCCTGTGCTTGCGCATCAGACGGTGCGGCGCTCTCGGTAAACGGCAGTTGTTAAGTCCTAATTATAGGGGGAATTTCACTATTAAATCAAGTGATTCACGGCAAATTCTGGGTCAGAATTTCGTCGCGCCTACCTTAAAATCAACCTGCCTAAATTGACCCCACGAGATGTTGGTTTTTAGCAGCACTAAGAACAGCAGAGCACGCAAGCCGGATGGCATTTATTGCCCCCGGATTCACTCCACGCGAAGCCCTAGGCGGTAAGTGCCGTATCGGCATCTCGCGTCCGACCTGCAATGAAAAGTCTCAAAACGTGCTCGAACGCGATAGATGGCGTCGCGATTGAGACCCCCAGTTCCCTGTAATTATGAAACTTAATTTGCAACGGAGTCCTGCTTTTTGATCATTCAACCTACTAAAAACCTCTTTGCCCGCAGGCCCGCGCACGAAGCCAAATTACCGATCACACTGCTTGCCCCAGCGCCATGTGTTCCCCTTGGTGAGCTTGCGTGTATGATTGCCCAAAATCATTGGGAAGAAACATGCATTACGCCGAATTATTGAAAGCTCGTGAAGAGTTGACTGGGCCAGGTGGCGACTTTGAAATCATAGAAGCCGAAGTACTTGGCAACCGAATCCGGACCTACAAGAATGCCCCTTCCAGTGTTCGGGAATTCTGGCTGTCGACAGCCGAATTCGCTGATCGCCCCTATCTCATCTATGGCGATGAGCGGCTTACATACGCTCAATCACATGAGCAGGTGAACGCCGTCGCTGCCTGGTTGACCGACCAGGGCGTCAAGGCTGGCGACCGTGTGGCCATCGCCATGCGCAACTATCCCGAATGGATGCTCATATACTGGGCTTGCGCCTGCAGTGGCATTGCCGTGGTTGGCATGAATGCCTGGTGGACCGCGGAAGAGATGGCCTATGCACTCACCGATTCGGCGCCGAAGGTTGTCTTTCTAGATGCCGAACGTCTTGATCGCATACGTGAACGACCGGAAGTCGCAAACAAAACCAAGCTAGTCGGTATACGAATTTCTGATGCTGGCGCAGACGTCACCCCCTGGTCTGAGGTCATCGCGCATGACGGAGCGATGCCGGATATCCCTGTGGACCCAGATTCCGATTGCTGCATTTTCTACACGTCAGGCACCACAGGCCACCCAAAAGGTGCGCAACTCACGCACCGGGGCTGCGTCTCTAACCTGTTCAACATGGTCTATGCGGCCACTTCGGCCTCGCTTGCGACACAGCGGGCCACAGGCGTGGCGCCTCCTGAAGATCCGCCTGTCCCCGTGACCCTGATCACGACGCCCCTCTTCCACGTCACCGCCAACAATTGCGGCGCTTACGCGGTCACCGCGGCCGGCGGCACACTCGTGCTGATGTATCGCTGGGATGCGGGCGAAGCGCTCCGCCTCATCGCGCGCGAAGGCGTAACCGCGATGAGCGGCGTGCCCGTCATGGCACGCGAGCTCATCAACCATCCCGACTTTGCCTCAACCAACACATCCAGCCTTACGTCCTTGGCGGGAGGCGGCGCGCAGGTGCCGCCTGACCTAGTCAAAAAGATCGAGTCCCAGGTTGCCACCGCGCGCCCCGGAACAGGCTATGGCATGACCGAAACATGCGGTATCATAACGTCGGTCTCCGGTGACTTCTTCGTCGACAAGCCGGACAGCGCTGGCCCCGCCATGCCGAATTTCGAAGCGAAATGCGTCGATGACATGGGCGAGACCGTTCCCCTCGGTAAAACAGGTGAACTCTGGGTCCGCGGGTCCTCAGTCATCAAGGGCTATATCAACCGCCCTGAAGCGACTGCAGATTCCATTACCGATGGATGGCTTCATACAGGTGATGTCGCGCGCATTGACGAAGACGGCTTCATTTTCATCGTCGACCGCAAGAAAGACATGGTCCTACGCGGCGGCGAGAACATTTACTGCGCGGAGGTCGAGTCCACGCTCTACACCCACCCTGCCATAGCAGAGTGCTGTGTCTTCGGCGTACCGGACGACCGGTTGGGAGAAGAAGTTGGCGCCGCCATTGTCCTGAATGCAGGGCAGAGCCTCACGGAGGCGGAGCTGCGCGACCATTGCGCTACCGTCATGGCGAAGCACAAGGTCCCCCGTTACATCTGGTTCCTTGATGACGCCCTGCCACGCAACGCGAGCGGTAAGTTCATCAAACGCGAACTGCGTGACCGTCTAAGTTCAGAACTGCAGTCCACCTGATACACAGACGGACTGCATGTTGCCTGCTACCCGCGCGCTAGGGCGCGGAATGTTCTTGCGCGACAGATAAAGTCCTCCGCAGGCCCGGAACGCGGATATCCTCCACGATGTCCTGGATTTCCTGCGGGGGTGGCGCCGTTATTACTGACACGGCCATACCAACCGCCAACGACCCTAGCATGAACAGGAAGCCGATCCCTTCGGGCGATACGCCAAGGAACCAGTGCGTCGGATCCAGATCCACGAACTTGAAATAAACGATGTAGGTGAAGGTCGCGACCAGTCCGAAGATCATGGATGCGATTGCACCTTCCCTGTTCATGCGCTTCCAAAAGATGCCGAGGAAGATTGTCGGAAACAGCGAGGCGGCCGCAAGGCCGAACGCGAAGGCGACAACCTGTGCGACAAAGCCGAGCTGGGACGAGAATATCCCCAGCAAGCCAGCTGCAAACACAGCGGAAGCCGCTGCGCCGCGTGCTACTCTCAGCTCTGTCTTGTCATTCATGTCCTTGAAAAGGGTCTTCCGGCAAAGGTCATGGCTGACCGCCGATGATATCACCATCAGCAGGCCCGCTGCGGTGGACAGCGCAGCGGCGAGACCACCAGCTACCATTAGACCGACCACCCAGCCAGGCAGCTGCGCGATCTGCGGATTCGCCAGCACAAAGATATCATTGCTTGGCTTCAACTCGTTTTGCAGTCCGTCAGGCGCATTCGGTCCGCGATACTGCATGATGCCATCGCCGTTCAGGTCTTCATAGGAGAGCAGTCCCGTTTTCTCCCAGTCCTTGTACCAGACTGGTACCGGCTTGCCGCCCTCTGCGACAATAGCCGCAGCTGTCATGTCGTAATCTTCGCCATCTTCTATATAGGTCGCATCATTGACCGTATTGATGAAGTTGAGACGCGCGAACGCACCAACGGCAGGCGCCGTGGTATACAGGAGCGCAATGAACACCAGCGCCCAACCGGCGGAATAACGCGCGGCACTTGCGCTACGCACCGTAAAGAAGCGCACGATCACATGAGGTAGGCCAGCCGTCCCGAACATCAGCGCGCCCGTAATGGCGAAGACATCCAGCTTGGACTTGCTTGTCTCGGTATATGCGCCAAAGCCCAGCCCGGTGACGACTTCGTTCAGTTTGTCGAGCATGGAAATCTCATCCCCACGCACATTGGATATGAACCCTAGCTGCGGGATCGCATTGCCTGTGATGATCAGGGAGATAAAGATCGCTGGTACGGTATAGGCAAATATCATCACCACGTATTGCGCGACCTGCGTATAGGTCACGCCCTTCATGCCGCCGAGCACGGCATAGATGAACACGATCACCATGCCGATCCCGATTCCCCACTCGAATGGCACGCCAAGGAATCCGGAAAAGGCAACACCAACGCCCTTCATCTGGCCGGCGATATAAGTAAAAGAGATGAACAGGGTACAGACCACGGCGATGACCCGCGCCGTCGTCGAATAATACCGGTCGCCGACGAAGTCAGGCACCGTGAACTTTCCGAACTCCCGCAAGAAAGGCGCGAGCAAAAGCGCCAGGAGCACGAAGCCGCCTGTCCATCCCATCAGGTAGACCGAGCCACCATATCCGAGGAAGGCAATCAGCCCCGCCATCGAGAGGAAGGACGCCGCAGACATCCAGTCAGCGGCCGTAGCCATGCCGTTGATGGTCGGGTGCACGTCATGCCCGGCGACATAGAAGTCCTGTGTCGACCCTGCCCGCGCCTAGATCGCGATACCGATATAGAGACCAAATGTGAGAACAACGAAGAAGTAAGTCCAGAAGTCCTGATCCATCATCTCAGCCCCTCAGACCAAACTTGCGTTCCAGGCGACCCATGGCCCAGCAGTAATAGAAAATGAGCACAACGAAGACATAGATCGCGCCGTTCTGCGCAAACCAGAAACCAAGCGGGGCGCCGCCGATCTTCACCTGGTCCAGAAAGTCACGAAACAGTATGCCCGCGCCATATGAAGCCAGGAACCAGATCGCGAGTAATGACAGGGTCAGGCGCAAAACAGCGCGCCAATAGCCCTTGCCGTCAATTTCGATCTTCTCTTGCATAGCCCGACTCCCCCGGCGTTCTGCTGAATATTGCATAGCTTTCCGAGGCTTGGAAACGCCTAAAGATCGCCCAACGTAGACAATGCGACCCCATCGCTGTTCAGTGACACCTTAACATCCTCACCGAACATGATCGTTGGTGAAGTTTCACTCTCATAAACGGGCCAATCGACCAATCCGTCATGGTTCGGGTCGCCGGTACGCGCGAAATGGATAAAGGCATCTGCGATAGTGGCGCTCAGCGCGCGCGCTTCTGCCCCCCCGCCAGACATCGTGTCACAACGATCAGTATTGAAGAAGGCAAACGGGATATCCGCGCAATGGAATGCCATCGGCCGACCATCGAGAATCGGCGTTTGCCATGTGAACTCGTACAGATAGGCGGGCGCCCTTTTGCCATCCGCCTTCCCCTTCGCTTGCCGGATGGCAGCGGCGCGAATGGGCCCGGTCGCAATGCGCGACCAGAGTTCGAAAGGCTTTGCCTGAGGGGCCGCCTTTTGGAATGCCGCAATGATCGCCTGTGCTCGGCCCGGGAAGGCACGCGCGACGCTCGCGCTCAGCTCATCTTCCGTCATGGCCATCGCGTCCGGATTGTTGATCCCGGTCACGAACTCATTCTGCGTAGTTCCGATAATCATGGGTACATCGGCTGATATCGCAGGCGCCGATTCCTTGAAGGGCCAGGCCGGAAGGACTTTCCCGTCGACAACGGGAGCAAAGCTGAGATTGTTGCGAATCTTGCGAATGTCGACAAAACCGTCAAACGGCGCGTTCTCTCGCTGCAAGACGGCATCACTCGCCCTTTGCAACGTATTATAGGGCAATGTGTGAAGCTGTTGTACGGACGAAGCATCAAGCCCCAGCTCCTTCAGAAAAAGGTGCGTCAGGCGGCGGGAATTCTCGGTCGTATTGACCATTCCGAACGCCCCGCTCATCACGGCGGCATTGTGGAACAGTCCCTTCGCGGCCGGCATGCCCATCAGCGTGGAAACCTTTGCCCCACCGCCTGACTGTCCGAAGATCATCACGCGCCCCGGATCGCCTCCAAAACTCTCAATATTGTCGCGGACCCATTGCAGGGCGGCGACAATATCGAGCATTCCGACATTGCCAGACTCCGCATACTTGTCGCCATGCGCAGAGAGATCGAGATAACCAAGCAGATTGAGCCGGTGATTGAGCGTCACCACAATTACGTCACCGCGCCGCGACAGGTTCTCGCCATCAAACGCCGGCAGGTCGTGCCCCGAACCAGCGGCAAAAGCGCCGCCATGGAGCCAGACCATGACCGGACGCTTCGCGGTCTTTTCGAGGCCGGGTGTCCAGACATTCAGGCGGAGGCAGTCTTCCGACTCAACGCTGTCATTCCATTGAAAAATGAAGGCTTCTTCGTCATTGAAGCGGCCCATGCCTTTGTCCTGCGGACAAACCGGGCCGTACTGGCGTGAACTTCGCACGCCTGTCCAACCAACGGGCGGCTTCGGTGGAAGAAAGCGGTTCTCGCCACCTGTGGGCGCGCCATAGGGCATGCCCTTGAATCCGAAAATGCCATCGCGAGCGAACCCGGCAACTTTGCCCGATTGTGTGTTCACGATCGCAGTATCCTTTCCTGCTCTCACGGCCGGCCCCTCATCTTCCTTCGGAGGAGGCGCCTGTGCCACATCTGCGGTGGTTCCACTGCCCGTCGCGCAGGCTGTTGCCAAACCGCCAGCCAAAAGTGCAGATCCCTTGAGCACGGCACGACGCGCAATACCCTGACCGACGGCTGCCGTATCTTTCTTGTCCTTGGTCGCCATACGTCTTCTCCCTCAAGCGAGCACAGAAAATGTGCGCCGAGAAGGGAGCGATCCTCAAACAAGATCGCCCCCTCCAGCTCAGCTCAAACTGCGACGCATTATTTCGTCAGAAGCCTCAACTGGACGCCAATCGTCCGTGGCCGAGGACCAGCAAGCAACGTCGTGCCGTTTGCGGCCGTCGGCCCGCGCTCGTCTGACAGGTTGTCGCCAAACAGCCGGATCTCGTAGTTGTCACGACGGAAGCCCACGCTCGCATCGAAGAGCTCATAGTTACCAATGAGTTCCACGGAGGCGTCTTGGTTCTTCCCGGTATTGTTGAAAGTAGCTGAGGCGTTTGCGTTCAGCTCCCACTTGCCGGAAAGCGGACGGTAGTAATCGAGATCAAGCCGGGCGTTATGCGGCGGCGTGTTGAAAAGTGTTTGTCCGTTACCGGCACGTGGGTCGGCTGCCGCAAACTCAGGAACGATATTGGTGAATTCCGATTTGTTCACGTTGGCAATTGCCGCCAGGCTCAGACCTTCGACAGGCGTTTCCCACCTGACCTCAACGTCCAGGCCTTGAGTCTTGCCGTCACCCTGGTTGGCAAAGGCTGCCAACCCGATCGATGTATTGAACGCAGCCTGCAAGTCAGTGAACTTCACGTCATACACACTTGCCGCGACATTGAGGGCGCCGTTCAGAAGAGAGCCCTTCACGCCGACTTCAATATTGCGCAGCTCATCCGGACGCAGAGAGATGTCGGTCGGGACACCGTCAGCGATCACCGCATCAGCCTGGGCCTGAGATTGCAGGATCCCGCTGCGGAAGATCGTGTCCCGCGGCGTGGTGTAGCTGACA
>NZ_ARYL01000047.1 GCF_000685295.1 Hyphomonas oceanitis SCH89
CCAAGGCGATGAAGGCCGTCGCCTTGCCCGCGGATGTCAGATACGAATTTGGTGGACTATTCGCAGAACAGCAAAAGTCGTTCCGTGATCTCATCACTGTATTCGGCGCCGCCTTCATCCTGTCGGGCCTTCTCCTTGTCTTCCTATTCAGGGATATGTCGCAGGCGATATCTGTCCTGGGCGTAGTGGGACTGACTATACCGGGCGTTTTAGCGGGACTGGTTTTGACAGGGACGGAAATGAACATCGCGGCCATGATGGGGCTAACGATGGTCATCGGCATCATTGCGGAACTTGGTGTGTTCTATTTTGCTGAACTGCCCGAAGGCGAGGTTGGATCAAAGCACCGCATAGACGCCGGGCGCGCCAGGTTGAGGCCGATCCTTATGTCTGCCCTGATTGCCATACTTGCTCTTGCGCCACTGGCTCTCAAGATCGGTGAGGGGTCGGCATTGTTGGCTCCGATGGCCGTCGCCATCATCTGTGGACTCATAGTCGGTGCCCCCTTGGTACTAATAGGCGGGCCGGTGATGCATGCGGCACTCACACCGAAAAAAAGAACCATGCGTCCTGCAAAATCATGAGCACCGCCTCAACCCATCACCTCAGGCAATGCATTCTGAGCTGTAGCAAGTCAAACCGCGAGCGCAGGAGACGTCGTGACTGATCCGGAAGGCACTGCATCCTCACGACACCGCGCAGCAACACTTGTGAGCATATTACGGGCCGGGCTCGCCGGGTTCGGCATAGTTCTGATACTGATCGGAATTCCGATAGGCATTCTGACACCTTTTCCGATGGTGCCGATCGGTCTTACGGTTGCGCTCACAGGCACTGCGCTGGTTGCGCGCAATTCAGCATCAGGGCGCGCGTGGATCGCGCGAACACTAGAACACCATCCAAGAATTCAGAGAATAGTGCCCGACTGGCTGCGTGCCTTGATATTCGGCGAACTTCGAGGTGATGCTGTGAGTGATGATTGAGCAGGGCAGGCGCTGGTTCCGTTTGGTCGACCATAGGTTTTTGGTCTTGTTGCTCGGTGCAGTATTCACTGTCCTTGCGATTGCCGTAGTGACTCTGCCTCAGATTGCGGAAATTGATCGCGCAATTAGCCAAGCTGCCCAATCGTTTCACACGCCTTTATTAGATCGAGCAATGATCTCATTCACCCAATTAGCTGACAGCGCATCCCTTATTGCGATCGCTATCATCATCGCGGGTGTTTTGATGGCAGCAAGCGCCTTTCGACCCGCGCTCTTGTGCGTGAGCACTTTTCTTGGAACGTCACTTCTAGTGAGCACAATAAAGATAATCGTTCACCGCGCTCGACCAATTCAGGACCTGTATTCGGGCGTCGACGCGTATAGCTTTCCGAGCGGGCATATGACCAACTCAACTGTGATTCTTGGCGTTCTGGTCCTTATCGTTGCGCGGACCTGGTCTGGACCACTTCGTATGTTCATGGTCGCACTCTTGGCGGGTTTGATTGTGCTGGTAGGACTGTCGCGAATATATCTGGGAGCCCACTGGCCGACAGATGTTATCGGCGGCGCATTGCTGGGGGCAACAATCCTAGTTTTGATCGAACACGTATTACCTCAACGCTTCGCGTTTAAAAGAATGCGAACGGCAACAACGGCTGCAATGATCCTGGCCAGTCTTGTATGGGCGAGCCATGTCTATTTTGGTTTCGAAACTGAGTCTCGCTTCTATTTAACCAAACGTCCGGTGACTCAGCGGGTTGATCACGGTTCAGAAAATCCTGCCGATGCGCTTTATGACCAACTTACCCTGTTTCAAATCGGGCTATTCGAACACCAGACTTGACGTAAGTAACCACAAAGAAAAGTGGCGTCGACTGGATTCGGGAGGGAGATTCGCGAGCGAAGGGGACACGTGTGCGCTTGAGACTGCTACAAATTCGCTGATGCCACAGGGCTTCTGCTTCGCCATGCCAGCAACATACAAATCTGTATAGTGGGTGACATATCCGCGAGATCAGAACTGTATACATATCTCTAATCGAATACCGCGCAGTTAGCGCCCACTTGATTGGAAAGCTTTATGACACATAATGTCCTCAGGATACGGTATGGTTTCTCGGCACTCACAGCATTGGCGCTCGTAACGGCGTGTGGCAGCCCTGCGCAAACCCCAGCGACATCTCACGTAGCTGCCCCAGGCACAGATCCGACAAATACGGTTACTCACCCCGAAATTGCATCACCGTCAAAAGCAGTCGACTCGGCGGAAATTTTTGAAGCCTTGGGCGAACAGGCTTTTACGGCGACTCCCGATCAATTGGCGATATTGGTAGACAACGCATCACAAACAGCCCGTGGTCTTGTCGGGCTCATGCCTGGGGATAGTTCCAAAGAATTAGATGGGCAGATGACTGCCATTCGCGAGGCCGTGAAACGGGACGAAAGGGCTGACATTGCTTTGTCGGCTGTCGAGGCGTTCAAGCTCGTCGTAACCAGATTTCCGCCAGATACCCGAATTCCACTTGCGATTAGTTACCTTGATTATGCGGGGTTCAGGATACAGGCAGACTTGAAATCAGTACCGATCCGGTGGGAGGATGCCGACGCTGCAATGGCGTACGCTAAAGAGCAGTGGTCGGTTGTCGAGAGCCAAGTCAGGAATGAAAACCTTCGCATGAGATTTGTGAATGAGCTTGCGGCACTCGATAGCGCACTGGTTGAGCGAGATGCACTTGCTGCATCTGCCGCTGTGATTGTTGAACTTGATTCGGTTGACGCATTGGAATCTGATTTCCAATCCCACTAGGGACAATACACCTAGCCACCTGCACCAAAACTCAAGGTGACTATGATGAAATCGACCACCCTGCCGATCATGTCATCAATATTGGGCGACCTTGCTAACCAGTATCTTATGAGTAGGTCTTTTGTAACTTAAGCGACCTAGCCTGCCCCTTCGAGGTGGTCCGCGCGTTTTATTAGTCCGGCGGTTTCCACGTAGCGGCGTTCATGCTGACACACCTCCATAGTAAGGCGGTATAAACGCCGAGGGCAAGACAGCTTTTGGCGTCGGTGGTTTGTAGCCGAGCGATGAGTGCGGACGTACCGTGTTGCAGTGCTGTCTCCAGGCCTCGATGAGGACCTTTGCCTCGCGCAGATCATAGAAGATTTCCCTCGCCAGAAGTTCGTCACGGAGGTTGGAGTTGAAGCTCTCGCAGTAGCCGTTTTCCCATGGACTTGCTGGCGTTATGTAGAGGGTCTTCATGCCGATACGGCCGAGCCAGTCTCTTAAAGCGGTGGCGATAAACTCCGGACCATTGTCGGAACGTATGTGCTCCTGCGCTCCATGCTGCACGAACAACTCGCCCAGCGTATCAAGCACGTCTCGCGAGTTCAGTCTGCGCGCGACACTGATCGCAAGGCATTCCCGGGTGAACTCGTCGATCACGCACAGCATCCTGAAGACCTTGCCATCATGGGTGCGGTCCTGGACGAGCCGAAGGCAGGCGAAGCCAACTCATAGGACCAGACATGACCTTTGTGCGTTGGCCGTAGCCGCACGCAGGAGCCGTCATTTAGCCAGAGGCGACTGCGATTCGGTTGTTTCATTGGTACTTTGAGCCCTTTTTCGGGAAATCGATCCTTGACCGATTTCTAATCCTCAAATGACGTCGCCAGATGCGATAGACCCACTCTTCATTCACATGCCATCCATCGGCGCGGAGCAAGGCGGTGATCCTGGGATACCCATACCGACCGAACCGTTCGGCCAGATGGATGACCGCCTCGGTCAGCCTGCCTTCATCGCCGCGCGGCGCTCCTGGCTAGCGCTGGGTCGAGCGGTGCTGGCCGATCACGCGGCAGGCTCGGCGCTCTGAGACACCAAGCTCTTCCACAACGTGATCGACCGCATCCCGGCGTCGTGAAGGGCTTAAAACTTTGGCTGCGCCTATCTGCGGCTCCCCGCACGACTTCCTGGAGGATCTGGTTATCGAGTGTGAGGTCTGAAACGGCCCGCCGAAACCGGGCGTTCTCCTTCTCCATTTCCTTCATCCGCTTGGCCTGACCGACCTGCAGGCCACCGTACTCCCTGCGCCAGCGATAGTAGGTCTGCTCGGTAACGCCGACAGCGCGCGCCGCAGCCGCTGTCGTTTCTCCACGCGCGAGGCGAACCTGCACTTCCCGCAGCTTCGCAATGATCTCTTCAGGCTTGGCTCTCTTGCCCATGTCTCAGCTCCATATCTGAAGCCGGAACCAACTCAAATACCGGACCACTTTTTGGGATGCAGACCACTTCCTACTGAAACTGGTTTTTGAGCAAAATTGTGCTAGTTCAAAGGTCGACGCTGTGAACCAGCGTCGACCTCACGCGGTCGAAAAACTGTGGACCAAAACCAAACCAAACTGAGGACCGAGAATCGATTTTCCATCACGTAAGTATCTGAAACAATTGGATAAAATATATGGATTGTGGCACGTCACTCGCGCCATTTTCTTGATATTACTGACAAAAAATTCCCGCCTTCCTAGCGTTTCGCTTCGGGAAGGCGGGGATTTTTGTTTGTCACCAATATGCATCGCGCTCAGCAGCACTGTGTGCGCCCTCAGCGGCGGCGGGGAACCGACCCTCACATGTCACCTGAAGATCAGCTCAAGGCGCGCCTGGAGGTCGCTAGAGCGCTCACCATAATATAAGTCTGTCAGGGATGTCGCTTGCTGGAGAGACTGCGTGTCTCGATCCGGCGCGGACTGTATTTACAGATGCCGCCTGGGGGGCGCGTAATGCTGATGGGGCTCTCGATTGCGATTGCCCAATAGAGGGCTCCCGGCCCCTTACGAGGGCCGGGAGAGAGTCTGGGAGGACTATTGGGAGAACAGGCGCAGGCGGACGCCAACTGTGCGCGGGTTGGGACCAGCGCCGGCCGGAACACCATCGTTGCCGACAAAAGTCGGACCGCGTTCATCGGTCAAGTTGGTGCCGAACAGTGAAAGCTCATAGGTTTCAGTGCGCATGCCGAGTGTCATGTTCGCCAGGCTGTACGGATCAGCGATCGCGCCGTTCGACTGGAGACGGTCGCCATTGCGGCTGTAGCCGATATTACCGAAGCCTTCGATGTTCGCCGTGATGTCCCGCGTGTAGGCGGCATCAATCCGGTAGTTGGACTCAATCGTGTTGACCAGTCGTGAGCCCGGCTTGAACAGTGGAAGCGCGGCCTGCACGGCAGCATCAACGCGATCAAACTTCGAATCATTGAAGTTACCGACAGCATTCAGGCTTAGGCCTTCAATCGGCGTATCCCAGTGAACTTCAAGGTCGATACCTTTCGACGTACCGTCGCCGAAGTTTGAGAAGCCGTTGACGCCGTCGATGGCGCCCGGCGTGCTGGTTTGCAGATCGGTATATTCGGTCTGATAGAGGTTCAGCCCAAATGTAAGGTTCCGATCAGGCGTACGCCATTTCAGGCCAAACTCGTAGTTCTGCGACGTTTCCGGCTCCAGGCCGACCTGTGCAGGCACGCCGGCCAGCTGGAGTGATTCCACCTGTACCTGCGACTGCACGATACCAGCACGGAAACCCGTCGACGCGGTCACGAACATGGTCAGGTCGTCCGTCGGCAGGTAGGACAGGTTTACGCGCCACGTGGTCACGTCCTTCTCGGTCTCCAGCGAGCTTGTTGCATCTTCAAACGTGCGTTTGTCGTGATACTGACGAAGACCGACAAGTGGGACGAGCTTGCCATCAAACAGATCATAGCTGACCTCGCCGAAAATGGCGTGGTTCTTCGTGATCGTGTTATTGTCGGCATTGATCATCAGGCCTGGGCGCTCAAGCGTGTTTGCCTGAGGGCCTTCGCCGTCCTGGTAGGACGCGCCGATCAGCCAGTGCAGTGGGCCAGCGCCGGTCGAGTTGGCGCGAACCTCCTGCGCGAACATTTCAGGATAGAACTGGCTGGAGAAGAAGCCCTGCGGCGCGATCGGGATATAGATCCCGAAATTGCCTGTCAGGTCGCTTGTCGCGCTTGTGATCGAGAAGTTCTCAAAATCAATATCGGCCGTGAAGCTCAGCAGTTTGAAGTCGCCGTTGCCATAGCTGGGCTGGCCTGCCGTGTTGGCATAATAGGCCGGTTCGACCGATGCCATGTTGCCGAGGAAGTCCTGGCGTGGCTGGAAGTGCCAGTACTGGGCGCGCAGCGTGATGTTGTCAGTCGGCTTGGCCAGCGCCACAACGCGGACATCGTCATTCTTGGAGCCGTTTACGCCGGTTGCATCCGGCGTGCCGTCATAGGGGCCGAAATATTCGTCGGCCCAGCCCGGGTTATCGGATGTGCCGCCGCTGATGCGAATTGCCAGCTTGTCTTTGATGATTGGAACGGAGACCGCCGCCGCTGCGCCGAAATTGTCGCCCACGGCGTCCTTGGTTTGCGAGGCTTCGAGTTCAGCGCTCCATTCCATGTCGCTGAGGTTCGGATCTTTCGTGTGGAAGATGAACACACCGCCGGACGAGCCTTGCCCGTAAAGCGTGCCTTGCGGACCGCGCAGGACTTCGACACGTTCCATGTCGAGGAAGCGGACAGGTGGCGCGATGCCGAAGTTCGTTACGATGAATGGGACATCGTCGAGATAATAGCCGATCGGGGAATCGCCGTTCGCGTTGCTGCCACCGGCGCCGCGCAGATTGTAGGAGCGCGATGCGACTGACTGGCGCTGGCCTTCATAGGCGCCCGGAACGGTTGAGATGAGATCGTCGATCGTATTGATATTGCGGACCTTGAGGTCTTCGCCGCTGAATGCCTGAACGGCAAGCGGTACGCTCTGCAGTTCCTGGGCGCCGGTTTTAGAGGCCGTGACGACGACTGTGTCGAGTTCGTAGTCCTTGTCCTCCGGCTCGGAAGTGCTTGCCTGAGCATAGGCAGAGCTGCTTGCCATGGAGATCGCGATCACCAATGACAATGCGGTTGTGTTACGTGTACGCAGCATTTTGTCCATCCCTAAGGGTCTAGTATTCTTCTGATAGTCCAAACGATTGCATACTCCTAGTTCACGGATAATCCAAGAGTGCAAGAGGGCCGAAAAAATATTTTTGAGAGAGCGTTGCTGAAATACACAACTGGCTGAGCCGACGGTGAAATCGGCTTGCGTAGCTGGCTCTCAGAGAGTCCTTCGGCCTTGCGTGTATCTCAGCAGGGCTTGTGTGGCAGCAGGTCTCGGCCTATGGGAATACAAACGGTTGCAATAATTAAGGCGGCTGTAAGGGAGATTGCCAATGGTCATACAATTCATGAATCGAAATCTATTTGAGCCAGCGCAAAAGCTGCTGGCGCGATGCAGTGTGAGTCTTGCTACCTGGCGGGCACCTGCAATCGCGGGCGCACTTTGCCTTGCTGCGCCGATGGCGGCCCATGCCGGACCACTGCAGGTGGGGGCCGCCAAGGTCGATATCACGCCGTCGCCACTGCCCGAGAATTTTCTAGGCGTGCTCGATCCGATTTATGCCCGCGCCATAGTTGTTGAGAACGACGGTAACCGTGCAGCATTCATCACGGTCGATACGGGTGGAATTTCCACCGACATCTGGAAAGCCGTCAGCGAACGTGCCGCGAAAGAGCTTAGCATACCCGTGGACCAGATGATGCTGACGGCCACCCACACGCACAGCGTGCCGTTTGGCAGAAAGGGTGATGCCTATGTCGAGCTGATCTACCAGTCCGTTAAGGATGCTGCCGCCGCGCTGCAGCCAGCCCAGATGGCCTATGGAACGGGCGTTTCCTACATCAATGTGAACCGCAACATCATTGATCCGGAGACGCATCGCTGGTGGGAAGGCCCCAATTATGACGGGCCGACCGACAAAACGGTGGCTGTTGTCAGGTTTGAAACGCCGAAGGGTGCGCCGATCGCGGTCTACTACAATTATGGCGTTCATGCCGTTCTGACGGGCAACCTGGACCTCATCAGCGGGGACCTGCCCGGTGCCGCATCAGCCTATATTGAGGACTCGCTGGGCAAGGATGTGGTGGCTGTCTATTCGAACGGCGCAGCCGGTGACCAGAACCCCATCTATTTCCAACAAACCTATGATCTGCGGGCGATCCGCATTGATGACTACGCCGCACGCGGTGAGGACATCAGCAATGGCATGCCGCGGGGTGGTCAGGGTATGGATCGCGGCAACCCGGAAGTTGCGAAACTGATGGAGCAGCAGAAGCAGATGAATCTTTCGATGGGCCAGATGCTCGGCGAAGAAGTGCTTCACGTGATGCGCCGCTCGCTTGAGCGGCCCGTTTCTGACGCGACCATTCGCGGTATGCGCAAGACGGTGTCCTGCCCGGGCCGCGTACGCCTCGACAAGGGCCGCGCAGGCTATGCTGGCCAATATGAAGATGCAGATCCTGTCGACATCCAGCTGAGCCTGCTGAAGATCGGCGATACTGTGATTGGCGGCGTGAATGGTGAGGTCTTTACAACCATTGCCCAGCGCTTCAAGCAACTGTCCCCCTACAAGCACACGATGATGACGACCCTGACAAATGGCACAGCCAAATCGGGGTACATTCCGAATGACGCGGCTTATGGGCAGTACACGTTCGAAGTTGTTTCCTCGCGCCTGAAGCCAGGGTGTGCCGAGACAGCCATTGCGGAAGGCCTTGTCGACCTCATTGACGAGGTCGAATAGAGGCAGACGCGGCTTTACGTCGGCTCAGTTGAGCCGTCTATGCGATACATTCAGGGCGCGCATCTGCATAGGCAGGTGCGCGCTCTTTTCTTTGGGGCGATGCGGCGAGGAAGTGGCCTGCGGGCACTCGGCCAAGGCTTGCCAGTATGAGGCGTCCATACGGACAGATAAAAAAGGGGCGCCATGCTGTCGCGCGGCGCCCCGAGGCTTAGAGGAGGAAGTCTTCTTCGGTGGTGGGGTGTCCGAATTAGACCTCCGTCTGGTCCGGTCATGTACTATGAGCCGGATCATCCCAGATGGATCGTCTTATCTGCCAAGATGGCTGTTGAAGAAGTCGATCATTACCTTGTAGGCGTCGCGAGATTCCGGGACGTCCGGATTGTAGAAGAAGCCGTGAAACATGCCTTCCCAGACATGGAGGTCGGCTTCGACGCCGAGCTTCACAAGACGGCTGTGCGTGTAGACAGCTGCGCTCATTTCGAACCCGCGCGTGCCTGTAATGATTTGGGTCGGCGGGAAGCGGGAAAGGATTTCATCGGACTCTGTCGGAGCAACAAGCGGATCATAGGGGTCGGCTTCTGACAGATAGGGCATGAGTGAGCGTGCCGGTTTGTCGGAGGCGGGCTCCTCTGTCGGCGGAGCCATGAAGCGTCCTTCACCGATGGCTGTGGCAGTATAGTTGGCATCACCACCAAAGCCTTTCACGGGTGGAGCGGCGCCGGCGCAATAGATGCCGATGGCGCCGGGCATAGGCAGGTCATGGGCCTGGAACCAAGCCATGGACATGCCGGTCAGCATGCCACCGGCGGAGCACCCGTAGATGCCGATATTTTCCGGCGCATAGGTTTTCAAAAGCTCGGTATAGACCTTGGCGACATCTTCGCTGGCGGCCGGAAACTTGTATTCGGGCGCCTGGCGATAGTCCACGGCAACGACACGGAAGCCACCAAGCGACGCCAGCGGAACGGACTCAAGTTCCGCGCAAGCAGGCCAGCAGGTTATGAAGCCGCCGCCATGTAGATCGATCAATACGCGGTCTTTTTGCGCATCGGAGACGCCACCAACGGGGGTGTAATCATAAACGTGAACACCGCCCATACTGGTATCGGTCTTGCTAAAGGGATAGAGCTCTGCCTGCCGGTCCATGTAGGTTTTCAGAAACATGGGTGCGCCGATTTCTTCGACTTCCTTGATCATTTCCGGATTTTGCATCGCGGTCAGGTGGTCGGTTAGGTATGCCTTGCCCTCGGGGCTGAGATAGTCAGACACCGGCACGGACATGGCCGGTACCAGCACTGTGCCATCCGGCTTAACGACGACTTTAGCGGCGGTAGGCGGTGTGGTCTCCGGTGCTGGCGCGCTGGCGCAGGCCGCAATGGCGAAAACAGAAAGGGCCATCGC
The DNA here is from genome assembly GCF_000685295.1 of Hyphomonas oceanitis SCH89. Classification (GTDB taxonomy): domain Bacteria; phylum Pseudomonadota; class Alphaproteobacteria; order Caulobacterales; family Hyphomonadaceae; genus Hyphomonas; species Hyphomonas oceanitis. The sequence goes on from NZ_ARYL01000047.1 coordinate 10,060, forward strand.
GCAGGCGACTGCGAGACGTCCGGGTTTTCGTTGGGAGTTTGGCTGTATATCCATTTCTCTTCTTCCTGGCGTCATTGTGAGATTGTCGAGCTTCATTGGTCTGCTGCCATCGCGGCGCCGTCAGCGGTAGCGACTTCGGTTTTGACCCACCAGACGGCAGCGGCAGCGCAGAACATGCAGACGCCGCAAAGGCGCAGTACATTGCGCGCGTCACCGCCCAGCAGCGGTTCGTAGTAGAAGGGCAGGGTGGCCGCGAGCAGCAGCATCGGGATCACGATCATCATGTTGAAGATGCCCATGTAGACGCCCGTGCGATCTGGCGGGATGGCATTCGAGAGGATGATGTAGGGATTGCCCATGATGGACGCCCAGCCGATGCCTATGCCGATGGCCGGAATGAACAGCATCCACTTCTCCGAAGCGAAGGGCAGACTAAACATGCCGATGCCCGCCAGGATGAGACAGAGGGCGTGAATGCGATGTGCGCCAAGCCTTTTTGCGAGCGGGACCATGGCGAAGGCCAGAACGAAGCCCAGCCCGTTATAGAAGGCTGCCATTTCGCCATTCGCAAGAACCGCTGAGCGGAAACCATCCGAAACAGCATCAGACGTACCGTAAACCGAATGCCCGATCGAGTAGACGACATAGGCCCAGTAAGCGGCCATGGCATACCACTGGAACAGACTCATCAGAGCAAGTTTGCGCATCGCAATTGGCATTTCGATGATCGCCTGCCAGATCTCCGCGAAGACCGGGAGGAAGCCTTTCGGCTTGGCATCAATGGCGGCCTCTTCCTGAGGCGTCAGGGGCAGTTCCGGAACGCGGAGAATGGACCAGAGGATCGTTGTGAGTGAGAGAAATGCGCCGATCATAAAGGCATAGCGTGTAACATATGGAATGTTGTGGCTGTCGATGGCGTTCATGTTCATGCCAAGCACGTAGACCATGAAGGACGGGGACAGGAAGGCCAGCATCTGTGCCAGCCCAGTGAACGCACTTTGTGTCAGGAAGCCGAGTTGTCGCTGCTCGGGTTCAAGCCGGTCGCTGACATAAGCCCTGTAAGGTTCCATTGTTATATTGTTGCCGGCATCAAGGATCCAAAGCAGGCTGGCCGCCATGAGGATCGATGAGCTGAGCGGCATGAAGAACAGGCCTAGCGAGCACAGAATGGCGCCGAAGATGAAATACGGGGTGCGTCGACCCCATCGCGATTTGGTCTTGTCGCTCAATGCGCCGATGATGGGCTGAACAATCAGGCCTGTCATCGGGCCGGCTAGCGTCAGAATGGGAAGCGCTGCTTCATTTGCCCCGAGATAGGAATAGATCGGGCTCATGTTGCCTTGCTGCAGACCGAAGCTGAACTGCAGGCCGAGGAAGCCGAGGTTCATTTCCAGTATGCGCAGGACGCTTACGTGCGGCCGGGGTGTGACCCGCTCATGTGCGGGCGCGGTGCCTGTAGACTGAACCATTTTGGCCTCCCAGCCCTGAAATTTTTATGAGATCATCAGGATCAGACTTGCTTATACGAGGCATGTTTGCGTCATACAACAATCGATTGCTTTTTTGCGCCGACCGTGGGAATTTTAAGCTCGGGAGTGCGCAAATGTCTAAACAAAATGGTCTTTTGGTCGGCGGCGTGGATGGCGGCGGAACCACATTCAAATGCTGTATCTCCACGGCCGAAGGCGAAATACTGAGGTCTGAACGCTTTGTCACGGCAAGGCCTGAAGACACGATGGACGCCTGTTCTGATTTCTTTGTGCGCTGTGCCAAGGCCGGCCAGCCGCCCGAGGGTATTGGGATTGCCTGTTTTGGTCCACTCGATATTGATCCTCAGTCTGCTAACTATGGCTCCATCCTGAATACGCCAAAGGCTGGCTGGAGCGGATTCAATGTCAGGAATGAGCTGGCCGACAGGACAGGGCTGCCTGTTAGTGTCGATACAGATGTGAACGGCGCGCTGGGGGCTGAAATGGCCTGGGGCGCGGCCCGCGGCGCGAAGAGCGCCGTTTACGTGACCGTTGGAACGGGAATAGGCGCGGGAATATTCGCCAATGGCGACTTTCTTGGCCGGCCGAGCCATCCGGAATTCGGCCATATCCGTGTGACGCGGCATCGGGATGATATCTACGGAGGGTCCTGCAGCTTCCATGGCGACTGCCTGGAGGGGCTGACGAGCGCGCCTGCGGTGGAGGCGCGGTTTGGTCCGCCCGAACTGATGGCGCCGGATCATCCCGGCTGGGAAATCGTGGCCTGCTATCTTGCGCAGGCGTGCATCTCGCTGACCCTGACACTGAGGCCTGAAAAGATCGTTCTGGGCGGTGGCTTGTTGCTTGCGCCCGGGCTGATTGATCACATTCGCGAACAGTATGCCGCCATGCTGAACGGCTATCTCTACATGCCGACAGATGCTGTCGCGCAGCTGATTGTTCTGCCTGGGCTTGGCGACAATGCCGGATTGCTGGGCGGCGCCAAGTTGGCCTTGCAGAGCTTGGTGAGCCAATGACAGATTCTGCTGAGCGGCTGGCGCTTGAGACTTGGGCCAAGGGGGAGAAAATTTTGCTGTGGCCTGACGGCGTGCCAGGCGGCGCATTCGCTGCGCAGGCGCTTCCTTCTGGCTGGCCGCAAACCCAGCTACGGAATATCGCGCAGCCTTATATGCGTCTTTTCCGTCCGGAGCGCGCTAACGGACGGAGCCTTCTGATTATTCCCGGCGGGGCCTATACGTTTGTGTCCATTGCCAATGAGGGCGTTGATATTGCCCGGTCAATGACCGCCGAAGGTTATACTGTTTTTGTGCTTGTCCACCGTTTACCATCTGAAGGGTGGGGTCAGCCGTCTGAGGTGGCACTTCAAGATGCGCGGTGCGCTTTGGCCCTTATTGGCGAGATGTCGGCGACGCTTGGGACGGACGTGACTCAAGTGCATGTCATCGGCTTTTCCGCTGGCGGACACCTCGCTGCGTCACTTGCCACGCGGCCGGGGGATGGGGCGACAGATACGCCGTCTCTAAGCTCGATGGGGCTTATTTACCCTGTGATTTCGCATGAGAAGCAGATCGGGAACGCGTTGTCGACGCAAAGCCTTCTTGGCGACAATCCTTCGGAGAGCATGGTCGCGCTGCACTCGCCTGCGGGACATGTTTCGGCAAATACACCGCCCGGGTTTTTTGTGCATGCACTCGATGATGCTGACGTTCCATCGGAGAACAGTCTTGTCATGATCAGGGCCATGCAGGCTGCTGGTCGTCCAGCAGAGCTACATCTGTTTGAAGAGGGTGGTCACGGATTTGGTCTCGGGCCACCGCACCTGCCGGTGAGGCAGTGGCTGGGGCTCTATTGTGACTGGCTCGACCGGAAAAATACCAAGCCAGAAAGCGCAGCGTGATGCGCAAATACAGAAAAAATATAGAGGAGACGTAGAGGATGGTTGATTTCAACAGACGACAGTTCGCCATGCTGGGCGGCATTACCTTGCTTGGCACGCTTGCGGCTGGCTCGATCGGAGCGTGCGCCTCGGCGCCCGAAGCGATCGCCAGCAATGATCTGAGTATGGTCGACCCGGAGCTGCGCGAAGCCGCAGGAAGAATTCTGGAGATGTCGTCCAAGGGCGGCGGGTTTTCGGACGCGACCCTGCAAGCATCGCGTGAGCGTGGCGCTTCTTTTGTGCGACCTTTCTTGCCCGATGTGCCGGTGGTCGAGCGGCAGGTTCCTGGCGCATCTGGCATGGCGGATGTGACCGTTTACGTGGTAAATGGCGGGGGCGAGACGGCGCGTCCTGCCATCCTTCATACACACGGTGGTGGTCACATTCTCGGGTCTGCGAAAGGGGATGTGCCTTACCTTCAGGCGATGGCACGCGAGCTCGATTGTGTGGTCGTAACGGTTGAATACCGTCTTGCGCCCGAAACCAAATATACCGGGTCGGTAGAGGACAATTATGCGGGTCTGCTCTGGCTCTACAGAAATGCCGACGCGATCGGCGTGGACAGGTCGCGTATTGCCCTGCTGGGTGAAAGCGCCGGCGGAACGCATGCGGCCTTGCTCGCGATTGCAGCGCGTGATCGTGGTGAAGTGCCTATTGTCCTTCAGGCGCTGATATATCCGATGCTTGACGACCGGACGGGCAGCACGCGTTCCGTACCACCCTTCATTGGTGCGATTGGTTGGGATGCTAAGTCCAACGGCTATGGCTGGACGTCATTCCTGGGGCAGGAGGCTGGAAGCGCGAGTGTTCCGGCAGCCGGTGTGCCGGCGCGCATTGCCGATCTTAACGGACTGCCGCCCGCATTTATCAGCGTCGGTGCACTCGACTTGTTCGTATCGGAGGACATCCAGTATGCGAACCGCCTCATCGATTCTGGTGTCCCGACCGAGTTGCTGGTGGTTCCGGGAGCCTTCCACGGGTTTGATCGTGTGGGAGCCGAAGCGGCAGTTTCGAAGCGTTTCGATGCTGCAAAGATGGCGGCCTTCCGGCGCGCTTTTTAGCCAGCCGTCGTGACGCTCTCTTCGCAATAAGCCAAGCCATTGCGCATCGTGTCAGACGCGACGAATGAATATAGCAATCGATTGTATAATGCGATAAACAAACAATCGAAACGTCAATGCCTGATAGGACGCGTACCAGTCCGGGGACGAAGGATCGTATGAGATCGAAAGTAATTGTGAATGTCCCCGAGGCATCGTCAACGCGCTTTACACACGGTATCGCGCACCCCGAGCTGTGGCTGTGGGATTCATGGACGTGCAAGTCTGAGGGCAGGTACCACCTGTATTGCCTGGCTTTTGCCCGAAAGGATTCAGAGGGGCGTCCAACATCTCCAGCCCAGAGAAACGATTTCAAATTCCATATCCGGCATTTTGAAAGCGAAGATGCAGGTGAATCATGGCGTGACCGGGGTGCTGTCGTGCAATCCACGTCGGAGCCAAATGCGACCCTGAGCGATAATGTATGGAGCGGGTCTACCCACATAGACAGCGATGGCACATTTCTGTTCGCTTATACGGGCTTGCCAAGTGTGTCGAAGGACCGGCGGTTTCTCCAGACAATTTGCATCGCAGAAGGCGCCGATCCGGGCGACGTGTCCCGCTTGCCACTGGCAGCTGTGTCCGATCCTTTGCGGGATTACGACTCCATTCGTGCGGCCGGTTACTTCCTCGGTGAACGCGAAATGCTCGGTGCAAATTGCGGTGAATCCGGCGGTCCCATCCTGGCCTGGCGTGACCCTTTCCTTTTCAGACATGAAGGCAGCATTCATGCGCTCTGGGCCGCCAAGGCGGGGGCCTTGCAACCTGCTGTGGCACATGCGAGCCTGCGCCGGAATGAGGGCGGTGGCTTCGTCGTTGACGAGCTATTTCCGCCGATGCTGTTGCCTGATGGGGATGCGTTTACGCAAGCCGAGGTGCCGAAGGTCTATTTCGACGACAGCAACCAGAAATACTGGCTCATTATTTCTGCCTGCAATCGTATCTCCGAAGATCAGCCTGATGATGAAATTGTTAAAGATCAGCGCTTGTATGTCAGCGACAAGCTTCGCGGTCCGTGGATCGCATATCGCGGGACGACGAGTGTCGTACCGGATATCGAGCATCTGTTTGGCGCCAGCGTAATGGACGTCGACTTTGCCGCCGGTCAGCTCAGACTGATCGCTCCCTATACTGAAATGGCGGATTCCTCACTGCAGCTGACATTTGCGCCGGTCAAGACTGTGGTGCTCCCAGAGCAGGAGCGGCTGGCGACACTATTGGGAAGAAGCATGGCTGACGGGTTTTAGCCAGGGTGGGCGATGCCTTACCTATTTGGAACGCTGGACTGACGGACGACCAGTTCAGTATTCGTAAGGCGTGACCTGACGCGCTCTCCGTTTATCTTTTTCAGGAGGAGGGAGACCAAGAGCTCTCCGCCTTGCGCAATGTTCTGATTGATTGTGGTCAGCGCTGGCGTTGATAGTGCGGACTGGCCGATATTGTCATAGCCCATGACGCTGACGTCGTTCGGCACACTCAACTTGACCGAATGAAGAGCGTGGATGGCGGCCATGGCCAGAACATCCGATGCTGCGAAAATCGCATCGAATTCGACGCCTGATTTCGCAAATTCGATCACAGCTTTGTAGGCTTTCCTACCGCCAAAGTTGACGGGAAGGATAAGGCGCTTGTCATGGGACCTGCGAGCTTTGGTGTGGACTGCGGCAAAGCCGTCATAGCGCAGTTGGACTTCCGGAAGCGAAACGTCGCCGAGAAAAAGGATGCGGCGTCGGCCGACGGAGAAGAGGTGCTCAGCGGCCAGACGACCACCTTTTTCGTTGTCGCTCCCGACAAAGGTGTAGCGGTTGTGTGCAAATCGGCCGCCCCAGACGACGACATTCTTGCGAAGGTCGCTGGCTTCGTTCAATCGATCCGAACGGCCGGCCTGTCCGATCACGATAAGGCCATCGGCACGGCCCGTCTGGAGGAGGCGGCGCTCGGCAATTTGGCTTTCAGATTGTGGAAGGCTGATAACAAGATCATAGCCTGCGCGCGCGGCGGCGTTGGACACGGCGCCCACCATTTCGAGGTAGAACGGATCCGAAATTGTCTGCTCGGATTTGGCATCAATCGGGATAACGATTCCGAGCATATTGCTGGACTGACGCCGCAGGCTTTGTGCTGAGGCATTGACCACATAACCGAGCTCATCGGCTAGTTTCATAATGTGGTCTTTGGTCTTTTGTTTCACGAGAGGGCTGTCAGCCAGCGCGCGCGATACTGTCGAAATATCAACCTGGGCCTGCTTCGCCAGCTCGCTCATGGTTACGCGCTTGTTCATTGATTTTGCTCCAAAGTCGCGCCTGCCCACGCCGGGTATCTCTTATCGACCACTCCGAGAAATACAAGAATATTGTAAAACCATACGGGGCATTTCCCGCGATGCAAGGAAGCGTGGCGTCGCGGCCGACGAATCGGATGTAGCGTGGGCGGCCATATGATCACGGTCAGTGCGCTCGCGGCCTTCTGCCCAGCAGCCTTTAGTGTGCTTTTTTGCATGCTCGGGCACGTCGGTGCTGCTCGGCTGGAACTCGCCCCCCTATATCGGGAGGGTAGGGTCGGACGTTCAGACGGTACGTTGTTTTACCGGAAGAGATCTAGGTCGATGGCGTCTGCCATGGCGCGGTAGCCAGCGTCCGAGGGGTGGATTGAGTCGCCTGAATTATATGCTCTCGCCAGACGGCCTTCGTTATCCGGGTCGCGCACGATTGCGTCGAAGTCGATGACGGCGTCGAAAGCGGCGCTGTTACGGATCCAGTCGTTGACTTCCTGCCTGATCACTTCCTTTCCTTCCGTGGCGTAGCCGGGAAGGGGGGAGCCCAGATCAGGCGTGAGTGTGGCGCCGATAATTGTGACGCCGCGCGCGTGCGCTCTGCTGATCAGTTGTGAGTACGCTGCAATGATGTCGTGTGTGCCGAGGGTTCGGTATGAGTCGGACATACCATTCAGGGTGAACCCGCTGAGGCCGATGTCATTGATGCCCTCCATCAGGATGATGTGGGTTACGCCGGGAACTGACAGTGCATCGCGATCGAATCGCGTGAGCGCGCTTTCTCCAAGTACGCCTTCTTCGAGCAGACGGTTGCCGCCAATTCCCTGGTTGGCAATCGCAATATTTTGCAAGCCTTCCGCCCGGAAACGTGCTGCAAGGTAGTCTGGCCAACCGCGCGTCAGCGGATCTGCGCTGCCATTGCCGTCGGTAATGGAATCGCCAAAAGCAACGATAACGCGGTTCACGCTCGGATTGTCGACGAGTATGGCCGTTACGAGGGGGCGCGCCACAATGGTCTCGGCGCCTTCGAGAACTATCTCGGCTGTTCTGTCATCGCCTGGCAGCATGCTGACGACCAGCTGCTTGTCAGCCTGGGGCGGGCTAACGGGACCCACCAGGTGGACGCTGACTGCGAGTACATTGCCCGAGGCGACAGGCAGTGCCACTGGGTCACTCCAGACCGTTCCGCCGGAAAGCAGCGAGACACCGACTTGATCGTTGAATGAAAGCTTTTGCATCGTTTCGGGCATGATGCCCGTGGCGTCAGTCAGCGCGATGGTGGCGCCGTCAATGGCAAGCTTTGGCACGCTCGGGCCACCGGACAATGCGATGCGTACCGAGTTGCCTCCCGCGCTGACACGCATGAGATAGCGGAGGTTTCCCTCAAGTTGCGGCGTGGTGACGCCCGGGGGCAGGATCTCGGGCGGGATTGGCGTCGAGGGGCTGCTTGTCCAGGTGGCGACCCAATTGGGGCGGGCGGTCGCTGGCTGTTGCGTGTCCTGTATGGTCGTGCAGGCGGCAGCAACAAGAATACCCGTTGCGAGCAGCGTATATCTGACTGCGGCGCAAATAGGGGTACTGAGCATGAGGGACATCCTTTGAAATCGGTCGGCGCTGCGGATCGGTGGTCAGGGGCAGGCGCTAGTTTCCGGCCTTATCGACGGCTTTTTGAATCGCGACGACGGCATCGTCATGCATCGCAGCGTACCCAAGACGTTGGGGGTGCACGCCGTCATGTGTATAGTCGCCCTTCATCTCGCCCTCGTCGCCAACCAGATTGGCGTAATAGTCCACATAGACGGCGCCGATCTCTTCGGCATAGTCCTTGAGCCACTCATTGAGCGAGCCGATGCGCTCTACAGGCTGGATGTCCGCGCGCCAGCCAAAGGACTTCGCAGGGGGGATACTGGCGAGGATAACGACAATGTCCTGGCTTTGCGCCATGGCGGCCATGGCGCGAATATTCGCTTTGTAGTCCTCGTCGCGCACAAAACCCGTGTTTTCGGCAAGATCATTCGTGCCGGCCATTATATGGACCGCTGTGGGATGAAGGGTGACCACGTCCTGCCAAAAGCGGGCGACCATCTGTGTGCTCGTCTGGCCACTAATCCCGCGGCCAATCACGCCGTCGGTAAAGAGGTCGGCATCTCCGACGGTCCAGAATTCGGTAATCGAGTCGCCCATGAATACGGTTCTCGGCGCTGGTCCGCCGGAAAGAGCCGCGTTGGCCGCCTTGTATTTGCAGACGTAGGCCCAGTCGTTTTTCTGGCGATACTTCTCGCCCTCCTGTAGCGTGCCCAGTTCCGGCGCGCCCATAATCGACTGGTGGGTAAAGTTGCTCGCCGGATCGAGAAGGTCATGAACGACGCCCGCCATGAAAGTTGTCACGGTCGGATCTTCCGTCTGGCACGGCGGCGCTGCGTCTGCCGGCTCCGGTTGAGCGTTTGCAGTGAAGTGTAGTGCGGCAAGGGCGACTGAAAGAACCAGGGCATTTGGCAAGCGGACAAGCGGATAGTTTTTCACTTCGAATTCCCTTCAATGCGTATTTTGTTTTGAGATGGGCATGACGATACCGAATACGCAATGTTCGTCATCAAGTGTTTGTATGGCTAACAACACCGGTATGATCGATGCGGACAATCGATTGTATTATAGTGATGCAATCGGTTCAAGTGCGATGTATGCGACCGATTTTGTTCGAACAGCAACAGTCTCCAAATTTTTGATTGAGTGGATTGCGATGCTTCAAGCGCGGTGATAAAGAATTATACAATCGATTGGATAAAAAATCGAGCGACAGGGAGAGGAGCAGGCCATGCGCACTGATTATGCTTGCCGAGATTATTCGGCATCGACAAAAGATATTTTCCGTAAATCCACAGCAATTGGAGGCTTGAAGTCCGCCAGCAGTGCGCTTGTGCTATCGGCTATGGCCGTCATTGCTGTCACGCCAGCCTTTGCGCAGGATGAAGCACCCGCAACAGCGGACGATAGTGTGCGCCGCGAGGCCACAATCGTCGTGACTGCCACTAAGACCGGCGCGCAGGCACTGGAAGACGTGCCGTTTGCCATTCAAGCGTTCAGCGGTGAATCACTGACGAACAGGAACATCCGTGAAGGCGCAGACCTGATCGAGTTGATTCCTGGGGCATCGCAGGTGCAGCAGATTGGCGCCGGCTATCGTATCTTCGCATTCCGTGGAACGGGAGCTGGCGGTCCTGTCGGTGATGGCATGGTAGGCTATTACCTGGATGATACGCCTTTTGGCGTGCCAAATAACCAGACTGCTCCGCCGCTTCAGTACTTTGATATTGAGCGCGTCGAGGTGCTGCGCGGGCCGCAGGGCACGCTTTACGGGCAAGGTTCAATGGGCGGCGCGATCATCTATCGCACCAAGAATCCCGACATGAGCGAGTTCACTACAGAAGGCGAAGCGTCCCTGTCGTCGACGGCGGATGCAAGCGATCCGAACTACAGGGTTTCGGCGGCCGTTTCCGTTCCTTTGATCAAGGATAAACTGGGCCTGCGCCTCAGCGGCGGCTATGATTATCAGGCCGGTTATGTGGATGTGTATTCGGATGGTCCAGTGGGCAAACCACGTCTAACCGATGCAAACGATATCACGGCCAAGAACCTCCAGGCCGTGCTGCTCTGGCAACCGACCGATGACCTTTCTGTGCGACTTCGCGCCTGGGAATTCTCGACGGACCAAGACTTCTTGTCTGTCTTCGCATCTGTTGATCCGCCATATGCGGCAAACCAGGGCGATGTGAATGGCTATGACAAGCGCAAAGCGCGATTCTACTCCAACACGATCAACTATGATTTTAGCAATTTCACGCTGACAAACGCGACCAGCTATCAGGAATCCCTGCCGGGTGGCTTCAGCACCGGTCTTGGCTTGGGCCCACCGCTTGGCACGGGCGTTCTGAAAAATGGTGGCAATTCCGACAGCTTTGTGAACGAATTCCGCCTCGCCACGAACGGCGATGGTCCCTTCCACTGGGTCGGCGGGCTCTATTATCAGAAGGCCGAGGGGCTCTACATATTCAACCTCGACTTCCCGTCACTTTCACTTGATGGCACCACCCTCACAAAAACAGAGAACAGCTCGGTGTTCTCGGAAATCAGCTATGACCTGTTTGGTGGCAAGCTCGTGCCACTGGTCGGGCTTCGGTATTATCAGGACACGCGGACGTCTGAATCCGTCTCCAACGGTGTGCCTGCCAACAGCAAGGCTAATCTCGACGCCACGACGTGGCGTGTGAACCTTGCTTATTACCCGACAGAAGACTGGACGGTCTTCTTCAATGCGGGAACCGGCTTCCGCAGGATCGTGTCCCAGCGCGTGGTGTAACTGA
>NZ_ARYL01000048.1 GCF_000685295.1 Hyphomonas oceanitis SCH89
GCCCGAATGGACAACCTATTGAAAGATCACACCTAGGCGTCGGCCTTCGGGTGTGTCGCCGCGTGAATGCCGAGGTTCGCCAGGTATTCACCGTCACGCCAGTGGGCATTCTCGGCAACGATAAGCACGCCCGAGGCATCCGCTACCTCGATGATATCGAGCAGGTCAGGATTGGCGTCCAGCGTGCGCGCATCTACGCGGATCGTATCGACAAGAAGCCGCAGCGAATCATTGAGCGGCGTTTGCCATGACTTGCGCATGTCGATCGCGACCCGGAATCCATGACGGCGGAGCAGGCTGACGCGACTGACATAATCAGCGACGCCGCCGGCAAACGCTGCATCAGCAAACTCAAGGCAGATTTCCTGCGGGCAGAGGGATGTTTGCCTAATGGCGGCGCCACAGGCAACGGCTGTATTCGCGTGGGCAAGCGACGCAAGCGGCGCAGGCACCAGGATAGGGCGCAGCGCATCTGGCTGTCCGTGTGTGGCGGTAGCGATGCGAATCAGCTGTTCAGACAGCCACTTTGCCGGGTTGGCCACTTCGTTCGGCATGGTGCGCGGGCCAAACGCCACGCGTTCTTCGAATGCCATCGGCGTTTCACAAACCTGTCCCAGCGGGTCGCCGCTCAGCAGGTGCACAACGGAATGAAATCGTAATGTGGGGGGAGGGGAAAGGCGGCTTTGGCGGTCCAGCGGGGATTGAATGGCGCGCATGCCTGTTTCCTTTCCTGATCTTGTCTCTTGCCTTCCCTAAGGGCGAGAGTTGAACATCACGCGCAGATAATCGTCCGCATTTTCCGGAAATTTGACCAATCGAGGTTACCTCAATGTCCCAGACCCCAGCAGAACCCCGCCTTTCGGCTACCGTCCTGATCATTCGCGATGGTGAAGAGGTGCCTCAGGTCCTGATGGTGAAGCGCCATTACCAGATAGATTTTGCGGCCGGCGCACTTGTCTTTCCGGGTGGCAAGGCGAACGAAGAGGATTCCGACCCTGCCTGGGACGCTTTCACGGATGGTGACTTCGGGCCCGTCCAGCAGGACGCGCGGATCGCAGCTGTCCGTGAGGCCTTCGAGGAATCCGGTCTCCTGCTTGCGCGTCATTCAAGCCAGCGAGGGCCGGGGGCGACTCTCGTCGGTCCGGCCGTGTCTGAGCGCCTTGCGCCGCATCGCGGACCGGTTGACCGGCGTGAAGAGAGCTTTCTCGAATTGATGCGCGACAATGATCTCGTGCTGGCGCTGGACAGCCTCATCCACTTTGGCCACTGGATCACGCCGGACATGATGCCCAAGCGCTTCGACACCCATTTCTACATCGCGCCTGCGCCAGCAGATCAGATCGCTGCGCATGATGGTCGCGAGACCACCGATGCTGTCTGGCTGGGCGCGCAGGAAGCGCTGGACATGGAGCTGGCGGAGCAGGCGACCATAATTTTCCCCACACGGATGAACCTTGTGAAGCTGGCCCGGGCAACGTCTGTCGCAGATGCGGCATCGCGCTTTGGCTCTGAAGAAGTCGTGTCCGTCTTGCCGAAGGCGGGCAAGGATGAATCAGGCCAGCCCTGCCTGTTCATTCCGGAAGAGGCTGGCTACGGGCAGACGATCGAGCTTTTGTCGCGCGTGAATGTCTGACTATTTGTGACCGGCCTTGGCGGCCACGCTCTGTTCCAGGGCATCGCATACGGCATCTGCCATGGACTGCGATGTGTCGCCTTTGCCCGCGCCGATAAAGGCTGCCCGGCAGGCTTCGATGTGCAGGTTTATCAGCGCAGCATTTTCGCCCGGATGTGTCTCACCCAACAGGTTGCAAAGCGATCCGCACAGCCGGGAGATGGCCGGGTAGCCGTATGATCCGGCAGCGCCCCGGATGTTGTGGGCGCACATGAAGACGGTGCGGTAGGCTTCAGGCGTAGCGCCGGGCTGCTTTGCCTGCCGCCAGGCATCCGTGAGTCGATCGAGGTCTGCTTCCATCCAGGCATCGAACTGGGATGCCATCGCGTCCACAGCGGCTTCAGCGCGATCTGCAAGGTCGTCAGGATCGGCCGTTTCAGGCTCGTGTTGTGGCTCCGGCGCGTGGGCAGGCGCAGGTATTTCAGCTGCAGTAACAGGCGGCGCGGGCGGCATCTTTATAACGCGCGAAATGTCCGGCGTCGCAATCTGCTTGGTTTCGTCGGCCTTGCCGCTCTTCGCGTTAAGCCATTTGCCAATCAGCTTTTTCATTGTCGCATCGTCCCGATCTTTGAAGCGATGCTAGGCGCCAACTCTTAAAAAACCGCTGACAAACAGGGGTGTCTGTCTCAGAAGGCAAATTGCTCACGCAGTATGCGCTCATCCAGCGCGTGGCCGGGATCAAACAGCATGGTGAGGCGCGTTTCCCGGCTTTCCCGCACGAGGACATGCTTGATGTCACGCACTTCCTGATTGTCGGCAGCCGCCGCAACAGGCCGTCGATCCGGAGCGATCACATCGATCGTCACCGTCGCATCATGGCGCAGAAGAGCACCCTTCCACCGGCGTGGACGGAAAGCGCTCACCGGGGTCAGCGCGAGAAGGTTCGCGCCAATGGGCAGGATCGGACCATGGGCAGACAGATTGTAGGCCGTAGAGCCCGCCGGTGTCGCCACCATCACGCCATCGCATGTCAGTTCTTCCATGCGCATGCGATCATCAACCGTGATTTTCAGCCGCGCCGACTGGGCTGTCTGCCGCAACAGCGACACTTCATTGATGGCAAGGGCGCTATGCTCTTCGCCATGAATGTCCGTCGCAATCATGCGCAGGGGCACGAGGCTCGCCCGCTCAGCCGCGTTGATACGGTCGACCAGACCGTCGAGGCTGTAGTCGTTCATCAGGAAGCCTACCGTGCCCCGATGCATGCCATAGACCGGCTTGTTGTCCTGGAAACGCCGACGCAGCGTATCGAGCATCGCGCCATCACCGCCGACGGCAACGATGACGTCTGCTTCTGCTTCGGGAACCTGACCGTAGCGCCGGACGAGTTCGGGAAGCGCGTCCTGTGCTTCGGGGCGCTTGGAGGCGAAAAATGAGAGGCGTAGCTGGTTCATGCCGGTCACATGTCGGCGGCGTTGGTGGAATCGTCAAGGATTTCGACGAAATGCATGCCTGATAGACCGGGGCTTTAGGCGCATTCAGGTGACGCCTGTGTCAGGTTTAACTGGCGTAAGCCGGGATTTTCCGGTAGTTTCGCACGAAAATATGGAGGAATGCGATATGGCCGATGGCGCCCAAAGTATCAATCTACGCGGTTCTGTGAGCGCAGAGGAGTGGAAAGCGCGGGTTGATCTCGCAGCCATGTACCGTCTCGTGGCTCTGCATGGCTGGGACGACATGATCTTCACCCACATTTCCCACCGCGTGCCCGGCCCGGATCACCACTTCCTGATCAATCCCTATGGCATGCTGTTCGAAGAAATCACCGCCTCATCGCTTGTGAAGATCGACCTCGACGGCAACGTCATTCAGGAAACCGAGTATTTCATCAATCCGGCGGGCTTCACGATCCACTCGGCAGTCCATGCCGCACGTGACGATGCCCATGTTGTCATGCACCTCCACACCGATGATGGCGTTGCCGTCTCATGTCAGAAGGACGGCCTGATGCCGCTCAGCCAGACGTCCATGCTGGTGCGCCACGATCTTGCCTATCACGACTATGAAGGCGTCGCGCTGGACCTTGGCGAGCGCGAACGACTCGTCGCTGATCTTGGCACCAAGAACACGATGCTTCTGTACAATCACGGCACGATGGCCGTTGGCGGTACAGCCGCCGAAACATTCCTGCGCATGTTCTTCCTTGAGCGTGCCTGCACGATGCAGGTTCGCGCGCTTTCGGCTGGCCGTGATGGCGTCATCATGGCGTCTGAAGACGTGCAGAACGTGGTGAAGGGGCAGAGCAATCCGGAGGGCACAAAGGTGCTCGCCAACCGGCTCGCATGGCCTGCTCTGCTGCGCAAACTGGATCGCCAGTCGCCCGGATATGATTCCTAGGGGATTTCCCGTATGCGACAAATACAGCGTTTGTCGTAGTTGAGGATTATCAAACGGCGGTTGCCGGATTATCTAAACGCCAGTTCTTGTCCAAAGGCGACCTATTGCCATGAAACACCTCAAAGCATTCGAAGACGCCCTCGGCGAAATTCATGGTGAAGGCCGCTATCGCGTTTTCATCGACTTGCAGCGGCAGCGCGGCAAGTTTCCGAAGGCCATTGCGCGCTTTGAGGATGGCGAGCGTGAAGTGACCATCTGGTGCTCGAATGACTATCTGGGCATGGGCCAGGACGAAGACGTCATCAGTGCCATGCACACGGCAATCGACAGCTTCGGTGCCGGTTCAGGTGGTACGCGCAATATTTCGGGCACGACTCGCTACCACGTCGATCTGGAACGTGAGCTGGCTGACCTTCATCAGAAGGACGCGGCCCTGCTGTTCACCTCGGGCTACGTGTCCAATGAGGCGACGCTTTCGACACTGGGCAAGATCCTGCCAAAACTGATCATCTACTCGGACTCGCTCAATCATGCGTCCATGATCGAGGGTATTCGCCGGTCCGGCGCTGACCGGCGTATCTTCCGTCACAATGATGTCGACCACCTGCGTGCCTTGCTCGAACTCGATGATCCCGAGCGTCCGAAACTGATCGCATTTGAGAGCGTCTACTCGATGGACGGCGATTTCGGTCGCATGCAAGAGATTTGCGACCTGGCCGACGAATTCAACGCGCTGACCTATCTCGACGAAGTCCATGCTATGGGGCTCTACGGCGAGAACGGGGCGGGGGTAGCCGAGATGCTCAACCTGGCTGACCGGATCGACATTATCGAAGGCACGCTTGCTAAGGGCTATGGTGTCATGGGTGGCTATATTGCCGGCCATGAGACAGTGATCGATTCCATCCGCTCAATGGCGTCCGGCTTTATCTTCACGACGTCGACCTGTCCGGTCATGGCTGCGGGCGCGCTTGCCAGCGTGTCCAAGCTGCGGACGGACGAGGGACGTCGGCTGCGTAGCCTCCATCAGGAGAATGCAGCGCTTCTGAAGAAGAAATTTGCGGACGCAGGCCTTCCAGTGATGGATTCGCCATCTCACATCGTGCCCCTGATGGTCGGAGACCCTGAGCGTTGCAAGGCGCTGTCAGACACATTGCTCTTCGACTTCGGGATCTATGTGCAGCCCATCAACTATCCGACCGTCCCGCGTGGCACCGAGCGCCTCCGCTTCACGCCAAGCCCCGTGCATGATGGTGCGATGATGGATGAACTGGTTGCGGCAATTCTCGCCGTATGGAAGCAACTGGGCCTCGACAAAGCGGCGTAGCGTCGGTTTTTACTTAGAGTATATTGTATAATTTAAGTATCGGCCGACCTCTTCTTGCCGAGGCCGATGTCTTTGGCGTGCTGTGAACGAAGCTTCGCATAGTTCGACGCGACCATCGGATAGTCTGCTGGCAGGTTCCAGCGTGCCCGGTACTCCTCAGGTGTCATGTCATAGCGTGACCGCAGATACCGCTTTAGCATTTTGAGTTTGCGACCGTCTTCCAGGCAAACAAGGTATTCCGGAGTTACAGATTTCGCAATGGATACAGCAGGTTCCAGCACATCTGCCGCTTGGGCGCCGCCGGTGGTCAGGTCAAGAATGGTGCCATGAACGGTCTTGATAAGCGCCGGGAGCTCAGCCGCCGCAACAGAATTGTTGGCAACAAATGACGTAACAATGCTTGCCGTCATATCCAGCACATCCGTATCATCAATGGTGTTCATACTGGTGCCTTGCCTCATCTGGTAAAAATTTGCTCCTAGTTACTAAGACCATCCTTCTAAGCAAGCTGTAATGCCAGATAAATTAAAGTAAACGGGCACAATATTCGTCTAGTCGCTACAGCAACCAGAATGTGAAACTGGCTTGTTTGCAGCAGTTTGCCACGGTTGCAGCTAAGAGACAGGCGGCGTAAAGACGTGCTGACCCCTGAAACAGGAGATTCTCATGGCGGATACGGCGGCTCCGGCCCAGATGGTGACGAGCGGATTCTTTAGTACATCGCTCCCGGAAGCGGATCCTGAATTGTTTGCAGCGATAGCCGACGAGCGGTCGCGCCAGCAACATCAGATCGAGTTGATTGCTTCTGAAAATATTGTTTCAAAAGCAGTGCTTGAAGCCCAGGGCTCGATTCTCACAAACAAGTATGCCGAAGGCTATCCGGGCAAGCGCTATTATGGCGGTTGCGAATTCGTCGACGTTGCCGAGAACCTTGCAATCAATCGTGCCAAGGCGCTGTTCGGATGTGAATTTGCCAACGTCCAGCCAAACTCGGGCAGCCAGGCAAACCAGGGTGTCTTCAACGCTGTGCTCAAACCGGGCGACACTATTCTTGGCATGAGCCTCGATGCCGGTGGTCACCTCACGCATGGCGCCAAGCCGAACCAGTCGGGCAAATGGTTCAACGCCGTTCAATATGGTGTGCGCCGTGAAGACGACCGCATCGATTTCGTCGAAGTCGAACGCCTCGCCAAAGCTCACCGTCCGCAAATGATCATCGCTGGCGGTTCCGCCTATCCCCGCGAGATCGATTTCAAGCGTTTCCGCGAGATTGCCGATGAAGTCGGCGCATTGTTCCTGGTCGACATGGCCCACTTCGCAGGCCTCGTGGCCGGCGGCGTCCATCCGAACCCGCTCGACCACGCCCACATTGCGACGACGACCACGCACAAGACGCTCCGCGGCCCGCGCGGCGGCATGATCCTTACCAATGACGAAGCGCTCGCCAAGAAGATCAATTCCGCGATCTTCCCGGGCATTCAGGGCGGTCCGCTGATGCATGTCATCGCGGCCAAGGCCGTTGCCTTCGGTGAGGCGCTGACGCCAGAGTTCAAGGCTTACGCCAAACAGGTCGTGGCAAACGCCCGTGCCATGGCAGCGGCTTGCAAGGCCAGCGGCCTCGATGTTGTCTCCGGCGGCACCGATACGCACCTTGCCCTGATCGACCTGCGTCCGAAAAACGTGACTGGGCGTGACGCCGAACAGGCACTCGAGCGCTCCTACATCACCTGCAACAAGAACGGCGTGCCATTCGACCCTGCCAAGCCAACCGTTACCAGCGGTATCCGTGTCGGCTCGCCAGCGGGCACAACGCGCGGCTTCGGCGAAGAAGAGTTCACCCAGATCGGCAACTGGATCGGTGAAGTTGTTGATGCCGTTGCAGCTGGCGACAGTTCCGCAACCGAGGACAAGGTCCGCGCCGAAGTCAAAGCACTGACAGCGCAGTTCCCGATCTATAACGGTTTGGGAGCCTGATCCGCCTTGCGCTGTCCTTTCTGTGGTTCCGAGAATACAGCCGTAAAGGACAGCCGCTCGGCTGAAGACGACACCGCCGTGCGCCGTCGCCGCGTTTGCGAAAGCTGCGGCGCCCGTTTCACGACATTCGAGCGCGTCCAGCTGCGCGAGATCGTCGTCGTCAAGCGCGACGGCAAGCGCTCCCTGTTCGAGCGGGACAAGCTATCGCGGTCCATATCGGTCGCCGTACGCAAACGCCCCGTCGACAGGGACCGGATCGACCAGATGGTCTCCGGCATTGTCCGCAAGCTCGAAAGCGGCGGTGAATCCGAAGTGCCATCCTCGCAGCTCGGCGAGCTGGTCATGGAATCCCTGAAGCGCGTCGACCCCGTGGGCTATGTCCGCTACGCCAGCGTGTATCGCGACTTCAAGGATCCAAGCGATTTCGCCCAGTTCATCGAGAAAACGGCGCTCGAAGAAGAAGATATCGACGAGTCATGAGCGGCGTGAGGGTCACCCTCAAGATCGCGACGTCCCTTGACGCCCGCATCGCGCTTGCCGACGGCACCAGCCAGTGGATCACGTCCAGCGACTCCCGCGCCAGGGCCCACCAGCTGCGCGCCGAGCATGACGCCGTCCTCGTCGGCATCGGCACAGTCCTCGCTGACGACCCGATGCTGACGGCTCGCACCGTGCCCATGCCGAAGAAACAGCCCGTCCGCATCGTGGCCGACTCCAGCGGGCGCACGCCGAAACACTCCCGCCTCGTCCAGTCCATTTCCAGCGGCCCTGTTGTCGTTGCAACAGCGGGCCAGCCTCAGGACATCCTCGCCGCCAGCGGGGTGGACATCTGGCGCTGCGGCAACGGCACCCGCGTTGACGTCACATCGCTCGTGCGCCGCGCTGAGGGGGAGGGCATCACATCCATCCTGCTCGAGGGCGGCGGCACACTCGCGGCTTCCTTCATACGTGCGGGTCTCGTCGACGAAATTGCATGGTTTCGTGCGCCCATCCTGATCGGCGGGGATGGCCTGCCAGCATTGGGAAGTCTCGGCCTCGATGACCTCGCCTCTGCGTCACGATGGCGTCCTGTCGCGACGGAACGGATTGGAGATGACGTTCTCGATACTTATGTTCGAATTCAGCATAAGTCCCCCTAAGGATCCAAGCCGCCATGTTTACAGGTCTCGTCACTGACGTCGGAACGGTCCGCAAGGCCGAGCCGCGCAACGGTCTCATCCGGTTTGAGGTCGAAAGCGGCTACCCGCTCGAAGACATCGCCATGGGCGCATCCGTCATGCATTCCGGCGTTTGCCTCACGGTTGTGGACATGGGACAGGCCGAGCGCGGCGCCTGGTTCGCCGTCGAGGCCGTGCCTGAAACCCTCTCCAAGACCGTTCTCGGCGAGTGGAAAGCCGGCTCCCGCGTCAATCTCGAGCAGAGCCTCAAGCTCGGCGACGAGCTGGGCGGCCATTTCGTGTTCGGCCATGTCGACGGCGTCGGCGAGGTCGTCTCCATCGAACCCGAAGGCCAGAGCTGGCGCCTGACGATCCGTCCGCCTGCCGAAATTGCCCGCTATTTTGCCACCAAGGGTTCGGCCGCCATCAATGGCGTTTCCCTCACCGTCGCTGCGGCCTTGCCGAATGGCGACTTCCAGATCGCGATCATTCCGCACACATGGGAGGTGACGACCCTGTCGGACCTCACGCCCGGCGCACATGTGAACCTTGAGATCGACATGCTCGCGCGCTACGTGGCGCGCATGATTGGCGCCGATGCGCCGGAAGGACCCTCTACTCATGTCTGAAAGTTTCCACGACGCCATTTCCTCGATTGACGAGATCATTGAGGACGCTCGCAACGGGCGCATGTATATCCTGGTCGATGCCGAGGATCGCGAGAACGAGGGTGATCTGATCATCCCCGCAACCTTTGCGACACCCGAACAGGTCAACTTCATGGCCCGCCATGGCCGCGGCCTGATCTGCCTCGCCATGACGCAGGAGCGCGCCCACACGCTGCGCCTCGACATGATGACCCGCAACAACCGGGAAAGCATGCAGACCGCCTTCACGGTGTCCATCGAGGCCAGGGAAGGCGTAACCACCGGCATTTCCGCACATGACCGTGCCCGCACGATCGCCGTTGCTATCGATCCGACGACAGATGACGACGATATTGTCTCGCCCGGCCACGTTTTCCCGCTGGTCGCCAAGGACGGCGGCACACTGGTCCGCGCAGGGCATACAGAGGCCGCAGTCGACATTTCGCGCATGGCCGGTCTCTATCCTGCTGGCGTGATCTGCGAGATCATGAACGAAGACGGCTCGATGGCGCGCCTGCCAGACCTGGTTGCCTTCGCCCAGCTCCACAATCTCAAGATCGGTACGATTGCCGATCTCATCGCCTGGCGCCGCCAGAATGATCGTTTCCTTGAGCGCCGCGTCGAAGCCGTGCTGAACTCCACCTATGGAGACGGCTTCAAGACGGTCTGCTTCCGCAACACGCTCGACAATTCGGAACACATCGCCATTGTCCATGGCGACATCAAGCCGGACTCTAATACGATCGTCCGCGTTCACCGCACCGACGTACTGGCCGACATTCTCGGCGAAACCGGCCCGCGTCAGGGCCTTGTCGGAAAAGCCATGCGCATCATTGCCGAGGCTGAAGAGCCGGGCGTCGTCGTTTTCGTCAATTCCATGCATCCCAACGTGATTGCAGAGCGTCTTGGTCTTAAGAGCAGCACGCCGCGCGATCCTTCCGCACCCTTGCGGGAATATGGCGTTGGGGCCCAAATTCTACGGGAATTGGGCGTTCGTCGCATGACTTTCCTGTCCGATACGCAGCCAACCCGCGTTGCAGGGCTTGACGGATACGGCTTGACCATAGAGGGCTGGCGCCGCTTGAACGAGGAGACAAAATAATGGCAGACCGCGTCCTTATTGCCATTTCACGCTACTACAAACACATCAGCGACGAGCTGGAGCTTGGCGCGATGGAAGTGCTTGAAGCTGCCGGTGCAAAAGTCACCGTCATGGAAGTGCCCGGTGCTTTCGAACTGCCGGGCCTTATCGCCATGGCAGCCGACAGCGGCCGCTTCGATGGCGCCGTTGCGCTCGGCTGCGTCATTCGCGGCGAGACCTCGCACTATGATTACGTTTGCGGCGAAAGCGCCCGTGGCCTCATGGACCTCATCGTCCAGCGCCGTCAGGCCATCGGCTACGGCATTCTGACCGTCGAGAATGGCGATCAGGCCTGGGTCCGCGCTGACCGCAAGCAGAAGAACAAGGGGAAGGACGCCGCTGAGGCGTGCCTCTCAATGATCAAGTTCCGCAAGGAACTCATTCGTTGAGCGATCAAAAAGTCCCTTTTGAAGTCATCCGAGCGCGCCGTGCTGGCGCCCGGCTGGCGGCTGTTCAGGCGCTCTATGAAATGGAGCAGACGGAGAAATCCGCCAAAGCGACCATCCGCGCCTTCATGGAAGACCGTCTCGGCATCGGCCCGGACGAGCGCCCCATCGAGGAAGCAGACCCCGACCTGTTCAAGTCCATCCTGAACGCGGTGGTCGCCCATCAGGTCGCCATCGATACGGCCATTCTCGCCCGCCTTGCGGACGGCTGGAAACTGACACGTCTCGACTCGACGACGCGCGCCATCCTGCGCGCAGGCGCCGCTGAGTTCATCGCGCATCAGGAATTGTCCAGCGCGGTCATCCTCGATGAGTATGTTTCGCTGGCCTATGACTTCTTCGACGAGACCGAAGCGAAGTTCGTCAACGCCGTGCTTCAGAATGTCGGGCAGGATCTCCGGGCAGGTACAGCCGCCTAGTCCGCACTCCGCGCCCACGTCCGAATTTCCTCAACGAACAGCTCTGGCGCTTCCATGGCCGCAAAATGCCCGCCATGGCTCAACTCGTTCCAGTGCGTGATATTGTAGGCCCGCTCTGCCCAGCTGCGCGGCGGTGCCGCGTAGATTGTCTCGCCCGGGAAGTTTGCAAAGCCGGTCGGCGTCTCACAGCGCTTGCTATCGGGCAGGCCAACGCCGCCTTCCTGGAAGAGGGCGTTATAATACCAGACGCTCGTCGCAATGGCGTCGTTCACGAGGTAGATCATCACGTTCGTCAGCAACTGGTCCTTGGAGTAGACACTGAACAGGTCGCCATCCTTCAGGTCTGACCAGCCGTGAAACTTCTCCAAAATCCACGCGGCCGTCCCCATGGGCGAATCCATCAGCGCCATGGCCAGCGTCTGCGGCTTGGTCGCCTGTTCCATCAAATAGGCTCCCTCGCGCTGCATGGCGGCCTGCGACGCGTTCAGCCAGTCGGTCTCTTCCTGTGATTGCGGCGTGGCCGGGTTTGGCCGGAAACCCATCATGTTCAGGTGGATGGCCTTGCAGCCGCCCTTCTTGTCATGCGTGCCATGATTATAGCCGAGCCATGACGTGACGAGGCCACCCCAGTCGCCGCCCTGCGCCAGATAGGTCTCGTAGCCGAGCACGTCCTGCATCAGCGTGTTCCACAGCTTCGCGGTCGCGCGCTGTCCAAGCGGTGATTTGGGTTTCTCGGAAAATCCGTAGCCGGGCAGGGACGGAATAATGATGTCGAACGCGTCTTCGGCCTTGCCGCCATGCTTGGATGGATAGGCGAGGGGACCGATCGCTTCCCAGAACTCGAAAAACGAGCCCGGCCAGCCATGCGTCAGCAGCAGCGGCCGGCTGCCGCCCGCTTCGCCGATCACATGCACGAAGTGTATCTCGAGTCCGTCGACATCGGCTTTGTAGCTTTGATAGCGATTAAGGTCGGCCTCGGCCTCGCGCCAGTCATAACCGGCCAGCCAGTAGCGCTGCAGGTCCTTCATCACGGGGGTCGACATGCCATAGGCAAAGCCCTGCTCGTTCGCAGGGGCGGGGAACCAGGGGTAATTCTTGACCCGCTCCATGATCGCCTCGATCTTCTTGTCGGGCACATCAATCCGGAATGGCTTTGGTCTGGGCATGCTGTCGTCCTCCTGAGAGGAAAGCATACGCGCAATGACATGTCCGCGCGAGCCGGACGCAGGGTCAGGTCAGACCGAGAAACTCGTCCCGCAACCACAGGCCGCCGTGGCGTTCGGATTCTTGATCTTGAAGGCCGCGCCGATCAGTTCGGTCGAAAAGTCGATCTCGGCGCCGTGCAGGAATTCGAGGCTCATTTCGTCGATCAGCACCTGCGCGCCATCCCGCTCGACGACCATATCGTCGGCATTGGCCGCATCGGCAAAGTCGAACTTGTAGGAAAAGCCCGAACATCCGCCGCCTTCAACGGACACGCGCAGGAAGGCTGCGCCGTCCTGTTTGGCCAGAATCGCATTAATCCGCTTGGCAGCGGAGGCGGACAGGGTCACATCAGGGGCTGTTACGGTGCTCATGCACACAAGATAGGGACGAATTGGCCAATGGAAAAGAGAGCAGTGTTTGCGACGCGTCACGAAGACAGCCGCGGGCGCTATCATGAGGAGGCCCCGTCTGCGACCCGCACGCCGTTCCAGCGTGACCGCGACCGGATCGTCCACTCCACCGCTTTCCGCCGCCTGAAGCAGAAAACGCAGGTTTTCGTGGCCCATGAGGGCGATCATTACCGCACCCGCCTCACGCATTCCCTCGAAGTCGCCCAGATCGCCCGCAGTATCGCCCGCACGCTTGGCCTTGATGAAGACCTCGCCGAAGCCCTCGCGCTCGCCCATGATCTCGGCCATCCGCCCTTCGGCCACGCCGGGGAAGACCAGCTCGACGAATGCATGAAGGAGTATGAGGGCTTCGACCACAACGCCCAGACCCTGCGAATCGTCACCAAGCTGGAAGTGCGCTACCCCAATTTCGACGGCCTGAACCTCAGCTGGGAAATGCTGGAAGGCCTCGTGAAGCACAACGGCCCCGTCACAGGCCCCGATACGCCGATCAGCAGCCTACCCGCGGCCTTCCGCAACTTCCACCAGCTAGCCGACCTCGAGCCCGACCAGTTCGCCGGCCCGGAAGCCCAGGTCGCCGCCCTGTCCGACGATATCGCCTACAACAATCACGACATCGACGACGGCATCGCCTCGGGCCTCTTCACCATTGACGACCTGAGAGACATCCCCGTTGTCGGCGACGCCTTCCGCGGTGTCCGCGTGGAATATCCCCATCTCAGCGACCGTATGGTCACCTACGAAGCCGTCCGGCGCCTCATCGGCATCTGGATCAACGACGTCACCGACGAAACCCGCCGCCGCATCGCCCTGCATCAGCCCCAGAGCGCCGCCGCCGTGCGCGCCATGGACGTGCCGCTCGTCGCCTTCTCGGATGCGCTGGCCGAGCGCCAGCGTCCCCTCCGGGCCTTCCTCTACGAACGCATGTACAAGCACTACAAGGTCAACCGCATGCGCAGCCAGGCCAAGCGCCTGCTGGCAGACCTGTTCGACATCTTCCTCGCCGAGCCCGAAACCCTGCCGCCGCCCTGGCGCCACGACGCAGCGCAGGTCACCGAAGGCCGCCGCGCTCGCATCGTTTGCGACTATATCGCCGGCATGACCGACACGTTCGCCATGGAAGAGCACCGCCGCCTGTTTGATCCCAGCGGCATGCGCTGATGGGCGATTGAATACAGTCCGCCCGGGCAAATCCCGGCAATGTTCAAGCGTCATTAACGAAACAGCCCCTAATATTAACCTCAGCAACTTGTTCTGAAGGAAGTATTCCATGGGCAGATCACGCAACGGGGGCGATTATTCGCCTTTCGAGGATGACTACCGGGGATTCGAAATCCGCGATGATGAGACCGCCCGTGGGCCGCTCATACTGGCGCTGGCCATCGGCGTCCTGCTCGTTTTCGGTGCCGTCGTCTGGAACACGTATCGCCAGGGCGTCCGCGCCAATGGCGCCGGGATCCCCAGTGTTATCGCCGATTCCCAGCCCTACAAGCGCACCCCTGAGGATCGCGGCGGCATCGCCGTGCCCGACACCGACAAGCGCTTCTACGACCAGATGGACGCCTCCGACCGCCCCGCCGCGCAGGATGCCGAACTGGCGGATGAAGAGCGCAGCACAGAGTTCCTGCAAGGTGGCCCGCCCATAGAGCTCCGGCCGGGAATCGAATCAGCCGGCGCCGACGAGACAGACCCCGAAAACGGCATGCCGAACGCCGTTGCAGACCAGGTGAAGGCGCTGGCCGACCTTGATTCCCGCCCGGCCGAATCGGATGAAGACCTTGAAGTCGCTGCCGTAAACCCGGTTCCGATGCCGATGGCGGCCCAGCCCATGCCCCGGCAACAGGCCATGTCCGAGTTCGAATTCGCCGCCAATGGCGCTTTCATGGTTCAGGTCGCCGCTTTCCGCTCCGAAGAGGCGGCTGAAACTGCATGGCGTAAGGCATCCAGCAGCAGGCCCGACATCTATCAGGGCGCTTCGAAGCACATCCAGCGGGCTGATCTTGGCGCCAAGGGTGTGTTTTACCGCTTGCGCGTAGGCACCTTTGCCGAAAGATCGGAAGCTTCGGCCTTCTGCGATGCGCTCAAGGCTTCTGGCGAAAACTGCATTGTGGTGACTGGATAGTGAATAAGGCTTGCATCCTCAGCATCTCCGGCGCGCAGCTGACTTCGGGGGAAAAGACCCTCTTCGCCACACAAAATCCGTGGGGCGTCATCCTGATGGGCCGCTCCTGCGTATCGAAAACGCAGATCCGCGCGCTGGTCAGCGATATCTGGAATGCCACTGGCCGCGAGACACTCATCTTCATCGATCAGGAAGGCGGCCGCGTCGCCCGCCTCAAGGCGCCGGAATGGCCGCTTTTCCCGCGCGGTGAAGACTATGCGCTCCTCTACAAGGCAGACCCCGAGCGCGGCCGCGAGGCCGCATGGCTGGGGCACCGCCTCATCGCCGCCGAATTGGCCTCCATGTCCATCCATGCCGACTGCGCACCCGTCGTCGACCTGCCAGTGCCAGGCGCGCATGACGTGATCGGCGACCGGGCCTTTGGCACCGAGCCGGAGCAGGTCGCAGACCTTGCCCGCGCAGCGCTCAAGGGCCTTGCCGATGGCGGTGTTGCGGGCGTCGTAAAGCACATTCCGGGGCATGGTCGCTCCATGTCGGACAGCCATCTGGAACTGCCCCGCGTTATGGCCAGTGAGCAGGAATTGGCCAAGGATTTCGACGCCTTCGCACGGCTCGCCGACGCGCCGATGGCGATGACGGCCCATATTGCCTATGACGCGATCGATCCCGGTGTGGCCGCCACCCTGTCGCAAAAGCTTATTCAAGGCATCATTCGCGAGCGAATCGGGTTTGATGGCCTGCTGATGAGTGATGATCTGGGGATGAGGGCGCTGGGCGGCAGCCTGACGACGCGTGCGGACGGGGCAATTGCCGCCGGCTGTGACATGCTGCTGCACTGTTCCGGCTTCCTGAAAGACGACGAAGCGATCCTCGCCGAGATGACCGAAGTGGCCGAAGCCTCGCCACTTCTCGCCGGCAAGGCGCTCCAGCGCGCTGACCGTGCCGAGGCCATGGCGACGAATGAGCAACCCTTTGACGCTGAGGCCGGCTGGGCCCGTTTCCACCAACTCTTTCCCGATTTCAGGGCGATGGCATGAGCGTGGACGCCATCTCCATTGATGCGCTGTCGGCAGACGCGCAGGACGCCGAAGCGGGGGATATCTTCCGCGTCGATGTCGATGGCTATGAAGGCCCGCTCCACCTCCTGCTAGAGCTGGCCCGCCGCCAAAAGGTAGACCTGCTCCACCTGTCCATCCTCGACCTCGCCGTCCAGTATCTCGGCTTCATCGAGGACGCGAAGTCCAAACGCATGGATCTTGCGGCAGACTATCTGCTGATGGCCTCATGGCTCGCGTACATGAAGTCACGTCTCCTCCTGCCCAAGCCCGAAAAGCTGGATGAGGACGAGCCAAGCGGCGAGGAAATGGCTGAGCGGCTGGCTTTCCGCCTGAAGCGTCTCGATGCCATGCGCACCGCCGTTGAAGAGCTTGAGGCCGGCCCGATCCTCAACAATGTCATCTTCCTGCGCGGACGGCCTGAACAGCCTGTCGTCGTCAAGCATACCGAGTTCAAGGCCTCGCTCTTTGAGCTGACCCAGGCCTTTGGCGCCATTCGTGAGCGTAAGGAAAAGGAAGCGCCTCACAAGATTGAGCAGCAATTCGTCTTGCCGCTGGAACTGGCGCGCACCACACTGCGCGCACTACGTAGCCAGCTCACCCAGTGGTCAACACTCGACGAGATCCGGACAACGATGACGGATGTCGATCCGGACCTGCCGCCAAGGTCCGTCACCGCCAGCGTCTTTTCGGCGGCTCTTGAACTCGCCCGTGACGGCGAAGTCGATGTGCGCCAGGACGCCCACTTTGCGCCACTATACCTGCGTAATGCAGCAACCAACCCCGGGGAGGGCAGGGATGCAACCGCTTGAGAAGTTTGAAATGATGGATGATTCACAGGAAGAGACGCGGGATCCCATGGCCCAGCTGTCCTTCGCCTACAAGCGCTCCGAAGCGGCGCTGGAAGGCGGAATGCAAGAGGCCTTGTCGGAAGGAATCCGCCGCGCAGAGGCCATCCTGTTCGCCGCGGGTGAGCCCCTGTCGGCTGACCAGATCGCCGAAATCCTGCCGCACGGTGTCGAGTCCGCTGAAGTGCTTATGTCGCTGCGCGCAATGTATGCCAATCGCGGCGTGAACCTCGTCGAAGTCGCTGGCAAATGGCGTTTCCAGACGGCGCAGGACTTGGCCTATCTCTTTGTCGAGGAACGTCAGGTCCAGAAGAAGCTGGGTCAGGCTGCGCTCGAAACACTCGCGATCATCGCCTATGGTCAGCCCGTCACCCGCGCCGAGATCGAGGCCGTCCGCGGCGTCGCCGTCGCCAAGACAACCATCGACTCCCTCATGGAAGCCGGTTGGGTGAAGATCAAAGGTCGCCGCAAGACACCCGGCCAGCCCATGACCTATGGCACTACCGATGCCTTCCTTGAACATTTCGGTCTCGAAAGCCTCGACACCTTGCCCGGCAAGGCAGACCTCGAAGCTGAAGGCCTGCTCTCCGATGTCATCCCATCCGGCTTCCAGATGCCGGACGAGGAGGCGCTCAACGAGGAAGACGTCCTGATCGACGATCGCCACGACGCCGAAACCGTCGACGCCTTCGTCACCGACTACATGGACATTGAGGACGCGGACGCGCCTGCAGATGACACTGAAGCGAGCGCGTCTGATGAGGCCGAACCGGATGATGCCGAATTGGAACTGACTGAAGGCGCAATTGCTGGCGAGGCAGAAGACGACGAGTCTGAAGACAGTTCGGTCAGCGTTTTTACTTATCTGAAGCCGCGCCCCACGACGCCTGAGGAAGACGAGGATTTCGACCGCGCAGCGGTCAAGGCCGCCGTCATCCAGCTCGCTTCCAATCCGCGTGAGCCGCAACGCCCGATGAGCGACTGGGATGATGAGGAATAGGTCACACGACCGGCGGCTCTAATCTGAACCGTCTTTCCTCATCGAACAGTCCGAGGATGTCATCCTCCGCAGTCCCTGCGCCGATATTATGAAGCACGTAATGATGTCCCATGGCCGTCACCCGGTCGGACACGATTCCGATATGCGGCAGGCTGCCATTGAGGCGCATTGTATAGAGGTCGCCCGGCTGCCAATCCGTCAGTGAGGCGGGAGTGGGCAAGGCTTCTCCATGCCGACGGAAATAGGTCTCGAGGTTCGGCACCCGGCGATGGTCGATATTCCTGTCCGTCCGCGTCAGGCCCCAAGTCTTTGGATAGGCGCTGAACGCTGCTTTCATGTCCTCATGAACGGCTGATTGCAGGTCGAGGTCGAACGCGTCCCGATACGCCCTGATCACGACATCCGTACACACACCCCGCTCACGCGGCACATCGCCATTCGGATAGTCGAGGCTGACATAGGCCGGGTCATAGCTCACCGTGATTCCGATCTGCTGGCGCGCGGCGAGGATAAGCCGCGTCTCCCAGGGCACCAGTCGCTCACCCGTGACGCTCGGGAGGAGGGGGAGGGCCACAAGGCCGGACAAGGCGGCACGACGCGTGATCATGGCCCTAGAAAGCACCGCCTTGCGGCAGGATTAGGTTGCAAATGGGCCGGGAATGGTCACGGAAGGGTCCGGGAATGGACTCGGAAGTCCACCGGAAGGCCCGGGAACGGACTCTTAAAAGCCCTTCAGCTCCGCAATCTCGTCCAGATCAGCCCGCTCCGCACGCAGCGCATTGACCTTGTGATCTGGATCCGGAACGCCAACAGCCATCGCGCACCAGACCATTTCCGTCTCGCCCAGCCCGAAATGCTCCTTCAGCATCGGCCGCAAAATGCCCCAGCATTCCTGCATGCATGTCCCCCATCCGCGCTCCTCTGCGAGCAGGGCCAAAGTTTGCATGTACATGCCGGTATGGCCCCACTGGCCGTGGCCCATACGCTCATCAATCACAATGAACACTGCAGCAGGCGCGCCGAAGAAGCGGTAATTGTTGGCAAACCAGGCAAGCTTCGCCGGCCGGTCGCTGCGCGGGATTTCCAGCGCCTCGTACATCATCTCTCCCACACGCCTCCGGCGCGCCTCATGCGGCTCCCACAGGTCCTTTGGATAGATCGCCCGGTCCGTCGGCTGGCCAGCAGGGCTGTCCTTCAGCACATCAGCCGCCTTGGCGATCACCGCATCCTTCGCCTCCCCCGAAACCACAATCACCCGCCACGGCTGCACATTCCCCCCCGAAGGCGCCCGCTGCGCTGCGGTCAGCCAGTCACGAACATCGGCTTCGGAAAGCGCGTCAGGTTTGAAGGCGCGCGTTGAAATGCGCTGGGCGACAGCGGTGGAAACATCCATGAAAAAACCTCCCATCAGGATCTGATGGGAGGTTTATCAGGCTTTGCGCGGCGTCAGCCAACACGCTTATTTCGGATGGCAGATCACAGGCATCCAAGTGTAGCCTTTCACGAAGGCGCCGGAGGTAAGCGATGGCTCGTCCAGCACTTCAATATGGCTGAAGCGCTCCATGATCTCCTGCCACAGGATCTGCAGTTGCAGCTCCGCAAGGCGGTTGCCGACGCAGCGGTGAATGCCGAATCCGAAGGAAATGTGGCGGCGGGCATTCTCGCGGTCGATAATGTAGTCGTTGGGACGATCCCAGAAGCGCTCATCGCGGTTGCCGGAGACATACCACATGGCGACCTGGTCGCCCTTGTGGATCGTCTTGCCGCCCATCTCGACGTCTTCCAGCGCTGTGCGGCGCATGAAGGCCAGCGGCGTCTGCCAGCGGATCGTTTCCGACACCATGTTCGGGATCAGCGAATGATCAGCTTTCAGTTTCTCATATTCGGACGGGAACTTGTTCAGGGCGTAGACCGAACCCGTCATCGAGTTGCGGGTCGTGTCATTGCCGCCGACGAT
>NZ_ARYL01000049.1 GCF_000685295.1 Hyphomonas oceanitis SCH89
CAAAATTGTCTCTGTGCGTCCGTGAAGGCCGGCTCCAAAAAGCAAGTCCGGAAAGCCCCTCGGGAGGTATCCTGCTGCTCCAAATAACTTGACAGCATAGCTCTCCGCCGAACTATTCAATTCTCAAAACGACATTGCCCGGCAACGCTCCGCTCTCAACCAGTTCATGGGCTTCCACGAGATTTGCAAAGCTCACCTTTTTTGCAATATTATGCAGGACGTTCTTGTCCTTAAGCATGTCTTGGAGCACCAACAGGGCTCTTTGCCTATCTGACCTGGATAATTTGTACACGATGAAAAAGCGATAACAGATATTGCGTCCGATTGACGGCGAGAAAGGTAAAGCGATTTCTTTTTGACTGCTGCCATAGATGACGGCCAGCCCCCCCTCTTTCATAATCGCCACGTCTGTTTGAATGTTGGCAGCCAGGTCTACTTCGATTATCCGGTCGACGCCCCGATGGTCCGTAACCTTGTTGATTTCTTCGACCAGCGTGTCTGTTTTGTAGTTGAATACAAAATCTGCTCCTGCGCGCCTCGCTAGGGCCGCCTTCTCCTCACTGCTGACTGTCGCAATGACAATTCTGGCACCACAAAATTTTGCCGCCTGAATCGCGTAATGGCCAACCGCACCTGCGCCACCCGCGACGAGGACAATCTGCCCTCGAACTCCTCCGTCAGTTGCGACGGCATGACAGGCGGTCATTGCAGGAATGCCGAGACATGCACCGTTCTCAAGCGCCAGCCCGTCCGGCATATGCTCGACCTGCTCAGAAGGCAGCACAACGAACTCAGCGGCAGTTCCATTGCTTCTGTTCCATGCGGCATTCCAGACCCAAACCGCATCGCCCGGCTGAAAATCGTCAACGCCATCACCAATCATATCAACCAGTCCGGCTCCGTCACTATGAGGAATGCGTGGAAATGGGATTGTGGAGGGGATGTGCCCACTGCGGGTTTTGACATCAGAAGGGTTCACACCCGACCATTTTAACCGCACCCGAACTTCGCCGGCCCCAGGCGCCGGCATCACCATCTCCCGCAGCGTCAATACGTCCGCAGCTGGCCCTGTATTCTCGTAGATATAAGCTTTCATGTTTTCCCTTTCTGGCGTCAATTCCAGATTCAAAAATTACTCATCCGTGGGCCGCCAAGACATTTGCCATTGTGGTGAGGCCGGATACGCGCCTACCGAGCAATGGCTGAAGTGATATCATTCAATACCTGCGGGTCATCGATCGTCGCCGGAACTACATAGTCTTGCGACTCCGCAATGCTCTTGATCGTTCTCCGTAGAATCTTTCCCGACCTTGTTTTTGGAAGTTGATCGACAACGATGACGCGCTTGAAGGCAGTTACCGGACCAATTTCGGTTCTCACCAAGTTTACGATTTCTCTCGTAATTTCTTCCTCTGCACGCGTGACCCCATCGTTCAAAACGATGAGCCCAATTGGTAATTCTCCCTTCAAAGAATCTGCAACTCCAATAACGGCGCACTCCGCGACATCTGGATGCGCCGCCACCACTTCCTCGATTGCACCAGTGGACAGGCGATGACCCGCAACGTTAATAATGTCGTCAACGCGGCTCATGACGAAGATGTAGCCCTTATCGTCTATATATCCGGCATCCCCGGTCTTGTAGTATCCGGGATATTCCTCAAAGTATGATTTTAGAAATGCCTCATCGTCTTCCCACAGTGACAGCAAACACCCCGGTGGAAGCGGCAGCTTTATGACAATAGCTCCGTGCCCACCTTGCGGCATTTCAGAACCGCTCTCATCCACAATGCGAACATCAAATCCAGGCATAGGAACTGTGCTAGAACCATATTCTGTTGGCAGCTGTTCTATTCCCAACGGATTGGCTGCGATCGGCCACCCTGTTTCAGTCTGCCACCAGTGATCTACGACTGGCACATCAAGGAGACGCTCTGCCCACTGGATCGTGTCAGTATCTGCTCGTTCACCCGCAAGAAACAGCTGTCTGAAACCGGAATGATCGTAACCGGAAAGTAATGAACCTGCTGGGTCGACTTTCTTAATCGCCCTTAACGCCGTGGGTGCCGTAAAGAGCGTATTAACCCGGTGCCGCTCAATCACCCTCCAAAAGGTTGCAGCGTCTGGTGTTCCGACCGGCTTTCCTTCAAACAGTATCGTCGCACTGGCGTTAAGAAGCGGACCATACACAATATACGAATGACCGACGACCCATCCTACATCCGATGCGGCCCAGAACACCTCTCCCGGTTTGACATTGTATACATATTCCATCGACCATTTGAGAGCGACCGCATACCCCCCGTGATCCCTGACGATACCCTTCGGCTTTCCAGTCGTCCCCGATGTATGCAGAATGTATAGCGGGTCGGTAGACGCCACGCTCACACATTCGGCTCTCTCGCCAGCCGTTCTTGCGGTTTCAACCAGGGCGGCCCAGTCGAAGTCCCGCTCATGCTCAAGCTCGCACGTCCTGCTAGAACGCTGGAAAATGATTGAACACTCAGGTTTGTGCGGGCTGAGCCTGATCGCCTCATCAAGGAGAGGCTTGTACTCAACGATACGACCAGGCTCGAGCCCGCAGGACGCTGACAACACAATTCTTGGCGTCGCGTCCTCGATTCGAGTGGCAAGCTCTCTAGCTGCGAACCCCCCGAATACGACCACATGGACTGCTCCGATGCGCGCCGTCGCAAGCATCGCAATCACAGCCTCGGGAACCATTGGCATGTAAATCAAGACCCGATCGCCGGCATTCACCCCACGCTCTTTTAGCACGGTCGCAAGTATACCAACCTCATCGAGTAGTTCAGAATAAGTATACTTCCGCACCGCTCCCGTCATTGCGCTATCGTAAATCAACGCCAGATCATCTCCACGGCCATCGCGCACATGACGGTCCAAAGCATTCCAGCATATGTTGCATTCGGCGCCGACAAACCAACGGGTCGCATGATCTTTCGATTCTCTGAGTACGTCGTAAGGTCTATACCACTCCACGGCATGAGACGCTGCCTCCCAAAACTTATCAGGTGCCGATTCCCATTTCTGGTATGTCGTTCTATAACTTCCCATAAGAATGTCTTCCAATACTGCCGGGTCCGCCTTGCCGCCACTATGTTCTTTACAACCGCACAACCAGTTTCCGGCCTGTGACCAAGACGGAATAGTTCCAATTTTCTTCGGTGTGAATCGTAGCTCGGCAGCACGTGCGGGTTGGCAATCTTGATGAATGCCAACCCGAGAGTGACTAGCGTTTGTCTCTCAATTTATCGACGTCGAACAAAGAATTGTCCATCTGATCAACTTTCTCCCAATCCGACGACATGCTGAGTATCGTGTGCCGTTGTGAAATCAAGTTTGGAATAATCAGTGAACGCCACATTGCGCGTCCCGTTGTGGGCTGCCACCAGCGTGAATCGTCCCAAGTCCGCCATAGGTTACCCCGACGATCGTACATTTCCATCCACTGGGTATAGTAGAGTTCCTTATCTACCCAAATGCGTTTTTTGGAGTACTGGTAGCTGTTGGTGAGATCATCGATATCATAAACCCATACCGGCCTCAGCTCCATGTCAACAATTCCCGTCAAAGCGCAATGCGCCTCATCCGGACGATAAGGATCGTATGCTGCACCAACCTCCGGTGCGGCTAATACGAAGCCCTCTTTAACCATGGTGTACTTGAATTTGCGTTTATCAGTTTTGGTCCACTGACTACGCCATTCGTCCCAAGTGAGCTCCAGAGACGGAGCAATTGGATCTTGGCCATTGGTACCAGTAAGAGTGCGAGTACGACGGAGCGTAGGGATGAAAATCCTGAAGTTGTCATCTTTGTCAGCATCCGCGTACCGAAGTCGGACACCGGCTAATCCTCGCACATCCCTAGGCGAAGTTAGTAGCAAAGAACCCGCTTCGGTGACACCTTCATATCCCGGAACATTACCGAGCGGAGTTTTACCAACTCTACCCGCCATCTTGCGCCACCAAATATTGCCTGTGTAAGAGCGTTCGACCTTATTGCTGGAGCTACAGCCGGTCATCAGTACCGGGTTGAACCAGAGATCTTCTGTTCCCACGCCGTGCGCATTGAACAACCAGTTTAGTTCATCACCATTTTTTGGTGTCAGGAAAGGCAATCCGCTCTTTGTGAGAACGCCATTTTTTCCGTCCCTGTCTACCAGCTCACCCTTTTCATTAATCGTGAAGGGATCTTTGCCCAGCTTCTTGGTCGCATCGAGCAGAGCTTTCTGCATATAATAATGGTTCGTGGGAACAATGCGGATACCCTTGACACCCATCCACTCACTATTGAGCCGATCAATCCAGAACTTTGGAAGATAGTCTGACAACCAAGGCATTGACGCCAGGTTGTCTTTCGTGATGATTAACCCTGGTTTTAGCTCGCCCGGAATATCGGCGTCCTCTATGAGGCTCGAGGCCGTGTAACCTCTGAAATCCTTCCACTCTTTCTCAAGTTTTCGGGTCTCATCATTGTCAAGCATATCAGCCCAGGCTTTGTGTTCGGGCAAGCCCGTCTCCTTGGCAAACGCCTTCCAGCGCTCGATATAATCTTCTTGTGCATTCGCTACGGGCGTTGCTGCAGTCGCAACTGCCATAAGCGCCGTCGCTCCGATCAGAAAGCTTTTCAAGCTTAACCGTTTCATTTTCTTCTCCATCATCAAGAACCAGACATCTTTGCGTTATCGTTATGTTTCTCTAGAATTGGTAGGTCAGAGAAAACTCAACGTAGTCCGATTTGTTATAGAGCCCCAAAAGGCCCTGCTCATCCTTCCCGCTAAAGTAGCCCACTTCAATTCTGGGCTTCCAATTTCCTCCTCCTACGGAGAAATCTATTCTCTGCCTTATCGCAACGCCACCTTTATCCATGTCCCAGATCGCCAAGCCATCCAGAGTCACTTTGTCGTTTAAGAAACCCTTCGTGTACGTCTGAGTTATGAATTCCTGGTTCTCTTCAACATTTGTAAGCGCGTAAGGCGCCTGAAACAGGAGCCCATCAGCATCTTCGGTATGGATCTCGAAAAACTGAGTTGTCATAAAAATCGAACTGCGCTGCGATTCCCACCCCGGCACCCAGAAATTATAATCAAATCCGACCAGGACAGACAGCTGATCTCGTCTCGCGATTGTGTCGTCACGGGTAGTGATGAGAGCTGGTGTGCCGACGGTCATCCGCCCGGGCACAAAGGGGTTCTGAATCACCCCCTTGTTGAAGGGTTTGTCAAACTCGTATGCCGCCTCCAAACGCAGTACCGGAGAGACATCCTTTCTACCGAATCGGAACTCCGTCATATCCCGTGTGAATGAGAAGCCGACGGTCTTTTGCCGGAGTGTGTAATCGAGGTCAAAATCTGCAGTAATAGAACACGGCACCCCTCCAGCGCCCGGATCCAGAATATCAAGGCAGCCGAACGGAATTAGCGGGAAGTCCCCCGGCACCGCAGTACCAGCTGCGAGAGCCTGGATGAAATCAACGTACTGGCCAGGCGCATTCGTCGCACCTATGGTGGTTGGGAGATCAATAGGCACATTGATTACACCCGCCGCATTTGGATCTCCGATAAAAGTGCCAATATGAACTGTTGCGCCGGTGTTGACGACTATCGGCAGGTCCTGAAAACCGTAAAATCCGTTAATTGTCCCTTGCCCGCCAAGCACATCGAATTTTAGCCGCATGCCGACCTCGGAATCTTCCCAGTCGTCTGTTTCCTTGTCCGACAGCTTTGCTCCCAACAAAGGCATTCCAAAACCGGACTGCCCTTCCACCAATCTCGGAAAGGGCAGTCCGAAGGGCCCTCCGGACGTGCTGGAATTCGGCGTGGGATTATTCACGATGAATTCGGAATGGCGTACCACCGGAGTGTAGATCACTTCCAGTGATGGATCCTTGAGTCCTAGCCCCTCAAAAGGAGCAGCCAACCCAAGCTGGTCAATATCCAAAGATAGGGCAGCACTCCACTGAGGTATCCGCAAATCCTCGGTGTCTGTAAATATACTCCTTTGGCGGAGATCCTGTGGGTTCAGAATATCAAGAAGGCGCAGACCATCTGCTTGCCCCCACCCTCGCTGAAACTTTCCGACTTTTAGAGACGCGCGTCCCTCTGAATCAGCAAACGCTATCGACAGCTCTCTAATCACATCCTGCTCGAAATCATCGAGTATGCGATTTTCTTCACCGCTATTACCAAACGGTTCAGGAAGCGTGAGCGCCCCATCCTGCGAGAGTAAAAAATCAAAGCGATCTAGAAACGGAGGGCCCTTAGTAAAGTCTTGCGTGCCAGGTCCGATTGAATCTCCGTCATCAAGATCATAGTACCAATCGCCGCGCAGCCAAAAATCGGAAACAACCGTCACATTGCTATTGGGAGTCCACTCAGCCTGAAGCTGCGCTACAAACTGGGAGGGCCCCACTCCAGTTCCACCACCATACCGGTCAAAATAGACGCCCGTCCCTTGCGTCAGACGTCCGCCCACCCAGACATTGTCGGGCAGGTTCAGCGCTTCAGCCAATGACTCGGCATTCGCTGCTAGCGGCATCATAAGGACTGTGGAAAATGCTGTAGCCCCGAGCAGGCATAGCTTTTGCGACTTAGTTTTAGTTTTTTTATTCTTGGTGTTCATCTTTCTCTCCCTCACTTTCTATTTTTTCCGATGCGCAGCCAGGCTCTATCGCCCTCAATCTAACCAACCATCGCCCTGACTATTTTCTTCTGTGTGCTAAACGGAAATCCCCGCGGCTTCAGCAAGCCGATTGCTGCAGGCACAACAGTGAGCGCCCCCACCATGTTGAACATCAAGATGATCGCCAACAGAACGCCCATCTCGGCTTGGAACCTGATCGGAGACAGGAAGTACCACGGCAATAGCGGCAGTATCATCGTCAGTGCCGTAACTATCACGGCAATACCAGACGTGTTGAACGCCCGGCCCGTCGCCTTCGCGAATTCATGGCCGTGCCTCATTTCGTCGCGTATCCGGTCTGCCATGTAGATGCTGTAATCAACACCACGGCCCAAACCCAACGCAGCAAGCGGGAGCGTATTCAAGTTCATCCCCACGTCCATAAGCGTCATTACACTCATGGTGATAAAGTGAGATGTCGTCAGTACAAGTATGATCACGACTGCAACTGCGGGTGATCGATATAGCCAGAGCAGGTTAACTGCGATAACGATGATAATGGCAATAAGGAGCACATTTTCTTTATGCTCGATCTCGTCGTTGCTCGCCTTAATTATGCCGATCTGTCCGCCGGCGAACCTCACACGCGGCTCCCCATCTGAAAACTGATAGGTGTTTAGAAATTCTTGGCCCGCCGCCATCAACGCATTCACGGTGTCAGCACTATGCTCCCCCGTATAAATTGAGAGCTTACCGATGCTCCATTCCGGGTTCGTATAGGCGGCAAAGTCTCCTGGCTCACCGCCAGACCGGAACATGTAAATGTTAAATCCTATTTCTTCTTCTGTATCAGGAATTGTTTGGTATGAAGGGCCCCCTTCCCACAAAACCATGTTGATATTTTTTACAATCGGAACAAGGCTCTGTGCGCGAGTTGCCGGAAGAACTCGTTCGTAAATATAGCGATCAAATGCTTCGATCTGATGATACACACGCGGATCTAGCATGATCTCTCCATCACCGGAGAAATAGGCCTGCATTACATCCGTACCGACACGGTCAAAGCTTGAGTTGATTTTTTTGACATCTTTGTTGTATTGGGAATCTTTCCACAGGATCGGGCTCCCTTCTGCGTCACCTATTTTTAGCCCCTGCGAAATGAAAATGCCCGCAATCAACGCAGCGACAAAAGCCGGGAGGAATACATATCTGGACGTTTTCAGCCCAAATATTTTGGCTAGTGCGGCTTGACCCGGTAAGGTGGTGCGGAATTTTGTCGGCTTCCGAAGGACCGCCATGAACGCCGCAGCAACAATAATTCCCGGGGTCAGCGTTAGAAGCCAAAACGTGCAAATGAAGGCAAGCGACTGTATGCTTGGGATAGTCACCAGAGCCAGAACCGTAAATCCAGCTGCATCGGTAATCACAGCCGCAGTGCTCGGGAACAGAAGGCGCTCAAGGCCTTCTTTTACTGCATCACGCATGGTGGCACTATTTTCGATTTCATCGAAAACGCGCGAAACGAATTGAACTGAATGGGATAAGACAGTGGCGAAGACGAAAAACGGCAGCAGGAGCAACAGGGGATCAAGATTGTAACCGACCAAGCCAATGACGCCAAAGCCCCAAATCGTGACAGCGAAGGCCACGAGCATTGGAACAGCAACGCCAACCCAGGATCTGAAATAGAAAAGTAGGACGGCAGCGATAGCCAGCACAGACGCCGCAAAAACCAACAGCATCTGAGGCAGATATTTCTTAACCGTACCCAGAAGTACGGGTCTGCCAACGACTGATATTTTTACATCTTTCGTCGAGAATTCTGATTTTAGATTGTCAATAAAGGCGACGAACTCCCGAGAATCCACCTCCTCTGAAAGCTCGGCAGAAATAAGCATTGAATGCTCATCCAGTGAAACCAATGAGCCGAGAAACTGCCCCCTGACGATTTGTTTGAAATGCTCCATATCAGACTCAGAGCGGGGCACTTCCGGCCACATAAGAGGACTAACCAGAATTTGCCCCTCCCCGCCGGCCACCGATCTCGTCTTCCGGAGATTGGCCGCCTCAAACAGAGGGCGGATATTGTTATCGTGAAAATAGAACTCGTCTGATACTTCCCGATACGTTTCAAGAAAGTCCGAATTGTAGATGTCGCCTGCTATATTTTCGACTTCGACAAGGACATTATTGACTCCACCAAACTGACTCCGGAACTCCTTATAGAGTTCGACATTCGAATGGTTTGCAGGCAGCATATCTTCGAGAACGACCTTCAACGAGACACCTGTCACGCCGAAATAAGCCGCCCCCGATGTGACCAGAAAAGCGATTGCCAGAATGATTCTGGGAAATCTTATGACGAAATTCGAAATATAACTTACCACTGAATTTGAGCCTTTGATTGAATTTGCAACAAGCGAACTTCTCCTGTTACCACCGCACTAACGGCTCCGGATCTGAGACATCGAATTCGGTTTTTAGTACGGCACCGTTCGCCCCAACGACAATATACCATCCGTGTTCAGATGTTTTTGAGATTCCTCCGTACCAAAGGAATCCTGGCTTACTCTCCAGGGGCAGCAATTCCGATACAGGCAATCCAGCTTTTACACGGACCACCCCGCCCTGGCCTACGATCACTCCGTCACCATCTTGGTCTAATGTTAGATCGAACAAATGCGCATCTGTCCCCGAGGACAAAGCTGTGATCGTCGGGACACGGTCCTCTAAGCGTTCCGAGCCCTCTTCAACGTCACTGTCCGAACCAAATCGAACCATTGTAAGCTTGCCGCCAAGCCCAGATATTAGCGCCTCCGAACGCCATGCATCTACCGCTGTGAATGTGACCGAGGCATCGGGCGCGTCCAGCACCTCCCAGCTCAATCCATCATCGATTGACGACGCTATCAGGCCGAACTCCCCAACCAAAACCAACCGCCCGTCCTCGAGACGTGTAATGCCATTCAATCTCGGTAGATCACGCCCCTGATATCCGGATAACGCCTGAGTTTGCCACGTTTTACCGCCATCGGACGTGTGAAGCACTGTAGCCTCATGTCCGACGACCCAAGCTGTCTGGGCGTCGAGACAGTAGACATCTCGCAAGTTAATGCCCGGCTCAACATGCACAACTTCCCAATGCGCTCCCCCGTCTTCAGACCTCAGGATCTTGCCTCTACTCGTGACAGCAATGCCGACGGCCTCGTCCACAAAGTCGATTCGCCTAATTAAGTCCGTAAACGGCAAGGGCTCGCGCTTCCAGTGCCCTCCTCCATCCTCGGTCTTCAGTAGTGTCCCGTAGTATCCCCCCGCCCAGCCCACAGAATCAGAGACAAAATCGACGGCAAATAAATTATCAGGAACAAACCGTACACGTCCGTCAGTTGGCATCTCTATATTTGACCGAGGGCTTATGTCGGGGGGCGATAAAACGCCCTGCTCTGCCAGCGCCCCAGGTTGGGAGAAGTAAAGCACCCCAGCAGCAGCGGCAGCATGAGCGAATTTGGAGACCGGCAGGTTCATAGATTTGATCCAAAAGACCGCCAGCACCGCTGGCACAATTTCGACTTAGTTGGTGAACGCGTTCAGGCTGGGTCAGCCCACGCCAATACCGCCATCGGACAAGATGGTTGTGCCTGTGACGTATCGAGCCGACACCGGACAGGCAAGCAACGCATATAGCGCTACATGGTCTTCAGGCTTTGCGGCAAATCCGAGCGGTGTCATGCCCTCGATAAGTTTGTCGATCTCTGGTCCACCGAATCTCTCCACGGCAAGGGCCGCAGCGCGCTGATTGTCTGCCAGACTGCGCACATCCCCAATTACTGTTTCAACTTCAGCCCCGAACTCACCCCGCAACGAACTCGCCTGCTCATCATTGACGCACAGGACACATAATCTGGCACCCTCCTCGACAAAATGATGGACCACCGCCCGGCCGATTCCCGTGGCTCCGCCCGTAATCAAAACGGAACTGCCGCTTAGTTTTGGCATAATTGAATACCTCCCTAACTACCTTGCTTGAAGTGCAAGATTTTGTTCTTTTTTTGAGGAAAAATGATTTTTTTGGTTGTGTCAATATTTATTTACGAACAGCGCTAGCTCAAATTCCGCAGCAAGGATCGAAATTTGCATGTGGCCAAAGGCAACTGTGCTATCGATGCCGCTGTTAATTTCGTCATACGGAACAGACGCCAGCGCAACTTAGTGCATCTGACTCCCGGATTGGACAGTGCCCGACGCCCCGGATGTCGACAAACTATTTCCCGACTCCGAGATTTTAATCCGTGTACTAACGTATTACTCTCGGCTTTTCTGGAACACTCCGAACGCAGTCCATGTGAGATGGTCCTGTTATTCGCGCATGGCCGCTTTCGAGAATATTCTCGACACACAAATATCATGGGTAGGCCTACAGAATTCCAATCCTGTTCACCCGAGCGCGCAGATTTCATAAAGTTTCACAATGTGGGAGCGATGCCACTCATTCGTATCCGGCCAGGTTGACGCGCAACCGGATAGCGGCTCAACCTAAATGTGTCGTGTCAGGTTGAACTTCACTGCCATTCAAGGTCAGGGAACGCTCAAGAGATACGACAACCAGTCTGTTTCCT
This sequence comes from Hyphomonas oceanitis SCH89, assembly GCF_000685295.1. GTDB lineage: Bacteria > Pseudomonadota > Alphaproteobacteria > Caulobacterales > Hyphomonadaceae > Hyphomonas > Hyphomonas oceanitis. The sequence continues at coordinate 11,258 of NZ_ARYL01000049.1, forward strand.
CCGGCGGAGCTAGGTCTCCGCCAAACTCTGGGAGCCTAAGCGGCTCCCATTTTTTTGACCTCTCATCTCCACGTTATCAGGCGCCGGCCCCTAAGGTGGAAGAGATTGACTGCGCTACCCCGTTGAGCTGAATCAGGCGATCACGCTGGTCTTTAGGACTCGCCCACCTCTGGCTAGATGAACTAGAAATTGCGCCCACGACCATTCCCCGCGAACTGAAGACTGGCACAGCGATGCAATAAAGTGCGTTATGAACCTCGCCATCGTCAACGCCGAATCCCCTAATGCGCGTGCGATATAGTTCTCGTTCGATTTCGGCTGGGTCCGTGATCGTTTTATCCGTGAGCTTTGGAAAGGGCCCGCTGGTTATATACGCCTGTCGCTCGTCGACCGTCATGTGCGAGAGCAACACCTTGCCGATAGCAGAACAGTACGCCTCCAGCTGCCCTTTCTCGCGCGTGAACACCTCCTCTCCTTCAAATACCGCCTTCGCGAGGTAGGTAACCATGTCGTTCTCCAGAATGCCAAAGTGGGTCGTGGTTTCCAACGCGACACTTAGTTGGTCCAAAATGGGTCGTACTATTTCCGACAGCACAGCATGTGGTGTGAACCCCTCCAGCTTCTTCAAAAAAAACAGGGTTGGGCAAATATCGTCCACGCTTGGATCGGCAGATGAGCCCGGCCGAATGGAGGGCATTCAGATGCCTGTACAGAGTCGATTCCGGCACTCCGAGCTGGACACTCATTGCGTCTGATTCGAATACACCGTCTTGCTCAACAAGCGCTCCGAACAAGGCCATCGCCTTGTCGAAGGAAGACATGGATCGTGTCACACGGATCTCCATTTATCACATTGTGATAGTAGTTGGCCTGCCTCGGATTGCAGTGTCAAGTACATCGCGTAGTTTGCGATCTACATTCCAAGTCACTTACGGACGCGAACCAGACCATGATCTCCAGAGATGAAATTCAGAAGGCTGCGGATGCACTGTTCGACGCACACGCGGGACAAACCTACTGCGCACCAGTGCGTGATCTCATTGGTCTTGATCCGCAAGCCGGATACGAGGTCCAGGCGATCAACACAGCCCGGTGGGTGTCCGCAGGACGACGAATTGTTGGCAGGAAAATTGGCCTGACGTCAGCGGCAGTTCAAAATCAACTGGGCGTAGACCAGCCCGATTTTGGCGTCCTCTACGCGGATATGGAATATTGCGACGGTGATGAAATTCCCTTGTCAGCAACTCAACAACCCAAGGCCGAGGCTGAAATAGCCGTTATACTCGGCAGGGACATCAACGCGCAGGATACAACGCCAAGCGAACTGATCCGAGCCATAGACCACGTCGTGCCTGCCATCGAAATTGTGGGCAGTCGTATCAAGGACTGGGATATCCGCATTTCGGATACGATCGCGGATAACGCCTCATCAGGCCTATATGTCCTGGGCGGTCCTGTTCGTGCACTGCATGGGCTTGATCTCGTCAATGCTGGCATGGTGATGAAATGCAATGGACGCCCGGTTTCATATGGCGCCGGCATCGCGTGCCTTGGAAATCCGCTAAACGCCGCACTCTGGCTCGCACGAAAATGCGCAGAGCTCGGAGCACCTCTCAAGGCCGGCGACGTCGTTCTGACAGGTGCTCTTGGCCCGATGGCCTCAATGGAGCCTGGTGATCTGTTTGAAGCAGATATCGAAGGTATTGGGTCGGTTCGCCTCGCAATTGCGGCGAAATAGGAGACATTGGAAATGACAACTCTCAAGAAGACCAAGGTTGCGATCATCGGATCCGGAAATATCGGAACTGACCTCATGATCAAGGTCATACGCAAGTCAAAGGGTCTCGAAATGGGCGCGATGGTCGGGATCGATCCCGACTCGGACGGCCTTGCCCGGGCAAAGCGCATGGGTATCGCGACCACGCATGAAGGAATTGAGGGTCTCGTTAAGCTCGACGTGTGGCCCGAAATCGGAATTGTCTTTGATGCGACATCTGCTGGCGCACACAAGCGGCACAATGAAGTCGTCACGTCCGCCGGAAAGGTGATGATCGACCTCACGCCTGCGGCGATCGGGCCGTATGTCATACCCGTCGTCAATGGTGACGCGCATCTGGATGCGTCAAATGTCAACATGGTCACTTGCGGCGGGCAGGCGACGATCCCAATCGTGGCAGCAGTAGCATCCGTCGCGACAGTCCACTATGCGGAGATCGTCGCTTCCATCGCCTCCAAGTCAGCCGGGCCGGGAACGCGGGCCAACATTGATGAATTCACCGAGACCACCTCAAAGGGTATAGAAGAGGTTGGAGGAGCCCGGAAAGGCAAAGCCATAATCGTCCTGAACCCGGCGGAGCCTCCGATGATCATGCGCGATACGGTATTCACCCTCTCTAGTGGCGCAGATGAGCCGACAATTGAGGCCTCAATCGAAGCAATGGTTGCAAAGGTCAACGCCTATGTGCCCGGCTATCGGATGAAGCAAAAGGTTCAGTTCGAACGGCTCGTTTTGAACAACCCAGTCAAGATTCCCGGCCTGGGCACATTCGAAGGTATCAAGACCAGCGTTTTCCTGGAAGTCGAGGGTGCCGCCCACTATTTGCCTGCATACGCGGGAAATCTCGACATAATGACATCAGCTGGCATTGCGACCGCTGAGAAGATCGCCGCACGGCGGCGAGCCAAGGAGACTGCCTGATGGCATTTGATCCCAAATCCGACAATCTCTACATTCAGGACGTCACTTTGCGCGACGGGATGCATGCGATCCGGCACCAATACGGTATCGAGCACGTCAGCAAGATTGCCGCAGCCCTTGACCAGGCCGGAGTCGACGCAATCGAGATTGCCCATGGAGACGGCCTGAATGGCTCAAGCTTCAATTATGGCTTTGGCGCCCACACCGACTGGGAATGGATTGAAGCCGTCGCGGATTCAGTGAAAACGGCGAAACTGACGACGCTCCTCCTTCCTGGGATCGGAACGATCGAGGAGCTGAAGCATGCCTACAAGCTTGGCGTCAGGTCTGTCAGGATCGCTACACACTGCACGGAAGCCGACGTATCGAAACAGCATATCGGTGTTGCCAGCGATCTGGCTATGGACACGGTTGGCTTTCTTATGATGTCCCACATGGTCGAGCCTGAGAAATTGGCTGAACCAGCCGCCATGATGGAAAGCTATGGTGCCGAATGTATATATGTCACCGACAGTGGCGGCGCGCTCGACATGGATGGATACATCGCCCGGCTTCAAGCCTATGACAAGGTCCTGAACCCTGAAACTGAACGGGGTATCCACGCCCACCACAATCTGTCCCTAGGCGTAGCCAATTCCATTGTCGGCGTTCAATATGGCGCAAGACGCGTGGACGCTTCGCTGGCCGGCATGGGTGCCGGGGCCGGAAACGCGCCGCTTGAAGTGTTCATCGCAGCCGCCGAGCGAAAGGGATGGAAGCATGGATGCGATCTTTTTGCGCTCATGGATGCTGCCGAGGAACTTGTCCGCCCACTCCAGGACCGCCCCGTTCGCGTTGATCGCGAAACGCTTTCACTTGGCTATGCCGGCGTGTACTCATCCTTCCTCCGGCATTCAGAGAAGGCAGCGAAAGATTATGGGATCGATACGCGTGAAATCCTGGTTGAACTAGGACGTAGGCGTATGGTTGGTGGCCAGGAGGATATGATCGTCGACGTAGCCCTGGACATATTGAAAGAACGAAAATCCGCTGAATAGTTGCGACGTGAGAGACCAATCCTTATTGACTGTTGCGAGCTCCAATTTGTCTGGACGAACGACGCAGTCAGAACACGCTCAATCAGCTTTTGTGTGTTCAGTGCTTTTAGTCCGGTAAGCACACATTTGCGTGCCCTTTTGCCTTAGGCAAGCAACCTTGCAATCTCCATGATAGATTGAAATTGGCACATGTCCTGCATTCCCCTGACGCGGGAGGCTGATACATGCTTATTCGCACGATAGAAGACCTGAGCGATATGCTCGTTAGGTATAACTACACCGCCAATCTCTCTCGCGGGAACTGGGCTTGGGAGTTCGCGAGGCGCAATCCTGCCCTGAGGGACGATGCCTACGCCGTACTACCTCAGCTGGAAACGGGGACCGCATGTCATGGCATCAAGCTGTTGAAGCTGGTTGAGCAGGACCTCGCCGCCGAAGCCTGGGGGCTCCTCTACTTTCCCGATCCCGGCCAGACTGCGCTATCGACAGATGTCTTCTGGTCCGATCAGACATTCCCTCGCAAGATCGCGGTCCATGTCCGTGAGCGTGATCCTGACGAAGTTGACGAAATCTTCGAGAAGGGCACACGCCTTTGCAGAATTGTGCACCTGACCGATGCTGCCGGCCGCGAGCACTTCCTCGTCAAAGGGGCAAACTGCTCCGTCCAGATCCGCTGCAGCGGCAAGTCACTCCTATGCGGTGAACCCGTAAAGATGGAGTTTTCCGTTTCCGGCTTCGATTGCCCTGACGAATATATCGAGACGCTCAAACGTGCCCACCGCGTCTATGATCCCGAAGCAACGTCGCCTACCTGGTCACGCAAGGGACTTGGCTACCGCAACGCCTTGATCGCGCTTGATGCCTTTGAAGCTGGTATGACCTATCGCGAAACGGCGATGATCTTCTATGGTGAGGATCGCGTCAGGAAAGACTGGGCTGGTCCGTCCAGCGCCATGAAGTCGGAGATGGCACGTTTGCTCACAAAAGGCCAACGCCTGCGTGACGGCGGATATCGCGAACTGCTTGAGGAAAACCTCTAACCCCTATCAGCCAATAAAAAGCCGACCCGAATGAACACCTGAGTTCACGAACCTGATGCAGGAGCTGCCGATCATCTGCTCAAGACGTTGACGGAATATCTGAAGGCATCGCCCCTCCCCCGCCCGCTGGCGCGGGGCTGTCCGGGCGGCGAGAGCCCTCACCCTCTTCCATGTCATCTGGCCGGCCCGGCTCGTCTCCGGTCACGTGTCCTCCCTGCCGGGAGGACACGTGCTGCGGGGGCTCGCCGGCGGGGGCCGCGCTTTGCTTCCCACTGGCCTTGCGGCCAGAGGGGTCAGGCGCGCGTGGCCTGTCGAAGCCTCATTCGGCCTCAGGCGATGGCGTGAGCCATTTGCCGAGGACGGTGACATCCTGGCGTTCGTATCCAAGCGCGGTGTAAAAGGCGGCTGCGGTCTCATTGCCTTGGCGAACCATGAGCTGCACCTTCGGCGCACCGCGCGCCTTTAGCCACAGCTCGGCTTCGGCCATCATTTCACGTCCATGGCCGCGGGCCTTGCGGTCAGGGCTCACAGCCAGATAGTAGATCCAGCCGCGATGGCCGTCATGACCAGCCATGACACTGGCGAAGACCACGTCATCCACCGTGCCGACGAGGATCGTAGCGTCTCGTGACGTCACCGCCCGGTCCACATCGGCATCCGGATCATTCCACGGACGGGTCAGCGCGCACGCCTCCCAAAGCGCGATCAATGCTGCGCGGTCAGCTTCCCGGAAGTCTCGTATATGCAAGGCCATAGCTGACGAGTCTGGACGGATTCGTGTCCACGGCGCCAGCCTGCCTGTCTGGCGCTCGCAGGTGTGGACAAGCTTTCCCTGCAGCCGTGAGGAGGCGGACGGCGCGTCTGCCCGGGCGCGGCCCGCGCGCAAGGCGCCGGTGACCTGGAGCCGCTCGCGTTGGTCCATGCCTCCTACCTTCCCGCCTTGCCCCCGGCCCTCATACGCCCGGGCGCCCGCACCTTTCGTCCGCCCCCTCCCGCCTGCCGGGAAAGGTGCGCGGGCGAAGATTCATTTTGCGAGGCTGACATGACCCTTTCACCTGAGACACCTGCCCCCCTTGGAACAGATACCGGACCGGATTTGCGGGAGACACAACGCATCTATGTCGCCTGTCTTGCCGCCTACAATAACGGGCGCCTGCACGGGGCATGGATCGACGCAACCGAGCCGGACGAGGTCATGGACAAGGTCCGCGCCATGCTGGCGGCGTCGCCCGAGCCGGACGGGGATGAATGGTCGATCCATGACTATGAAGGGTTCGAAGGCTGCACGATTTCTGAATATGCGAGCTTCGAGACAGTCTGCGCGCTGGCGGCCTTCATTACCGAGCATGGCGCGCTCGGCGCGAAACTCTATCGCCATTTTGGTGATGACCTTGCGCAGGCTGAAGCTGCGTTTGAGGATTATGCGGGCGAATATCGCAGCGCCGCAGACTTTGCCGAAGAAATCACGCGCGACAGCGGGACGGAGATTCCGGCCTCACTCGAGTACTATATCGACTGGACCGCGCTCGCCCGCGACATGGCGCTGAATGGCGAAATCATGGTGTTCCAGACGGGCTTTGACGAAGTCCACATTTTCTGGAGCCGCTAGTCAT
>NZ_ARYL01000050.1 GCF_000685295.1 Hyphomonas oceanitis SCH89
GTCAGTTACACCACGCGCTGGGACACGATCGGGGTGGGGAAAGACTGGAGAACTGTGCCCCCAATACACAAGCATCTCCAGCATGCATCTCGTCTACATAAGTCCTGTTGATTTAAGAATGACTTGCATTTACAGACGGGGTAAATTGACTGGATTGGTGAAGAAAATGATGAATTCCGCTGGCTGGAAATGGGCGCTCACGGGCGTGGCGCTTGGCGCATTGTCTGTCTCTGCTTCTGCGCAGGAGGATTCGTCGGCAGATGCGTCTGCGCGCGTGCTCGACACCGTAACCGTGACGGGGTCTGCCTCGCAGGTGGAATTGCTGGAAGAATATGCCGGCGGACAAGTGGGGCGCGGCGGCCGTGCCGGACTATTGGGAAATCTCGACTATCTTGACGCGCCCTTCTCAGGCACGACCTACACGGCCGACCTGGTGTCGGCGCAGCAGTCCGACAGCGTTGGCGACGTGCTGCAGAACGACCCTGTCGTGCGCGTGGCCAAAGGCTTCGGAAACTTTCAGGAAGTCTACATCGTGCGCGGCTTTCCGGTGTATTCAGACGATATAACGCTGAATGGCGTCTACGGCATTCTGCCCCGCCAATATGTGGCGGCCGAGCTGTTCGAGCGGGTGGAAGTGTTCCGCGGCGCCAACGCTTTCATCAATGGCGCAGCGCCGGGCGGTAGCGGCGTTGGCGGCACGATCAACCTTGTTCCCAAGCGCGCGCCCGATGGTGGCGTGCGGCGTGCGACAATCGGCTTCGAGAGCGACAGCCAGGTTTATGCCGCACTTGATCTCGGCACGCGGTTCGGGACCAGCGAAGAATGGGGCGTTCGCATGAACGCGGTGCGGCGCGAGGGCGAAACTTCGATCTCCGGCCAGGAGCGCGAACTGTCTGTCATCTCGCTTGGCACGGACTATGCCGGCGAGCGCTTCCGTTTCTCGGCCGACGCGGGCTACCAGAAAAATCATATCGATGCGCCGCGCCCGCAGGTGACACCATTGGGCGACGTACCGGATGTACCGGATTCCGACGTCAACTATGCCCAGTCATGGACCTATACGGACGAAGAGCAACTGTTCGCCGTGGCGCGCGGCGAATATGACGTAACAGACAATATCAGCGTTTGGCTCGCCGGTGGCGTGCGCAATGGCGAGGAAGCCAATGTACTGGCCAATCCCAGTGCGGCGGCCGATGGCAGCCTGACCGCTTACCGTTTCGACAACACGCGCGAGGATGACGTTCTCTCGTTCGACACGGGCGCACGCGCGACATTCGATACAGGACCTGTGAGCCACAGCCTCGTCGTATCGGCCTCCACCATCAAGGTTGAGTCGAAGAACGCCTATGCATTCTCGAGCTTTTCCACGCCGTTTGCCAGCGATCTCTACACCCCTGTGGCTGTCGCCGCGCCTGTGCCGGACTTCTTCCTTGGCGGCGAACTGAACGATCCCCTGAAAACCGAGGAAGTCGACAATCAGAGCTATGCCATCGCGGACACGCTGTCCTTCATCGAGGGTCGCCTGTTGGCCACGATCGGCGTGCGGCACCAGGACATCGAGACAACCTCGTTCGACTATAATTCCGGTTTGCGCCTTTCTGGATATTCCGACAGCGCGACCACACCCGCCTTCGGTCTCGTCTACAAGCTGAGCCCGGCCATCTCGCTGTATGGCAACTATGCTGAAAGCCTGCAGCCGGGCAGCATTGCCCCCAGCACCAGTGGCGGCGTGGCCATCCTCAATGCTGGCGAGGTGCTGGAGCCATTCAAGGGCGAGCAAGTGGAGGCCGGCGTCAAGTATGATGGCGGCAATTTTGGCGGCACACTGAGCGTCTTTTCGCTAACGCGGCCTAATGCCATTGTGGTGAACCAGGTGTTCCAGTCATCCGGCGAGCAGGAAAATCAGGGCATTGAGCTCAGCGTGTTCGGTGAACCTGTTGACGGTTTCCGTCTGATTGGCGGCGCGACCTTCCTGGATACCGAACTGGCGAAGACCGAGGGTGGCGTGAACGAAGGCAATACAGTGATCGGCGTGCCGGAAACACAGGCAAACCTGAATGCCGAATGGGATGTACCTGCCCTGACCGGCCTGACGCTGGACGGCCGGATCGTGTTTACCGGCGAGCAATATGTGAACGAAACAAACACAACCGAGATCGATAGCTGGACACGGCTGGACTTTGGCGCCCGCTATACGCTGAACATGGCGGAACGCCCTGTCACGTTGCGTGCCCGTGTCGAGAACGTAACGGATGAAACCTACTGGGCCTCGACAGGTGGCTTCCCGGGTGCGAATTACCTCATCCAGGGCAATCCTCGCACGCTGATGGTATCGGCATCGATAGACTTCTAAGATGATCAGGCAGGCGCAATGAAATCATCGACGATCCGGGCATGGAGCCAGGTGCACACATGGACGAGCCTTGTGTGCACAGGCTTCCTGTTGATGCTCTGCCTCACCGGCTTGCCGCTGATCTTTCATGACGAGATTGACGATGCGCTGAACCCGGCGACATGGGAGGCCGCCCACCCCGATGGCCCCTTGCTGGACCTCGACGCGCTGCTCGCCGGCGCATTGGCACAACGGCCCGGCGAAGTGCCGATCTTCATGAGTTTTGATATCGACCGGCCGGTTGTGAACGTGACGACCGGACCAACAGCGGACGCCCCCGGCAGCGCGATGCATTTCGCGTCATTCGACCGGACAAGCGGCGCCCTTGTTCCGCCAGCGGATGTTGGCGGAGCGGTGATGGATTTCCTTCTCCAACTGCACACCGACATGTTCCTCGGCTTGCCGGGCATGTTGGTCCTCGGCGCAATGGGCACGCTGTTCGTTGCGGCAATCGTTTCCGGCGTGGTGCTGTATGCGCCGTTCATGCGGAAGCTTGAATTCGGCACTGTCCGCCGTGGCCAGTCGACCCGGCTGAAATGGCTCGATTATCATAACCTGCTCGGCGTGGTGACGGTAGCCTGGGTCATCGTGGTCGGCCTGACGGGGGTCATGAACACGCTGGCAACGCCAATCATCGATAACTGGAAAACGCATGAACTGGCTGATCTGGTGGCGCCTTATGCCGATGCACCGCAGCCGGCTGTCTACGCATCACTGGACGCCGCGGTAAACCGTGCCGTTGCCGAAGCGCCGGGCATGGAGTTGCAGTTCGTGGCATTCCCGGGCAGTGGCTTTTCCACCGACTACCATTACGCCATCTTCCTTCATGGCCAGACGCCGCTGACTGAGCATATCATCGCGCCAGCACTGGTAAGCGCCGACGATGGCAGCTTTGCAGGCATGCGAGAAATGCCCTGGTACGTGAAGGCGCTATCCCTGTCAGGACCGCTGCATTTTGGCGACTATGGCGGGCTGTTCCTGAAAATGGTCTGGGCCGTGCTCGACGTGATCACGATCATCGTTCTGGCAAGCGGGCTGTACCTGTGGGTGGCCCGGGTGCGGGCCAAGCGCCCTGTGGCGGGCCGTGGGCCGGTGACATCCGCATGAAGCGCAAGGCCAGCCTTGGGCAGATTTTTGCCGTGCCGGCCGCGCTGTTCGTGATCGGCCTGACGGGCCTGGTGTGGGCATTGCTGGTGGACGGACCGCAGGACATTCTGGCGGGACTGGCCGTAGCGTCGTCACTTGGCGTCCTGATATGGGCCCTTGTGCGAAAAAGGTGACGGGGAAAGCCAAAGGGCCTTCCCCGCCATATTTCATCAGGCCATTTCGATGATGGTGACGTTGGCGACGCCGCCGCCTTCACACATGGTTTGCAGGCCCCAGCGCTTGTTACGGGCTTTGAGGCCGTAGATCAGCGTGGTCATCAGCTTGGTGCCGGTGGCGCCGAGCGGGTGGCCGAGGGCAATGGCGCCGCCATTGACGTTGAGCTTGTCCGGGTCAGCGCCCGTGTGCTTGGCCCAGGCCATGGGGATGGACGCGAAGGCTTCGTTGACTTCATAGAGATCAATATCGCCGATCTTCAGCCCAGCGCGGGCGAGTGCCTTGTCGGTGGCGAAGAGCGGCTCTTCCAGCATGATGACCGGATCGCCAGCGGTGACCGTGAGATTGTGGATGCGGGCGAGCGGCGTGAGGCCGTAGCGCTTCACGGCTTCCGCTGACGCGACGAGCACGGCGGATGAGCCGTCGCAGATCTGGCTGGATGTGCCGGCGGTAAGGATGCCGCCTTCGGCCATGGTTTTCAGGCCAGCGAGGGCCTCTTTCGTCGTGCCGGGGCGGATGCCTTCATCGACCGTATGCATTTCGATCTCGCCTTCGGGCGTGATGATTTCCACGGGCACGATCTCGTCCTTGAAGGCGCCGGCCTCGGTGGCGGCAGCAGCGCGGCGCTGGCTCTCGACGCCGAAGGCATCGGTGTCGTCGCGCGTGAAGCCGTGCTTCTTGGTAACCATTTCAGCGCCGACGAACTGGCTGAAGCCCTTCACGCCATATTTTTGTTTGATGGCATCAGAGATTGGCGAGATGCCGGAGCCCGGCAGGTAGTTCGACCCCATGACGGCGCGCGACATGGATTCCACGCCGCCCGCGATGACGACATCCTGCGTGCCGGACATGATGGCCTGCGCGGCGAACTGGATCGCCTGCTGGGACGAACCGCACTGGCGGTCGATCGTGACGGCGGGCACACTGTCAGGCAGGCCCGAGGCGAGCACGGCCATGCGGCCAACCTGGCCAGCCTGTTCGCCAGCCTGCGTGACGCAACCGAAGATAACGTCTTCGATAACCGACGGGTCGATGCCGGCGCGGGCGACGACAGCGTCAAGCGCGCGGGCGCCGAGATCGTTGGCGTGGATGCCCGAAAGGCGGCCATTGCGGCGCCCCCCGGCGGTGCGCACGGCGGCGCAGATATAGGCTTCAGCCATGGGTGTTTTCCCTCCTTTGTGCCGGTATTCCGACGGTGTTTGATGACGATGGGAGGAATGTAGGCGGGTTTCCCTAAGGGGCAGCAAGGGGGTGTTTCGGGGGCTTCCATGGTCGCAAGGTATCCCAAAAGGCCCCCGCAAATAATCCTCAACCATATGGTTGACTAAAATGCGGCGGCGTTTTATTAAACCATATGGTTGAACAATATACCCCCCCGATAGATGATGTCTTTCACGCGCTGAGCGACGGGACGCGCCGCAGCATGCTGCGAGCGCTGGCCGCAGGCGACTGCACGGTGGGTGAACTGGCCGCGCCGCACCCGATGTCGCTGGCCGCAGCGTCCAAACATATCAAGGTGCTCGAGAAGGCCGGGCTCATAAGGCGCGAGATCGAGGGGCGGACACATTGGTGCCGCCTGCAGGCCGCGCCGCTGGCCGCCGCGCACAGCGAGCTGGGCTTCTACGAACAGTTCTGGACCGGGCGCCTCGATACACTCGATCGCCTGCTGCGCGAAGACGATGCCCGCAAGGCCCGGGATATCGCACCGACAAAACCCCAAGCCCCTGAAGGAGACAGACAATGAATACGCAAGTCAAAACAGACCCGTTCGCCCAACTGGTCGATCCCTCGACCCTTGTCATCAAGCGCTGGCTGCCGGGGCCGGTGGAGCGGGTGTGGGATTATCTCGCCGACAGCGACCTGCGCCGCAAATGGCTGGCCTCCGGTGACATGAGCCAAGGGGCGGGCACCGCGTTCACGCTGACCTGGCGCAATGACGATCTCAGCCGTCCGTCCGATCCGCGGCCCGAGAATTTTCCGGCCGAGCACAGCATGCAGAGCAAGGTGGTCGCGTTTGATCCGCCGCGCCGGCTGGTGTTCACCTGGGGCGCAGGAACGGTGACGTTCGATCTTGAGCCCAAGGGCGATAAGGTTCTGCTGACGCTGACGCATACGGGCATTGCCGAACGGTCCAGCAAGGTGGGCATCAGCGCGGGATGGCACACACATCTGGATATCCTCGTCGCAGACGTTTCCGGCGACACGGCCAGCTCTTTCTGGAGCAATTGGGCAAAGCTCAAGGCGGAATACGAGACGCGTATTCCTCAGTAGACGATCATTGGAACGGCCGGATTGAGGCGGCTCTCCTCAGGAGAGCCGCTTTTCCAGCAGCAGCGTTGTCAGGCCGCTGTTCCATTCAAGGTCCGGATAGCGGTCTTTTTCGATATATCCGCGTGCGGCGTAGAAGGCCTGGCTGCGCGTGTTGAACGTGTCGGTTTCGAGCCGGGCGGCGGGGAAGCCGGCGCGGGCGATTTCGGCTTCGGCGAGATCCATCAGCGCGGTGCCCGCACCGCTGCGCGCATGGGCGGAATGGACGTGAAGGGCGTGGACAAAATCATCCTGCCAGTCGACGAGGCCGACAACGACGCCCGCGCGGGTCGCCACATGGAAGAGATGGCCGCGCTCGGCGACATAAGCGGCGGGGCGGTTGCCTTGCTGGTAGGCGGTGACGGCAGCGGGCGTGAGCTGCGGGCGCCAAGTGGACTCGAACGTGTCGTGCAGGATGGCGACGAGGGCGGCGCTGTCGGCGGGGAGCGCGGGGCGGATGTAGGGGGCGATCATTGAATGAGGGTGCTTGATGCGGGCGCTGTGGGCAATAGGAAGACGGCGGGTATCGCTTTCGCTTAGCCTAGCCCACTCTTACTGCCGCCTCCCACCTAAGGTGGTATTGCAATTTCTATCTTTGCCTTCAAAATAGATATTCTAATCGGACTGACTGGGGAAGCACATGAAAAAAGTTTCGGTTGCCTTTCAAGGAGGTGGTGCCCGCATCTTCGATCTTATTGCAGCCGCGAACGCTCTTGATACCCTTCAGCGGGAAGACAAGCTAAGAGTGACAAGAGTTGCTGGAACATCCGCAGGCGCGATCGCCGCTGCCGCATTTTCTTGCGGCGCAAAGTTCACACAAATTCCAGTCTCAGGCCCAAAGATAGGTGCCTTGATTGCCAAGCGCTTACCTCAAAAGAAACTCGCAAAGGCAAATGTGATAATATCAGTATTACGAAATAGGCCCTTATACCGAGAACGGGATGTCATTTCCCTAATAACTGAAATATTTGGTCTACTTGGTGTAGATAGCCGCAAACCAATTCGCGACTGCATGGCAAACCAGAAAGCCCGATGCAAAGAACTGCGGATAATGGCCTCGCGGCTTGATAGCGCCAGCCCATATCAGTTTACGGAGCAAAGCGATCTAGAGTTAAATCGCGCATTAGTCGACTCAGCTGGCCTACCATTTATCTTTAAGCTGCCCGGCAAGAACACAAACTCCATAAACCCACACTTAGTAGATGGCGGATTGTTTCAAAATTTACCGGGAGAAGCCGCGACGCTCGGACTATCCGACGACGTAGTACCAATAGCCGTACGATTTCCAGACATGGGCGATATCGACATTCAGTCAAAAGCCCCCTTAGAATACCTCGGATATATATTAAGCCGCATGATTGACGCACGTACAAATGAAGCGGCCCTCTTATTTGAAGAACAGAGAATAGTCACAATACAATCAAAAATGAGCAGCCTAAGTTTTGATCAAATTATTGGCGATGACTTTGAAGATGCGTACGAACAATCATTTAAATCCGCTTACAAAGAAATTGAAAGAGCAGTTACAGCCGATGAAAATGTGCGCAAAAACTATTATGACAGCACGCCGAAATCGTTAGTAGGCCTGTATAGATCTTTTCAGTCAGAAGTTAAGGAGTTCGCGGAGAACGGGCACGAATTCTATTCGTACAAAGCACGAGAGGTCCGCATCATTTATCATGTTAATTCGCTGATCAATGAAGAGTTTCCAGACACAATCAGGACGATATTTAAACTCGACGGCAAAGAAAACACAAATAACGAAGGCCTCCAAAATGAGACCCAGTTTCAGTACTTGCCGATATTTTTTCACAACACGAACAAGTGCACGCTGGCACCACCTACTGTGGAAGCAACAATCATTTCTAAACAGTCAGGTAATGAGACCAGTTCTCAGGACATGCCAGTTCTTACCCTGCCCCTACAGTCAAAGCACAAAGACTATCAAACTATGATACTTATGATGCAGCGCCCCCTGCCAAAGACTTGTAGTGTGGTGATATCACAGAACGAAGAATGCATAGCCGCGCTAGAGGAACTTAAAGATTTAGGGCGCGATTACCTATATTTTTCTACTCAGAATAATCAGCACATAGAAAAGATGACATTTGAACTACACTTGCCAGAAAAAGATAAATCCGGCCATTTGATTGATTTTGTTATTCGCCCTATTTCTCAGAAGCAAGACAAACACATTGTGAAAGCTTACGCCCCCAATCCAAAATTACGCCCGATTCCTACCATCTCAAACGACAAGCCTGTGTCTGGATTGCTCAAAAAATATGAAGCAACCTTTGAACAAGAGGCGGGCAGTCGAGAAGCCAACATATACATGATCGCAGTAGAACGTATTTTTACCTAAAGCGGAATGTTGTCGTGCTTCTTCCAGGGGTTCTCCAGCTGCTTGGTGCGCAGGGTGCGGAGGGATTTGGCGATGCGTTTGCGGGTGGAGTGCGGCATGATGATGTCGTCGATATAGCCCTTGCGGGCGGCGACGTAAGGATTGGCGAAGTTGTCTTCGTATTCCTTGGTGCGCGCGGCGATCTTGTCCTTGTCGCCCAGTTCCTTGCGGTAGATGATCTCGACCGCGCCCTTGGCGCCCATCACGGCAATCTCGGCCGTGGGCCAGGCATAGTTCACGTCGCCGCGCAGGTGTTTTGAACTCATCACGTCATAGGCGCCGCCATAGGCCTTCCGTGTAATGACGGTGACCTTCGGCACGGTGGCTTCGGCATAGGCGAAGAGCAGCTTGGCGCCATGCTTGATGAGGCCGCCATATTCCTGCTTAGTGCCCGGCATGAAGCCCGGCACGTCAACGAAGGTGACGACGGGAATGTTGAAGCAGTCGCAGAAGCGCACGAAGCGGGCCGCCTTGCGGGAGGCATCAATGTCGAGCACGCCGGCCAGCGTCATCGGCTGGTTGGCAACGAAGCCGACGGTGGAGCCTTCGATACGGCCAAAGCCGCAGATGATGTTGGCGCCGAAATTCGGGCTGATCTCGAAGAAGTCGCCTTCATCGGCGACCTTGGAGATCAGTTCCTTCATGTCATAGGGCGTGTTCGGGTTTGGCGGGATCAGCGTGTCGAGGCTGTTTTCCACGCGGTCTACCGTGTCGTGCACAGGGCGCATGGGGGCCTCTTCGCGGTTTGACAGAGGCAGGAAGTCGATCAGGCGGCGCATTTGCGTCAGCGCCTCGATGTCGTTCTCGAAGGCGCCGTCGACGACACCGGACTTGTTGGCATGAACGGAGGCGCCGCCGAGGGTCTCGTGTGTGACTTCCTCATTGGTGACGGTTTTCACCACGTCAGGGCCGGTGACGTACATGTAGGACGTGTCCTTCACCATGAAGATGAAGTCTGTCAGCGCGGGCGAATAGACGTCGCCGCCGGCACAAGGGCCCATGATGACGGAGATTTGCGGGATGACGCCCGAGGAGAGGACGTTTTCCATGAAGATGTCGGCATAACCGGCGAGCGAATCAACGCCCTCCTGGATGCGCGCGCCGCCAGCGTCGAAGATGCCGACAACCGGCGCGCCATTCTGGACGGCCATTTTCTGGACTTTGACGATCTTCGCCGCGTGGGCCTTGGAGAGCGAGCCGCCGAAGACGGTGAAGTCTTTCGAAAAGACGTAGACGAGGCGGCCATTGATGGTGCCTTGGCCTGTGATAACGCCGTCGCCGGGAATTTTTTGCTCTTCCATGCCGAAATCGGCGCACTGGTGTTCCACGAACATGTCGAATTCTTCGAAACTGTTCTCATCCAGCAGGACAGCGACGCGTTCACGGGCGGAAAGCTTGCCCTTCTCGTGCTGTTTCTCGATCCGCGCGGCACCGCCACCTTGGCGTGCGACTTCGCGGCGTGCTTCCAGAGCGTCGATTACATCCTGCATGAGGGGGCCTCTCCCTGCCATAAAACTGAAGCAGTGACTGATAAAGCGCGCAGCCGGGATGGCAAGTGGGACAATGGCTTCCGCCGGGTTAGGCTGAAACTTGCGCGATAACCGCCGACAGGGGGGCCTCAAGGGTCCAGGACATGCCTTCTGACGAGAATTCCCGTGTCACGGAGCCGCGTACGCTCATGGGCGCGAGGCTACCCAGAATACGGGACCCAAATCCCGGTGCGCCCGGTTCGTCCAGCAAATGGGGTGACCGCTCGCTCCAAGAGAAGCGGAATCGAGCCTCATTGCCAGCACCAATGATTTTCCAGGCGACATGTATATGACCGCCACTCGCAGACAAAGCGCCATATTTAAGCGCGTTGGATGTCAGCTCATACAGCGCCAGGACAAGAGTCTCCGAGCACTTTGCGTTGATGGGTATATCGACACCATCAAAGGTGACCTGTTCCACATCAGATCCGACAAATGCGCTTATCTGGCTCCGCACCAAGGCATTCAGGGAAGCACCTTCATTATACCGGCCGAGCAGATAATCGTTGGACCGTGAAATGGCGTGCAGGCGCTCAAGCAGCCTTTCTTCAAACTCCGGCACAGAATGGCAGGTCGGCGCAAGCAGGCTGGTGAGGGAGCTTATGACAGACAGAAGGTTGCGTGATCGATGCGCAAGCTCCTGGATGAGGAATGCATTCTGGGCCTCGGTCTTCTTGCGCTGATCAATGTCCTCGATCACGGCGATCAGGTATTCTGGATAGCCATCGGCCCGGCGCCTTACCACCAGTGTCTTGCGCGTCCAGACATATACGCCATCTGCGCGCCGAAAGCGCTTGTCGACGGCATAATGCCCAATCTCACCCGTCATGAGCTTGAGGATACGATCAGCATCGAGCCGCACATCGTCCGGGTGCGTCATGTCCATAGAAGACAGGCCCTTAAGCTCGGACGCAGAGTACCCGAGAATCCGTCGCAGCGAGCCATTGGCGTCCTGCCACTGGCCTTTCAGGTTGATATGCCCAACGCCTACCGCAGAATTCTCGAAAGCCGAAAGGTAATCGCCGACCTTCGGGCCTGCCGGAACGGGCGCCCTGCGTATGGAAATAGCTTCCGTATCATCTGTTTCAGCACCCATCGCCCGCGTTCCCATGCTCTAA
Source organism: Hyphomonas oceanitis SCH89 (assembly GCF_000685295.1). Taxonomy (GTDB): domain Bacteria; phylum Pseudomonadota; class Alphaproteobacteria; order Caulobacterales; family Hyphomonadaceae; genus Hyphomonas; species Hyphomonas oceanitis. The sequence goes on from NZ_ARYL01000050.1 coordinate 11,068, forward strand.
ACATTTCCACACGGACGACCAATTCGCCATTCGCCGGATTGTATATAATGGACACTATTTTACCTGAAACTGACAAGCTGAGCCATGCGCAAAAGACAGTGATACGCGTAGGATATACCATCAGAGGCATAAGTGTGGGCTGTTTGTGCCCTGAGTGTGGGCAGCTTCCGCTACGCGTAGGCGTAAGGGCCGCCCGCCTCTAGCGCGCGTTGATAAGCCGGGCGCGCATGTATGCGATTCAGGAAGTCCATGACGGAGTCGCTCTTGTCAGCACCCCCGCGGCTCGCCGCCGCTTCGAGCGGGAAACTCATCATGATGTCGGCGGCCGTCAGACCGTCACCCACGAACCAGCCCGTACGGGCCAGTTCGCTTTCCCAATAGGCCAGATGGGTGGTGAGTTGCGGGTCCACCAGCCTCTGCTGGACAGTCGAGGCGATCAGGCGAACGATTGGGCGCAGAAGGCCCGGCGCCCCTTCAGGCATGCGCATGAATACGAGCTTCAGCAGCAAAGGCGGCATTGCCGATCCTTCGGCATAGTGAAGCCAGTAGGTAAGTTTACGCGCCTCGGGTGTGCCTGCGGGCGCACTGAGGCGCCCTCCTGCATACGTTTGCAGGATATAGTCGAAAATGGCACCTGTCTCGGCGATGATGGCGCCATTGTCCTCAATCACAGGCGACTTGCCGAGTGGATGGATGGCTTTCAATTCAGGCGGCGCCAGCATGGTCTCGGCGTCGCGCTCGTAGCGCTTCACCTCATAGGGTATGCCCAACTCTTCCAGCAGCCACAGGACCCGTTGCGAACGGGAATTCTCAAGATGATGAACGATGATCAAGGCTGACTCCGAGCAGGTAAGGTGCGCGGCGTGCGCGGTTACGTGCCCTTTATACGCAGCCGGGGCCAAATCAGACCAGTGCGCGGAACCAGACCCCGAGCGCCTTGGCTTCAAGCCGGCGCGCTTCGGTAACGGCCTTGGCCTCGTCGTCCTCTCCCCAATTGTCAGCCTGCCAGGCCTCATCAATGCGCGAAATCTCGTAGGCGTCCTCGGCGCTGAGCGCCTCCTGCTCGACGGCGAGGGCCAAAAGAGCCGAGCCGAACAGGCCCGCACCGAAGAGAAGTCCCGTCAGGCGGAATGCATCGAGCGACAGCGCATGATCGCGCGCGGCTTCCAGTGATGAATCCGGCTGGGGCGAGGCCACAATCCCTATGACGGGTACCAGATTGACGCCAAGCGTGTCGCCCGCCCAGTCGCGCACAGGCGCCCAGTGATTTTCCTCAGCCTCTGCCAGTTCATCAGGCGTGTCGGCGATATGGCAGATCAGGTCTGTCTCGCAGTAGCGCGCCAGTTCGTCAGCCATTTCCTCGCGCGTTTCGCCTGCACGGTCGATTGCGACATTGGCGAGGCGCGTCAGGTGCATGGCGAGGAGGTCGATATTTGCCTCTTGGGCCTGCCATTCCGCGGCAATGGCACGGGCCAGGCGTTCGGTCGGCAGGACCAGACCTGCGCGGGCCGGCGTCTTGATCGTGCGGCCATCCAGCGCAACGGTCCAGCCGTCGTCCATGGGCTCAACGGCTGCGAGCTTGTAGAAGCGTTTTGGTTTGTCAGTGGGTTCGGAACTTGTCATGCAGCAGCCTTTAGGCCCGCTGACACTTTGTTCCAAGGGGGGATTTCAGACTTTGGGCTGCGTCGTGTCAGCCTGTGCGGCCATGAAATCAGGCGCATTGAGGCGAAGGATGTCCTTCACTTCACGCGTTTCGGCATCAATCAAGACCAGGGTCTGGCCATAGCGCACTGTTCTGAGATTGTCCGACTTGAGCGCCGTTTTCACGATAATGCGGAATTCCGCTCCAAGGGCTGGCATATACGCGGGGAGCGTCTGTCCAACCCTGAGTTCCTTTTCCAGGGGGGATTTGTGCATGCATATCTTCTGCGACGCGAGGCCAATGGCGCAATCTGCGCTACCCATTTTGAAGTCGCGGTCAAAGACATCGTAATCTGACTGGACGAAATGATCGACGGGATCCGGACGCGAGGTTTCATGCTGGTTAGCCATGACTGCGAGGAAGCCACCGAGAACGAGTGCGGCTCCGCCCACGATTCCAGCTTCAATCTTCCATGTCATGTTAGCCACCCTTAGCTTGTGTCAGCACCTATGACACAGCTACGTGGTGAGCAGCCTTTAGTTCCCTGTGGCCTGCGCGAAACGAAGCAGGCTTTCTTGCAACGTGTTGTAGGAATGGTGAATTTCGTGGGCTCCGACAGCTTCCAGCTCGTGCGCTGCACCAAATCCCCATGTGACACCAAGCGTTCTTACGCCTGCCGCATTGCCCATATTGATATCGTGGATGGCGTCGCCGATCATCAGGCTTTGGTGGGCTTCCGCGCCTAGCGCCTTCATGGACTGTTCGACCATGAAGGGATGCGGCTTGCCGGGGCCGTCATCGGCGCACCAGATTGTATCAAAATAAGACTCAAGCGGGTGCATGTCGAAGATAGCGCGGATACCGCGATGGGACTTGCCGGTCGCCATGGCGATTAGCCAGTCGTCGTCGCGCAGCATCTGGAGGGTTTCGAGGGCGCCTTCATAGAGCGGCTCCTTGACGTCCGGATCGGTCCGGCGCGCGATGAAGGCACTGCGGTAGGCTTCGACCAGCGTGTCTACGCGCTCAGGAGAAAGATTATCCGGCGCGAGAATCTGACAGGATTCTCGGAGGCCAAGGCCGACGATCTGGCGTGTCGCATCATAGGCCGGCGGCATGAGCCCTTCCGCTTCGAATGCGCGGACCATCGCCGTCTGGATAACGTCCCGGCTGTCGACGATGGTGCCGTCCATATCCCAAATTGCCAGTTTCAGCATCAGACGAAAGGCGCCAACGGGTTCTTGCCTGCTTCCTGTTCGAGAAAGCCGAGTGTTTCGAATGTCTCCTTCATGTGCGGCGAGAGCGGCGCGATGATGGAGATGGGCTTGCCGATGGGGCGCGGGATGATCAGCGCGCGGGCGTGGAGGTGCAGGCCCGGCGCGAGACCATTGGGCACTTCGCGGCGGCTCTGGTATTTGAAGTCACCGAGGATGGACGTGTCCATTTCCAGCATGTGGAAGCGCAGCTGGTGCATGCGGCCCGTTAGTGGCTTCAGCGCGACCCAGGCGGCCTTCTGGCCCGCCGTCGAAACGACGGCATAATCGGTGATCGAATGTTTCGCGCCTTCGACGCCCTGCGCGGTGCGCATCATGCGCTCGCGGTCAGCGTCGCGGCGTTTGACGTTCGGGCTGACCGGGCGCCAGCCGCTTTCCTCGCGGTCGTCTGGCACGCCTTTGACCATCCAGCAGCGGATCTGGCCGAATGGGGGGTTAGGTACGCCGACGGTGATGGCCCAGTAGACCTTGTCCATTTCGCGGCCCCGGAAGAGATCACCAAGGCGCGCCGCAGCAGCGGGGTATTTCGCGACGAGCAGGACACCGGAGGTATCCTTGTCGAGACGGTGCACGAGGACCGGGCGGTGCTCGCCTTCGGATAGCGCAGGCAGCATGCCGTCGATATGGCGCCCCTGCCCCGATCCGCCCTGCACGGCGAGGCCGGCAGGCTTGTTGAAGGCGATCATCTCGTCGTCTTCGTAGATGATCAGCTCTTTGAGGAACTCGCGATCTTTCTGGGAGGCATTGGCGGCGGGGTCGCGCTGGCGCGGCGCTTCCCCGTCAAGGATAGGAAGGCGCACGGCCATGCCGGCCTCAAGGCGCATGTTTGCCTTGGCGCGGCCGCCATCGACGCGGACCTGACCGGTGCGCAGCCATTTCTCGACCTGGCCCTGCGTGACCGGCACGCGGCGCTTGATCCATCGGTCGAGGCGGGTGCCTTCTTCCTTGTCGGTGACGGTTTCGGTGATGATTTGACCGCTCATGCGTAGAGCCTCCGTGCCAGCCAAAGGCCGAGGAAAAGCGCCGAAACGCCAAGGACGAGCGACAGACCGGCATAGGCGAGAGCCTTGCCGGTGTCCCCGGTGCGGAGGAATTCGGCCACTTCCAGCGAAAAGGCCGAGAATGTCGTGAAGCCACCGAGCACGCCGGTGGCGAGGAACAGGCGCGTGGTCTGGCTGACGCCTTCGGCCTTCAGGGCCAGCCATCCGATCAGCAGGCCCATGGCCAGACTGCCGAGAATATTGACCGCGAATGTGCCATAGGGCCAGCCCTGCGGCAGGTGCCGCACTGTGAGCTGGCTGACGCCATAACGCATGGATGCGCCGAGGGCGCCGCCTGCTGCAACTGCGAGAAATCCGTTCATGCGGGCCTTCTACCTGCAACCTGCCTGCTTAGCCAGTGGCTGATGCGGCGCCCGGAATTCGGGATGCAGCTTGACCAAACGGGCCCTCCCGCAGCAATGTTAGCGCTAAAATAACAAGGGAGAGAAAAATGAGAGTTCAACTGGTTGCCAGTCTGGCGTGCGCCCTGCTCTGGGCCATTTCTGCCGCCGCACAGACAAGGGTCGATGTAGACCTCGCCGCCGAGACGCACACGATCGCGCCGGAAATATACGGCCAGTTTCTCGAACATCTTGGCACCCAGCCCTATGGCGGCATCTGGGTCGGCCCGGACAGTGACATCCCCAATACGGACGGCATCCGCGATGATGTGTTCGGCGCGCTCGAGGCGTTGGACGTGCCGGTGATCCGCTGGCCCGGCGGCTGCTATGCCGACCTCTACCATTGGCCCGACGGCGTGGGGCCACGCGACACGCGCCCGGTGCGGGTCAACATGGTGTGGGGCGGCACGGAAGAGCCGAACGCTTTTGGCAGCCATGAATTCTTCAATCTCGCGGAACGCCTTGGCGCGAAGACCTATCTCAACCTGAACCTTGGTACGGGAACGACCGCCGAAGCCGCTGACTGGCTCGAATACCTGACCGCAGTGGCAGGTGACCGCGCCGCTGAACGGGCAGCGAATGGGCGCGAAACACCCTACAAGGTCGACTTCCTGTCCATCGGCAACGAGACATGGGGCTGCGGCGGGGCCCTGACAGCCGGTGCCTATGCCGATCTCTATGCGCAATATGCCAGTTTCGCGAAGACCGCCGGCGACCAGCCCGTGCGCATCCTGTCGGGCGCCCATGACGGCAACCCGGAATATACCGACACGCTGCTGGGCCACCCCTATATCGCCGGTCTGATCGAAGGTGTGTCGCTGCACGTCTACACGCTGCCGACCGGGGAATGGAGCGAGAAGGGCGACGCCACCGGCTTTCCGGAAGCCGAATGGGCCTCAACGATCAAGCGCACCCTGCGCATGGAGGGCGTGATTGCCGACCAGCGCGCGATCATCGCCAAGCACGAGGATCTGCCGGACGGCTTCGGCCTCTATGTTGATGAGTGGGGCATGTGGGTGGACCAGGACGAGACGAAGAATCCGCCGGCGCTCTATCAGGAGGGCACGATCCGCGATGCGGTCGTGGCCGGGCTGAACCTCAATATCTTCCACCGCAATGCCGACCTCGTGAAGATGACCAACATCGCGCAGATGGTGAACGTGTTGCAGGCGATGATCCTGACCGATGGGCCGGACATGGTGCTCACGCCGACCTATCATGTGTTCGAGATGTACAAGCCGTTCATGGGCGCCGAGGCTCTGCCGGTCTCCTATGCATCGCCGGACTATACGTTGGGCGAGGTCACTGTGCCCGCGATCAGCCTGAGCGCTGCGCGGACGGCGGATGGCCAGCTCATCGTGGCGCTGGTGAATGCAGACGCCAGGGCCAGCCATAACGTGGACCTGACTTCGTTCGGCGCGAAAAAGGCCGAGGGCCGGTTGCTGACGGCGAAAACCATGGATGCGGGCAACACGTTCTCCGATCCGGACGCCGTGCACCCGGTGCCGCTGGCAGCGAAGGCAAAAGACAAGACGCTGGTGCTCGACCTGCCGCCGCGCTCTGTTGCGGTGGTGGTGCTCAAGTGACGGCAGGCGCCTATTGCGCGCCGGTCCATTCCGGCTCAAATAGGCGCCGCATGCGGGTGTAGCTCAATGGTAGAGCAGCAGCTTCCCAAGCTGAATACGAGGGTTCGATTCCCTT
>NZ_ARYL01000051.1 GCF_000685295.1 Hyphomonas oceanitis SCH89
ACAGATGCGACTTTCTGGTCGCACCGTGAATTGCCCATTCTTCCGCATCCGGTTCCGGCGAAGCGGCGAGCATCTCGCGCACCTGTTGCCAGACTTCGTGCGGGTCGGTCGTATCAATCCAGCACCCATGCAGGCGGCCATTATTGTAGGCAGCAAGGCAGGCTACATAGATACGGGGGCGGTCTGGAATCGAGAGTGCGGAAGCTGCTCCAAGGGGTGCAGCGGTTGTAATTTGGTCAGTCATATCAGTCTCCTTTGCGCCGCCCGGCGTTCTTTCCCGCATCAGGCGGGGGTGGGCGGCGAAAAGGTGCTCAGCCGGAGCGCATAAGGGCCCCGCGCAAGGGGTAGCCGTAGGTAGAAGACCTAAAGACGCTCACACATGACAAAGTCCCGCCCCCTTGTGCGAGGACCGCGCTCTGGCAGACGCACCGTCCGCCCAGACCCGGCTGTTGGGGAGAGATATTGAGGCGCAGGGAGACTGCTGATGGGATCGAAGGCTTTGCAGGCCATGGCGGTGCGTCCGGACAGTCAGAGCAGACCTCTGGCCTGTTATCTGGGCTGGTTATTTGCGTCGCTGGTCGTGCCTTGTTCGGAGATCTCTGAACTCAGATACTCATATCCAGCGGCCGTGACCCCTCTGCCTCCGGCAGTGGGAAGCGCGGGCGCGCGACCCGCCGGCGAGCCCCAGCCTCATGCCCAAAGCCCTACTTGCTGATCCCTCAGTGAGACGAGCCGGGCCGGCCAGAAGAACGGCTCTTCCCCAACTCAAGACGTCCTCGCCGGCCGAACAGCCCCGCCTCCGGTGGGCGGGTCGCAAAGAAACCGGCAAGCCCACTATGCTCTTTGGAGAGAGCCACCTCCCGAGTTGATCCCGGATGACTTCAGACGCGTCCAAGCAAATTCTCCGCCCGCCCTGACACCAATCCTTCAACCCCAGACATCGCCTCACGCTCGCTCGCCTCCAGATCGAATCCCTGCGCTACCTTCCCGGCCTGTTCGAGCACCAGCCCGCACAATGCCTTGACCCTCCGCTGGATGAAGGGCTCCGTCAGCCCCGTCTCTTCGGCAAACCTGGCCCAGTCCCGCGACTGGATGTCCTCCAGCGCTGCCCGCTTCGCAATTTTCATCGCAAGGCGCGGACTGAGCTCGGGATAGGCCACGGTCGAAAGGAGATCATAGAGCGGCGCGAGCGTCGTGCTGCCATCATAGAGGAGGCTGTAATTCTTCCCGTGCGCATCAGCGTTGCCGATAATCAGATTGAAGATTGCCGCATCAAAGAGTTTGAGAACTTCGATCGCGGGGCGGGTTGCTACACGCCGCAGGAGCGTGAACAGATCGCGGAACACCGGGCCGCCATCGGACGCATATTTGCGTGCTGACGTGAACCCGAGGGCCTGACAGAAATCCTCCTGATGCAGACGCGTGACGCGGCCGTCGTTACCCATCAGACGGTCATAGCGCCGGACGAGCAGGAAGGGCGCGCCCGCGGCCCGGTGGATCTCGACCTCGGCCACTTGGAGCCCGATCAAGTGCGCAAGCCGCATCCCATAGGCCTCATTCTCCGTCGTGCCTTCGAACCTTGTGATGGGAGGCTTCAGGATATGCGTTGTCGGCTGGCCCGGCGCTGGGAGCGCGATGCCATCCGGCGTCAGGATTACGGGGAGTTTCGCCTGGGCGCCGGCAAGCGACAGTCGCAGCCCCTCCTCGCCGGCCAGCATGGGGCGCTTCGGCAGGGAGTCGATCAGGACGCGCAGCTCTTTGTCAGACAGAAGCTTGGGCGTGAACGGCCCCTCATCGGCTGGCGGATCTTCGCCTTCCGGCCAGAGCGCCAGGGCGCCTGCAACTTCACCGCCCAGCATTTCAAGCAGGCGAAATTCATTGCGCTCAGAGACACCGAGCGCGGCGGCGACATTCGCTCGCTGGCTCTCTTCAGGCAGGATGCCCTCGAAGAAGGGCAGGCATTCGCGTCGGGAATACGGCTCCTCCCGCAAAGGCAGGGACACGGAGATCGCCCGGGCATCGCTCCGAGCAAGCCAGGCGGTCAGATAGGCAAAGCCCATCTCGCCATAAGCGTCGACTGACAGGGTACCGACGGCGTCCCTGCCCCACCAGAGCGTGAGCGCGCGCGTGGTCATCGGCGATCCTCCGGAATGGTAATGGTCAGCGCGCAACCGAGGGCCGACAGGACATCGAGCATCTTGCCGATCTGCGCTGTCGGCTTGCCGCGTTCGAGTTCAACAAGGAAGCGCAGGCCAACGCCCGAGGCGGCGGCCAGTTCAGGCTGACGCAAGCCCTGCGCCTTGCGTGTCTTTCGAATGAGGTGGCCAATTTCTTCTGGTGTCATATGCATAATTTCCCGTACGGGAAACATATGTCTGTTTCAGGCGAAATGCAAGAGAAATGTCCCGATCAGGAAATTTATTGCCCGTCGACCGCCAAATCCATCAAACTTTCCCGTACGGGATATAAAATACATACCGCCCGGTCAAATGCGATAAAATACCCCGAACGGGATATTTGGTTTAAAACCTGCCTCAAACACTCACTCATGGTGAGTGTTTCTGGACACTTTCAAACCCGTTCTTCGTGAGAGCACCCGAGGACAGCACAATTGAACCGGGCCGCGCTGCGGATGCCCACTCAAGCCGCCTCCTGATATGGCCCCAACTGTCCGCCCAAGAGCTCAATCAGATATCCGCCATCGCGCAGACCTTCGGCCTTGTTCACGAGGTATTTGATGGCGTCCTTCATGACGCCCCGGTCATCGGCCCAATCTGCATCAACGGCGTCTTGACCGTAGAGCACACTGGCTATCTCACGCCGGCTCATGCCAAGTTCAAGGCAATCGAGCACGATCAATCCATCCCGCAGGATCTGGGTCCGCTTGCTCCAGAGCGGGGTCTGCTTGTCGAAGTCATCGCCATAGATTTCAAAAGCCTCGCGCTGGACTTTCAATTTCTTCTCATAGGCATCCATGTCGGAAATCGTGAGCTTCATGCATATCTTCTCCATGCCGAGAAGAGAGAGCCCCGTGCAGCGCACCTGCGCAACACAGCCGTTTCCCCGCAAAAGGAAGACCTCCCGCCCCTGCCGGTCGGTCAGATGCGTGATCCTGCAATGCGGGACCGTGCGATCCCAGATCCCGCAGACTTCACCTTCTGAACGCGGACTGCAATGGACCTCGACCTGGTCGGGATGAACGGGGTGGCTCCAGAAGACATCGGCGTCAAATCCGTTCTTGTCCGGATCGGGCATGATCATCAGTCCCCAGCGTTCGGCAAGAGTCTGAGGGACACGCGCCCGCAACAGCCGGATGGGGGCACAGGGCGCGGTCATTTCAGAAATGTCTTCATCGCCCCGTGTCGCGGCATCGCGCGTGAATTCAGGATTTCTACGAAGATATTCCCAGGCCCACCGGTCCCGCGACAGCGGCCAAAGATAGTCATAGCGCTTCAGAACGCCTGAGGAATTCAATGGATAGGATTTCAACTGCCTCTCCCGTGCCGCCCCAGCACGTGCAAATCGGATGCCAATTTCTACCTTAGGTAACATTCCAATTCCCTCTAAGGCGCCCCCAGTCAGCCAGATAAGTACCTTTACAGGGGAGAATCCTATAGATACGCTCTCTTGAGTTGAAATTCTTCCACAGCCACGATCCGCCAAAACCAGACAAGATTTTCCCCCTTGCACACGTCACTCGATCACCTCAGCCCAGGCCGCGCACGCGCATTGGCAAGGGCCCGCGACATCATGCTGGAAGAGCTGCAGGCCCAGATCGAAACACAAGGCAGCGCAAGAGCCAGACGCTATCGGCTATTGAAGCTCATCCTGTTCGGCCCCGTCACACATCCTGGCATGAACCTCCTCGTGATCGTCAGTCATCGCGCGCTGGCCGAGATGAGCGCTTTCTGGGACGAGGCCGAAGAGCGTGTCGCGCAGGACCGCCAGGTCAAATGCCCGGTAACCCTCATCGTTCACACGCTGCCAGATGTGAACCGCTGCCTCAAAGACGGCGCCCCCTTTTTCTGCGAAATCATCAATCAAGGCATCCTCGCCTACGAGGACAGCGAACCCGGCAAGGACGGCCACCCCAAGAACATCCTTGCCAAGCCAATCGACCCAAATCGTCAGCGAGCCTTTGGACTGGGAATGGAGCTGCACTCCGATTGGAGAAATGCAGCAGAGCAGGCATTATTCTTGGGAAAAGTCTCAATTGAGCAAGGTGAAGAGTGGAACCGAAGATCGGCGTTCCAACTCAACCAGGCAGCCGAGAGCGCCTACCGCATGTTCCTTCTGACGGCGACCCGATATGCTCCTGCCAGCCACAACCTCGGCAAGCTCCGCAGCCTTGCCCGAGCGGTCGACCCCAGAATCGACGAAGCCTGGGCGCCGCTGCAAAAGCTCTATAACCGGCATTTCGAACTCCTGCAGCGGGCCTATGTCGAAGCCCGTTATTCACCCAGCTATGAGACCAACGCCGACATTCTCGCCTGGCAAGCCGATCGGATCGAGGTGCTGATCAGCCTCGCGGATGCCCTGTGTCTTGAGCACCTCGACCGACTCGAGGCTGGACGCGGCGAACAGAATTGCATGTCTTCCAGAACTCTGGTCTCTAGTGGCGACGACAGGTAGAGGCCCGAAGAAGTGCCACAACAGGAAGCGCGCAACCCGTGAAGAACAGTCTCGACCATCTCAACCTGCAAAAGCAGAAAGAGGTCGCCTATATCCGGAAGGTGATCCTCAAAGAGCTTGAGGCGCGCCTTCGCAAGTCCACATCGAAACGGGTGGCACGCTACCGTATCCTCAAACTTGTCCTCTATGGCAGCTTCGCGCGCGGCACCTGGTTCGACGATCGTAAGTCCGGCCGGGCCTCAGACTATGACTTCCTTGTTATCGTATCCCACAAGGCGCTGACCGACATGACGACTTTCTGGTCCAGTGTTGAAGACCGCCTGTTCCAGGACCCAAAAATACAGAAAGATATTTCCCTCATTGTCCACACGCTGCGTGAGGTGAATGTAAGTCTCGCGGATGGGCAATATTTCTTTGCCGAAGTGATCAACCAAGGCGTGCTGCTCTATGATGTGGATGCTGAGTCAAAATCCGACCGGCCCAGATCGCGAATTATTGAGGCAAACAACCCCGCCCCCCTTCGAACTTACGAGATGTCTCGCGACTATTTCACGTACTGGAAAAAAGCTGCCGTTCAAACGCTATTTCTTGGTCAGGAAAGCATGAAGCAAGGTGGAGACTGGTCACGAAGCTCCGCCTTCCAGCTTCACCAAGCCGCTGAAGCCATCTACCGGATGGTGCTCCTCACGGTTACTCTATACGCTCCGGCCACGCACCATCTTGGTAAGCTGCGTCAACGCTGCGAAGCCATTGATCCGCGCCTCGCTGAGGCCTGGGGTCCAGAACGCAAACCTTTCAAGCGCTACTTCGAACTCCTGCGCCGGGCGTATGTCGAAGCACGATATTCACCTGCCTATGAGACAAGCCCTGAAATCCTTAGCTGGCAAGCCGATAGGATCGCGCGTCTCCTGGAGCTTGCCGATGCTTCATGCCAAGAGCGGCTCGCAAAACTTTCAGCAGAGGCTAAGGCGCTCTGATTTGATCGGGCGGACCATTCCTGTACAAAAGCAGCCACAAGTTCCCCATTCATCGCGAACACTTCAGCTTGGCGCAACATCTCAGCTGCACACCATCGACCAAGGAGCTTTCAAGCCCCTTTGGAAACCCTGACCTATTTTGCCGGGACCGAACCCGCGCGGATAGGACGCTGCCAACGTATCGACGCTGGACCCTACCGATGGGCTGTGGTGCCAAGCTTCTCGTTGGTAGTACGATGGCGTGTTACCGAGATTAGTGCCTATCGATCATTATAAACCGCCTCAAAATCAGATGCTAATGGCGTCGCCATGCTCAGCAGGACTTCTCGGTTCTCGTTCCATAGATACTCACCCACATCGGGCAACTTCTCTTTTGCGCTAGCGTAGTCATCCATTGCAATAGAGTAGGGTAGCTCAGCATCAATTCGGAGCAGATGATGCCGCCCGATCAAGAGGCCAGCTTGACCGGTCGCATCATGGTTTTGCAGGCTGCTGGCCACTGCGTGAGCATTTCTCCAGCCCCAAAGCCCAGCAGTTAGGTGATGTTTTGCTAAAGCCGGTTTGTCCGTAGCACAGCCAATCGACAAAACGTGAATATTGCGTCTTGGCACCTCATAGCAGGCTAGGGTATCGACAACGGCCATCATCACGGGATTATTCGCAAATACCCCGCCGTCCCAAAACCGTCGTCCAGAGTGTTCAAGCCCCTCAAGGAAAGCAGGAGCAGCCGACGTGGCTCTGGCGACAGTCAGCGCATTCTCTTTCCAGTCGCGCTTATAGTCAGGATGATGCGCCGTCTTGAAGATATACGGTTCTGTATTCTGATCGAATGCTGGGATCACAAGACGGCATTTGGCTTCTCCAAATTTGCGTCCTCCGATGATGCGTGCAAGTTCGTGATCCAGAACGGTTGGATCATACCGTCTACAGAATAACTGCTTTGCAGTGCCAATCTTTCGTCCCAGTTTCTTGAACATCCACGGCGCTGAAGGAAAAATCCTGTCCCCCTTCGTGAGATAAAGATCAAGTACCGTCTTTGCGCTTACGCCAAGAGACAGCCCGACCGCAATAATCCCGCCCGTCGAAGTTCCTGCGATCATATCGAAATGTCGTGCCAGCCCCTGATTGTCCGGCAAATTATTTTCCAGGTTGGCCAGAATCGTTGCCGGAAGGATGCCTTTTATCCCACCGCCATCGATGGCCAATATACGGAATGGCTTGTCAGCAGGCCATGGCAATTTCTGACGCTCCTGATAAAGCGTGCCGTCTGATCTTCTGTAGGTCATGTTCTTCTTTTCCGGTGAGTTGCTCGTGGCCTTCGCCGCCGCCATACCAATGCCCATCGGCCAGCCAAAGCTCATAGCTATTAAGCCACTCGCAAGCATCGGGCAGCGTTGTCTCTGCAATGGATGAGCTATACCCCCATTCGGTCTTGTTAGGGTGGAACAAGCACAGGTTTGGTTGCCCTTGGTATTTCTTATCATACCAAACATGTGGCAATGGACCGAGTTCGGCCTCGTAGTTTCGACGCAGATATGGGCTGATCACATAGACACGAGGATAGTAATTCCAGGTTGGAGATCGCAACGCAAAATGTGGAGGAAGCTCATAGTCTATGCGGAGCGTATACGAGCAGTCAGAGGGACAAACCTGCCCCTCCCAAATGCCGCGCTTCTCTGCAAGGCTGATCACCTTGAACTGAGAGAAGTCCTCTCTAAGCTTTCGACTTTGTTCCTCAATCATCAGCATCAGACCGGATCGCCTCCGAAATTTGTACGTTTGGGAAGCGACGCGGCACCTGCCGATACAATGCCGATTTTGCCTAACGATGAGACTTGCGTGCGCCCCTGTGCCTTGGCCAACTCCTGAGCTTTTCCGTAGGTGTTGAAGGCATAGTTCGCAGGTGTTTCGCCGAAATGCTCCTTCAGAATCCGCAGTTTCTCAGCAGGCGCCAAATCGTGATCACGAAGACGGCGGAGGTCGAGGGTCAGGTTATGGAGGTCTGCCGCGAACATTCGTTGGGCTTCACGGCTTTCCGGCCAACGGTCTGTGAACACGTCCGGGTGCCAGGCGGGGTTTCGGACTTCCAAAACCGTACCCTGCTTGTCTGCAGCGACAATCGTGTTCCGAATTGTCTCAGCCAGATCGATTGTCTCATCGATAAGGTAGTCGGACGCGCAACCTTGCGGAATTGCTAGAGCCGCTTTGACTACCGACGGCGGCTGCCGGAACATGCCTTTGCGCTCGGAGCTCCGCCACACCAGATTACGCTTGCGTTTGATAAGTTGCAAAGCCACTTGGCGGGGCGCTTTCGCTTCCAATGGCTCAAAGTTCGGCATCGGCTGTGTTTCCGCCTTCGCCAAAACTGTCATGCGATCTGAGAAGCGCATCTCGAATGTCTTGCTGTAAACGAGGCTATCTTTGAAGTGCGTGGCAAAACCCTTGGGGTTTACCTCCTTGTGATAGGACTCGCGCTTTTCCGCGTTCCAATGGAATATCTGGACCACACGTTCTGGACGCCCCTGGATCCGCACAGCGGGCATGAGATCCACAGTACGACCATCCTTATATGTGACGGTCACGCACCGCGATTGCAGTGTGGTCATGTCGTAGTAGCGCGTTCCCGGCTCCCTTCTCACTGCCTCATAAAGTGATGTCAGAACGAATTCCGGGTCTGAGTTAAGTGGAAGATCAAGTTCGAGAACAACATCGACGTCATGTTGGTCTTTACGTACTTGTCCAAGAATAGCCGCGCCGATCCCGAAGCTTCCGGAAGGGTATATGTCGGTGACAAGGCCGGACAATTCGTGGTCACCTTCGTCGACCCACTCGCTGAGCGCATCGTAATTGCGAACCGCTTCCTCGTGCTGAGTAGGGGTTAGCTGGATGCGGCTTGCTGTATCGAGAAGCAACCTCTCGGCGACTTCCTTCGAATCGTTCAGCCAGAGAAAATCAAGCGGCATATATTTCGTCCTTCTTATCTCTATGATGTAGGTCGGCTGCTTCTTCCGATCCTGATTTTCCTTGACCCACCCGGCCAATTCGTCATAAGTTTAACTACGATAACGTAGGCATCTCGATCAAAAAAATTTGCAGCCAAATGTCTACGTTTCCGTAGGAATAACATATTGAGGTACGTAGTGTCAAACCCTGACGAAAAAAGCGGAAAATTTGCGGAGAGGTTGCTGAGTGCTCGCGAAAAAAGGGGATTTTCTCAAGCTGAACTGGGTGCAAAGGCTGACCTTCAGCCAGCAGCCATCGGGCATTTCGAGAAGGGTCGTCGAAGCCCCTCTTTCCAAAATGTTCGCAAGCTTGCCAACGCATTGAATATATCGGCGGACTACCTGCTGGGACGTACCGATTCCATGGAAGGTGCAACTACGGCGTTTCGCGGCGAAGATAAGCTAAACAACGATGATCGCGAATTTATCCAGATGATGATCGAGAATATGAACCGTAAGAGCGAAGGTTCTAAATGACACGTCGTTTTCGGCTTGAAGCTGCCACGCGTCGCGGTGAACAAATCGCAAAGCAGTATGGGTTTGAGCGGTTTCCGATTGAACCCACGACAATCGCCGAGGCAGAAAATATCCACATTCAGGCAAAACCCTCTGATCAAAAAGGGGTCAGCGGAGGTATAATATTCTCAGGCGAAAATGTCGGTATTTTTTATGCAACCGACATCGATAATGATGGCTTTCAGCGGTTCACCATCGGCCACGAACTCGGTCATTACTTCCTCGAGGGCCACCCCGAGGAGATCACCAAAATCGCACCGATGCATATATCTCGTGCGGGATTTTCTCAAGGTAAGGACTTTATTGAACTGGAGGCAGACCATTTTTCAGCCGGCCTTCTTATGCCATCGCGCCTCGTGAAGAAAGAGCTTCTTGGACGGCCAGTAGGCTTGGAAGGCATTCTCACACTCGCTCAGCAAGCAAAATGTTCTGTAACAGCGGCAGCTATTAGAGCGGCACAATGCAGTCCTTATCCAGTTGCTATAGTTGTGAGCAATGGCGATGAAATCTCCTACGGCTTTCTATCCGACACCTTCAAGAGTCTCGGAAAATTCCGAAACTTTCCTCGTAAAGGGGACAAGCTTCCTGTGGGGACCACGAAAGATTTTAATGAAACTCCGGACAATGTCTTGCGAGCCAGGCAAGCCTGTGGAGAAACGACTTTCTTAGATTGGTTTGATGGAGACAAGGCGATTGAACTTGATGAAGAGGTAATCGGGCTTGGTTCCTATGGTTACACGCTCACGGTTTTTTCCAGTGACAATCTTCCAGATGACCCCGATAACGACGAAGAAGACGAAGAAGAAGCTAGGCTGATGGATAGCTGGACTCCTAAATTTGCCCGTGGTCGTTGACGTCAAAGCTTTATTCTATGGGCGCATCTTCGGGCCGGGCTCTCGTGAGCCAAGCCCGATTGATGCAGTCCCAGTCCCCAGGAATCCGGCCATGAATATGCAGAGACACTCGATTGAAGAGGGTGGCAAATGCGAAAGAGCAGATCTTGGCTGCGCCTGCCTTCGACTCAGGTCATGAAGCCGATGGGCTGCATTCTCCTGAGGCAGAAATAAACAAACTACCGATTCACATCTATTCTCATTTTAATACCAATAGATAGAAGTTCCCGTTTTCACCCGGTCCGGTGCGACGATCTTCTACCCCCCTTGGAAGGTCCGGACCGCTTCCCCCATCTTCCAATTCCGGTTGCAATCGGATAATCCTCCTCCCCGGGTGGGCCGGCACAGCGATAAGACCCCAGGGTCAAAACCTGTGCCCCGTTGCGCATGCTTCGCGGTTTTCCGACGGCCCACCTATTTTCCGTTTCTGGTTGCAAGCGCCCACCTTTGCGCTTAATCTGATGCTCAGCATCTTTGCAAGAAGAGGCTCGGGGCGTCGGAAACCCTGGCAGAGCATGATCCCCCTTAAAGGGCTGTCCAGCACAGACGGTCAAATTGCGACTGCCTCTATCCGTGCGTCCATCCGAGGCTCCCAGTTCACGGGTGCGCAGGGCGTCGGAAACCCTGGTGAAGCATGGCTGAAATTCCCCTGTGCATCACGCGCGGGCCAGCTGCCTTGCACCAGTCATGCTGACGTCGGAGCTGATACAGGGGCATGGCATGGCAGGTACGCAGGCACGATCAGAAACAAGCGGGCGCAAAGATGCGGTCCGCGCGACGACGACAAGCATTGATTCTGAAAAGACCGACCCCGGACGGGTTCAAGCCAACCGCGCTCGCCCCTCCATACACCCGGTCGTCGAAGATGCCCTGAACCGGCTCTTCCGGGACAATCACAGCCCGTTGCTTCGCTTCTGTCAAATCCGGACCAGCAACGCACCCGAAGCCGAGGACCTGGTGCAGGATGCGTTCGTGGCTGTCCGACGTGCCTATCCCGACAAGGCAATCGACGAATTGCGGCCGCTCCTGTTCACGACGCTTCGGAACCTCACGCTCAATTGCCTGAAATCCGGCGACACGAAACGCCGCAAGGCGTCGGTCGAATTGCTGGAAAGGGATGACCGCCTCGGCTGTCCCCGCACCGTGACGCCGGAAACCCAGCTCATCGACAGGCAATTGCTGACCATTGCCGAGCAGGTCATCGCGGCCATGGCACCGCGCCGCCGGGCTGTGCTGAAACTCCACCGTTTCGAACAATTGACCTATGACGAGATTGCGCAGCGACTGGAGATATCGCGCTCAACGGTCAAGACCGACCTCGCCAATGCCATTGCAGAAGTTGCCGAAGCGCTTGCCAGGAAAAGCGGGGGCGGCGACGCGCTGGCGGATCTCAAATGACGATGCAGGAGCCCGATAATACAAGCACTGCGAGACGTCCCCTGGTGGGGGAGTCTTTCGCGCTACGGGGTCGTGCGGCGCTCGATGAGATTTTTCGTCTGCAATATGACCAGCTCCTCAGATTCTGCCGGATACGCCTAGGCAATGTCCCTGATGCAGAAGACCTCGTGCAGGAGGCCTTCCTGTCGGTGCGGCGGGCCTATCCAGACAAGGGAGTCGAAGAGCTGAGACCGCTCCTGTTCACGGCCTTGCGCAATCTCACGCTGGACTACCTAAAGTCGGGCTATGCCAAGCGCGCGCGATCGTCGGACGCGTTCAGCGATCTGGGCGATGTGCTTGCCTGCCCCCGCTCGCCAACGCCCGAGACGCAGATGATTGATATCCAATCGCTGGCGATCGTACAGGACGCCCTTGCGAGGCTCGAACCGCGCAAGCGCGACGCCCTGCTCCTCAGCCGACTTGAACGCCTTACCCATAAGGAAATAGCTGTGCGGCTGTCGGTCTCCCCGCGAACCGTCCGGAGTGACATAACGGAAGCGATTGCCGTCATGGCCAAGAGCCTGGCGTCTAGCAATCACTAGTAGCGGCAGACCTGATCAGCATTTTGCATCGCTCATCGCAGGGACGCACGGCGCTGCACAATCTGGCCCATGCTCCAACTGTCCGCTGGTTATCTGATCTGAGAGGTTTGACCTGACCAGACAGAAAGGCCCGACCCCATGGCAATCGCGGGACACGCTCAGGAAACAGACAGCCGCCGGACCGCCATGCTGCGTACGGCCTTCTGCCTGGTCATACGCAATGCGCTGGACGCCGCCGATACGATCGAAATCATGGCCAATCCTGATGGCTCGGTCTGGATCGAGTCCCAGGGCGCAGGCCTCAGCGATTCCGGCCATCGCCTTGCTGCCGGGGACCGTGAACGCGTCATCCGCCTCGTTGCCTCCGGGGTGGGAGAACCCGTCAGCCGCGCCTCCCCGATCGTCTCTGCTGAACTCCCCGGCAGCGGCGAGCGGTTTGAGGGGCTTCTCCCACCTGTCTCGACCGCGCCCTGTTTCTCCATCCGCAAACCGGCGACAACACCGTTCCATCTCGGCGACTATGTCGACCAGGGCGCATTGTCCCCTGCCCTCTGTGCGGCGCTCAGGGAGTCTGTCGCAATCCACGCGAACATTCTGATCGCTGGCGGGACCTCCTCCGGCAAGACCACGTTCACGAACGCGCTGCTCGCGGAGCCTGCCTTCCATGACGACCGCATTGTCATCCTCGAAGACACGCGCGAACTGCGTTGCGCCGCGCCCAATCGTATTCAACTGCGAACCCATCGAGGGTCTGTCAGCCTGCAGCAGCTGGTGCGCTCGACCCTTCGTCTGCGTCCTGACCGGATCATTGTCGGCGAGGTGAGAGGTTCTGAAGCGCTCGACCTCCTCAAGGCGTGGAACACGGGCCATCCGGGCGGGATCACCACGCTACATGCCAACTCTGCCTATGGCGCCCTGCGGCGGCTGGAACAGCTGACGCTGGAAGCAACCAGCCGCGCCCCGTACGACCTGATAGCTGAAGCGATTGATGTCGTCGTGTTCATGAGCCGCGCGGGCGGCCAGCGCCGGATCGACGAGGCGCTGCGCGTCTGCGGTTTCGATGGCGACGGCTACCAGACCGAACCCCTCGTTTCCCGCTCCCTTTCCCTCATCACACACGGAGACATGACATGAACCTCTACGACAAGATCACAGCGGCCGAGCGGGCGGTTCATCTGGCCGCCTGCATTGCAGTGGGCATGGCGCTTGCCGCACCGGCCCATGCCGCCGGATCGGGCATGCCATGGGAAGGCCCACTGGATCAGATCCTGACCTCGATCGAGGGCCCGGTCGCCCGCATTGTCGCGGTGATCATCATCACGCTGACCGGGCTGACACTGGCATTCGGTGAAACATCCGGCGGCATGCGCAAGCTGATCCAGATCGTGTTTGGCCTGTCCATCGCATTTGCGGCCACAAGCTTCTTCCTGACCTTCTTCAGCTTTGGCGGCGGGGCGCTCATCTGATGACGCCGGGCTATGAAATCCCCCTGCATCGCGCGCTGACCGAGCCGATCCTGATGGCAGGCGCGCCACGCACGGCCGCCATCGCCATCGGCACGCTCGCCGCAGCGGTCGGCCTTGGCCTCCAGCTCTGGATCCCGGGGCTTGTCCTCTGGGTCGTCGGCCACTCGGCGGCGGTGTTCATGGCCCGGTCTGATCCGGATTTCATGGCCGTCGCCAGCCGGTCCACACGTCACAAGGCGCATCTGTCATGCTGAACCTGCGAGAATATTCCGAAACCCCGACCCTGCTGGCTGATTACCTCCCCTGGGCCTGCCTCGTCGCGCCGGGCGTCGTCCTCAACAAGGATGGCAGTTTCCAGACCATTTTCAAGTATCGTGGGCCCGACCTTGAAAGCTCGACGGACGAGGAACTCGTCTCGATCAACGCCCGCGTCAACAATGTACTGCGCCGGCTCGGCTCGGGCTGGGCGCTCTTCTTTGAAGCCCAGCGCGAGCCCGTGCATGATTATCCAGATTGCGCGTTTCCGGACGCGGCGTCCTGGCTCGTCGATCAGGAACGCGGGCTGCAGGCGGACGAAGCCGGCAGCCGGTTCGAGAGCCATTATTACCTGACCCTGCTCTGGCTCCCGCCCGCCGATGCGACCGGCCGCGCCGAGAAGGCGCTGATCACCCGCGCCACGACCGAAGACGCCGCCACCTGGCGCCACCGCCTTGAGACTTTCCAGAGCCAGGCTATGCGGGTCTTCGATCTTCTGGCGACCTGCCTCGCCGAGCTCGTACGCCTCGATGATGACGGGACGCTGACCTACCTTCACGCGACCATCTCGACCAGGCGCCATCCCGTCGTCACGCCGGACTTGCCTGTCTTTCTCGATGCGATCCTCGCCGATGAACCCTTTGCAGGCGGCCTCGAACCGATGATCGGAGACGCGCACCTGCGCACACTGACAATCCTCGGATTTCCCGCCTCGACCCTGCCCGGCATGCTGGACGAGCTGAACCGGCAGGGATTTGCCTATCGCTGGGCGACGCGGTTCATTGCGATGGACAAGGCGGAAGCCGAAAAGATCCTCGCCAGGAAACGCCGTCACTGGTTTGCCAAGCGCAAGTCCGTGGGCGCGGTCCTGCGCGAGACATTGTTCAACGAACAGGCCGCGCTTGTCGACAATGATGCCGACAACAAGGCTGCTGATGCAGATGCGGCGCTCCAGGAACTCGGCAGCGATCTCGTCTCATACGGATATGTCACCACAACCATAACCGTCATCGGTGAGGACCGACGCGCCGTCGATGAACATATCCGGGTTGCCGAGCGTATCATCAATGGGCGCGGCTTCACCGCGATCCGTGAGACGCTGAACGCTGTCGAAGCCTGGCTGGGCTCTTTGCCGGGACATCCCTATGCCAATGTCCGCAAGCCCATCCTGCACACCCTGAACCTCGCTCATATGGTGCCGCTCTCAGCGGTCTGGGCCGGAGAACAGACCAATCGACACCTGAGCGCTCCCGCGTTCATCCAGGCGCAGACCCACGGCACGACGCCGTTCCGGCTCAACCTCCATATCGGCGATGTCGGCCACACGCTTGTCGTCGGCCCGACGGGTGCAGGCAAGTCGGTACTGCTGTCCCTTCTGGCCATGCAATGGAAACGTTACGCGGGCGCCCAGGTCTTCATCTTCGACAAAGGCCGTTCGGCCCGCGCGGCGACGCTGGCCATGGGCGGCTCGCATGTCGACCTTGGTAGCTCTGACCGCCCGAGCCTCCAGCCCCTCAAGGATATCGACAGTCATCACAGCGCGCGCTTCGCTGCCGACTGGCTTGCGGGCCTCTGCACAAATGAAGGCGTCGCCATCACGCCGGACCTGAAGGCCGGGCTCTGGGACGCCATCCAGTCTCTTGCCAGCGCGCCTCGGCCCGAGCGCACACTCACCGGCCTGACCCTGATGCTGCAGGAAGAGACACTCAAAGCGGCCCTGCATCCGTTCACGCTGGAAGGCCCGCATGGCCGCCTGCTCGACGCTGATCATGAGACACTGAATCTGGCCGACACAGTCTGCTTCGAAATGGAAGAGCTGATGCACGCGAAAGGCGCGGTCGCCCCTGTGATCACCTACCTGTTCCATCGGCTGGAAGAACGCTTCGACGGGCGCCCCACGCTGCTCATCCTCGATGAGGCCTGGCTGTTTCTGGATGACCCGATGTTCGCCGCGCGCATCCGCGAATGGCTCAAAACCCTTCGCAAGAAGAACGTGTCTGTCGTGTTCGCGACCCAGTCGCTGGCTGATATTGCAGGCAGCACGATCGCGCCAGCCCTCGTGGAATCCTGTCCTACACGCATCTTCCTGCCCAATGAGCGCGCGCAGGAACCCCAAAGCCGCGAGACCTATCAAAGGTTCGGGCTCAATACCCGTCAGATCGAGCTGATCTCCAGAGCCACACCAAAACGCGACTATTACTACCAGTCGCCACTTGGCTGCCGCGTGTTCGAACTCGGTCTGGGCCCGATCGCGCTGGCCCTTTGCGGCGCAAGTACGCCTGAAGACCATCAGACTCTCGACCGTATCCAGGCCGAAACGGAAGGCGACGGGTTTGCAGAATGCTGGCTCATCGAGAAAGGCCTGCCCTGGGCCG
>NZ_ARYL01000052.1 GCF_000685295.1 Hyphomonas oceanitis SCH89
TCCTCATTTTGGCCCGTTTCACTTTATAAGCCTGGCCTTTATCTTCCTGGGCTTCAGCGTATTGTCGTCGGCTTGGCCAGTCCTTCATGGCGCGCTGCGCTCGGGCAAACTCGCGACGACAGGTATCTATGCACGGATGCGCCATCCGCAATATGCCGGTTTCGTGCTGATCATGTTCGGCTTTCTGGTGCAATGGCCGACCATTCTGACCCTGATCATGTTCCCGGTCCTGGTCTTCATGTATGTGCGCCTCGCGCTTCGGGAGGAACAGGACGCAGAAGCTGAATTTGGCGAGGAATACCGCGCCTATGCAGCTAATACCCCGCGCTTCTGGCCGCGCTGGCGCCGACTATCCAAGTCTAGGAGGACTTCTGGCCGTGGTCTCTAGTCGTGTCAGTGGGGCAGTGTCGCGCGTTGGCGGCACCTCACTGAATGACAGCTGACGAATTCGTATTGGGGACATTCAACGCCTTGTTCGAAAGGAAATATCGTGCACCACAGACCGTTCGGACTCGTACTCGCTGGCGGCGGCGCGCGGGGCATGGCCCACGTTGGTGTGCTCAAGGCACTCAATCATCTTGGCTATTATCCAGATGCGATCGCAGGCGTCTCTATTGGCGCACTCATTGCTGCAACCTACTCTTTAAACACGGATTGGTACCGCGATCTGGTCGCAATGGACGTGTCGGGATTTCCCGTTGTGCCTGATCTCAGAGCACCGGACATGCTGGACAGAATCAGGAACTTCGCGATTGCGGGACGCGAACTGCGCGCGCTTGCCTTTGGCTGGGGCGCCGGCGAGCATACTGTCGACTGGGGCCGCTCTGTCATCAGGGAACTGACGCTCGGCAAAGACCTCGAGTCGGGACGTGTGCGGACGCATATTACCGCTACCGACATTCTGACCGGCGAGCGGGTCGTCAAGACACGTGGCAATGCGGTCGATGCGGTCTATGCAAGTTCGGCCCTGGCCGGCATCCTGCCGCCCTTCAAAGATGGGCCTCACCTCCTGATCGATGGCGGGTACTCAGACAGTTCGCCAGTCGATCTGGTACGAGAGGCGGGCGTTGATTGCGTCATAACAATCGATCCGGGCCAACGACAGGTCGACCAGTCCCCTAAAAACGGTCTGGACGTGTTTTTCAGATCAATTGAAATGACCCATAACGCATTTTCTAGATCGCGCGACAAGGAGGCAGACCTGGTTCTCAGGCCCGATTATGGCGTATCGGTCGGGGTGCTGGACTTTGCACACAAACGCCGCTGCATCGCTGCCGGTGTCGCCGCCGTCCGACGTGCTGCGCCCCGACTGGAAACGCTTCTGACGCCAGTCTGCAAAAACCGGCAAGTCGTGAGCGCGCAATGATCGACGTGTATTGTACCACCCTGTGGGAGCAGTCGATTTCGCTTCGCGATGACAAACGAGGACCAGTTCATGAATTATACTCATAGGGCGCAGGGGTCTGGCCCGCCAGAAGCCCCGGCACGCAATTGGATAAAGATTTTGGCCGCCTATCGGCACCCCTCTCCGGTCCGCAGCCTGTTCGAATTGACCGTGACACTGGTGCCCATCTTGCTGTTATGGGGCGCCGCGGTTTGGTCGACCTCTGCCAGCTACTGGCTGACGCTCCCGATTAGCGTGATCGCATCCGGATTTCTGGTGCGATTGTTCATGATCCAGCATGATTGTTCGCATGGAGCATTTTTCAAATCGCGTCGGGCAAATGACTGGACCGGCCGTCTGATCGGCGTTCTGACGCTGACACCTTATGATCTTTGGAAGCGCTCACATCAGGTGCATCACGGCGCTCAGGGAAATCTCGATCAGCGCGGTGTCGGGGACATCCTGACTTTGACTGTCGATGAGTACAATGGCCGCACATTCGCAGGACGCCTAGCCTATCGGCTCTACCGTAACCCCTTCGTTCTCTTCGGAGCCGGTCCGATCTTCATCTTCCTGTTACACCATCGCCTGCCGGTGGGATTCCTGCGCGCCGGTTTCAAATATTGGGTGAGCGCCATGGGCACGAACATCGCTATCGCCATACTCCTGATTACGGGGATCGTTGCTGTGGGCTGGCTGCCGTTTCTGGTTACCTATCTGCTCATCACGTCAATGGCCGCGATTATCGGCGTGTGGCTGTTTTATGTGCAGCACCAGTTTGAAGACACTGTGTGGGACACGAGCGACAACTGGCAGCTTCACGAGGCCGCGCTTTATGGCAGCTCATTTTATGACCTGCCGCCGCCATTGCGCTGGATGACTGCCAATATCGGCATCCATCATGTCCATCATCTTTATAGCCGCATTCCCTTCTACCGGCTGCCTGATGTGTTGCGCGATCACCCTCGCCTCGCAGAGACCGGGCGCATGAAGCTTGGCGAGAGCTTCAAGACTACTCGATTGAAATTATGGGATACGCTCGGTCGGCGCCTTGTCACATTTGAAGCTGCGCGGGCCATGCGGAGAAACGCGGCGCCCCGATCAGTCAAGCCTTGAGGACGGCGATATGGCGAACCAAAAGGGCATCACCATTGTTGGCGCGGGCCCGGCCGGCCTGACGTGCGCAATTGTGCTCGCGCAGGCTGGAAAAAGGGTAATTGTGCGCGAGTGGCACGCCGATATCGGCCACCGGTTTCATGATGACTTTCAGGGTCTGGAGAACTGGACTGGTTCTATGGATGCCCTCGAAGAACTGGCATCAACCGGCATCACGACCGGGTTCGCCCATCACGGTATGAACGAAGGTGTCGTCTTTGACAGTCAGGCCAAACCTCATCGTGTCCACGGCGAGCGACCCTTGTTCTACCTGTTGCGACGTGGCGCTGGCGAAGGCACGCTGGATCGCGCTTTGCTCGACCAGGCAATCGGTGCGGGTGTGGAGGTTTGCTTTAATGACCGCGTGACATTGACGTCCGGCGAAATGGTTCTTGCTGGTGGACCGCGCCGCGCCGACATCATTGCGGTGGGGGAAATCTTCGATACCGACATGGAGGACGGTGCCTGGCTTGCCTTCGGGTCCGAACTGGCGCCGAAAGGATACGCCTATCTTCTGGTTCATGAGGGTCGCGGTACGGTGGCGAGCTGCATGTTCTCTGGCTTCCGCGACCAGGCGGAACACCTCGCGGCCACTTTGGCCTTTTTCGAACGTCATGCCGGATTGCGCATGCAAAACCCAAGGCCATTCGGCGGCTTTGGTAATATCCGCCTGCCACGCACGGCCCTGCAAGGCGGCTATCCGGTGATCGGTGAGCATGCGGGGTTTCAGGATGCTCTCGCCGGGTTTGGTTTGCGCTATGCCATACGATCCGGCCGGCTGGCTGCCGAAAGCCTGATCAATGGGACGAGCTATGCCGATGCCTGGCAGCAAGAGCTTCGACCGGGCCTGCGTACAGGCGTGGTCAACCGCTTCCTGTTCAATGCTGCGGGTCGGCGCGGCATGGACTTTCTGATCAGGCAGCTGGGACGCGCACAGACCCCCAGCTTGCTCGCCCGTGCGTACGGCCCGTCACTTCCAAAGCGACTATTGTTCCCGATGGCGCGCCATCGTTTTAGGGGACAGATGAACGATCCGAGCTGCAATCATCAAAATTGCGATTGTGTCTGGTGTCAACACGGCGAACAAGGGACCATCAGTATGGCGACGCAATGGTGATGCGGACGCCGCCTTCGAGTTGCCTTTCGATCGCGTCATGCATTGTGATCAAGAATACGGAGGGAAGCGTCCGGCTCTCACCGAGGGAAAACGCAAGACTCAGCTCGCAGGACAAACGCCCCACTTTTTTAAACCAAAAGACGAAGACGGGATGAAAATTGCGCTATGAATCAACCCGTCAGGATCAGGCATGACATAAATTCGGCCGGCCTATCACCCCTGGCAGATGGGCCGTGTCAACGGCGCCTGTACGGCGAAAGCCTATTCTAAGTTGCCTTCGACATATCAGCCATAAAGTTGCAACCCTGCATCAGCTCAATTCTCGACCAGCATGCCTGCATTTTGTTCTGAGCGCGAGAAAGATGACCAATAGTTTAAGAACAGGGTTGACCCGACGAACCGGCTGTCTAGACAGGTACATACTTAAGCTACGCTACAATCCAAATCTAGACAATCAGACATGGCGGGAGTCGGACTATGAAATCTCTTAAGAACAGTATCCTGATGAGTGCAGCGCTTGTTCCTCTAGCGCTGTGTTTGACCTCATTGCCGGCGGCGTCCCAGGAGGCGCCCGCAGATGAGGCGGCCAAAGTCGAAGATACGATCACCGTTACCGGTAGCCGGATCAAGCGCAAGGACCTCACAAGCGTTGGCCCTGTAACTGTCCTTGACAGCGTACAGATCGAACAGACCGGGATAACAAATCTCGAAACGCTTCTCCAGCGCCTCCCATCGTCGGCTGGATTCGGCGGGAATTCGAGTAGTGCCTATTGGGTATCCAATGGTTGGGGTACGCCGCAAATCAACTTGCGCGGTCTGGGTGTCAACAGAACCCTGGTCCTTCTGAACGGCCGCCGGATTGTCTATGGTGGCACCGGCGCGAATAGCGCCGTCGATCTGTCCATGATCCCGATGTCTCTGGTGTCGCGCGTTGAAGTCCTCAAAGATGGTGCGTCTGCCACCTATGGCGCCGATGCGGTTGCTGGCGTGATCAACCTGATAACCAAAGAAGGCTATGACGGGTTCGAAGCATCTGCCAAATATGGCATGACGGATGAAGGTGACGGCGAGGAATTACTGCTGGATTTGAGCTGGGGCGCGACGAGCTCCAAGGGCGACGTCATGTTCAATGTCAGCTATCAGGATACGGGGGCCGCGCCGCTTTCGGATGAGAGCCGCGCCCCTTGCCCCGGGACGCCGGGCCCGGACGGATTTGTCTGTGATGGCCTGAGCTCTTCCACAATCGGCGGACGTGGCACATTGCCTGCAGGCTATGTCATGCCTGATGGATCGGTCCTGACGGGCCCTACACGGGTGAATTTCAATCAAATGCCCGGCGGTGACGGAGATTCCTTCCAGATTTACGACGGCAATCGCGACGGCTTCAACTACAACCCATATTTCAACGCATCCAACCCGCTTGAGCGCCTCAGTTTTGCGACCTTCGGCACATATCACCTGACTGATAGTACCGACCTTTTTGCCGAACTCCTGTATACAAAACGCTGGTCCTCGCAGCCGGCGTCTCCGGCCACGCTTGTCGATATTGGGTTTGATGCATCGCATCCAACCAACCCGACAGGCGTCGACTTCGTCCTGGAGCGTCGCAGGCTGCTTGAAAATGGCGCACGCGTATTCGAACAGGAAACGGATACATTCCGGATCGTAACCGGACTAAAGGGAAACCTCGGTGACGTGTGGAGCTACGAAGCATCCCTGAACTGGGGCCGCAACACTGGCTCTGATTCGATACTGAATAACATCAATACTGGACGCCTGGCACAAACGCTGGATCCGGCCACGTGTGGCACGGGTGGCGTCCCGTGTGCCGATCTATTTGGATACGGCGATGTCACGCAGGACGTCCTCGACTATATCGTGTTCACGGAGACGGGACTTGGCGGCAATGAACAGAAGGCAATCAGCGCCAGCATGAGCGGCGAAGTGTTCCAGCTTCCTGCGGGCATGCTCGGCGTCGCCTTCGGAGCCGAGTGGCGCGAAGACAAGGGATGGCGCAATCCGGACTCCCTGTCGGTCGCAGGACTCGCTCTTGGAAACCAGCAGGATCCGATCTCCGGATCGACGAAGGCGAAAGAGGTCTTTGCCGAAGTCAGTGTACCACTTATAAAGGATATTCCTCTCGTCCAGTCGCTCTCTCTGGATGGGGCAATCCGCTATTCCGACTACGATCTCTTTGGCAGCGATACCAATTACAAGGCCGGACTGAACTGGCGCATAAACGATGCTGTTAAGCTCCGGGGAACCTTTGCAACCGCGTTTCGTATTCCGAATATTCCGGAACTGTTTGGCGGCGTGTCAGAGGGCAATCTGACAACGGTTGACCCATGCTCTGGATGGGCGGCCCTTTCGCCGACAAGCAATATCTACCTGAACTGCCAGGCGGCCGGCGTGCCGACCAATTATATCCAGCTTGGCAATACAGTCCTGACAGATGCGGGTGGCAATCCGAACCTTGAGCCGGAATCCTCGGAATCATTCACCATCGGCACGGTACTTCAACCCATCGAGGGACTGTCTGTTACGCTCGACTACTTTGACATAAAGATTGACAATGCCATACGGACGACCCCGGGATCGACCAAACTGTCGCTCTGCTACGAATCGTCAAACCTGTCCCATCAGTTCTGTGCTCCCGAGCATCATACCCGCAACCCGTTGAATGGTGATGTCAACTATCTGTCGACGCAGAATGCGAACACCGGCAGCGAGACAATGAAAGGACTTGATATCGGCGTGGTGTATGGCTTTGAAAAATTCGGCCTCGACCATTCGATCGACTTCAACGCGACGTATCTGTCCGAGTATGAAACCGTCGCTTTTGAGGGCGATGATCCCACGATGATCGCCGGCTATATCGGCGGAGGAAATGGCGGTTACCCGGAGTGGCGCGCAATAAGCTCCTGGACGACAACATCGAGCAAGTGGTCGGGAACCTATTCTGTCCAGATGATTGGCGAAGGTGACGATTTCTATGCGACATCAGGACCGGGTTCTCACATTCCGGCGCAATTCTATCACAATGCGCAGTTTTCCTACGATGTAACTGAAGCCTTCCGGGTAACCGCCGGAGTGGACAACATCTTTCAGAATGATCCACCTTTCGTCGCCAGCTGGACAGATGGAAACACGGACACGATGACCTATGACCTTCTTGGCCGCCGCGGTTACATAAGGCTGAGCTACAGGAAGTAGGCCGAAGGCATATCCTGCGGACAGGCCTCTCGCCTGTCCGCAGCGACGCTCCCTGGAATCGAACTTTTTCGGTTTTCAATCCTCCGGACGAACGGGGAGGACGAGACCAGAAACGAAGACACGCAGACGCGCCAGGCCACCGCGTTCGGGGGCGGATCTGCCTCGCCGGCCAATGATAAGAACGTAGTCCAAGCATCACCTTCGTCCGAAACGGACCAATTCAGCTGGGAGATATTTATGTATACGAAGCATCTGCTTTTGACACTATCCGTGTTGGCGCTGGCGGCCTGCGCAACCCATCCTGAGCGCGGTGACGACCATGGTCATTCGCATGGGTCCGAGGTGATGCCTGATGCCGACGGGCATTCTGGCTCGAAAGTGCAGGACCCGCGGATTGTCGATGCCACACATGTCGCGCCGGCCTATATCCAACTGGCCAATAATGTCGAGATCATCGAGGACGTTGCCGAGGCGATGCAGAACGCCAGCAGCACGTTCACCCATGAAGGTTTTTTTGGGCCACTGCTCTTCGGAGAAGAATTGCGCGCATATACCTTGCGGCTTGAACCCGGAATGTTCCTTTCCGAGCATCCGCACCCCACTGAGAGCATTGTCTATACGATGGCAGGGCGATGGGTCCTCAGCAGCGAAGGTAAGCGCAAGGTCATGCAGGCCGGCTCGATTTTTCACTTCGGTTCCAACATGCCGACAGGATGGGAAGCCGCGTTTCCGGAGGGAGCAGAGATACTGATTTTCAAGAAGAAGCGGGAAGGTGAAAATTATCGGTCCTTTACCGATGGCATGCACGCGCTGGCGGAGGATCTGGACAAACAGTACAATGAAGGTGAGACATTCTATTATCACCAGCTCGACGCCGATCACCCGGCCATCGCATTTGCCAAGCAGCACAATCCCGAATTCGATCAACTGGTTGAAGCATCCAGGACAGTCTCTGTCGAATGACAGGGCTGCTCTTGATACGCGCAATTCGTGACTTTGACTAGGAAGTCCCCATGATCAATAAATTGATATGTGCTGTGTTGCTGATGGTGGTTTCGTCGGGATGTACGTCACCATCTGTGTCCCCACCTCCAGCGGACGCAGTAGCAGAATCCCGGACGATCATCTGGACAGTTATCAAGGAGGCCGAGGTCAACGCTTTGAACGCTGACTTGCAGGCCGGGAAGCCGACAGTGGATGTCGGACTATACTACCCGTCCAATCTTCATGAGGATGCGAGAGCCATATTGCCCCTGGAAGGGCTCCTGGAGGAATTCGCGAACGCGAAGCGGGTCTTCGCGCCGACGGGTGTCCAACTCAATCTCCTGTGGGTAAAGACCGGCGCAGTGGATCCAGGCTTTCTTGCTATCAACTCGGCGAGCGATCGTTCGCAAATGCCTTCAGGCGGCTATGGCAACATGCATGTCCAGCGCAGCCAAACTCCCTCGGAATTGTCAGACGGTGCGCTTGCGGCCTTCGAAGGCATTATCGAACCAGCCGACAACAATAGCAGGACGGTTTACCTCCTTGCATTGCAGAACGTTTACATGACCTTTTTCGAGAATCTGGATGATACCGGACGCAATTGGGCGCCCAAGGTTGTCAATACGTCCGGACTTTCATTTCCGTCCTACATGTACGGGGACACCATCCCGGATCGCATCCGTGGAGTCATAACGCTCACAAAACATGACTCAAAGAACAAGCTTACGATCGCCCATGAGCTTGGACACAAGCTGATCAATGTAAGCCATGAATACAAGGCGATTGGTCCGCAGCACGAGATACGTTCCGATGAAGGCTTGATGCTTTACGGTTCTGGATCCCAGATCCCGTCGGGAAAGGAGGGACGCTGGCATCAGGAACGTCTGTTGCTTTCCCCTTATCTCTATCGCCTCGACAAGACCGGCAAGCAGATATGGAATGCCGATTATGAAGCGGGAGGATTTTACTACGACCCGCTTTACGGAGACTACACGATTGCCTTCGAATGATAATTTGTGAGGCGCTCGTGGACCTGCTTCCTGGCTCTGCGGCCTTCGGCCATGAGAGCCACCATTACAGAGAGTGACAGATGACCAGAATGATCGCGTTCAGAGTTCGGCAGTGGCATAAATGGGTGTCCTTGATTATTGGCGCGCAGGCAATGATCTGGTTAGCAAGCGGCCTCTATATGGTCGTCATGAACCTCGACTTCATACATGGCGACCATCTGGTTCGGAACATGTCAGACACAATTTCCAGTGGCTATGAGCCCAGAATTACATTTTCGGATGTCCTTGCTGGGCATCCGGACGCCAATGAGATCGTTTTGACGAATTGGATTGGGAAACCCTTCTACAGGATATATTCGCCTGCGGGCGCGCATCTCGTCAACGCAGAGACCGGGAACGAACAGTCCCCGCTCGGGGAAGCTGATGCAATCAGCGTGGCGCGCTATCATTATGCGCGATCTGGCGATGTCAGCGCTGCCACACTGCTGGAAAATGACGCCGAAGCTCCGAGTGAGATTCAATCCCGGAAACTGCCTTTGTGGAAAATCGATTTTTCCGACGCCGGTTCGACGTCCTTTTATATCTCTCCTGACGACGGATCCCTGATCACGCGGCGGCACACCTATTGGCGTGTATTCGATTTTGCCTGGATGTTGCACATCATGGACTACAAGGAACGCGCTGACGTGAACAACAATCTCTTGCGTATCGCGGCAGGACTTGGCCTGTCCCTGTCAATTCTGGGATTGTGGTTGCTCTGGTTCAGCTTCAAGCGTCGTCAGGGAGACCGATAGATGATGGGGATCGTTCGACAGGCGCACAAGTGGATTGGTCTCGTTCTGGGCTTCCAGCTCGCTCTCTGGATGCTCAGCGGGCTTGGTATGGCAATTCTGCCCCATGACAAGGTCTCCGGCGAGCACCGCAAGGCAGAACATGCGGAAACAGCCTCGCTGGAATCAACAAGGGATGAGGTCAGGCTCCCACCGGCAGTCGATGACCGTTCTATCCGCCAGATTCGGCTCCGGACTTTCAATGGGCGGCCTGTTTACGAGACCGTTGCAACGGACGGCACGTCGCTGTTGGATGCTGAGACGGGACTGCCCATCATCATAGACGAAACGCTTGCAATCGAAATTGCGCGCAACGATTATTCCGGACCGGGACAAATTTCGAAAGCCATACATGTAGCAACTCCCACGCTGGCAATCCGCACTCATGCCGGCCCTGCCTGGCGGATCAACTTCAATGATCCTGAGCGTACAAGCATCTATGTTTCGACCGCCACCGGGCAGGTCATGGAAAGACGCAACCATTATTGGCGAATATTCGATACTTTGTGGATGCTCCATATCATGGACTACCAGAACCGGTCCAATTTCAATAACCCGCTTGTCGTGATCTCGGCGCTTGTCGTGTTCTGGTTGGGATTGAGCGGAATAGTCCTTTGGTGGGACAGTTTCCGGCGCCACGACTTCAATCTGGTTGCAAAATGGCGCAACCGCAAGAAACGTCTCACTCTGTCGCTTACCGACAGTGAAGGCGGAGCGGTCAGGGCGTTCGATGCAAAGCCGCAGCAATCCTTGTATGCCGCTATGGAAGAACAAGGCTATCCCCTCCCCTCCTCATGCGGAGGCGGCGGCACGTGCGGCCTTTGCAGGGTGAGGATCAGTCCTGAAACGCCCATCACGCCTGCTGATCGCAGACAGATCCCGGAATCGGAGCTTGATTCGGGATACCGTCTGGCTTGCCAGCACCGGGTCGACACAGCCCTTTCTGTCATACTTCCTCACGGTCTGCTCGACGCGAAAACATTTACTGGAACGATTGTGTCTTCTGAGTTTATCGCACCTGACATGTACGAACTTCGAATTGCGCTTCCGGAGCCTCTCGCATTCAGGGCGGGGAGCTATGTTCAAGTAGAAATTCCGCCTTTCAGATCGCATCTGGACCAATTGGACCTGCCTGAAACCGTCAGGGGTCAGTGGCAGGCGTCGGGGACGGCAAAAGCGTTCGGAACAGATACACCACTCCACCGAACATATTCGCTTGCCAACTCTCCCGGCGAACTCGGCAGCGATATTTTGTTGAACATCCGTCTCGCGCTTGCGAAGCCCGATACGTCGGGCGTTCCTGTCGGTATTGGTTCTGCCTACCTGTCCACGCTTGGCCAGGGCGATACAGTCCGGTTAAGAGGGCCGTTTGGAGACTTTCATGTTTACGACGATGGCGCTGAGATCGTGTTTATCGGGGGCGGCGCCGGCATCGCGCCCATGCGATCCATGATCCATGACCAATTGGTATCGCGAAGCAGGACGTCGAAAGTGTCGTTCTGGTATGGCGCCAGGACACAAGAGGATATTGTGTACAAGGAAGAATTCGAGCACATCGTAGACAATTGCCCGAATTTTTCCTGGCATGTCGCGCTTTCGCACTTGAACGAAACCGATGCCTGGACCGGAAAGCGCGGGTGGATTCACGAAATTGTGCGTGACCAGTATCTCGCATCCCATCCCGATATCGCTCAGTGCCGCTTCTATGTGTGCGGTCCACCACCGATGCTTGAAGCGGTCCTGATGCTGCTGAATTCGCTTGGCGTTTCTGAAGAAAGGATTGCATTCGACGACTTTGGCAATTGACATGACAGATCGGTGGAGCTGCTGAAGTTGTCTTGAAATTGCCCCACCATGCGAGATATCGACATTTCAGCTTTGATCCGTTCGCCCGGAAAGGAACAAAATTCGGTGCGCCGCGACTCAATCTCCCGATAAATGGACCAGACGTTCCTTCTGCCCAATTCAATCCGACATAGCATTTTGTCATGATGGCCATATATCTTTCGAAGCGATTCAACGGTTCAAGACTTTCATTGAGGATAGATCACACGTGCCAGCCCCTCTTTACGAACAAATCAAGCGTCATATTACGGGCCTCATCGAAACAGGTGAGTTGAAGCCGAATGATCGCGTTCCGTCGGAAACGGATTTGGCTGCCGAATTCAAGGTGGCCCGAATGACCGTCCACCGCGCTATCAAGGAGCTGAAGGATTCCGGCTTAGTATTGCGGATAGCGGGGGTCGGAACATTTGTCGCCGAGGCGCAGTCACACGGCCAGCTTATCACTGTCAATAATATCGCAGACGAAATACGCGGTCGGAATAGTTCGTATTCTGCAATCATGGTTCAAAATTCGCTCGAGCACGCATCTCGCATCGTTGCACAGCAGCTCGAAATCGAACCGGGTTCGGAAGTATTCCATTCGATCGTCATACATGAGGAGAATGGCCTGCCCCTTCAGCTTGAGGAGCGATTTGTCCCCCAGGCCATATTGCCTGGCTACGGAGAACTGGATTTCAGCAAGGGGACACCGAACGAGTATCTGATGAAGCACGCGCCGCTTCAGAAATTTGAACACAGGGTCAAATCCATCATTCCTGATGCAGAATCGCGCAAGCTTCTGAAGATCAACAAGACCGAGCCCTGTCTTTTGCTGCTTCGCCGAACCTGGAGCTGCCGCAGGATCGTTTCGTTCGCCCGAATGATTTATCCGGGATCTCGATATGAGTTCCTCGATCGTCTGGCGACGTCCTGACAGGCCGGACGCTGCAACCCTATCATTCCGATCGTTTCTCAGGCCATCGGCCGACCGGATGATGCCGCCGTGGGCCTGGATCACAGGCAGTTCCTGAACAGCCATTGCCGAGCGTCTTCACAATATGGCCGGAAGATTCAGACCGTGTTCACGAGCACAATCAATGGCAGTTTCATATCCGGCATCAGCGTGGCGCATCACACCGCTCGCCGGGTCATTCCAAAGGACGCGAGCGATCCGGCGGTCTGCGTCCGCTGTTCCGTCGCAACAGATCACCATGCCGGAATGCTGAGAAAATCCCATACCCACACCGCCGCCATGATGGATTGAAACCCAGGTTGCCCCCGACGCGGTATTGAGCAAAGCATTGAGGAGTGGCCAATCTGATACGGCATCAGAGCCGTCCTTCATGGATTCCGTCTCCCGATTGGGGGATGCAACCGAGCCGGAATCGAGATGGTCGCGCCCGATAACAATAGGTGCGGACAATTCGCCCGTCCTCACCATCTCGTTGAAAGCCAGGCCGAGCTTGTGGCGCACACCAAGGCCGACCCAGCAGATACGTGCGGGCAGTCCCTGGAAGGCAATGCGCTCGCGCGCCATGTCCAGCCACTTGTGAAGGTGCGGATCGTCGACCAGTTCGCGGACTTTCGCATCGGTCTTGTAGATGTCTTCAGGATCTCCCGACAGCGCACACCAGCGGAACGGACCGATGCCGCGACAAAATAATGGGCGGATATAGGCTGGCACGAATCCGGGAAAAGCGAAGGCATCTTCAAGTCCTTCTTCCTTGGCGACCTGCCTGATATTGTTGCCATAATCGAGGGTCGGCACGCCTGCGTTCCAGAAATCCACCATGGCCTTGACGTGCACTTTCATGCTGGCACGCGCCGCCAGCTCCACTGCCTTTGGTTCGGATTCCTGCTTCTCGCGCCATTCGGCCAGACTCCAGCCTTGCGGCAGGTAGCCATGCAACGGATCATGCGCGCTGGTCTGGTCGGTTACGATATCCGGGCGGACACCGCGCCTGTAAATATCGGGAAAAACATCAGCCGCATTGCCGATAAGCGCAACCGATTTCGCTTCACCTGCCGCGGTCCAGTCTGCAATAATTTCCAGCGCCTCGTCGAGGGAATCCGTTTTGGCATCGACATAGCCCGTGCGTATCCGAAAATCGACACGGGTCTCATCGCACTCCACAGCCAGGCAGCAGGCCCCCGCCATCACGGCCGCGAGCGGCTGCGCTGCTCCCATGCCGCCGAGGCCGCCCGTCAATATCCAACGTCCCGAGAGATTTCCCTTATAGTGCTGGCGCCCGGCCTCAACGAAGGTTTCGTACGTTCCCTGAATGATCCCCTGGGAGCCGATATAAATCCACGACCCTGCGGTCATCTGGCCGTACATGGCCAGACCTTTGCGATCCAGCTCATTGAAATGGTCCCATGTTGCCCAATGGGGCACAAGATTGGAATTTGCGATCAGGACACGGGGCGCATCGGCATGTGTGCGAAACACGCCGACCGGCTTGCCGGACTGGACAAGCAGCGTTTCATCCAGCTCCAGATCCTTGAGACTTGCAACAATCTTGTCGAAATCGGCCCATGTCCGTGCCGCACGGCCAATGCCACCATAGACAACCAGTTCATGCGGATTCTCGGCCACGTCCGGATGCAGGTTATTCATCAGCATACGCATCGGCGCTTCGGTGAGCCAGCTCTTCGCGGTAATCTCTGAACCCGTCGCGGGATAGATGTCTCTGAGGTTGTGTCGGTTGTTTATCATTACCTGCTTTCCAGTTTGATCGTCATGAATTCTATTGCCCGGAGAACCGCGCCGATATGCTCACGCAAATTGTCGGCCTTTCGGGCATCATATTGGAAGGGAGCCGTCTCGCTTTCGAGATAAGTCGATTGCGCCAACTCCATCTGAATCGCGTGCACGCCTTGCGCAGGCCGCCCATAATGACGCGTCGTCCAGCCGCCGCGAAAGCGGCCATCGCGCACCATTGTATAGCCCGGCGCCCGACGACAGACATCCTCCACGCCATCGGCGAGACGCGGATCGCACGCCCGGCCGGAATTCGTCCCGATATTGAAATCCGGAAGGCGACCCTCGAACAGAAACGGCACTCTGGAACGAATTGAGTGACAATCGTAGAGCACGGCCACGCCATGCATCCCCAGGACACGCTCGAGTTCGCCTGCCAGCGCAGCGTGATACGGCGCGTGCCAACGCACCCGGCGCGCTTCGATCTCCTCGGTGCCGGGCGCGTTCGTCCAGATGGGCTCGCCATCGAAGCTTGTCACAGGCACCAGGCCCGTCGTGTTCTGACCAGGATAAAGGCTCGCGCCGGACGGATCGCGGTTCGCATCAATCACGTAGCGATGAAAGTTTGCCCGTACAGATGTGGCTCCTGGCAGGATATCCGAATAAAGCCGGCCCACGTGCCAGTCTGTGTCGGCGAGCGACTGGCCGATCGGCGTGAGCCGCGCGAACACATCCGGCGGAATAAATGTACCGCTATGGGGAATTCCAAGGACGATCGGTCCCTGCCCCCGTTTGACATCAACGGGGTTCACAGTGTCACCGCATCGACACTGTCTGGCAGTCCTGCGGCCCGGGAAAGTACGGCGCCCTTTACCAGGGCACATGCGCGCTCA
>NZ_ARYL01000053.1 GCF_000685295.1 Hyphomonas oceanitis SCH89
GCCCATTCCTCGGCATCAGGCTCGGGGCTCGTCGCCAGCATTTCACGGACTCCTGCCCTGATCGCGTCAGGCGTGATCGCATCAATCCATGCGCCATGCAGGCGGCCATTATTGTAGGCCGCAAGGCAGGCCACGTAGATGCGGGGGTGGTCCGGAACCGTGAGAGCGGTAGCTGTTCCAAGGGGTGCAGCGGGGTCAAGTTGGTCAGTCATGTCAGTCTCCTTTGCGCCGCCCTGCGTTCTTTCCCGCACAGGCGGGGGTGGGCGGCGAAAAGGTGCATCGCCGGAGCGCATAAGGGCCCCGCGCAAGGGGAAGCCGTAGGTAGGAAACTTAAAGACGATCAATGACGACAACGTCCGCCCCCTTGCGCGGCGACCGCGCTCTGGCAGACGCACCGTCCGCCCAGACCCGGCTGTTGGGGAGATGTACGGACGTCTGAGAGACGACACTTGATAATACGCGCGCTCACGCCACGGTATAGAAGCTCGATAACTGGGACTTACGCAGCCGATCTTTTC
This sequence comes from Hyphomonas oceanitis SCH89, assembly GCF_000685295.1. Classification (GTDB taxonomy): domain Bacteria; phylum Pseudomonadota; class Alphaproteobacteria; order Caulobacterales; family Hyphomonadaceae; genus Hyphomonas; species Hyphomonas oceanitis. Next base: position 519 of record NZ_ARYL01000053.1, read on the forward strand.
AGTGCTTTGCTACCTTTTCCAGTGCCCGGGTGGTCCGCATGGTCACCTAGCATAGACTTGTATTTGTCGGGAACCTTGGTTGTCCGCTTTGGTGCAGGCACAGCGGTCTGGTTTGGCGGAAGCAATATTCGTTTGCTGTTAAGGGGGGTCCTGAGAAGTTGCCGCCTGATTTCACGAGCTAATGTTTCTGCCATCAAGGATGGTACCGCATTGCCAAGCATCCTCTGCATTTCAGTTCTCCCAGTTTGCACCCGAAGACCATCTGGGAAAGTTTGCAACCGGCACATCTCCTCGAACGTCAACCGTCGGTTATTCCAATGAAACGGGCCTATCGCCGATCCTGGCTGAGCCTGAATTGTCCACGACGGCAGACGTTTGGACAACTTCAACAGGAAACTCCAGTAACGGGTCCGCCAACCAAATAGAGGCTCGCCTTCGTTCCGATTGGTGTGCCACAGATAGTTATTTCCCTCGGGTATCGTCGGAAGGAGATCTCCCCATTTTCCTCCCACAATTAGGCCCGACAATTCAGTCGGCTCATCAATGTCGTGAAGCGCGTCCCAAGCTGTTGTATAAGGCAGCTGCGTCGAGAAAAGATCATCATCCGAGATCTGCGGATCTCGATGGGTCGGCTCAGGGAATTTAAACTCCTGACCATCCCTGGCCCCGACAATAAAAATGCGCTCCCGTCGCTGTGGCACGCCAAAGTCGACACAATTCAGAGATTTCCAAACGGGTTTGTAATTTGTGCCAATCTCGTGGTTAATCGTTTCAATGCTTTCGAGGATGAGCCGCAGACCTTCATCCTTATTTTTGAATGCCAGACCCGCGACATTTTCAAGCAAAAACGTCTTCGGCTGAGTGTCACGCAAGACTCTCAAATATCCCGTAAGCGTGTCCGCACGCGGATCATCTAGTCTAAGAGAATCCCCGCGCACCCAGTATGATGACTTTGAGAACGGTTGGCAGGGAGGGCCTCCAAACAAAATATCAGCTTCTCCCTTTTTCAAGCCGGCTGTCTCAAGAATCTTCTTGGATGAAATATCGTTGATGTCAGCCTCAAGGACAGGCCATGGTCGATTCAGCCGGATCGTCGAACATGCTCTCGGGTCAAGCTCCAACGCTACGCGGGTCTCGAAGCCAGCAGCCTCAAAGCCAAAATCGAGCCCGCCGATTCCCGAAAACAGACTTATGGCTTTCAACATAGTGAGATTCTCCGCTATCTGGGACGTAAGGCGATTCTTACTATACCCCATACGACCCCTGTAAACTGTATTGTCAATACAACATGTTGCGGATTTTTCTCAAAGAAGCGATGCACGATTTCGAACGACGTAGCGGTTGCAAGTTGACTTATGAGCAACTGGCAGCGGCTACGGGATTGTCTGTTTCGACTCTTCAGTCGATCGCGAGTCGAGCCGCGTATAATCCCCGCCTGAGCACGATTTCCACGCTATGCGAAGCTTTGGATTGCGGTCCTGAAATCCTGTTGCGACGCACGCCGATCAAGGTGAAATAACATGACCATCCGGTTTGACTATGCTGCAGCAACAACCCTTTTTCTCAAACAGGCAGAACGTGCATTTGCTGGAGATTTCGACGCATCGTGGAGTTCAAAGATTGAGCGCCTGTCAAATCTCTGCGAAGTTGCGAACGTTCGAACACATGTGGCATTCTTGGGTACCGCTATACTTGCGAAATCACTCAATGCGGAAGTCGATCTGAATACCGTCAAACCCACACATGCCCGCAACTCAGAACGCTCATACCCAGCGAGAACACTCGCTGAAAAGGTATTGGTGCCATGCGCGAATAAGATTGGCATCCATTTGGGTGTCACAGGCCGTGAGCCTTTAAATAATCAGCCATATTTTCGAATGCGATGGCTTGGAGACGAAACGCCTATTCATTCGGCTAGCCGTCCCCCTTTTGAATTCATGCGATCTTTGATCGATGAACTGCAATCATCAAGCTCGGAGGACGCTGAGGCTGCGCTTCGCGCATTCATTCATGTTCGCAAATCATATGCAGTTGAGTATTCTTCCTACTCTGGAGCAGTGTCAGTGGCTCTGGAAGACTTCGCACAGACATTGGGTATATTCGTCAGTGAAAACTCTGAAAATGGGCGCCGCGCCCAAGCGGTGGCCGCAGGACTACTCGACCTGGTGGAGGGAACAGAATTTGTTCTGTCCGGTAGAGTAAATGACCCGAGCCGAAACCATCCGGGCGACGTTTGCGTCGTAAGTAGGGATGACACTTCAACATTTGTTAAGGCACTAGAAGTTCGGGACAAATCTGTAAGCATGTCCGATGCCTATGTGTTTGCTGGCATCTGCCAGAAACATGGTGTGGCGGATGTGTCCATCCTGATGGTCTCCCCCAATCAAAGTCTTTTGGACAAAGCCGAACTGACAAAATGGGCAAAAGAACGAGGACTTGGATTTCGACTGTTCTACGGATGGGGCGATATCGTGGAAGAGGCGCTTTTTTGGAGCAAGTTCGCTATGCGACCGGCAGTATCCGCTGCGGCCGAATTTATTGAACTTAGGCTTCGTGAAGTTGAAGTCTCGCGGGCAGGATACGAACTCTGGCAGAAGCTCTTTTATGCCCGCTAGTGTCCAAGAAAATTTGAAGCGGCACCTGACCCACACCTCAATCCATTCGGCGCCCGTGACCCCTCTGGCCAACGGACAGTGGGAAGCGCGGGCGCGCGACCTGCCGGTGAGCCCCAGCCCCGTGCCTGCAGCCGGACTTTCTGATCCCTCAGTGAGACGAGCCGGGCCGGCCAGAAGAACGGCTCTGTCCCACCTCAATACGTCCATTCCAGCCGGACAGCCCCGCCTCCAGCGGGCAGGTCGCAGATGAGACAAGGCCTCTTCAGGCCACGCGCTGATCCAGACCTGTCTCGGCGCCGAGCAGCTCGACCAGATACCCGCCATCACGGAGACCTTCTGCCTTGCGGATGATGTACCTGATCGCGTCCTTCATCGTCCCGGTCTCGAGGCCCCATTCCGCCTCAACGGCCTCCTGGCCATTCAGCACGGCGGCAATGTCCCGCCTGGACATGCCGAGCTCAAGGCAATCGAGGGCGACAAGGCCGTCCCGCAGGATCTGTGTCGTCTTCGTCCACAGAGGCATTTCAGCGACGGGTCCCTGCTCGACCAGCTCAAGGGCCGCCTTCTGCGCCTTGAGTTTGCGCTCATAGTCATCGAGGTCAGAAATGGTCAGCTTCATTTTGACGGGCTCGAGGCCAATCAGCGAGGCGCCCGTGCAGCGGACCTGAACCACGCAGCCTTTTCCGCGGACCAGGAGAAACTCGCGGGCCTGAAGGTCTGTGACATGCGTGATATCGCAGATCGGCACGGTGCGGTCCCAGATGTCACAATTCTGACCGGGCGCCCGCGGGGAGCAGTTGATTTCGACCTGGTCGGGATAGACATGCTTGTTCCAGACCGCGTCGGCTTCGAGACCATTGAGGTCCGGATCAGGCATGAAGACCAGGCCCCAGCGTTCGGCCAGTCTCTGGGGCACGCGGGACCTGAGCATCCTGATCGGAGCGCAGGGCGCCATTCTCTCCGAGATCTCGGAATCGCTGCGTAACTCTGCATCGCGCCTCAGTTTCGGGTTGCGCCGGAGATATTCCCAGGCCCACCGGTCTCGCGAAAGCGGCCAGAGATAATCATAGCGTTTCAGTACGCCTGAGGAATTCAAGGGGTAGGTTTTCATCTGCCGCTTCCGTGTCGCTCCGAAACGTGCAAGCCAGATGCCAATTTCTATCTTAGGTAACATATCAATTCTCCCAAAAGGCGTTCCCCCATCCACCTGAGAACCAGCTCCCATCTCTCCAGACAAAGACCTTTACAGCGAAAAACCCAATAGATATCCTCTCTTTAGTTGAATCTCCTTCGCCCTCCTGATTGCCGAAACAAGACGAGATTTCCGCCCTTGCAGACGTCACTTGATCATCTCAGCCCAGGCCGCGCCCGCGCATTGGCAAGGGCCCGGGACATCATGCTTGAAGAGCTGCAGGCCCGGATCGAAACAGGAGGTGGCGCAAGAGCGAGCCGCTACCGGCTTTTAAAGCTCATCCTGTTCGGCCCCTTCGCGAGAAACAGTGCATCAGAGACAGCAGCCCTCTCCCCGCATGCCGCCATGAACTTCCTGGTGATCGTCAGCCATCGCGCGCTGGCCGGGATGAGCGCCTTCTGGGACGAGGTCGAAGAGCGCATCGCCCGGGACCACCATGTCAAATGCCCCGTAACCCTCATCATCCACACGCTGCCAGACTTAAACAGCCACCTCAAAGCCGGCGCCCCGTTTTTCTGCGACATCATCAATCAAGGCATCCTCGCCTACGAGGACAGTGAACCCGGCAAGGACGGCCGGCCCAAGAATATAATTGCCAAGCCAGTTGCTTCAGATCCTCGGTCCGTTCACGAGTTTGGCTTAGGATTTCACTCCCGCTTTTTAAAAAAAGCAAACCTGTCTTTGCAAGACGGCCGTTTCCACACCGGCGAGGATCCTGAGGCAAATAGCCATGCCGCATTCAGTCTCAGCCAAGCAGCTGAGTTCGCGTATCGCATGCTCTTGCTGACGGTGACCCAATACGCGCCCCCCAGCCACAACCTCGGCAAGCTCCGCAGCCTTGCCAGAGCGGTCGATTCGAGAGTCGACGAGGTTTGGGCGCCGCTGCAAAAATCCTCTAACCGCCATTTTGAACTGCTACAGCGGGCCTATGTCGAAGCCCGCTATTCGCCGACCTACGAGACCCATGCCGACATACTCGCCTGGCAAGCCGATCGAATAGAGGTGCTGATCGGCCTCGCGGATGCCCTGTGTCGTGAGCACCTCGACCGCCTCAAAGCTGAACATGGCCAACAGAATTGCATGTCTTCCAGAACTCTGGTTTCTAGTGGCGACGACAGGTAGAGTGGCGGAGACGTGCCACAAGAGGAAACGCGCAGCTCGTGAAGAACAGTCTCGATCATCTCAACCTGCAAAAGCAGAAAGAGGTCACCTACATCCGGAGGGTGATCCTCGAAGAGCTTGAGGCACGCCTTCGCAAGTCCACGTCGAAACGGGTGGCTCGCTACCGCATCCTCAAACTTGTTCTCTATGGAAGCTTCGCGCGGGGAACGTGGTTCGACGACCGCAAATCCGGCCGGGCTTCAGACTATGACTTCCTCGTTATCGTCTCTCACAAAGCACTGACCGACATGACCACCTTCTGGTCCAGTGTTGAAGACCGCCTGTTCCAGGACCCTAAAATCCAGAAAGATATATCGCTCATCGTCCACACGCTACGGGACGTAAACCGGTCACTCAGCGACGGCCAATACTTCTTTACCGAAGTCATCAATCAAGGCGTTTTGCTATATGACAGCGATACCAAAGCAGGCCCCGGCCAGCCAAGGTACCGACTGGCCCAGCCGGGATCCCCAAATCCTCAGAAAGCCTACGAGATAGCAGCCAAGTATGTTTCGCTCTGGCGCAAGAAAGCAGAGTTGTTTTTGGGCGACGGAATAAGGCATGCAGGAAGAGGTGCAGATGAGAACAATCATTCGGCTTTCCATCTGCACCAAGCTGCAGAAGCAATTTACCGCATGGTTCTCCTTACCGTTACTCTCTATGCTCCGGCTACGCACCACCTCGGCAAGCTGCGCCAGCGCTGCGAAGCCATCGATCCGCGTCTCGCCGAAGCATGGGCCCCGGAACGCAAACCTTACAAACGCTATTTCGAACTCCTGCGCCGCGCCTATGTGGAAGCCCGCTATTCACCTGCCTATGAGACAAATGTTGAAATCCTGAACTGGCAGGCCGAACGCATCACTCGGCTCCTGGAGCTTGCCGAGGCATCCTGCCAGGAGCGGCTGGCAAAGCTTGAAACAGAGGCAAAGGCGTTCTGATCCGCGCCAGTGCTCCGGCAGATCGGGAAATGGGAAAGTGCCAGAGAGGCGGAGAATTTGACCTCGCCGGCGCCACTAATCTGTCCAGGTGCTTAGATTTATACCAACTCGTCAATTTCTGGTTGGTCGTTTGAATTCCTCCCCATTCAATTGCGGGACCAAATGGGTCTCAGATCACTGCCCACGCTTAGGAGCGACAGAATCCGGATCGCCTGAAGGGAGGGGCATATGCTCTGCAAGCCATTCCATCACCAGGTCGAAAGCAACAAGCGCGGCCTCCGGTGTTGTATAGGTATGACCCTCGTCCAGGAAAGTGATGTATTTTGCCGGGACCCCGGACTGCCTGATCAGGGTAAACGCCTGTTCATGGGACGCGTATTGCGTTGGCGAAACCGCCCCGCCGTATCCCCCACGAAGAATAAGAGTAGGTGTGCGGATCTTTACGGCATCCAGGACGTAGTTCGCCTTGTATGGCTCCGGATCGTCGCTGATTTCTGGCCCCAGCAAGCTCCGGAGAAACCTGTTGAAGTCGGAGCCTGTCCGGCTCCCGCTGGAGGCAGCTTGGAGCACCGACCGAAGATCCAATGGAGAGGAGTCGTTCAGGATCGCAGCAGCAAAAAGGCCGGGTTCATCGGTCAGGGCTTTGAAGGTCCGCGTACCACCGGCACTGTGTCCCATAACTGCAATCCTGTTTGGATCTATAGAGCCGAGAGATACAACATACTTCACTCCGGAAATCACATCGCGTGAGTCATACACGGCGCCGTCAAGATGCTCTGTGAGACTTTGCCGGATCGGACCTGGCCCGTAATTGCCGCTCATCCGGTAGTCGGGAACAAACACTACATATCCCAGCGCGGCCAGCGCGTGCCATTCCAGAGGACCGCCGCTGACCGATCCTGTAAACGCTCCATCAAGATAGAGATCACTGCCCGTCCCGTTCCCGTGGACATAGACAAAGAGCGGGTAGCGCTTTTCGGGATCGAATCCGGAAGGTCTGATCAGCCACCCCTTTGGACGGATCCCGTTGTCGGACGTCCATTCAATCTGCTCCCAATGCCCGAGGTCAAAGTCGGCTGCCGGATCATCGATGACGGCATAGATCGCCTCTTCGCCGGTGGCGACGTCAACCGTCCGGACATCGCGATACCCGTAACCGTCGACCGTTGTATAACTGAGCATAGACCGATCCGGCGAAAGAGACATGCCGTAGCGCCTGCGCTCGCCGCCCGCGAGGCGCCGGTGATCACCCGTCAGGGCGAGCGACCAGACTTCATCCAGTCCTGCCGCCCGCGCCCTCACATAGACTGCGCCCCCGTCATCAGACCAGAAATAGTCATTCGAAGGTGTAAGGCCCTGGTTTGCGGCCGGCCGTAGCCGCCGGATGATTTCGCCTGTCGAAGCGTCGAGGATAGCGAGGTCCATGAAGCCCGCCCAGTTTGAGTCATCATCATTCAGTGCAAAGGCTATCAGCCGGCCGTCCGGAGAAAGTCTCGGATGCGAGTCCTGGAGGATGGCATTGGCCCGGAAGATCTCTTGGGACGCCCCCGTTTCCAGGTCGATCCGGATCAGCTTTGTGTGAGGCACTGCGTCTTCGAAACAGGTGAGCGTAACGTAGAGTTCCGGGCCCGGCGAAAAGGATTGACCGGCCGAGGTGCATCCCGAAAATATCCATGATCCGATACTGTTGCTGTCAACGATATCCACAGCGATCACGCGCGTGGCCTGCACGAATACCTCGTCCGACACTGGCGCCGTCTCTTCCAGCCTGACCCCGTTGACCGTTTTGGTCCTGACCATCGCGTTCTGGCGCCGGCGTCCATCATACATCTCGCTGATCGCGACACGCCGAGCGTCATCGGCCCAGTCAGCCTTGTGCCATGCGAAGTTTCCCTCGATCTCCGAGGGAGGCTCGGGGACCTCCAGGGTCGCCTGTGTCTGTGTTGCTGAATTGAGCAGCCGCCATTTTCCATCTATATGGGAGATCAGCCACGCTCCGCCCGGGGAGATTGACACCCTTCGATAGGTGCCCTGACCGGCGCTCTCATCATCGAAACCTGCGCTGAGGTCAGCTCCGGTCGGTCCGTTCTGCTGCAGCGCCCGGAAGGACGTCTCCCCGGTTGGAGACCTCATCTGCGCGTACAACCGGTCCGAGCCCAGCCAGCCGACAGTCGCCAGGGGAGGCCGGCCCCGATGGACGACATCTTCGATCGTTATCTCCGGTTTGTCCTGAGCGAGGCCCGGGCCCGCGATAATCGTGCATGATGCCAGCAGAAACAGCGCCGGAAGCACCAGCAGGATCCGGCTGCATATATTCGGGTGTTTTATACTGGCCATTGAGCGGCCTCCTTGGTGTTTGCGGCTGGCAGGCTGGCGTTTGCATGCCTGCCGGGTGGGGTTCACGCGATTGCCTATTCTGACAATGACGCCCGGAAGCGGCCTGTCGGCCTATTCTGCGGTCATCGCGCGATCGTCTCTTGCCTGCAGGGGCTCGGCCGCAGGTCCGGGAACATCGGGGCGAAATTCGTCGCCGTTGACGAAGACAGCCACCAGGACAGGTTAGGATGCGGAGAATCCTGCCTGCCTCAATTAAAACTATAGTCGGCATATGGATGTCTCCGGCCGCAACAAGCCCGGCATTGCTATCCTTCCGGCGTCACCACTCCTTCGTCAGCCGAAGCTGGAAAAAGCGTCCCAACGGACTGGCATTGGTCGGATCATACCCGATCGGGCGCGTCAGGCCCTGATTGCCGAGCGCCGACCTCTCGACCTCCGGCGGCGGGGTGTCGAACACATTTCTGACCCCCAGGCCAAGTTTCAGACCCTCAAGCGCTGCATTGCTGCTGCCTGCGAAAGTATACGACGCATTGAGATCGAGGACAGTCCAGCTGTCCACGGACGCCGGCGTTGCTGCAAAGCGGTCCTCCGTGTCATCCACATAAGTGATGACAGCATTAGCCGTCCATGCGTTGCGGCCGACCCCCAGCGATCCGCGAAGCCGCAGGTCAACCGGCTGTGTCACGATATCGACAGTGGTAATCTCTCCTGCCGCCTGTGTCGCCTGCTGCTTTGAGTCAAAAATGTAGGCCGCATTGAGTGAGGCATTCGTGTCGAATGTTCCGAGCGAGCCGGTGTGCGCGAGCGTGAAATCAAATCCCTCGACTTCGCTGCGCAGCAGATTTCTTGAGCGAAGATCAACAAGAGCATCGACGCCGGCGGCTATAACGGCCGGATCCTGACTGTTCAGGCCAAGGCTGTCAGAACCAATTGGACTGTTGCCAATCAGGTCCGCTACCTGCGCCGGTGTCGGATCAAAGATGAAGAACTCGCCGAACGCTGCCGGATCAGACAAGGCGGCAAAACCACCCGTGGGATCTGGCTTGCCAAGTCGGTTGTCGAATTTGGTGCGGAAATAGGTCCCCGACATCTCCCATCCGTTGAGGGCAGGAAGGCTCCAGTCGAAACCTGCTGAAAAAGTGTCCGACGATTCCGGTCGGATATCCCCGGCCGGAGGGCCGGCTTCGTTGAGAATCAGACGTGTCGGTGTGGTGTCTCCTCCGAGAACGAACTGGAATATCTGTATAAAGGGCTGCCCGCCCAGCTCGCGCAGGGAGGGAGCCCGGAAGGATTCAGAGTAGGAACTCCGCAGCCTGAGCTGTTCGACCGGAGACCACGCCACACCCACACGGGGCACCGTATCGGATCCCAGATCGGAATAGTCCGTGAACCGCGCGGCTGCAGTTAGTTCAAGCGCGTGGACCAGAGGAACACCCATGTCAGGGCTGACGAGAGGGACGAATGTCTCGGCAAACAGATAAGCTGAGTCTCTGCTCAGTACCTCATTCGTACTGCGGACATTGATAACGTTTATATTGGTTTCGTAGTCTTCCTCGGCGTAGCCCGCACCAAAAGATGCCCGGACAGCTCCGGCCGGAAGCGTGATGATCTCGCCGTCGAGCTTGCCTCCTGCTTCATAGTATGTCGAATTCTGGTTGACATCAAACTGTGCAACAACATCACCGTTCAGAACCCTCACGCTGGCGCTCTGATCATCGTTCAGAGACGCGACGACGAAGACTTCCCCGCGCCAGGTCTTTGCAAACTCCTTATAGGCGCCGGTCGAAAGCTGCGTCTGCTCCGTCGAGTTATCCGTGAAAACCGTGAAGATGCCGCCCTGGACGAGCGCATTTCCAGCATTTCTCTGAGAGTAAAGGGCATCGGCGAAAAACCCGGCCCGGGAACCAAGGTCCTGCCGGAGCGAAAGAACACCGCTGTTCGTGCGGCTGTCCGGAACAAGCTCGAACGGAGCAGCAGCCCGGGCAAAATCACGGTCTTCCGCATCAAGCTGACTTTGCTCCTTGTAGCTGTAGGCCGCCATCAAGCTCCCGGATTCCCAGTTCAGACCACCGGTCTGACCAAAACCCCACCGGGCGTGATCGCCCTCCCCCACGGCGCCATAGTAAAGCTCTGTGACCGGAGCCTGGAATTCATCCTTGAGAACAAAGTTGATGACGCCCGCGATCGCATCTCCGCCATAGATGGCAGAGGCCCCGTCGGTCAGAACATCCACCCGCTCGAGAGCGTTGAGTGGCAGGAAGGAGAGGTCCGGTGTGCTTCCGCCGGGCGCGACCATGCGGCGGCCGTTCAGAAGGACGAGCGTCGCCCCGTCTCCGAGGCCGCGCAGGTTGGGGCTGCTCCGGAAGGACGATCCGGCCGTTGCCCCGAACGCCTCCCCACTGCGGCCGTTGAAGTTCTGGGGCAACGTAGCGAAAAACTCTTCAACCGACACAACACCCGCAGACTGGATGTCGCTGACATCGAAGGAAAGCACTGGCGCACTGGCCGGCACCACGCCGCGGATAGTCGTGCCTGTAACGATCACGGTAGCCTGACGCTTCTCCCTGTCGGCGTCCGCTTCAGCCTCGTCCTGCGCAAGCGTAGCCGGTGAAGCGTCACTTACTGTCCTGTCCTGAAGTTGCGCCAGCTGCACGCGGCTGGCCGCGCCCCTCCCAAGGGACGCCTTAGTCCCCAAAGGGCGGCTCTCAGCCTCCGCCATGACGATCGTCAGAGCCCCATTCGGGAGCGCAACAAGTTTCAGGCCGGAACCGGCAAGCAGACGGTCGAGCGCCTCTGTCGGCCCCATGTCGCCTTCTACGGCAGGAGACGTCTTTCCGTTCATCAGATCGCTTGGCGCAGCGACCGTCAGTCCAGATTGCTCACTGAAGTCCAGGAGGGCCCGCGCCAGAGGCTGGCGCTTGATGTCAAAATCAACTGTCTCCTGAGCAGCAGCCGGGGCAACGGCAAAGGACAGGACGATTGCCGATGCGGCACTCGTCAGCGCGAAACGGTTGAAGTAGCGAAAGTTCATGATGGTCTCCCCCAGGAAAGGTTGTCGTGTTGTCCATCGCCCCGACCGGCATCCTGCAGACCGGGGCTCTCAGAACAGCGACGGAGACCGGCTCTCTGTGTTTCAGGGAAAATTCACATTCCGCTCTTTTTCTGGGAAGGAGACGTCGGCGTGACAAATTAGTCACAAGGTCACCGCCGGTCTCTTCGGCGCAGCGTAACAGCGCCGCCTCTCGAACGTTCAATCGTGACGGGGTGAATGGCCGCAATCACAGTCAGGACCTCATCCATGTCCTCGGTATCGAAAGAGATCGTCGAGCGCAGATCGCCGACCTCCGAGGTCGCAATATTGATCCGCTGTTCGGAATACCGGTTCATGTCGGCGATAATCTCAGCAAGGCTTGCGTCTTCATACGCAAGGCGACCATGGCGCCAGGCGCCTGGCTTGGCCTGCTCGATCTGCCTGATCTCGGGAAGCGCCACCCGCCGCGCCGCACTCACACGCTCTCCGGCCATGAGGACCTGTTTTGGGACGGAGGCTGTATCACCCGTCTCGATGACCCCGACGATGTCAGAGGGTTTCAGCACCTCGACCACGCCTTCGAGCACGGAGACATGAACGATGTCGGCGCTGCGCTTCACATCGAACTGGGTTCCCACAACACGCACGAGTGTATCCTGACTTGTGACGTAGAAGGGGCGCTCCGGATCGCTGACAACGTCGAAAAAGGCCTCACCTTCGAGCAGAACCAGGTGACGGCGCCGACCGGAGAACTCTGCCTGGATCCTGGAGGCCGGCCCCAGCGTCACAACCGAGCCATCTTCGAGCGCAATCTCCCTGATTTCGCCAATCTGCGTGAAAAGCTCCGACGCGCCTGATTCAGCCATAACTGGCTCGGTTGGCGCGACGACGTGCGGCCAACCCTGCACATACAGCACAGCAACAACCAGCACGGTAACCAGAGCGCTTGCCGCCGCCGCAGCGAGCACCGGTCGGCGAACGAGGGCGAACAGCCCGTCGATGATGCCTCGTGGCTTGCGCCCCAGAAAAGCGTCGACATCAACGCCGGCCTCGGGCGCAACGAATTCAAGATCCCGGAACACCTGCTCGAATTCTCGGTAGGCGATCTTATGAGCCCGGCTACCATGAAGCCAGGTCTCGAATGCCGAGCGTATCTCGGCGTCTGCTTCACCCGAATGCAGGAGGGTGAACCACTCGGCAGCCTCGCGCTCAATCTGTTCCTCACGTTTTGCCTCAGTCATCGTACGCCCCAGGATCACGCGGCAGGCGACTATCGCGTTTCAGAGCGATCACAAGTGTGGTGATGGCCTGATTGATGCTGCGACCGACATCGGCCAGCGAATAGCCTGTCTCAGCGGCGATCTCACGATAGGTTTTGCCTTCGAGTCGGGACATGGTCAGAAGCGCCTGTTGTTTCTGCGGAAGCTGGCGCATTGCCGCGATCAGGATCGAGAACCTCTCTTTTGCTTCAGCGACGCGCTCGGGTGTAATCTGTTCCAGCGCCAATTCTGTGTCGAGCGCCAGTTGCTCGGCAATATAGGCATTGGCCGTCCTCGACGCGCGCCTGTGATCGAGAATGACATTCTGGGCAGAAATGAAAATGAAGTTGCGCGGATTGGCGACGGCGGTGCGATCCTTCAGGCGCGCAAATTTCATGAACGCCGTCTGTACTGCATCCTCGGGCTCGGGTGGACCGGAACCAAAAGCGGCTCGCACCTTGGTGACGAGGTCAGCAAAGTAGGCGCGATAAAGACCATCGAGCTCAGCATCGACCGGTTCCTGATCGTGCTCTACGCGGACCTTGGGCTGGTCGAACGGCGTCCGGGTATGGCTCATACTCATTCCTACGCGGCGAACGCAGATGCGCGAACGATGCTCAGGATTGTTTGGAAATGACAAAATGTCCAGATGGCTCGCGTACCGTCGCGTCCTACTGGCTGCCGCGCCGCATCTTCCCACTGGTGCATTGGATTTTTCGGAACAGCAGCAGGAAATGAAAACCGAAGATATCCAGAAAACCCGGAACTATCCATTTAAAATTGATCTTGGGCGCTGCTCTGAGACCCTGGTCTGGACCACTGCCGGTTAGAGTTTACCGGTCTTTTGGACCGCTCCCCAACCAGGCCGCCGGTTCTGACCTGCTTCAGGATCGCAAGGATCTGGCTGTCGCCAACTCTCGATTCCTTCATGCTTATCTGCGTCGACAGTCAACACCAGTGACATCCATTTTTCAGCTGATTATTCTCAGGGACGATTACCCGCTCGCCCTCTCCCACCTTCCAATTCAGGTTGCAATCAGATACACGTCCACCCCGGGTGGGCCGGCACAGCGATAAGACCTCCAGGTCAAAACCTGTGCCCCGTTGCGCATGCT
>NZ_ARYL01000054.1 GCF_000685295.1 Hyphomonas oceanitis SCH89
GGCGTGCCCGACTGGGCGCCGAACGCGCGCAGCGCGTCGCCGAGCATGGGTGCATCGATGTTGAACGCGACCTCACCGCCCGGCGCTGGCGTTTCGGCATGGACACCGCCCATGCCGGCTGACAGGATGATGGTTGAAGCTGCAGCGCTGAACAGCCGCGTTTTGAATAGTGACGGATTGAACATGGACCCCTCCGGATTGCCTGACCCGCGTCAGGGGTTGCCCCGGACGCTTCAGCCTGTTCAACGAGTGGGTGAGCGGAAGTGGCAGTCCAGTTTTTACCTGTCCGGGGAAGTCCGCAATCAGATCACGTTGCGCCGGGCATCTGTTTAGGATGCAATTGATACTCTCCGTTGGATGGGACGCTTGAAAAGGAACATGCCGGGCTCGAGTCTCAGCGTTTAGCTACGCAACTCTCCTTCAAACAGAAGGGGGCTGACCTCGCCTTCGAGTAAAGGCACTGCTCGAACCCTGTACCGCCACGACAACGTGTTCGAGGATGCCGGTATTGTTGGTCAACTCAATCTATTCAGACGAATCCGGTGCAGCGGCAAAACTGCCGCCAGGAGTATCTGACTCCCGTCGATCGCATGGATTGCCCCTGCTTGCCGGCCCGATTCTTGGCGCTGACTGCCCGGAAACTGTAGCCCACCTTATCGAGTATGTTCTGTGGAACGACCCGGCATCTGGCGTGATAGGCCCCGCCGACGCAGGATATGACGACGTACCGGATTGTGCCTGTGGAAAAACGAGATTCGCTCCCAAGATATCATGGATCCTATGACTGTTTCCTATGAATAAGTCTGAAAAGAACACGTTCAATGCTCTAGTTGCATACGACCGGACGGGAAATAGATCTGCTTGTTTACACATCATCGCAATTCACCTACATGGCCCTATGCGTCAGGTATGGGTACTTGTCTTTTGCATAATGTTTTCCGTCTCGGGTGCTCTTCTTCCAGTCGAGCACGCCGCCGCGCACACACGCGCAGCTGACTCCCTGGAACAGGCAAACCACGATGATCACGGCAGTGATCACGTCTTCATGCCTGTTGACGCCCAAGCAGGGGCCAGTCCGGCCCATCAAGACCATATGACTGGAGACAGCGAAGATCATGCCGCTGATCTGCACTTTGTTGGCGTGACGCTACCTTCGCCAGCTACAGCCCGTCAGTTTCCGGCATCGCAGCTGGGGTCTCGTCTGGCGATTCTGGACTATCCGGCGCCACTATTGCCTCCAGATCCGGACCCCGACCGCATCTGACATGGAACGTCGCTGGCTGCTTCCGAGCAGGCCGGCTTGTTGTTCTTTGTCAGGAGCTTGTACTTATATGTCACTCAAATATGCCGGCCTCGCGTTAGCGATGGCCTGGTCTGCGCCCCACGCGCAGGCTCAATCCAATCCGTGCGGCGCAGCAACGTCTGATCGTCAGACGCTGACACTGCCCGAAGCCACCCAACTGGCCTTGGCGGTTGACCTCAGGTCCGATGCCGCTAAATCCGAAATCGCCACCGCGCATACTGCAACAGCGATTGCTGCGCTGCGTCCGGCGGACACAGTCGCGCTCGATATTGAGGACTTTCCCGGGATCGGAATAGCGGGAGACATTGACAGCCTTCAGGTGACGGGACGGTTTTCCCGCGTCTGGGAACGCGGCGGCAAGCGCGAAGCGCGCCAAATGCTCGCCAAGCGCGGCGTGGGCGTTGCCAAAGCGTCTCTCGCGGCAGCCCGATACAGCGTCGCTGAAGAAGTTCAGATACTCTATGTGGAAGCAGCGGTCGCCCAGCAGCGGGTTGCGCTCGCCTGCGAGCGTGTGAAAATCTCGCTCGATCGCGAAGTCGCCGTCAAGAAGCGGGTTGATGCCGCCAGGGACCCGCTCCTCTCCGGTGCGCGCGCTGCGTCTGACAGAATGCAGGCGGAAGCGGATGCGAGACGCTACGCAATACAGGCGGACAATTTCCTTGCGGCGCTCGGGGCCTATTGGGGAGCGCAAGGTGAATTTCTGACTGACCCCGACTTTCTGGAAGCCCGCACATCCCTCCGCAGTGTAGATCCAGGGTCCTTGCAGTCACCGGAAATCATTCGCCTTGAAGCCAGGCGTATGGAGGCAATCTCCCGAATTGAACTTGAGCGCACCCAGGCCAAATCGGATGTGACCTGGAGCGTGGGCGTGAGGAAATACGGTATCGAGGATGACATCGCGGTTATCGGCGGCGCCTCGATACCCCTCGGCGCACATGTACGGAGTGCTGCAAGCGTCGCCCAGGCCCGCGCCGAGCAGCGTCGGATCGACATAGAAAGCCAAGCCCTTCGACAACAATTGTTACGTCGAGCCGTGCAGTACCAGCGCTCTGCTGCCAGCGCGCTCACTGAAATTGATACGATCGACGCGATGCTTCTGCCTGGTGCCAGGCGCGCGCTGGATCTTGCGACCGAAGGATATGCGCGCGGCGCGCTGTCCTATCTCGACATCATCGATGCGCAACGCACACTGACGGCGCTGCGCGAGGAACGCCTCTCTCACCTGCGAACCTATATTTTGAGCGAAACAGCATTGGCCCGTCTGACGTCAGTCAACGACACACCTGGCGTCCGCGAGGAGATACAAGAATGAAATATCAATTGCAATTTGTCTACGTCGGCATAGCGGCAGCCACCCTGGTCGCCTGCGGTGACCCCTCAAACGTGAACGCACCATTGTCCAGCCATGGAAACAATGCCGAAGCCGCCGAAGATGGTTACACCCGCGGCCCGCATGGCGGACGACTGCTTGAGGATGGTCAATACGGACTCGAAGTAACGATTTTTGAAACAGGTGTCCCTCCACAGTATCGCATCTACCCGTTCCTGGACGGCCAGCCGCTCGATCCTTCAAAGGTGGATTTGACGATTCGCCTCCACCGCCTGGGCGGGATGACAGACACGTTCAGCTTCACGCCACGTCAGGACTATCTGATGGGCGACGGCGTCGTAACCGAGCCGCATTCCTTCGACGTAGAGGTGGAAGCGCGAATTGCGAACGCAACGCATAGCTGGCGTTTTGAATCCTTCGAGGGTCGCACCAGGATTGCCGACACTGTCTCGATCGAGGCGGGCGTGGAAGTTGCGGCGGCTGGACCTGCGACCATCCGAGACGCCCTGACATTGTCCGGAGAGGTGACGCTTGCGCCGTCGGCGACCTCCGAAGTCAGGGCGACATATCCGGGTCCCGTGCGGGCCGTCAGCGCGAATGTCGGAGATACCGTCCAGCGCGGACAGACGATTGCGCGGATTGAATCCTCGAGCAGTCTGCAAGAATATACCGTCACCGCGCCACGTTCTGGCACAATTCTCGAACGCCACACCAATCTCGGTGATGTTGCTGGCACTGAAGCATTGTTCGTGATTGCAGACTTCAGCCAAATGGAGGCCTATCTGCACGTCTTTCCCCGAGACGTTTCACGCGTGAAGACCGGACAGGATGTCCGTCTCGGCGTTGCTGGCGGCGAGTTGAACGTCGACACGACGATCTCACGCTTCCTTCCAATGGCCGGGGTGAATTCGCAAACGCGTGTCGCTGTTGCGAAAATTCCCGCCGGATCCGGCCTTCAACCCGGGATGCGTCTCATGGCGGAGGTCATAACGGCCGAAACCGACGTCCCGCTCGCTGTGAGAGAAACCGGCCTGCAAAGTTTCCGGGACTTTACGGTTGTCTACGCCAAGGTCGACGAAACGTACGAGGTCAGAATGCTCGAGCTGGGGCGGCGGGATGGCGAATACGTTGAGGTGCTCGGCGGCCTTCGGTCCGGCGAGGTCTATGTCACGGAAAATTCCTTCCTCATCAAGGCGGACATCGACAAGTCTGCCGCCAGCCACGATCACTAGGGGGGCTTAAACATGCTTGCTCACATTATCGAATTCTCGATCCGCCAGCGCTGGTTGGTGATGGCTGTTGTTCTGGGTCTTGCGGGTCTCGGAATCTGGAACTTCAATCGATTGCCGATCGATGCTGTGCCGGACATCACCAATGTCCAGGTCCAGATCAATACCGAGGCGCCCGGTTACTCACCCCTCGAAATGGAACAGCGCATCACGTTCCCGATAGAAACCGCGATCTCCGGCCTGCCGGGTCTCGATTATACGCGATCCGTGTCGCGCTACGGCCTCAGCCAGGTAACCGTGGTTTTTGACGATGGATCCGACATCTACCGCGCCCGCCAACTTGTCACGGAGCGCATTCAGTCGGTCCAGGGCGTGCTGCCCGCCGGGGTCACGCCCGAGCCTGGCCCGATTTCCACGGGTCTCGGCGAGATTTATATGTACATTCTGTCCGCAGAACCCGGAGCCCTGAAGGAGGACGGCACGCCGTGGAACGCAATGGACCTGCGCACGCTCAATGATTGGGTGGTCCTTCCTCAGTTGCGCAGGGTGGAGGGCGTCACCGAAGTCAATACGATTGGCGGCTTCAAAAAAGAAATTCACATTCTGCCTGACCCGGCTGCAATGGCAGGTTTCGGCATCTCCCTCGACGACATTTTGCAATCCGTTGAGCGCAATAATGCCAATTCTGGCGCAGGTTACATTGAGAAGAGCGGAGAACAGAACCTCATCCGCGTTCCAGGCCAGGCGACGAGCCTTGATGACCTGCGTGTGATTACGATCAAGGATACCGGAATCGTCAGTGTCCGGCTTGGTGATGTCGCGGAAATTCGTGAGGGCGAAGAACTGCGCACGGGCGCCGCAACCCAGAACGGCGAAGAAATTGTGCTTGGCACAGCCTTCATGTTGATCGGTGAAAACAGCCGGACTGTGTCGGTCGCCGTCGATGCCAAGGTGGATGCGGTCCGGCCCGGATTGCCCAATGGCGTTACGATCACACCGGTCTATAACCGAACGAACCTGGTGGACGCGACGATCAAGACTGTCGAGAAGAACCTGGCCGAAGGAGCGCTTCTCGTAATCGTCGTTCTCTTCCTCCTGTTGGGAAACATTCGCGCCGCGCTGCTCACGGCCGCCGTGATTCCCCTCGCGATGCTCATGACCGTTACCGGGATGGTGGAGAACAAGGTTTCAGGTAACCTGATGAGCCTGGGTGCACTTGATTTCGGTCTCATCGTCGATGGCGCTGTGATTATCGTCGAAAACTGCCTGCGCCGGTTCAGCGAGGCTCAGCATCAGCTTGGCCGTCTTTTGACTCGCGATGAGCGCTTTTCGCTTGCCGCATCTGCATCAAGCGAAGTTATCAAGCCGTCGATCTTCGGAATTATCATCATCACTGTTGTGTACCTGCCAATCTTTGCGCTGACCGGAATCGAAGGGAAGATGTTTCATCCCATGGCGTTCACCGTGGTCATTGCCCTGACTTCGGCATTGCTGCTCTCTCTGACCTTCGTGCCCGCGGCCGTAGCCTTGCTGGTCCGTGGCAAGATCAGCGAAAAGGAAAGCTGGCTCATGCGCGGGGCCACATCGCTATATCGTCCGGCATTGAGTTTCGCATTGCGGGCACGCTACGCCATCGTGATTGCGGCATTCGTGCTGGTCGGTTTCGCTGGCTGGGGCGCCACGAAACTTGGCTCGGAGTTTATTCCGAACCTGGATGAAGGCGATATCGCGCTCCATGCACTCCGGATACCCGGTACCAGTCTCACCCAGGCAATCGACATGCAGGAAATGCTGGAACGACGGATAACAGAGCTTCCTGAAGTCGAGCGCGTTTTTGCCAAGATCGGCACCCCGGAAATCGCGACAGATCCTGTGCCGCCCAGTGTGGCAGATACATTCATTATTCTGAAAGCCCGCAAGGACTGGCCTGAACCTCGCAAACCCAAGCCACAGCTGATTGCGGAATTGCAGGCGGCCGTCGAGGAAGTCCCGGGAAGCAAATATGAGATCACACAGCCGATCGAGATGCGCTTCAACGAGCTGATCTCCGGCGTCCGTGCTGATGTTGCCGTCAAGATCTATGGAGACGATCTGGATACGCTCGCGGACCTCGCCAAATCCATTGAAGGTGTCGTGGCCAGCATACCCGGCTCGGCGGATGCCCAATCCGAGCAGGTGACCGGATTACCCATACTGTCCATCCATCCCGACCGTGACGCGCTGGCACGCTACGGGCTTGATATCGCGGACGTACAACGCGTGGCCGGAATCGCGCTCGGCGGAGAGGTCGCCGGTCAATTCTTTGAAGGGGACCGCCGGTTCGACATTGTTGTCCGGTTTCCGGAATACTTGCGGACCGATGTCCGCGCGATCGAACGCCTGCCTGTTCCCCTTCCGGAAAGCCGCAGTGGCGGGAATGGACTGATGTTCGTTCCATTGTCGGAAGTGGCACGTATCGAAATTGCTCCGGGACCCAACCAGATCAGCCGCGAAAATGGCAAACGCAAACTGACCGTAACGTCGAATGTCCGCGACCGCGATCTCGGCTCGTTCATTACAGATCTGCAGACGGAAATGGACGCCCGAACCGATCTTCCATCTGGCTACTGGATCGAATATGGCGGCACGTGGGAACAGCTTGTTTCGGCGAGCAGGCGTCTCATGATCGTTGTGCCCATCGCGCTCCTGACGATCTTCGGTCTGCTCCTGCTACTGTTTGGCACATTCAAGGATGCCGGAATCGTCTTTACCGGCGTCCCTCTGGCCTTGACCGGAGGCGTTGCGGCCCTCGCGCTGCGCGGACTACCCCTATCGATCTCGGCAGGCGTCGGATTCATCGCCCTGTCCGGAATCGCGGTGCTGAATGGCGTTGTCATGCTCAGCTTCATCAAGCAGCGTCGTGAGGCGGGTGAAGCACTGGAGCCCGCGATCTTCGACGGTGCCCTGCAACGCCTGCGACCGGTCCTCATGACTGCGCTGGTGGCCAGCCTGGGCTTTGTCCCCATGGCCCTGAATATCGGTCTTGGAAGCGAAGTCCAGCGCCCGCTTGCCACCGTTGTAATCGGCGGAATCGTGTCAGCCACCTTGCTGACGCTACTCGTCCTGCCTGCGCTTTACCGGATTGTGCATGATGGCAGACTGGTCCGAAATTCCGCATCCGCCAACAACCGGCCGGCGACAGTCGTATAAGGGCATTTCATGGAATCGTCGGATAAAACTGCATGCTGAGCATCCTTGCCAACCGAACCTATCGCCACCTCTTTGCCGCTCAGGTCATCGCCCTGATCGGAACCGGGCTTGCGACGGTTGCGCTCGGTTTGCTGGCCTTCGATCTTGCCGGGGCAAATGCAGGGGCTGTGTTGGCCACAGCCCTTGCCATCAAGATGGTCGCCTATATTGGAATTGCCCCTGTGGTCGGCGCGTTTGCAAACCATTTGCCTCGCAGGGCATTCCTCATCTCCATGGATATCCTGAGGGCGGGTGTTGCCCTCTGCCTGCCGTTCGTTGACCAGATCTGGCAGGTCTATGTCCTGATATTCGTCCTGCAATCAGCATCGGCGGCGTTCACGCCGACCTTCCAGGCAACGATCCCGGACGTCCTGCCAGACGAGAAGGACTATACACGCGCCTTGTCGCTTTCACGACTTGCCTACGATATGGAGAACCTGACCAGCCCCCTTCTGGCAGCGCTGCTTCTGACAGTCGTGAGTTTCCACGCCCTGTTCAGCGGGACAGCGATTGGATTTATGGCCTCCGCGTTCCTGGTCTTCACGACGTCTCTGCCGGCACATGGGTCTGTGTCAGCTCAGGAAAGAGTTCTGTCCCGCATGACGCGCGGCATACGAAACTATCTCGGCACCCCGCGTCTGCGCGGCATGTTGGCCGTCACGCTGTCGGCGGCCGCCGCCAGCGCCATGGTAATCGTCAATACCGTTGTCATCGTCCAGGACGGGTTGGGGCTCGACCAACAAGTCTACGCCATCACACTCGGCGCCTATGGTGCCGGATCGATGCTTGTCGCGTTGCTGCTTCCAACGCTCCTGGATCGGGTCAGCGATCGAACGGTCATGTTAATGGCGTCCGCCCTGCTTTCCGGAACCCTTTCAGTTCTGACTTTCGCCGCATTTGCATTGCCCGGCGGCCTGAGCTGGCCAACCGTACTGGGTGGTTGGCTAGTACTTGGCGCAGCCTATTCTTTGGCGATAACACCGGGCGGGCGCCTGCTGCGCCGGTCGTCGGTACCCGACAATCGCCCTGCCCTGTTCGCCGCGCACTTTGCCCTCAGCCACGCTTGCTGGCTGATTACCTACCCAGTCGCAGGGTGGGTTGGCAGCCGGTTCGGTCAACCCTTCGCGCTCGCAGCGTCCGCAGGTCTTGCCGGCGCCGGTCTGTTACTCGCTCTTCGATACTGGCCGTCGGTCGCCGATGATAGGGTTGCCCACGCGCATTCTGACTTGCCGGCGGATCACCCTCACTTGAGCGAAGGACACAAGTTGGGAGAACCGGTGCATGAATTTGTGCTGGATGATCTCCATCGACGCTGGCCCTAACCGAAACTGTGATGAAGTAAAATGTTGAAAGGAACGAACATGATAAACATCTCCGCAAAGCCAGATGGCCGCGCCGACGGTAAATACCCGGTGCCATGTACCCCGGGAATGCTTGCCCTGCTCGGTGCGCTGGTTAGTTTTGGTGGCTGCACATCTGCCAACAACATTCTCAAGCCGGCGAATGCCGAGCGAACCGCAATCATAGAACAGGCTTGCGGGCCCTATCCGGTCTCCGGCCTCAAGAGCGGCGAGTCTCCGCGAAAGATCCGGTACCGGATCTGCAGGCGCTCGACCATTCAGACAATCGACGCAAAGCCAGAAACCGCAAATGACTCGTAACCTCCAAGTCATCAATCCAGGCCGCTTTTCAAGAACATCCCTCTTTCGGGTCGCTGCGGTTATGCTGGTCTCGTCGCTCCTCATTGGTGACGCATTCGCGCATGCGGTCGCAGAGGGTGACAAGGGATACATACAAGAGATCACAGGTGTGAATCTGGTCGCGTTTCTCTATCTAGGCGCCAAGCACATGATGACAGGTTATGACCACATCCTCTTTCTCCTCGGTGTCATCTTCTTTCTCTACAGGATGAAGGATATTGGCATTTATGTCAGCCTGTTCGCCGTTGGCCACTCAACGACAATGCTGGCAGGTGTGTACTTCAATATCGGCATCAACAGCTACCTCATCGACGCCATCATTGGATTGTCGATTGTGTACAAGGCGCTCGACAATATGGGTGCCTATCAGCGCTGGTTCGGAATTCAGCCAAACACCAAGGCGGCAACTCTGATATTCGGCTTTTGCCACGGACTCGGACTATCGTCCAAGATACTTGATTACCGGATTTCTCCTGATGGTCTTTTGCCCAACCTGCTGGCCTTCAATGTCGGGGTTGAACTGGGGCAGCTCCTGGCGCTCGGCGCGATCCTGATCGTGATGGGATTTTGGCGGCGCACACCCAGTTTTCTCAAACACGCCTATACCGCGAACATGGTGGTGATGGCCGCTGGCTTCCTGCTTATCGGCTACCAACTCACCGGCTACTTCGTCTCATAAGAGGATCCAGGTATGTACAACACAGATATGCCCACGCGTGCCGAACTTCCCAGTAGTGCCCGGCTTTTGCGCTCTACCCTGATCGCTGTGACCACCGCTGTCGCTCTGCTCGCTACCGTCATCCTTCCCGCAGAATATGCCGTTGACCCTACCGGGATAGGGGGGATATTGGGTCTTACGCAGATGGGAGAAATCAAACAGCAGCTCGCCGACGAGGCAACAGCGGATTTGGTTGTCGAAGCACCCGAACAGGAGCTTGCGGCGCAGCTGGGCGAGATCGTTCCGGACAGTGCGACCCAGGTCACAAGTCCCGACTGTGCGGATTCCGCACTCGCTTCGGTGACCGACGCTGAAAATACAGCCTGGCGTGACGAAGTCAGTCTTACGCTCGGGCCAGGGGAATCGGCAGAAATCAAACTGGTGATGAAAAAGGACGATACAGCCAGTTACGAATGGACCGTCGATCAGGGAAACCTGAACTCAGACCTCCATACCGATGGTACAGACGGCAATACAGTCAGCTATCGACAGGGGCGCGCTGAAACCAGCGACACAGGCGAGCTGACCGCTGTCTTCGATGGGGCGCATGGTTGGTACTGGCGCAACCGGAGTGATCTGTCTGTAACCGTAACGCTGCGGGCCCGGGGTGCATACAGCGAATTGAAGAGGATGCTTTGAGAGCAAGTTCGTTCCAGGTGCCAACCGATACCAATCGATTGTCAATCCATGGCCCCTCCCCCAAGCAACCAATCGCGTAGCAGAACATGCTATACAGTCCTCTGTGAGCCTTGTCCCTAATAGCCAGAATGGCCTGCCCTTCGAGGTGGTCCACGCGCCGTCCGGCGCGAAGGTTTCGTTCAGGCCCGGCGCGGCGCGCCCGGCAACCAGCGCCTCGGAACACAGGATGGACGTGCTTGACGGAGCGCCGAACCCGCTGCGCGCCGCCTGACATGCCTGCACCATTGATGAACGCACCCTCCGGCGTTTCGCCCTGGACACTGCGCATCCTGAAACGCCAGGATGATGGATGCTGGCGCCGCGCTGAACAGCCGCGTTTTGAATAATTTATTGTTGAACATGGCCCCTTCCGGATTGCCTGACCCGCGTCAGGGGTTCGCCCCGGACGCTCAGACTGTTCATCGAGTGGGTGAGAGGATGTGGCAGTGCTTTGTTTGCTCGTTCCGGCCCACCCTGGCCATGCCGGCCTGTCCAGCGCGTTTGGCAGGGGAAGCGAGGGCCAGAGGCATCGCTGCGAGACGGAATGTCTGCGCTTGTGATCCGGACACGTATTAGCGTCTTGACGCCGATCTCGCGACTCGCGCACGCCGCGGACACTGAACGCTCAAATTGCACCCAAATGCTTAACAAGGCGGACACCCTGACTGCCTATGCATGTCGGGGCGGAATCCAAACCATAAACGAAACACTTTCTGAAATGCACACACGTTTTCGAGACACTTTGCGGACAAAATCCCTGCGATTTTGGGTGACCCTGGGGATGCTTTTCGCCCTCGCACCGATCGCGCTCTCAGCCGGTGGCGGGTACGTCTTGTTGAATCACGGCGTGATCGCTCCCTTCCAGGACGTGGCCGAGCGCCAGAGAGACCAAATTGCTCCGGCCCAGAATTTGCGCCTGCTCATCTGGGACAGCCTGATCCCTGTCGATGAATACCTGCAGGACAGCGACCCGGTGCATACGGACACCTATCGCAATATCCGCGGACAGGTCGAAGTGGCATTTTCCGAGCTCATTTCGGCATTGGACGGCACGCCTCAAGCCCGCGGGCTCGTCGAGCGCGCCAGGGACAACTGGACGGTCGCAGACCAGCATGCGACCGAATTGCTGTCAGTGGTCGGATTGCCGGGAGATAGGCATGTCATCGAAACACAGCAGCGTTTCCATGGCAGCGTCGTCACCACGACCGACCTGCTGGCCGCGACATATACCCAGATCAGCCAGGCCATCATGGACGATCATGATATGGTCAATCGCTCCTATGAGAGATCGATGTGGCTGGCGGGCATCGCAGGCGGCCTGTCGCTCCTGTCGATTGCTTTCGGCGTCGTGATGATAGGCCGGGTCCTGTCGCAAAGCGTCGATCGTCTGGTCGATGGCGCGATCCGTTTTGCAGATGGCGACCGCCTGCACCGGATAAATGTCAGCGTTCCGCCTGAACTCCACCGCGTCGCTGTCGAATTCAATCTCATGATCGGGCGCATACAGGCGTCCGAGGAAGCCCTTGCCGAACTGGCCCTTCAGGACAGTCTGACCGGACTTGCAAACCGGCGTGCCTTTGATGGCGCGCTGGATGACATGTGGTCCCGGCATCAGCGATTTGGCGAGCCCGGAGCGCTTCTCGCGATCGACCTGGATCATTTCAAGCAGGTCAATGACACATATGGGCATGCCGCTGGCGACGAGGTCTTGCGCTCAGTGGCCAGTGTGATGAGGCACTGCCTGCGTCCCTCCGACAAGGTCTTCCGCGTCGGCGGGGAAGAGTTCAGTGTTCTCTTGCCCAGGACGGGTCTTTCCCAGGCGCACGAAACCGCCGAACGGCTGCGGCGCGCCATCGGGGCAAAAGCAGTCCAGTCAAATGGGAATATCATTACCCCGACGGCCAGTATCGGCCTGGCAGTGATGTCATCTGATGTCGACCAGAGCGCATTCGTCGCGCGGGCAGATACCGCCTTGTACGAGGCCAAGAGATCGGGCCGGAACCGGCTTGTCATCAATCACGGCAAGGGCATTGCCCTCGCCGTATAGGGCTCACTTGCCGATGCAGGGCCAGGTGCATAGCGTTGCCGATGCAGCGCTTGCGCCCGGCTTCGCAACTCGGTCAGCGCGCCCCGCGCATGTGATCCGGCCAAATATCATTCGATTTGGGTGCATCAGGCATCCTGACCCGCAGGTTCTACCGAGTCGGCAGACGAGGACTGCAGGGATGTTTCCCTAAGCCGCGCTGGCGACCAGTTTTGCGAGCTTTGCGGCAAAGAATCTTGCGCTCCAGAGATCGAGCGATTTCAGCTCATCCGGACGCAGGAAGCGGCGGACATCGGTTCGCGCGACCTCCCAGTCCACCTTGTCAATCCGGTCTCCGAGCGCACGGGTCAGCCAGGCTGTGTCGACCTTCAGGTCCGTCTGGCCACGCCAGGGGCCGAACTGGATGAGCGCGGCCTGAAGGTGCGCCAGGTTCGGGAACACGCCCCTGGCCACATACCAGGAGAAATCATACCAGTCCCGGCCTTTCAGGTATTCCCGGCAGAGCAGCGCATGGATCTTCAGGGCAAAATTCGACGCGAGGTCCTGGTGGCGCACCTCATGGTCTGTCGGAAAATCAAGGAACGTCCAGGTATCAGTGGAGAAGGCCGGGGGCTCGACATCGATCTCGAGCTTGATCCTGATTTTCTGGTCAGGCTGGCGGTCTGAGAATGCCAGGTCAAGTTGGCCGGCGATCGATGTGTCCTTGATCAGCGCAGCACGAATACGCTTGTCCATGTCCCCCTTCGGTTTCGCCTCGGGGCGAATACCAAACGTGGAAAACGTGTCCATCAGGGCGTCCAGATAAGGGGTCCAGTTGAATGTCCGGTCCGGTGCCAGGAGCATGAAGTCAAGATCCTCGGAAAACCGTGGCAATCCATGGAGGATGCGCAGGCTCGTGCCGCCCT
>NZ_ARYL01000055.1 GCF_000685295.1 Hyphomonas oceanitis SCH89
TATCGCTGTGCCGGCCCACCCGGGGAGGAGGCTTATCCGATTGCGAGCGGAATTGGAAGGTGGGGGGGAGGCACCGGTACGGGATCTCGAACCGGTCGAGTTCACCCAAATCATCATCGGTCAGGATCGCGGCAAATTGCAGGATTTGGTCAAAGTCGCGATTGAATCCGATGGTCTCACGATAAGAACACGAACATTAGTTGCGCACCTCTCTTAATATTGCCAAGAGATGTTCAATCGTTTCGTCGATCTGTACTATATCCGAGAAGCGGCCGAAGCTGAAACGTACGCATTCAGACGCTGTCGCGCGTGACAATCCCATCGCTTGTACCACGCGCGAAGGTTCGACGCTGCCGGACGCACAAGCAGATTGAGATGAGGCGGCAATTTCCGGCTGCATTCGGCCAAGTAGATCAGCTGCTTCGATACCTGCAAAATGAATGAGCGCATTTCCGGGATGGCGCCGTGCGGTCTTGCCGACCAAGTGGCCAATCCCTTTGGCTTCAATCTTCGAGACAAACCTGTCACGCAGCACCGCAACCCGAGCGCGTTCAGCTGCGCCTTCATTGCGAAGGATGCTACAGGCTTCTCCGAATCCTATGCATAGTTCTGTAGGTAACGTGCCGCCCCGGCGGCCGCCTTGTTGGAGGCCGCCTTGGATGAGTGGTTCAATCCAGCGAGATGCTTGCGGTGCCATGATTAGCGCCCCTACGCCCTTTGGCCCGTAGACCTTGTGTGAGGATAGGGTTGCGAAGGAGATGCCGAGCGCGAAGAGGTCGAGATCCATTGCCAAAGGCGCCTGAGAGAGGTCGGCGTGCCAGGGTATGCCTGCCGGTTCGCAGAGTGTGTTGACGCTCTCGAGGTCTGTTATGGCCCCATTCTCATTATTAACGCCCACGAGCGATACCAAGGCAGTTCGTGTGCTGATGAGATGCGAGAGAGCATCTAGATCAGGAGAGCCATCGCGCCCGAGCGGGACGTAACGAATTTCCAAGCCTGATACTGCGGCTTCATTTAGAATGGAGCTGTGATCTCCGGCGCCAATGATGAGCTCTGTTTTGCCTGTTTCGTTCGCGATGCGCTGCGCTGCGCGAATCACCATCGCATTTGCTTCGCTTGCGCCGGATGTGAACAAAAGATCGTCAGCGTCCATGCCGATGAGACCGGCAATTTCTTGTGCCGATTCGCTGATCGCAGCCGCCGCCCGCCACCCGAGCGCATGATCGGCGGCGTGGGGATTTGCGAACAAGGTCTCTTCGGCCGCAAGCATTTTGGCCCGTACGCGCGGGTCAACCGGCGTGGAGGCTTGATAGTCGAGATAGATTGTTTCGCCGACGCGCATCGGATCTCCGCTTTACTGGACACCCCTTCCAGTACTATGAAGATCCATAATTTGAAACTGGATGATTTCCCCAGGAGCCCCATTTATGATCAATCCGCTCTTAGGCACAGACTATAGGCCAACATTCTCGGGGCACGAGACCTTCCCTCTGCGCTACGGGTGGCTCCAAAAGGCCTTTGAGGCCGTCGATGGAGCCGAGA
Source organism: Hyphomonas oceanitis SCH89 (assembly GCF_000685295.1). GTDB lineage: Bacteria > Pseudomonadota > Alphaproteobacteria > Caulobacterales > Hyphomonadaceae > Hyphomonas > Hyphomonas oceanitis. Next base: position 1,543 of record NZ_ARYL01000055.1, read on the forward strand.
GAGGCTCAGACGCTGTTCACGTCTTTCGCGATGCGACATCAATCGCCCGATTCGGCGTCGGCCGGAACATGGTTGGGTCGCTGCGGTATTGGGCAAGCGGTGCGGGCATCCTTTCGTCGGAGACCGAGGACGGTTTGGCAGTCGATTGGCTTGGCGAACTTCTGTTCGGGAAGGAGGGCATAGATCCCTATCTCGAGGAGGACGGGTCGCTTTGGCTTTTACATTGGCATCTTGCAAGCCGGCCCCGGCTGACGGCGTTTTATTGGCTCTTCAATGAATATGCGGGCGGCATATTCACCCGGAAGGATATTGTGCGGCCGCTGCTCACGCTGTCTGAAGAGGCCGGGTGGCAGCGTGTGGCGGACACGACCGTTGACCGGGATATTCAATGCTTGCTGCGAACTTATGTTGGTGGGCGCGGTGAAAGCGAAGCGGGCGATTCAATTCTTGCTGAACTCGGCCTGATACGGCCTTTGGGTCAATCGCGCTATAGTATTCCGCGCGGTCAAAAGCCGAGCCTTCCTGACTGTGTTTTCTTGTATGCGTTGTGGGAATTCTGGGACCGGAATGCTGCTGACCGGAGCACGCTGTCTTACGAATCTGTCGCTTTTCATGGCGGGTCACCGGGGCGGGTTTTCTCGCTCGATGAGAGCGCACTTGTGGAGCGTTTAGAGGGGATCGAGCGATCAAGTCAGGGGGCGATAGCCTGGTCAGAAACGGCAGGTCTTCGTCAAATCGTGCGTCATAAATCTCTTGAGCAACAAGATCTTATTGAAATAATTCGGGCCGACATGCATCCGGCAAAGTCACAGGTGGCAGCATGAGTGTGTCGGTCGAAGTTCGTCCTCGGTTTCGTAGGTCTGTGCGCATTGATGCGGATTATGCGACCACAACAGCGATCGACGGGTTTCATTGTCCGCGATCATTTGCGAGCGCACTTACATTTATGGCGCAACACGTCTCCGAGACGGGCCAAGGCGCCTTTACTTGGACAGGCCCATATGGGGGTGGCAAATCAAGTCTTGCGCTTGCTTTTGCCTGTTTAGCCGGCGCCAAGAAGGCGGTTCGTGACCAAGCGATTGATATTTTCGGAGAGCCCACGGTGAGCGCGCTCAAATCTGCGCTACCTTATTTTCCTGCCCGTTGGGATGTTTTGCCCATCATCACGGAGAAACGGTCGCTGACCGAGCAGCTTGCCGAGGCGCTTGATATTCAAATTGGCAAATCGTCATTGTCGCAAGCGGTACTGAAGGAGCTGCAAAGCCGGACAGCTGAACGCGGCCTAGTCCTGATCATAGACGAGTTGGGCCGCGGCCTCGAGGCGGCAGCTAGTGGGGAGGGCGATATTCATATTCTTCAAGATATCGCAGAGCTCGCTTCGCGCAGCGATGGCCGTTTTCTGTTCATCGGCATTCTCCATCAGTCTTTCGAAGAGTATGCTGAGCGCCTTGGCCGCGAAGCGCGAGATTCCTGGGCTAAGATACAAGGCCGGTTCGTCGATATTTCGATCACTGTTTCACTCGATGAAACGATTGACCTGATCGCCGAAGCCATTGGATCAATGCGAGCGCCTCAAGCGCTGAAGGCGCTTGCTGATGAGTGCGCGCGCGAGCTTCGCCCGAGCCGCACAGACGCGGAAGCCAAACGTCTAGCGACAAGTCTGGCGCGGTGCGCGCCACTCCACCCTTTAGCGGCATGTCTTATCGGTCCCTTGTCCCGTCGCCGATTTGGACAGAACCAGCGCAGTGTCTTCTCATTCCTTGCATCATCGGAACAGCACGGGTTGCAGGATGCACTCGCTGAAAGCAAAAGCGGGGAGCTCTATCCTGTTTCTCGACTGTGGGATTATGTGCGCGCGAACCTAGAAAGCGCTGTTCTTGCTTCTCCCGATAGTCGGCGCTGGGCTGTGGCGGCGGATGCGATAGAGCGATGCGCGGCGCGTGGCGGCAGCGAGCATGAGCTTCGGGTGTTGAAGACAATTGGCATGATCGACCTTCTCAAAGATCGGTCAGGGTTGATCAGCGCGCGTTCCACACTGAAGCTCGCACTTCCTGATATCAACGATAAGGCCATTGATGGTGCGCTTCGGTCGTTGGAACGAGCATCTGAGATCGTATTCCGCAAACATGCAAATGCCTACGTGCTGTATTCCGGGTCCGATTTTGACGTCGATGGGAAAGTCGACGAGGCGCTTTCCGCGCTCGGTCAGCCGGACGTCTCGCTTATTCAATCGCTCGCTGATTTGCAGCCCTTGCTAGCCAAACGGCATCACCGGGAAACGGGCGCGATGCGCTGGTTTAATATTGCGATTGAGGCGGTTAGTGATTTGGCAAGCGCCAAGGCTATCACATCCAAGGCCGATATTATCGGGCAGATCATTTTGGCGATCCCGACACAGGGTGAAACACCCAAGAAAGCGGAGAAGCTCATTTCCGAGGCTCTTGAACGAGATTCAGAAAATACACTTCTCATCGGTTATAGCGCCACGGGAGCTCGGCTGGTTGACTATGCGCGGGAACTTGCCGCGCTGCTCAGTTTGGGAAGCCGTCATCCTGAACTGCGCGGGGACACGGTCGCGCGCCGCGAGATCGATGCACGTTCAGCTGATTTACGCCGCCGAATCGAGGATGAGATCCAGTCACTCTTCGAGAGTTCAGAATGGCATGTCGCAGCTGCTGAGAGTACACAATTGTCGAAACGCGCACTCAGCGAGTTATTGTCTAAGATTGCTGACGAGACATTCCCTTACTCTCCGAGACTGCAAAATGAACTTCTGAACTGTACAGCCCCGTCATCTAATGCCGTAAGTGCACGAACGAAGCTTATGAAGCGGATGGTGTTGCGTGATGGAGACGAGGATCTAGGCTTTGGGGGTAAGAATTATCCGGCCGAACGTGGGCTTTATGTATCGCTATTGAAGGAGACGGGTCTGCACGTATCGGTGGACTCTACAGCGTATTTCGCTGAGCCGGCTGAAGGCGGCGACAATCTCGATCACCTTTGGCTATGCGCAGATGCGCTTCTGGCGTCCAAGACCTCGGGTATGGTCTCAGCTCAAGATCTGATTGATGCCTGGGAGGCCCGGCCGATTGGTTTGAAGCAGGGTTTAGGACCCGTCTTCATTATCGCTTACGCCATGTCCCGTAAGGACCGCGTGGCTGTTTACGGAGAAGGTGTATTCCAGAGCCGTTTCAATGATCTCTGCGTTGAATTTCTTGCTCGAAACCCATCTGACATTGGCCTTCGCCAAGTGGAGATGGAGGGCGTGACGGGTGCGATCTTGCGCAATTTGGGCGAACTATTGAAGCTTGAGACGAGCGACGAGCCTTTGAGTGTGGCGCGGGCGATTGTCGGGCAGTTTGATGATTTGGTTCCGTGGACGAGTAAGACGCAAGCCTTGTCGCCGACAACGCTTCAGGTGCGAGAAATTTTGAAGCGGGCGAGTGATCCGAACAAACTGTTGTTCGATGATCTACCTGCACTCGTTCAGCCCAAGAAGGACGGAACGTTTGATGCCAAGCTCATCGCGCGAGTCGTGCGTGATGCGCTTGCTGAAATGCGCGCGGCTTATCCAAACACATTGGCTGAGCTTAAAGCTCTAATGTTGAACGAACTCGATGTCCGAGCCGATACGCAAGAAGCGATTGCAGACCTTCGCAGCCGCGCTGACAATATCCGCCAAATCGGCGGTGATTTGCGCCTTGATGCGTTTATCGGCCGGCTCGCGCAATTTCACGGCACGCAGGAAGATATGGAAGGGCTTGCTAGCATTGCGGCCGAAAAGTTGCCTCGTGACTGGAACGATTCCAACAGGGAGCGAGCGCGGGTCGGAATGGCCGAACTCGCAGGCGCGTTCCTCAGACTTGAGACGATGGCGCGTGTTAGAGGCCGGAAAGACGGACGCCAAGCCATGGCTGTCATGGTTGGACATGGTGGCGCGCCGCTTCCGTTGTTCAGTGAATTTGAAGTCTCAGATTCGGACCGCAAGGACATTACAGCACTGGCGACTGCCGTTGATCTCGCACTCAGCCAGTCCGATCATAAACGGCGAGAGGTTATTCTTGCCGCGCTCGTTGAGGTCACATCGAGATATCTCGATGACGAAGACCAAGAGAAATTGAGGGTACGCGCATGACAATTACACGCCACGTTCTTGGCTTATCGGGTGGGCGCGACAGCGCAGCTCTTGCTGTCTTTATGCGTCAGCGCCATCCTGAGATTGACGTTGAATACTTCTTCACGGACACCGGCAAGGAATTGCCAGAAGTGTATGATTATTTGACCCGTTTAGAGGGCTATCTTGGGAAGCCAATTCGTCGCCTCAATCCGGATCGTGATTTCGACTATTGGCTGAAGAGTTACAAGAATTACCTGCCGTCGGCTCAGTCGCGCTGGTGTACCCGGCAATTGAAGCTGCGTCCGTTTGAAGATTGGGTACGAAAGTACTTGGAGGCCGGCGAGACGGTCATCAGCTATGTCGCCATTCGGAGCGACGAGGAATACCGAGAGGGCTATCAATCGAACAAGGACAAGCTTTTGATCCGCTTGCCTTTTAAGGATTCTGGTATCGACAAGGCTGGAGTTATCGAGATTCTGGATGGATCGGGGCTTGGTTTACCGGCCTATTACGACTGGCGCACACGCAGCGGCTGCACGTTTTGTTTCTTCCAGCAGAAGATCGAATGGGTGAGGTTGCGAGAGCGGCATCCGGAAGCCTTTGAAGAAGCAAAGAGCTACGAAAAGTCCGCGCTTGAACACGGCTCACCATTTACCTGGAGCCAAGGTGAGCCACTGACCAGCTTGGAGTGTCCAAAGCGTCAGCAACAAATCCGGGACGATCACGAACGCCGGGTCGCTCGCGCTAAAGCAAAACTTCAGGCCAATCCTCTCAGACCAGATGTCCAGTTAGATGATGACGACATCTATGGATCAGCTGCCAAAGCGTGCTTAACCTGTCACAAATAAAGCTTTTACCCTTACGACCTAATCCGGATGACATGATCAGAAGGGGCGACTTCGAATTCATCATTGAAGAAGTGTTGAACCCAGTTTCGAACGGTTGCCCAAACGATAATTGCATCACGCTCGTCACATCCAGGGCAAAGGCGCCTTACCAGGTCCATGCCCATCCGGTCGGTCAATTGTGAAGAGGCGCGTTCTATGACCTCTTGGAACATTGTCATCTGCATGGTTGCTGATTTTGTTGCTTGAAGAAAGCCGTGCTCACCCAGATTTGAAGGTAGGCTAAGATCTTTTAGATCGCGCTTTGCATCGTCGAGCGCCCCATCAGTGAGAGCTGACGAGGGGATAGCGCGATAAACGGAGTAGAGATGCTCCGGTACGGCACATTTCGGAAACCACGCCCCAAATACTGTTGAAAGTTCTCCGGCGAACGTGGCTGCCTCAGGGCCAGTTTCGACGGCCAATCTAGATGCTTGATCCGCAATACGGTCACGCTCATTTCGCGTCGCCCGTCGTGCGCTACGTTCCAATGAGTTTAATAATTGCGCGACATTATGCTCGGCAATGTCAGTCTCGATGAGTATCTCGAGATTTGGCGCTTTCGCCCATCCTAATGCTGTGTTTGTGAGATTTGCAGATCCGATCAAAACGCTTTGATCGGATACATACGCCTTTGCATGCAGATTATCGACTAATAGGAGTTCGGTACCTAAGCGTTCTTTGCAGGCATCGAATACATCTAGGTCTGTCACACCTGCGGCTACGTCCCATGCGTTCCAGCGTGTGTATATTTTGATAGAAACGCCCTCGGGCACAATTGCGAGTAAGACGTCAATGACGCTCTTTTTTATGAACGGAGCGCAGAGGATAACTTCGGATGCAGAAGCAGAAAGTAGTCTCTTTAGCTTTTCGCCATCAGTAATCATCATGAATCCTCAAACCTAGTTTAAAGTTCATCGGAATCCGGTTCCAAGAAATGGGCCGAAAGTTTGCCCCAATCAAAGCGAACTTTTTCGAGTGCTTTTGCACGTTCAACATTGGCTTCGCGTTCATATCGGGCCCAAGCGGCAAATATAATCTTAGATGCGTTTATCGCTTTGGTTAGTCTCTCAAGAAGGTCCGTAGACGAAAGATTATCCATATCCTCATCCACGGTATTGATCGTGCCAAAAATACTATCAAAAGCGGGGTGGCGCTGATTGAAGATGACTTCTGTTATTCCTCCGGCTTTTCTTTGGACATCGAATAGACTGTAGGGATCCTGAAAACGTGCTTCGACAAAAATGACTTTCAAGTTTCTATCTTTTATTAGCTTTACAAGTTCTGCCGCATCTTCTGCGGAATAGTTATTTTCTGTTTGAAGGTCATTTTCGAGTTCGGTGAGGTCGCTGTCATTTGGGACATCGTTTGTATCTTCGGTTCTGACTTCTTCTTCCCTGTCTTTCCAGCCGCTATTGGCGATTTCGGTAGCGGTGTCAGTGACGCCACCATGTCGCGATTTTCTTGAAGACCGAGTCTTCGCGCCTTGTTCTTTGATTTGATCCCTGATTTGGCTCAAATTCCGTCTTAGACTGTTGCTGAGCGTCAATAGCCAGCCTCGTGGGTCACCTTCTTCCTTGAGGCGATCAACCACGTCTTGAAAGGCTTCTCCTTCCTCAGCGAGTTGTTGCCAATCGATTGAAGCAAGTTCTGCAAAGTGTACGGCGTGCTGCTTGTTGTTTGTAACGCCAAATACTTCATCAAGATGGGGAGGAAATTCTACCTCGCACCCCCACCACCTCTCTCGCGTATCATAGCCAATGCACCAGCCCGTATCGAGCATGAGCTCGCGACCGGCCCTCAAAACAGACACACCAACATTTCCAGCTGCGTGCCGACCGTAGGGCATGTCACCTCTATTCTTGCCCTCAGCCAGTTCAATTGTCCGAGAGCCGGCAACTGAATACCTTACAGAGACTTCGTAGCTGCTGCCGCCATATTCGATTTCCTCGGTATCTTCCCAAAGAAATTCAAACATTGGTTCAGAATCAAAGGGTTTAGGTGCGATGGAAGAAGGGGTCAGATACATTGGGTCATCGAGATCTGCATTTTTGTTTAGCAGAATCCCTTCATCCTCATCGGCACAAAATAGACGGATGGTGATTGTTTTTGCAGCGAGGAATTTTCGATAAATTCTTCCTGCGAGACGACCGGTGTTTTCGAGTGTCGACTTTCCTTTCTTCCAGGTCAGGCGATTGAAGTCTAGGTCTGACCAAACGACGATTGTCCCGGAGTTGCCTATCGATTGCGATAATGTGCGCCATTCTTTTGGAAGGGGCTTGTGGACCGGAACAGGCACCATATCCATTGTGCCAGATTCCATTTCGGGAACTGAAAGAAACGTATAGATGGCGTTGTCGGGACCATTCTGCCAAGTCCAAACTTCCACTCGGCTCGCTTGAGATATAGAAGCGTTGGGTAATCCCATTCCAAATCGCCCAATTCCCGTTCTATCCTGCAGTCTTGAGCCGTTTCCGAACTGGAGTGCCTTTCTAAGCGTGTTGGTATCCATGCCTGCGCCATTATCCAACACCGCTATTCGAGTTAGCCTAGAGACTGCGCGTTCACGAATGGTTTCTTTCTTCTGGAGGCAGAGAACTTCGATCTTATCGGCCCCAGCTTGTTGGGCATTGTCTATTAACTCGGCGATGGCATAAGCGGTGTTCTTATATCCAGAATCTCGCATGGCTGTAACGGCAAGGTTCGATGGTATGACGCGGCCATCAAATAGATCCGCCTGTGTCGCTGGTTTGGTGTCAGGCATCGTACACATCCTCCCAATTCATAAAAGCTTCGGCTACATCACGGAAACCCGGCAACTCTACATCTACAACTGTACTTACAACGCACGTTTCATTCCCACCCGCGCGCACGCCACGCGTCGCCCGGCCAACCATTTGGCTAAAAAGAACCAAGGATCGTGTTGGGCGTGCAATTATTGCGGCGCTCGTTTTTGGTGCGTCGAATCCGGTAGTCAGGACTCCATAATTACACATCACAATTGGACGGGAGTCATCCGACCGAAACCGGCTAATTGCACGACTGCGGAGTGCTGATGGCGTTTCACCCGTGACGACTTCAGAGGCAACTTCTTTAACGCTCAAAACGGCTGATATGTCTTTTGCATGATCAACCGTAGAAGCGAACAAGATAATCCGAGTGTGACCTTCTGCAATCAGGCTATCTATTTCGTCCAAGATAATTCGATTTCGAGCTGAACTCATCGCGAGCTTAGAAAGTGTCGCAGCATCATAATCACCCAAGATAGGTTTGAGCTTCAGAAGATCCGGAATGTCTTCGTCTGAAATTGTATAGTGAAGCCTTCGAAAATCTGGTCTGGCCAGGTAACCATTGGTCATCAAGTATTCGACGGGATCAGAAAAGCCTTCGATTTCAAGCATCACTTTTCTATTATCGTAGAACTTCGCGAGCTCAGCATCCGCGTCGATATCTTCCCATGTGCGTCCGGGTGTTGCAGTTAGTCCAAGTAGCGCGTCATATTTTCCAGTGCCGGTAATCCGATCAATCAGCTTACTGAATGTGGGGGCGATTGATTGGTGTGCTTCATCGACCACCACCAGCCCAACGTTCCGACTGAGACGCAATAGATCTGCACCACTGCGTTCGTTTAAATAGTGTAGTTTTTGAAATCCGCCGATGATCACTCCGTCGGTGATAGAGGAGACATCAACGGTATAATCACCCCAAGCGCGATGTATGTTCATCGGTCTATTTCCGAGTACAGACCAGGCCTGAGTTATTGCATCTGCCGCTTGATCAAGAAGTTCCGAACTCGACGCGAGCCAAACCACCACGGTCGGTTCATGTGTTTGTAGAAATCTACAGACGATGTGCATCGCTGTTCGTGTCTTGCCAGCACCTGTTGGCATATGCAGGATTGTCCGCCCGTGACCGCTCCCAATCTGTGCCCAAACACGGTTAGATGCAGAGCGTTGGTGGTCAAACAGTCCGTATTGCGATTTGAGATTAGATGTCGCTTGTGCACTCGGTCGCACGGTTTCGTTTGATAGGGTGAGTCCGAAGAAGCCTGCGAGAGTGATCGCTTTAGCAATGTCGCTATAGATCGTTGAATCTTGAGGGTCCTGTCCATCTGACAACCCTAATCGCTTGGTTAGCTCTACTCGTTTGTCTGAGGTTAGAGCGTCGATCAGCATTTCGCGGTAGGAGTAATTTGTTATGATCTGAATTGGGTCTTGGCGTAACTTGACAGCGAGCGCTGAGCGCACAGCTGAATTAAACTTGGCTTTGCTGACTGCTTCGGACAGCAGTATAAGTAAGCTTGGCTCTAAAGAGGACGCGACGCTATCCACGCCAACGTTCTCAAGAACTTGCTCAAGACGTTGACCCGGTCCCGACATATATTCTCCCGACAAGTTTCATTCTAGAGTTCGTGGCAAATTCGCCGGGGAGTCGCAAGGGAAGTTATCCAAGATTAGAGGATGTTATTCAATCTCAGGTTAATCGCGGTCCCCTTTGTGAACTAAGTTTGCTGAGGACGCGGCGCTTTTCGACCAAAATTTGGCTTCGGGACAAATTATCTGGCATTTGGTCCGAATATGATTCTAGGGGGTTTTGTGTTTCGTAGCAAACGCCCAGTACTAGCCTCATGGAAATCATCCTATTTTTAATGGGCCTGTATTCTAGACTTCACGCGGCAAGTTTCAGTTTCATGCCGGGGGTGTTTCCGCCAATGCCCATGTTCGGGCGTTCATTGTTGTAGGTTCATAGCCAACGCTGGGCGTGATGCTTGACCTCCTCGATTATGTTACAGATGAACTGGCCGAGCCATTCCCGGCAAACCGTCCGATTGTAGTGTTCGATATAGGCGTTCTCCTGTGCGTTGCCAGGCTGGATATATAGCAGCCCAATGCCGCGCTTCTGGCACCGCTTTCACGATGCTAGACTTTTCTACCCAATGTTCCTTTAAGTGTTGATCTTCCCGGCTGCTTCCGCGATGCATTCTAAGCGCTAAGGATCGAGCTGGGGACGAGCATGAAAACTATCAGGCAAGAGGTTTTTGGAAAAGCAACGCTACGGATCGTTGAGACGGCTGAGGGGTTGCGCGGGATCATTTTACGGGAGGGGACGAAGAGCGATCCTATTGAGGGCGAGGACGAGGCAAGTCTCTGGACGCGGCTAATGAATGAGGCGGGGAAATCTCATCCTGACTATTTTGGCTGGTCGGGCGCGGTAGCGCGATTTAAGCGACTGTTTCCCGGCGGCTTTGAATCTGAAGAATTCGACATGCATGAGCGGGATTATAAGGATACCGCGCGCCGGATGATCCTGAGCGAACTCCCACTCGAGGCGGCGCTTTTGGGCGAGGCCGATATTGAAGCGGCGCTTAGAGCATTTAGGGCAACCAATCTCTTGTCCCCGTTTGAAAAGGTACGGCTTCAGGACCTCTTCAGGGGCGAGCAAGGCGCAAAGTTCCTTCAAGGGGCTGCTCAATTCACTCGGGGTGACCGCACTCAGGGGCTCGCGCGCATGAAGCAGGCGGCCGAGCCACATGATGTCGGCAAATGGACGACCTACACGTATCTTCCCTATTTTTGGAATCCTGAGACAGAGATATTCTTAAAGCCGGAAGTTTCGAAAGATTTTGCAACGCGCGTCGGGCATCCGTTTCAGACGATCTATTCCGCGCAAGCCGATATCGCTGTTTATAATAGTTTACTTGACCTGGGAAAGCATGCCTGGACGGAATTGGCTGATCTTCAGCCGAGGGACAATATTGATATTCAGAGCTTCATTTGGGTCGTGGGTGCCTATAAGGAGACAGATGCAAGCGAGCTCAGCATGGATGGTGGCGCGTAACCTACCACGCCTATGCCAAGCACAGCGGGTTCAACAGACTGAACGATGAACGCCTGCGCGTCAGCATGGATGGACGCGGGCGCTACTTGGACAGCATCTTCATCAAACGCTTGTGGCGCTCGCTCAAAAACGAGGCGGTCTATCTGCAGGATATTGACGAGGGCTTTGCTGCTCAGCGCGTCATCGACGAGTGGATGAACTTCGACAATAGCCAGCGGCAACACTCGGCTTTTGGCACACCCCCACCCGACGAGGCATATGCAGAAGAAAGATTTCTTATCAAAAGCCCGAGTTTATCTTAGCAAGGCGGCAAAACTGTGCAGGAAAGCAGGACAAGCTCAGTACATTCCTTGCCAGATCGAAGTGCTTGAAGCCAACAATCAGATCATCAGGTACAAAGCGATCCGAAATTTCAATAAAGCTCAATGACGCGAGTGACCGCTGGAAGCTAGAAAACAACTACGCACCGGAGCGGGTGAAGATGAGAACTGGTGCGTCGATGTTCAGCGGAAGCTGAGAGTAGGCTATGAAAGGTGCGAATCCATTTCCAAGATCAAATCAAACAAGGTAAGCGTCCGGCGTTGACGCCCTTGAC
>NZ_ARYL01000056.1 GCF_000685295.1 Hyphomonas oceanitis SCH89
GGAGACGGGGCGGACCATCCCATTAAACGCTGCTGGCGGCGGAACAAGAGCGCGCTGATGTGAAAGCGGCCCGGGCGGACTGGAAACATTATCGCCAGCCCGCGATGCAGGCTCAGCCCGGGCGGCTGGTGTTCATTGATGGTAAGGCTGACAAGCAATCGCATGCCGATTGCCAGCCGAACGCCGTGAAGACCAACATGTGCCGGCTTCGCGGGCGATCCCTGCGCGGCACACGCCTCAAGGCCAGCGCTCCCTTCGGAAAGTGGGGAACACAAACCTTCATCGCAGGGCTGCGCTGCGGGGCACTCACCGCGCCTTGGATCGTCGAGGGCGCTATGAACCGCGCAGCCTTCGACATCTATGTCGAAACCCAACTCGCGCCGACCCTCGCCCCAGGTGACGTCGTCATCCTCGACAACCTCAGCGTCCACCACAGCCAACGCGCGGCAGACGCGCTCGCCGCGCGCGGGGCCTGGTTCCTCTTCCTCCCGAAATACTCTCCCGATCTCAACCCGATCGAGATGGCCTTCTCGAAACTCAAAGCGCATCTCAGGGCCGTGGCTGCCAGAACCTTCGAAGATCTCACAAACGCTATCGGTGACATCTGCGCGCTCTTCACGCCAAATGAATGCTGGAACTTCTTCAAGGCCGCAAACTATGTTGCAGTGTAAGCGCCCGGTGCTCTAGACTTCGTTGGCGACAGTGTCCTCCCCACCGGGGCGGTTAAAGGTCCAGAAATTGTGAATCAAAAAACTAGCAGGCGGTACGAAGAGTATATTTACCGCAAGGATGATCTCGTTTTCGAAGCAGAAAAATTTCAATATACAAACAAGAATGAATTGTGCTGCTATCAGAACCGCTGTAGAAATTGCATATCTGGGCCCCATCCGCTGGTGCTGACCGCGGACTCTGAATGTCACGATTTTCTGCGCCATGTACGAGACCATCAGGCTGATCACGCTGGCGATGATGTGGGCAATGATCACGGCCATGCCCGACAAGATCAGAGAATAGCCGATAAGCGCGTAAGCGCCGGTGCCGACGAGCCCAACAAAGAAAAACCTAACTGCCCGCAGAGACAGCTCAGACCTGAGTAGCCGGGGCAGGCGGTTCATACCGGGGCAAGCTCAGCGGACACAACCGGCGCTACGTGGATCACATCGCGGACCAGGTATGCTACCATCTGTGTAGGCAGGGCCGAGGCCTGCTCACGCCGGGCGAGCAGGGACAGGATCATGAGAAAGCCTGTCAGCATGGACAGGGAGAGGCATGAGACTAGGAAAAGAATAATGTTCGTCGCGTAACCGGGCACGAAGGTCGTGGTCCCAAACTTGATAACCACGACGGCCGCGATAATCAGGATGACGAAGGCCGACAGGACAGACAGTAGGAAAATCAGCCGTCCGATGACGACGTCGCTGAAAATCGCCATTGCGCTGAAACCGTGGATCATCAGCGAGGTGAAATTCATTTTCGACTTGCCGTGATAGCGCGTCCCCCGGTGGGTCGGGACAAAGGCGATAGGCACCCGTGACTTCAGGATCGTCGCGGCGAAATTGTTCCAGACCCCGGAATTGAAAATCACGTTGCCCTGCCTCGCGGCCGGGATTAGCGAGAAGTTGCCGAATGAGATCAGCTTGCCGGTCAGACCAATGAACATCAGTTTGTAGAGCTGATAGAACAGCCTGAAGACCAATCCCTCCGACCTGCGCTGGCATTGCGCGACGATAATCGCATCGGGTTGCTCCTCGAAGGCCGCCACGAGCTTGGGCAGGTCTTGCGGCTGGTCTTCTCCGTCGCTGTCCATCACCATCACGAATTCCGGCGACATCTCATTGTAGACATGCGCCAGTCCGAGCGCGAGGGCGCGCTGGTGGCCCTGGTTCGCCTTCAGGCTGAGCACCCGAACCGAATCGATTGTCCCCGTGACACGCGCAGGATTCATTTCAGGGACACGGCTCGAACCGTCATCGACAACAATGACGTCCACTTTGCGCTCCGCGGGGAGGACAGTATCGCCGATTTTGGCAAGAAGCACATCCAAACTGTCCCAATCATCCAGCACGGGGATCAGAATGACTGGATTGGAATCGTTCATGTTGGCCACGCATGTCATGATTGGGTTATCCGCCAGTTTGCCAGTCGAGCTTATCTTTTGATCTAGAGCCGATCTCGATGCAAGGCAGCGCCCTGCGAAAATACCGCGATCCAAAATAGAATCTGTCAGCCCCTGCTCGGCGATTGCAGACCTCAAACTCTCCTACGAGCTGCCATCATTACCGCTGCCCCCATGATGTGAAGGCCGCGGCCAATATGCCCAATTCGTATGACCGCACAGATTTGCTGTGAAGCCCCCGGGTAATATGGGTCGGGCTCAATTGATCAGGCGTTTGAGCTCGTCGATGAGATCTGTCTTTTCCCACGTGAACGTTCCATCGGCGCCCGGTGTGCGGCCGAAGTGGCCATAGGCAGCCGTGCCGGCATAGATCGGGTTGTTCAGCTTCAGGTGCGTGCGGATGCCCTTTGGCGACAGGTCGAACAGCTCGCGCAGCAGTTTGGCAATGCGGGCTTCGTCGGCGAGGCCTGTGCCGTGAGTGTCGACATAGACCGACAGGGGCTGCGACACGCCGATGGCGTAGGAGACCTGAATCGTGCAGCGCTTGGCAAGGCCTGATGCGACAACGTTCTTGGCGAGATAGCGCGTCGCATAGGCGGCCGAGCGGTCGACCTTGGATGGGTCCTTGCCGGAGAAAGCGCCGCCGCCATGCGGGGCCGCGCCGCCATAGGTATCGACGATAATCTTGCGGCCGGTAAGGCCAGCGTCGCCGTCCGGGCCGCCGATGACGAACTTGCCGGTCGGATTGACGTAGAACTTGTCTTCGGGCGGGAACCAGCCCTCGGGGAGGACTTCCTGCACGATCGGACGAACGAGTTCGCGCAGCTCTTCGAGCGTTGCGGAGGCCTTGTGCTGGGTCGAGACGACGATCGCGTTCACGCCGACAGGCTTCTCGTCGACATAGCGCAGCGTGACCTGGCTCTTGGCATCAGGCTCGAATTCAGGGCGCGCGCCGGAGTGACGCAGGGCGGCCATTTTCTGAAGGATCTGGTGGGAATAGACCAGCGTGGCAGGCATAAGCTCAGGCGTCTCGTCGGCGGCATAGCCAAACATGATGCCCTGGTCGCCGGCGCCTTCTTCGGCGTACAGGCCCTGGCCTTCTTCAACGCCTTGCGCGATCTCGGCAGACTGTCCGTGCACATAGCAGCTGACATCCATTTTTTCCCAATGGAAGCCTTCCTGCTCGTAGCCGATTTTCTTCACGACATCGCGGGCTGCCTGGATCATCTCGTCATGCGTGATGACCGAACCATTATTGGTGCGCACTTCACCGGCCAGGACGACGCGGTTGGTCGTGGTCAGCGTTTCAACCGCGACCTTGGCCGACGGGTCCTTGGTCAGGAACAGGTCGACGATGGCGTCGGAAATCTGGTCGGCGACCTTGTCCGGGTGACCTTCGGCAACGCTTTCGCTGGTGAATTCAAAGTCGTTCATTTTCATTTTCTATTTCCTCGCAAGCGTCGCGTTGGGGACTATCGGGCAAAGACAACCGTCTTGCCAGCGTTGATGAATATTCTGTGTTCGGCGTGGGCCTTTACGGCGCGTAGCAGCGCCGTGCCTTCAAGGTGGCGACCAAGTTCGATCATGTCGGCCGGACTATAAGTGTGATCGACACCCTCAGTCGCCTGAGCGATGATCGGGCCCTCGTCGAGATCGGGCGTTACATAATGAGCCGACGCGCCGATCACCTTAACGCCGCGCGCATGCGCCTGATGGTATGGCTGGGCGCCCTTGAAGCTCGGCAGGAAGGAATGGTGGATATTGATGCAGCGACCGGCAAGGCGCGTACAGGCCTCATTGCTGAGCACCTGCATGTAGCGCGCAAGCACAATGAGTTCCGCGCCGGTCTCTTCGATCAACGCGAACATACTGGCTTCGGCGTCGGCCTTCGTGTCGGCGGTAACGGGTACGTGGAAGAATGGCAGGCTCCAGTGCGAGAAGCCCTCTTCGAGTGTACGATGGTTCGACAGGATGCCAACCGGCTCGATTGGCAGTTCGCCGCGCCGGGCACCATAGAGCAGTGTGTTGGCGCAATGGTCAGACTTGGAGACCAGCAACAGTGTCTTGACCGGCTGGCCGACCGTGTGGATGCCCCAGGTGGCGGAGAGCTCGCATGCGGCATTCTCAAGGTCGGCCTTAAGGCCAGCGGGCACATCATCGCCGCCTTCCGACTGGAAGACGAGGCGGGCAAAGAACTGGCCAGTATCGGGATCACCAAAGGTGCGCGACGAGGCGATGAAACAGCCATGCCGTTCCATCAGCCGCGCGAGTGTCGCGACCAGACCCACCCTGTCAGGGCAGGAAAGCGTGAGGATATGCTCCTGGCTCAATGCTTTTGCCGCTCCAGCCTAGTAGCGGTAGTGTTCTGGCTTGAACGGACCTTCGGTCGTCACGCCGATATAGTCGGCCTGGCCTTCCGAAAGCTTGGTCAGCTGGGCGCCGAGCTTGTCGAGGTGCAGCATGGCCACTTTCTCGTCGAGGTGCTTGGGCAGCGTATAGACCTTGTTCTCGTATTCGTCGGCGCGCAGGTGAAGTTCGATCTGTGCCAGCGTCTGGTTGGTGAACGAGGCGGACATCACGAAGCTTGGGTGGCCAGTGGCGTTGCCAAGGTTCACGAGGCGGCCTTCGGAGAGCAGCAGGATGCGCTTGCCATCAGGGAACGTGATCATGTCGACTTGCGGCTTGATGTTCGTCCATTCGAAATTGCGCAGGCTTTCGACCTGGATCTCGTTGTCGAAGTGACCAATGTTGCAGACAATGGCCATGTCCTTCATCGCGCGCATATGGTCGACGGTGAGGATGTCCTTGTTGCCGGTCGCGGTGACGAAAATGTCGAACTTCGAAGCAGCCTCTTCCATCGTGAGCACGTCATAGCCGTCCATTGCAGCCTGAAGGGCGCAGATCGGGTCAACTTCGGAGACCGAAACGCGGGCGCCGGAGCCTGAGAGCGAAGCGGCTGAGCCTTTGCCGACATCGCCATAGCCGGCGACGAAGGCTTTCTTTCCGGCCATCATGACGTCCGTGCCGCGACGGATCGCGTCAACGAGTGATTCCTTACAGCCATACTTGTTATCGAACTTGGACTTGGTGACCGAGTCGTTGACGTTGATGGCAGGGAAGGGGAGTTCACCCTTCTTTTCGAGCTGGTAGAGGCGGTTCACGCCGGTCGTTGTCTCTTCGGAGACGCCGCGGATGCCAGCCTTGGTTTTAGCGAACCAGCCGGGTGAAGCCTTCATGCGCTTCTTGATCTGCGCGAAGAGGAATTTCTCTTCTTCCGAACCTGGCTTTTCAAGGAAGGCTGGGTTGGTTTCAGCGCGCTCACCGAGGATCAGGTACATCGTGGCGTCGCCGCCATCGTCGAGGATCAGGTTCGGGCCTTCACCGTCCGGCCACTGGAACATGCGGTCGGTATAGTCCCAGTATTCTTCCAGCGTCTCGCCCTTGTAAGCAAAGACGGGCGTGCCGTTCGCCGCAATGGCGGCGGCCGCATGGTCCTGCGTCGAGTAGATGTTGCACGAAACCCAGCGCACCTGTGCGCCAATGGCTTCAAGTGTCTGGATCAGCACTGCGGTCTGGATCGTCATGTGGAGCGAACCACAGATGCGCGCGCCTTTAAGAGGCTGCGTCGGGCCAAACTCTTCGCGCGCGGCCATGAGGCCTGGCATTTCGGTTTCGGCAATCGCGATTTCCTTGTTGCCGTATTCAGCCAGTTTGATGTCGGCGACGTGATAGTCGTGAGCCATATCAATGTTCCTTTATATGTTTATGTGTGGGTTAGCATGACAGGCAGCCGAAGGCAACGCGGCAAGTGCCACGCAGCGTGTTAAATTCCGTTTGGAATCGGTCCGGTCTAGCCGTTGAAACTGAGGACGGCGTCGATGACGCGGTCCTGGTCCGAGGGCTGCAGATAGGGGTGCATGGGCAGCGCTAGAACGTGCTTGCTTGCTGCTTCTGTCACGCTCAGGTGGCCCTCGGCGGGCGCAAACCGGAGCGCGAAATCCTGTTGGTGGATTGGCACAGGATAGTAGACCATGCTCGGGATGCCCTGCGCCGTCAGGTGGGCCTGCAGGCCGTCGCGGTTGTCATGCTCGATAACGTATTGCGCCCATACCGAGCGGCCGCCCTCAGTCACCGCCGGAACACTCTTGATGCCCCCACGAAGCGCCTTGGAATATCTGTCGGCCACCACCTGCCGCCGCTCGATCTCGTCGGCAAAGATTTTCAGCTTTTCGAGCAGGATGGCTGCCTGAATCGTGTCGAGGCGTGAATTCATGCCGACGCGCAGGCTCAGGTATTTCGGGTCATGGTGGAACTTGCGTGTGGCCGCATCCGACGGCGTGACCTTGCCGTAAACCCGAAGGGACTCGATGAGTTCGGCCAGCGCTGAATCATTGGTAACGATCGCGCCGCCATCGCCATAGCAGCCGAGCGGCTTGGCCGGGAAGAAGCTGGTCGTTGCGATATCGGCCCAGTCGGAGGGGTGCTTGCCGTTCAGCGTGCAGCCATAGCCCTGGGCTGTATCGGCAATCAGCTTGAGACCGAACTCGTCACAAATCGCCTTGATTTCAGGGTAGTTTGCCGGTTGCCCAAACAGGTCGACCGCGATCACCACTTTCGGGTTCAGCTTGCCGGCCGCCTTCACGGACGCGATCTCTGCGCGCAGGCTGGCCGGGGCCATGTTGTAGGTTGCGGCGTCGATATCCACGAAGACGGGGGTCGCGCCGAGCCAGGGCACAACCTGCGCTGTCGCAACAAAAGTGAAGCTTGGGCAGAACACGGCGTCGCCCGGCTTCAGGCCCCATGCCATCAGAGCGAGGGCGAGGGCATCCGTCCCATTTGCGCAGCTGACGGCGTGGCTGGCGCCGCACCATGCAGCGAGCTGCTTTTCAAGTTCGGTGACTTCAGGACCGAGCACATAGCGGCCGCTTTCAACAACACCCTGGATGGCCGTGTTGATTTGTGATTCGATTCGTTTCCGTTGCGCTTGGAGGTCTATGAAGGGAAGGGACAAAGGGTAACCTGCTTGCTGTGTTTAGATGATCGGCGAATACGAGCCGCTAAGGGCATGCGCAAGACACGACTCATTACAGTCTGCTGCGTGCTTTAAATTTGTGCAGTGGCTTTCCTTAAACGAAGACCCAACCACTTGCCATATGACACTTCGCTGAGCTGGCTGCTCAGCAGCGCTTCTGTGCACACAGGATTGGAAGCATACTGCCCTAGTATCTGCAAAAGTCTGCCTGTTATTCCGTTCTTTCATGAGGCGATTGCCAATCGCACTTGCGACTTATCAAACCACTCAGTAGGTGTGATCCAGGTGCCTTCGAATGAACAATTTGTAGGTATCAGTTACGACGCGCCAAGCCTCTTGCTGTAATGCGCATTCAAGGGAGAGTTGAACCGAAGATGCCGATCAAGTTTCTTGCCGCAGCGGACCGTTTGACGAGTTGGTGCAGCAGTGCCGCGCTACCAATGTGGTCGTCGCGCGGCATTGATAGTGAGCGTCGTTTTGTCGAGCAGATTTCGCAACAGGGCCTTGCGGAAGTTGAGGTCCATCGACGTGTGCGTGTACAATTTCGGCAGTATTATTCGCTCGCCCACTCCCATTTGCTAGGCCTAAGTACCGATCTGTTAGAGACGGCAGAGCAGGCGATGACGCAGGCGATTGCCGATAGCTTCGATGCAGACGACCTCACGCAGGAGCGCGGTTGTGCACTTTTGTTGAGCGCCGATGGAAGCATGCTCGATTCGACACGGGACCTGTACACACAGGCCTTTTATCTGTTGGCGCTCGCTTGGCGCTTCCGATTGAGCGGCGACTCGAAATGGCTTGAGGCTGCTGACAGGGAAATAGCATTTCTGGAGAAGGAGATGGCCTCTCCTGAGGGCGGGTACATCGAGAGTATCCCGGACAGGTTACCTCGCCGCCAGAACCCACATATGCATCTATTTGAAGCTTTTCTCGCCTTGCATGAGGCTTCAGGAGCTGCGCGATACCTAAGTCTGGCAGATCGTATTTTCCATCTGTTCGAGGCTCACTTTTTCAATAGCGAGAGCGAATGCATCATTGAGTATTTTACTCAAGACTGGCAGCCCGATCCCTTGCAAGGGGGCCGGATCGAACCTGGTCACATGATGGAATGGGCCTGGCTCGTAGACCAGTATGCCAAACAATCCGGTCGGTCAGTAGGAACATATTCTCAACGCCTTTACCTGAAAGCGCGCGAAATCGGATTAGATCCGGCGACGGGCCTTCTGATAGATGAAGTGCGTGCGGATGGAACGCCGCTGCGGCGAACACGCCGGTCGTGGCCCCAGACCGAATATATCAAAGCTGCCACTGTGCTCGCCCAAGCAGGATACGCGCCGGCTTTAGATCACGCGACATTCGTCATTGAGACTCTTCTGGACACATATCTGAATACTGACGTCCCCGGTATCTGGCAGGATTCGTATAATGCGGATGGAGCAGCGACAGATAATCCCGCTCCAGCGAGTACGTTCTACCACTACATGTCCGCAATCGGGGCTGTATCTAATCTGGTGCGGGCGATTCGAACGGCAAGCCTGAAAGGTCCGTTCTTAGGAGCCGGCGATACGCCAGAATATGGCGAAAACTTCGCGCGTCGAAGCGGTAGTTATCCGCACTAGTTCAACGCGTAAATAATAAGCCGGATGGCATGAAGTCGTATGTAAGCAATAATGTCGTCAGCACGATTGAGTTGCGACGAGCATTTCAAAAGTTCTGAAAATCCTCAGGCGCGCGGCAGCCCCAGATCTGATTTTGTCGATGTGAATTCGCGCACATGCGCCTTTCTCTGGCTCATGCGAAACGGGTTCCACGCCATGGCGCGTGCCAGGGCCCAAAGCGACACTTTACGGCGCGGCCTGTTCTTCTCACGCAATTGCAATGCCGGAAGGCCAAGGACGCCATCGCGCATGCCAAGCCAGGTTTGGGTGACCCGGCCCGTCATGACGCCGCGCAAAAGGATATAGGCCGACAGCGCGACATGGCCGGGCAGGGTGAGCCAGAACAGCGGCGCAGGCATGTTCTTGGCATAGGTCCAGACCCTATTGCGGGCGCCGTGATAGGTTGCGAAATCGCTGACCCGGCCTGACAGGCCACCGCCGACATGGTCTATGATGGCATCTGGCAGGAACACGCAGATCTCGCCGGCCAGTCGCAACCGGAAGCCGAGATCAACGTCCTCGCAGAAGCAGAAGAAGGATTCGTCAAACCCGCCATATGCGAGGAACAGCTCACGGTCGAACACGGCGCCAGCGCCGCATGGGCTGAAGCATTCTCCTTCTCCGGGCAACTCGGTCGCGGGTCGTCCAAAGCCGCCGCGCCATGGGATGCCGAGGATCAGATAGGCGTCGCCAACGCCGTCGAGCCGAGACGGATCCATCTTGTCAAACTGGGTAGAGGCAAACATGCGCGCTTCGGGATGGCGCGCGTGGCCCTCGGCAATTTTCTGCAACCAGTCGGGCCGCGCAGTAGCATCCGGGTTGAGGCAGACAAGCCACTTCCCGGTTGCCTTCCGTGCGGCAATGTTATTGGCAGCGGCGAAGCCATGGTTGACCGGCTCAGCCATCAGCTTGAATGAGGGCAGACGGGATGTGTCGAGCCAATCGATGGAGCCATCGCTTGAGGCGTTATCGACCAGGATCACTTCAAAATCCAGGCGTGTCTGGGAAGCCAGCGAGTCCAATGCCTGCTGTATGAAATCGCCGCCATTATAGTTGACGATCACAATCGAAAATTCCGGGACAGGGCGTGTCAGGCGATTCTCCTTCAGATTGCGTCATCTCAATACGGCGCTGAAGGCATTTCAGGCAAGCATCGCTCGCAGAGACTGGAAAATGAAATTAGTTGCAATTGAAACTTTGTTTGACGAGACACATCACTTAAGATGACATCATCAGAAATGGTCGGCCGAATTTGAACATGACGCCCGAGCCAAACCGGAAGCCGCAATGACTCTTGATACAAAAGATGCCCCCAAGAACCGCTATGCAGGTGCGCCTCGCGCAGCGGACTTCACGATCGACCAGGACTGGGCCTCCTATTCTGCTGCCGAACACGACAGGTGGGACAGGCTGTTCCGGCGCCAGCTGGAAGTGACAATAGGCCGGGCCTCCCAGACGGCGCTCAATGCCATGGCTGCGCTGCAGCTTTCGGCCTCCGGTATTCCTGACATGGAACAGCTGTCAGACCGGCTTGAGGCCATCACGGGATGGCGCGTGGTGCCGGTGGCTGAGCTGGTGCCTGATGAGGTTTTCTTCGATCATCTGGCCAACCGCCGCTTCCCCGCAGGCGCCTTCATCCGCCCTGAAGCGGAGTTCGACTACCTGCAGGAACCGGATATCTTCCACGATATCTTCGGACATGTGCCCATGCTGGCCAATCCTGTGTTCGCCGACTTCATGGAAGCCTATGGCAAGGGCGGTCAGCGGGCGATGCAACTCAGCCAGCTGCACAATCTGGCGCGGCTTTACTGGTACACGGTGGAATTCGGCTTGATTCGCGAAGCAGGCGGATTGCGCATCTATGGCGCCGGCATTCTCTCCAGCCCGAATGAAACGGTATTTGCGCTGGAAGACGACAGCCCGAACCGGATCGGTTTTGACCTCGCCCGCATCATGCGCACAAAATACATCATCGACGATTTCCAGCAGACCTATTTTGTCATCGACAGTTTCGAGGCGTTGCTAGAGGCCTGCTACAAGGACTTCGGGAGTGTGTATGGCGACGTCAAAATCAAGCACGACCTTGAACCAGATGAGACCATCCA
Source organism: Hyphomonas oceanitis SCH89 (assembly GCF_000685295.1). GTDB lineage: Bacteria > Pseudomonadota > Alphaproteobacteria > Caulobacterales > Hyphomonadaceae > Hyphomonas > Hyphomonas oceanitis. The sequence continues at coordinate 10,912 of NZ_ARYL01000056.1, forward strand.
GACGGATGCGATTATCACACGTGGCACGCTGGACTATTTCCGAACTAAGAGTGGTCCGCTGTCATAAGCCCGAAAGCTACGGGCGGCCGATCGACGTGTAGGCGAAGCCACGGGCCGCCATGTCTTCCGGAGAATAGATATTGCGCAAGTCTACCACGATATTCGTGTTCAGCGCAGCTTTCACACGATCAAAGTCGAGCGCTCGGAACTGGTCCCACTCGGTGATGATGACCATGGCATCTGAGTCCTGAATGGCATCATACGGGCTGGTGGCAAACACGACACCTTCCAGCAGGTTCGCCGCTTCGGTCATCGCTTCAGGATCATAGGCGCGGACCTTTGCGCCTGCCGCCATCAGCGCAGGCAGGATGTCGAGGCTTGGCGCATCGCGCATGTCATCGGTGTTCTGCTTGAACGCAAGGCCCAGAACGCCAATCGTCTTGCCTTTCACGTCCCCGCCCATGGCCGCGATGACCTTGTCAGCCATGGCTTTCTTGCGCGCCTTGTTCACTTCGACGACCGTATCGACGATACGCACCGGCGCGCCGACATCATTTGCCGTCTTGCTGAGTGCGAGCGTGTCTTTCGGGAAGCAGCTGCCGCCATAGCCCGGGCCCGCATTCAGGAACTTCCTGCCTATACGGTTGTCGAGGCCGATACCGCGTGACACTTCCTGCACATTGGCGCCAACCTTCTCGCACAGGTCCGCCATTTCGTTGATGAAAGTGATCTTCACAGCGAGGAAGGCGTTGGCAGCATACTTGATCAGTTCCGAGGTGCGCCGAT
>NZ_ARYL01000057.1 GCF_000685295.1 Hyphomonas oceanitis SCH89
AAATCCCAGAGTGTGAGGAAGAGCCCGAAATTGACGTCGCCGTCCTGCGCCGACGCGACATGGTGGTGACGGTGAGCCGGGGCGACTGCCCAGACATATTTGAGAGGTCCGATCTTCATGTCGACATTGGAATGCTGCAACAGCAGCTGCACAGCGACTGCAAAGGTTGCTAACGCAGCGACTTCGGTCGGAATACCGAGCAATAGCCAGGGCAGGGTGCCGCCCATGATTTCCAGAGTTTGGCGGACGGGATGCTTGAGCTGGCCATTAAAGCCATACATGCGTTTCACCGAGTGATGAACGGCATGGAAACGCCAAAGCAAGCTCACCCGATGACTGGCGAAATGGACCAGCGTAATTCCGGTATCAAGCATAATGATCGACAGCGCGACGTCAGCCCATAGCGGGAGACTTGAAGGCCAGAGAGGTGCCCAAGGTATGACCGCCGCAAAGACCGCAAGCAGAACGACCAATACAATAATCGTGCCCTCATTGACCACGGCATGGCATATGTCGCGGACGCGGTCATGATCCGGCTTGTTCCAGACCGGTTCGTGCGGAGCGATCCTCTCGGCCAGGCAAGACGTTAAGATGGCCACGACCACCAGCGCGGGCAGCCAGATAAGCGATCCCCCCGTTCCCGCCAACGTCAGAGCGGCGGCGAGAAAGCCAAGAAAGAAGGTTGGGGCATACAGACGCTTGAACACGGACAAGATGGCGACTCTCCTTGATTTGGAGAGCGTCAGTGGCCTGAACGCCGAACCGGGTCTTGAATGGGTTAACGGTTCAGATGGGGTCATCAATGGAGACCTCCAGACCAGATAGGCCGACTTTCGGGGTCACGCCGAACCATTGCCGCAGTCGCCGCGTGAAATGCGCTTGGTCTGAGAACCCGCCCGCAGCAGCGGCATCAGCCAGGCTGGCCGACGCCTCAAGCGCTTTTGCGGCGCCAAGCAATTGCAGCCATTGCAGAAGCTTGCTTGGCGGCACCCCGAAATCTGACATCACGATGTCACGCAGCCGGCCTGGTGACAGCGACAGGGCGCGCGCCAGTGCCGCCGGGCTGACGAGCGCGTCGGCATTGTCAAACGCGGTCTGCAGGCGCGCATCTATCGCAGAGCCGGGCAAGCGTCCTGCAAACATTCTGGCCCAGTGGCGCGCCTGGTGTACATTGCCAATATCTCTCAGAGCTGCAGACACATCATCATGAAGGAAGACCAGGGGACCGTCTTTCAGATCATTTCTGACCCCTGAGAACCGTGGATCAACATAGACTGAGCGCGTCTGGCGTCCTTTCGGACCGACCGCATGTGTTTGCCCTGCGGGGATCAGTACAGCTTTACCTTTTGGCGCGGTTATCTCGCTCGCGGCTGTGATCACGACCGCGCCATCCAGACCAAGTATGATCTGATGGGCTAAATGCGCATGCCCGTCATTTTCGCCGATCTGCGCGTCAAGCATTGCCCAGCCGACCCCAATCACCAAAGCGCCAGACCACGCGCGCGCACTCATGGGGATTGCGCCTGGGTGATCTTGCTGAGAAATTCGCTGATCGCGGTTTCGCTCATGTCGCATACGGCCGCGATGTCCTCCATATCCGATCCGCTCGTTCGACTGCCGGCTTGTTTCAAACCGGCGAACACGCCCGCTATCGCCTCGACCAGGGTGGCGGTATTCTCCGAGGCGGCGCCAGCAAAGAGACCCGGGGTCTCCGCAAACAGTACGCCGATATCTGCCGACATGAATCCCATTTCGCTGATCCTGCGATCCAGGGGCGAACTCCGGGGCGCCGTCATAACCCTTTGAAATACCGATTGCGCTGCCAGAAGGCTTGCATGAAGCGCGACCCACGGATCGGTCATCGAACGACGCCGACTGAATCTGAACACGGTCGGGACGTGGGCCTTCGAAACGTGTGCCCCTGTATTGATTGCCCAACGATTGGCCGGGGCATTGTCCGTGCGGCCAGGACGAAGAACCCGCTGATCGCAATCCATCCTCTGGCCCGATCAGGCGGACGGTCGGCCTCTCGTCCCTTTGCCCGCAACAAAATGCGTTTCGCGGCGATAAAGCCAGCATGCAACGAACCCACCCCTATCAGGCCATGAACATCCGCATTCGGATTGTAGACGGAATTGCGATCTGCCTGCGTCATCGATCAGTGTGAATGATCGTCGGTGACCGGCGAAGACGACCAGTGGATATGGGTGATCTTCCAGGTGCCACCTTCGCGCTGCAGGACCATCGTTTCCATGGTTTGCATGTGGATCGCCTTGCCTTCGTAGGTGCCGGTGGCGTCGGACTGCGAAATCACCGTCGCCATGTCGCCGGACTGGAGCACCTGGCGGTCCTTCAGGTCAAACGAGACCGCCGCCGTATAGGCCATGTCGGCTGGCATATGGTGACCGGCATATACTTCCAGGGACCGTTCGACACTGCCCCCCTCTGCTATAATCACAGCTGGGTCTGTCAGCCCGCTTATGGTCTTGCTGTCACCGGATTTGAGCGCGCTGTGGAACGCGTCAACCACACCGGCAGGTGTGCCTGGTGTTTCCGGAACGATGCCGGCGGGAACAGAACTTTCGGTGTCATGATGGCCATCGCCAGCGTCATGCGCGGCGGGAGCCGGCGCGTGGTGGCCGTCAGAATTGTCATGGCCCGTCGTCCCGGCCATTCCGCCAGCGGCGCCATGATCATCGTCTTCTGGTCCAATGGCGTCCATCGTACTCATGTCGTGGTCTTCGGGCATTGTTGGCGTGCCGCCACCATGATCGTGGTCATGCCCGTCACCGGTTACTGTCGGTAGACTTTTAACGCCGAGACCATAGCTGTAGACAATCGTGCCGCCCCACCAGGCCGTTACGGTCAAAGCCAGCGCCGCTGCTGTCAGGCCTGCAATGAAAACAGCTGATGCAGCCTTTCCCCGGTTGGTCCAGCGCCATATCGCCAGAAGAATGATCGCGCTTCCTGAAGGGACGGCCCAGTTTCGATGGGTCGTCATTGCCGCATGCGATGGCGCGTCATGGTCCACCGTGTAGTAGGCCTGCAGCCCGGCAATGATCGTTGCGATGATCGCAAGCGCGCCAAAGGCCAGCATCCAGTCGGCAGCAGGCGCGAGCGTATCGCGCCATCTGGAAGCGGGGGGAAACCTGGAGAGCAGGTAGGCGGCGACTGCCGTAATCGACAAGGCGTATGCAAAGTGAACCAGAATGGGGTGAATATTGGGTTCGATGAGACTGTTCATTTTGGTTCTCCTAAAACCAGGTTCTAACGCCAGCGACAAAGACGGTTTTGTCCGTCTCGCCTCCAGTCGCTTGGATGAAATTTTTCGTGTCGCCGAAATTGCCTTGCCATTCGACGCCGATATAAGGCGCGAATTCGCGTTTGATCTCGTAACGAAGGCGCAGACCAGCATCTATGTTATTGAGGCCCGCTCCCAACATTCTCTCGGGAACGTCTTGTAGAGAGAGATTGGCCTCAATACGGGGCTGGAGGATAAGCCGCTGCGTCAGAAGCAGGTCATACTCAATCTCGGCTCGGGCCGACACATTCCCCTCACTGCTCAGGAAGGCAGACACATCTATTTCAAAGAAGTATGGAGCCAGGCCTTGCACGCCAATGACAGCATAATCCAGACTGTCCGGTTTGAAGTCGTGCCGAACGCCTGCCTGGAGGTTCCAGTACGGTGCAATCGCCCGGGAGTAGAGGGCCTGTAATTCGGCATCCTCAACATCGCCATTGTTCAACGACGACTTGCCTTCTGTCTTGAACCAGATCTTGTTGATGTCGCCGCCATACCAGGCTTGTCCATTCCAATAGAGGTCATCGCGGCCGTCAGCGCTCTGAGTTTCCAGCTGGTTGAACAATACGTAATATGTTGGCTGAGCACCGCCCTCGTGCAAGACTTCTTCGCGAGCTTTGGCCATCTCTGCCGTTCCATAATAGGCATCTGCCTGCGACCAGAGCGGCTCTTCGCTGGTCTGTATCCCTTGTTGATTGCCTTCTTGCTGGGCGAACGCAGGCATCCCGAATGTAAAACCCGACATAGCCAGACCGGCAGCGATGGAAGAAACGATCGTGAAACGCATTAATTCTTCTCCCCGGTGTGCATATCCGGCATATCCATGCCACTCATTCCGGAGTGATCCATCTTGCTATGGTCCATGCCTTCCATCTCCATTCCTTCCATGTTCATCATGTCCGGCATTGAACTCGCATAGGGATTTGGTTCGTCCAGAACCGAGACGACCTGCATCATGCCGGCGTGCATGTGGTAGAGAAGGTGGCAGTGGAACGCCCAGTCACCGACATGCTCGGCGGAGATGTCGACCGAGAGTTTCTCACCGGGTTTGACAACGATTGTGTGTTTGCGCGGCTTGTGATCGTTTCCCCCGTTCACGACATCGAAGAACATGCCGTGCAGGTGGATCGGATGGGGCATCATCGTATCATTGATCATAGTCAGCCGCAGCCGCTCACCCTTGTAGAACTTGATCGGCTCCTTGATGTGCGCAAATCTGACCCCGTCAAATGACCACATATACCGTTCCATGTTGCTGGTCAGATGCAGTTCGATTTCGCGTTCAGGTGCACGAAGGTCCGGATTGCGATCGAGGCTGCGAAGCTGTGAATACCGCAGAACGCGATGGTCGACATTGCCGAGCCCCTGTCCGGGCTCATCAAGGCGGTTGACCGGGTTCATGGCAATTCCAACCACACCCGGACCGCGCTCAACGCCGGATGCCAGGTTGTCCATGGATTCCATGCCGGACATTCCGCCATGTTCCATTCCCGGCATCGCGCCGTGGTCCATCCCTTCCATCCCGGGCATCGCACTGTGGTCCATCCCTGGCATGGGGGCAGCGTCCGCTTTCTGCATGTCTGGCATGGCACCGTGATCCATGCCTCCCATTCCCATGTCCTTCATTGTCAGCAAGACGGGCTCACGCATTTCCGGCGGGGCCGCGCGCATGCCCTGTTGCGGCGCAAGCGTCGCGACGACCTGGCCCGACCGGTCAATCGATTCCGCGACCATTGCAAAGGCCCGCGCTTCTGTCGGTTCGACGATCACATCGTAAGTTTCAGCTACGCCAATCTGGAACTCGTCCGTCTCCACCGGCTTCACGTTCAGACCGTCAGACGCAACGACAGTCATCGCCAAACCGGGAATTCTGAAGTTGAAAATCGACATGGCCGATCCGTTGATGATGCGCAAACGTACGCGTTCTCCAGGCACGAATAAGGCGTCCCAGTTGTCCTGAGTGGAGCGACCATTGATCAGATAAGTATAGGTCGCCGCCGTGACGTCTGCCCAGTCGGTCTGTGACATCCGCATCTGGTTCCACATGGCGCGATCCTGAAGGGTCTGACCAAATCCCTTTTTCGAAACGTCTTCGAAGAAATCGCCGACCGTTCGCTGCTGGAAGTTGTAGGTCGGTCCTGCTTTTTTCAGTTTGGAGAAGATCCGGTGCGGGCTTTCGAAACTCCAGTCGGAGAGGACAAGTACGTATTCGCGGTCATAGGCCACCGGATCGGCATCCTTAGGATCGATGATCAAAGGCCCGTAATGACCGAGTTGCTCCTGAAGTCCGGAGTGTGAATGATACCAATAGGTGCCGTTTTGAGCGAGGTTCCATTTGTAGTTAAAGGTCTCTCCGGGCTTGATGCCTGGGAAGGCAATGCCGGGAACACCGTCCATATGGAATGGGACAAGCAGTCCGTGCCAGTGAATTGACGTATCCTCCGTCAGCATGTTCGTGACGTTGACGCTGATATCGTCACCCTCCCTGAACCGGACAAGCGGGCCAGGGACTGAGCCGTTAATGCCCGTCGCCATGCCGGTTTTTCCATTAATCCGTACCGGGAATGAAGAGATCGAAAGATCGAAGTCCTTGCCTGAAAGTGCGGGAATTCCGAGATTGCCTTCGCTCGCGCTCCGAGCCCAGGCAGGCAGGATACCGGATACGCCGAGCGCCAGTCCCGCGCCCACACCTGATTGAAGCAGATTCCGTCTGTTTATCATATTGTACGCCCTGAATTCATTTGTCTGACAATAGTGTGCATCTCCGGAGCCGCCGTGATGGCCGCAGCCGGTCTAGTGTGCCCCATGACCGGCCCGGGAACCTGCCGCACAGAGGCCCGGACTGATCTCCGTGTCGCTGGTCAAGCAGATTTCAGCAATCGGATAGTGGCCGTTCTCGACTTTATGCAGCGTAAACTGAACCCGATCACCAGGGTTGACCGAGGACAGGTCGACACTGTCGAGCACGTGGAAGGCCATCTTCATCGCAGGCCAGTGAAGGGCAGGGACGGGACCGTGATCCAGACCGATCTTTCGGTTTTCGAGATCAATTGCGACGACTTTTCCCACACCTTCAAACATGTGGGATGGGCGCATGCTTGCGCTTGCCGGCATATCCATCCTGTCATGATCCATTTTGTCGCCTGGCATCTGCGCCGATGCGGCCCCGGCGAACATTGCGAGCGCCGTTGCAAGGTAACTGATCGATTTGAGTGGTCGGTTCATCAATGTCTCCAGGGTGAGGGCAGGGGAGGGGCAAGGAACTCAGGAAAGTCAAAACCGTCGCCAAAAGTTCCATCACCACGTACCTCGCATAGATAGATAGGTCGGCAAGGCAATATGAGTATATGGTGCGGGAGCAAAGGGCGTTTCCTGTTCCGAAGAGCTGGCGATACGCATTATTACGTAAGAGAATCCCGTCCCCCTCAAGACAATCTGCTAATTCCACCGGGAGGGGCGTGTCTCTACCTGCGGCATGAGTGCTTGCGGGTCATCAGCTCCATAGATGGGGCGAGCTAAAGAGATTATGGGCCCTTAAGGGTTGCCAAAATCGAAACGGAATCCGAGCGCATGAAACGCCAGTGGACAAGGCGTCAGTTCCAGCTCCAGGGCTTCGACACGCCAGCCTTCCGTGAAACGCAGCCTCGATTGTATTTCCGGGCGCCCCCATCAGTAGACCCTCCCGCTCTCAACGGTGTCCGGTGCATCTGCAAAACGCTGCTTTCTTCGCTCTGCCGCTATGACTATTGTCTTGGAATTATTATGTCCTATATACCCTGCGAAGGTATATTTCATGATGGACAAGACGCGCGAAGCGGCGACCAAACGACTGGCCCGGATAGCAGGACAGGTGCGGGGTGTGGGCGGCATGATTTCCGAAGACCGCTATTGCATTGACGTCGTTCGTCAGATTCAGGCAATCAAGGCGGCTCTCAGTGGGCTGGAAGCGCTGATTCTGGATGATCACCTGGACACCTGCGTGCATCAGGCCCTGTCAGGAGAAGATGTTGCTGTGCGTCGGGAGAAGATCGAGGAGCTCGTCGCAGTCCTGGGCGGGCGCCGAAAATAGTGACGTTGCCGCAATTAAGTTCGGTAATGCTGATTTCAGACGAACACCAGAAGTGCTGGATGAAGGCTGGTTGTCCTGCCGCGACTGGCCCTGTCGTCAGCCTTCTCACCTAAGCTGACACAACGCTTGTCGCGGCAACAGTCACCCCAAGCGACGACTACAGCACGGGGGGACATTGCCACCGGGCGGACAGCATTCCCGTAGGAAATAAGCAAATTGTATGTCCACGCTGGGAATGCCGCGCTGCGGTCAGGCCGGGCTTTTCTTGTTGAAGAAATTATAAAGCGGCACGAATAGAAGTGCCGTGTACCAGCCATACGCATAGGCCCACGCAAGACCGACAAGGTATCCGGCAATTGACCAATGGAATCCCGGCATGAAGGCTGCCCAGCCTTGATGCATGTGCATGTTGACCTGCGTGTTGCCCATCATCGCGTGCATTGGCACGGTCAAACCCCACAGCATGCATAGCGTGAAGGTGATCGCGAGAAACAGTGATAACGCGTGGCCTAAAGGAACGATCTTCATTGCTCGTCTCCAGTAGTGTTGGTGTCTGATTTCATCATCGGGCAGGATCCACTCATTGCGCCATGGTCCATCATGCCCTGTCCCATTCCATCAGCCATATGCGCTTCGCATTTCGCGCGCATTTCGGCTTTCATTTCAGGAAACGTATCCATACAGGCCTTATGCTGCGCTTTCATTTCAGGACTCATCATGTGATCGGCAGCCATCCCGCCACCCTGCATCATCCCATCGCCTTGCATCATTCCGCCTTCGGCCATCTTCGCCATCATGGACGCCTGCATGGTTTCGCACTTTGCCCGCATGGCGTCTTTTTCGGCCAATGTCATTGACTGTGTTTCCGATGTGCTGGCGTCGATATTTTCTGATGCACCATTCAGGTTGGCGCAGCCCGTCAGGGCCAGAGCTATGCCTGCCGACACGAGAACTGCCGTACGTCTTCCAATTGTCAAAGAGGTTGTCATATTCATCTCCATTTGGTTTCGAGACTGCATTAAGCAGGCTTGCCTGATCAGTACTGATAGTGACATTCGGCGCTACCGAACACATGACGTCAGCCTATGTTCGATAAGACCAATACACAAGGCAACATACCCACTAAGGGTATTTCGTCCCTGATGCAGGTCGAGCTCTCGGATTTGTGATTGGAGGAGCGAATGGACGGTGACAGGATTCTGATCCTGTACAGAATTTTTTGAGTCTCGCACGTTTTTCAGATATTGGTCGTCAATCTTCGTGCTCACCAATGATCAGCGCGGACGACCAATGGATGCGAGCAATTTTCCAGCCATCATCTGTCTGTCGGAGCCTGACCCTTTCCATCCTACACGAATGGATCATTTTTACCTTCGAAAAGTCCATGCGTTTGGGAATCCGGAATTACCACCGTCACGGTGTCGCTGCTTATCTGCGACCTGCCGGAAAATCATGCCGCGTGCGTGTGGACGCCGCTCACGGTGACTCTCTAACGCTGGTACGGCAGTGTCGCAACTCAGGCGCCGCTGCTACGTCGTTGTCGATTTTGACATTTGAACACGCGCACACTCAGTCGAATTCGAGATGAAAAATTGAAACTGAGCCATGAGGTTGGCGCGTGTATGTAGAGAACGAAAAGGTTCTGGTTGATCAGTCCGCTTCTTTGTCAGCGCGGCTGCTCGCGATGTCCACGCGCAAGACATTACTCTCGCGACTAAGGCGAAGGCGCGCACGAGTGAACAAAGTCAGGAGCCGGCACCCGGCCGGGGGGGTATGATGAGCGGATTCGGGGGAACGACATTCTAAGGCTCGCCGTGGTGCTGGACGCTATCGACATTTTAGCGTTCTGTCCCCGTAAACCTTGAGCCACACGATATTTCACCATGTTCCCCCCGGTCGATTGAAATCAGATGGAATGCCATTTGGAAAATGGCGTTGAGCAGTGTTTCTTCGCCACTGGAAAAGCAAATGGTCACGCGAATTTGGATGCCATTGCGATCATGCTAATTTGCGAGTGGAAAGACCGCGTTTCGATCGCACCTTCTCAAACCCTGGAAAACGAAAGTGGTAACGATTATGCCTGTTTCAATCACATATTTCTCGGACGTCCTCTGTATTTGGGCCTATGCGTCCCAAATCCGGCTTGAAGAGATTGCCAGAAACTTCGGTGCGGACGTTCAAATTGAATATAGGTTCTGCTCCGTCTTTGGAAATTCCGCCGACAAGATTTCGCGGGGATGGGCCGACAAAGGAGCCTATGCGGGATTCAATCGGCATCTGCGAGAGGTCGGGAAGACATTCAGCCACATCGACGTCCATCCCGAAATTTGGCTTACAACCAAGCCAGCGAGTTCGGACAGTGCACATCTGTTCATCAAAGCTGTCCAGATTGTGGAGCTGAAATCTGAAGGTGGAGGCAATTCCGGTGTTGGCGGCCCTCTTTCAGCGCAACTGATCTGGCAGCTGCGTCGCGCTTTTTTCCAAGAGTGCCGCGACATCTCCCAGCGCAGGGTTCAGCATGCGATCGCTGAACAGATCGGCATTCCAATTGCCCCGGTGGAGGCCGAGATCAACAATGGTGCGGCGTTCGCTTCACTGGCCGCCGATAACTTTCAACGAGATCAGCTCAAGATCGAGGGCAGTCCGACTTTTGTGCTCAATCAGGGCCGTCAGAAGCTCTATGGAAATCTGGGGTACCGCGTCATCGAAGCGAACATCCGTGAATTGTTGCGGGAACCCGGCATAAGCGAAATGAGCTGGTGCTGAGTGACCCGAGACCCTGAACATCCAATGATCCCAGCATTTTGTGCTTATCTACAAGCTGAATGATTCAGCCCACAAGACAGCGACACTTAGTGTCCTACGATCATTTCAAACCCGATTGGCAAAACCGGGTTCAAGCGCGGTTCACTTCTCAATTGTCGCCTCTTTATTCTCTACAGCCGATAGAGGGTCAAAAGCCAATTTCGACGTTCTTTGAAGATGACAGACCTGCTGTGGATGTAGGTCTACAGGGGATATGAAGCCGCGTTGGAGATGCTTTCCATGATTGCGCAACAGGCCACTTCGCCGCCTTCACAAGACGTGATCATGCCCTGAAGTTCCCGTTTCAAAGCCCTCAATTGCTTGAGGCGTCGATCTACTTCCGCCAGATGGTGTCGCGCGACCTTGTCCACCTTCGCGCAATCTTCGTCAGGCGTCATTTGCAACGCGATTAGTTCACGGATCGCCTCAACAGGAAAGCCCAGGTCACGGGATTGCCTGATGAACGATAAGCGTTGCTGGGTAGCCGTATCGTAGACGCGTTGCCCCCCAGTTGTGCGTCCAGGGTCCGGCAACAGACCGATGGATTCGTAGTAGCGGATTGTT
>NZ_ARYL01000058.1 GCF_000685295.1 Hyphomonas oceanitis SCH89
ACTCCGGAAAGCCGTGAACGAGTATGACTAGGGTCCGGACTCATTACAGCCACCAGATGACGGCTGCTGCAAGCGCGATCGCCGCCATGAAGTTGGTGATGTTTCGGTCAAATCGTGTTGCGATGCGCCGCCAGTCCTTCAGCCTACAGAACATGCGCTCGATGACGTTTCGCTCGCGGTAGATGGCCTTGTCATAAGCATATTGAACCTTTCGATTTGACCGGGGCGGGATGACGGGCTCGGTGCCGCGATCTTCCAGCCACTCGCGCAGCTTCTGGCTGTCATATCCCTTGTCGGCGACGAGATGAGCGGTCGGCGGAAGGGCCGTCAGGCACGCCTCTGCTACTTTGCAATCATGCACGTTTCCGGGCGTCAGCATCATGACGAGCGGGCGGCCGTGTCCATCGCAGACGGCGTGGAGCTTTGTGTTGCGGCCGCCTTTGGTGATGCCGATACCATGCGCCAAGGCCCCCCTTTTCCGCCGCCTGCGCAGCGGTGAACCTTGATGCAGGTACTGTCGATGAACACCCTGCCCGGCACATCCTCAGCGCCGGCTAGGGCAGCGAAAATGTCCTCCCAGACCCCGCGTTCGGCCCAGCGGACAAAGCGGTTGTAGAGCGTCTTCTTCGGCCCGTAGACTTCGCGGGGACAATCAGTCCAACGCCCGCCATTCTTCAGGGCGTGGACGATCCCCGACAGGACGCGGCGATCATCAACCCGCGCCATCCCGCGCGTATCTGTCGGCAGGAGCGGTTCGATCCGCGCCCATTGCTCATCGGAAAACCAAAAGAAATCAGACATTACCACTTGCCTCCTGAAACGAAGGCAGTGAATCATGATCCAGGCTGATCAGGAATCCTTTTTATGGGTCCGGACCCTAGTGGGCCTTCGCCTTCGCACACGGCGTGAATTCGGGCAGAGCCGACAGTCAAGAATTGTGAGCTTCTTTGTTGCATGATTTTTTCCGAAATCAGAAATCAAAATTGTCTCTGTGCGTCCGTGAAGGCCGATACGTACAGAATCTTTCGCACATTTGATTTTTCGGCTGGTTCCTTTCAGACTGAGAGGATCGACAATGGACGAGAGAGAAGACACGCCGATGGGGAACGTGATCCACATCGATGAGGCCCGGATCAGGGACCACCTGGGCGAGATGGTTCGCGGGACGGTGGAAGAAGCCCTGAACGCGATGCTGGATGCTGAGGCGGACGGCTTGTGTGGGGCTGATCGCTACCAGCGCAGTGAGGCCCGCAAGGACACGCGCGCCGGCCACTACGAGCGCGGCCTGCAGACCAAGGCTGGCGAAGTGAAGCTGAAGATGCCGAAGCTGCGCCAGAAGACCTTCGAGACCGCCATCATCGAGCGTTACCGTCGGCGTGAGAGCAGCGTAGAGGAAGCGCTGATCGAGATGTACCTGGCCGGTGTTTCAGTCCGGCGGGTCGAAGACATCACCGAAGCCCTGTGGGGCACCAAGGTGTCGCCCTCGACAGTGTCGAACCTCAACAAGAAGATCTATGCGAAGATCGAGGCCTGGCGGAACGCACCGATCGAAGGTGACCATCCTTACATTTACCTCGACGGTATCGTGATGGTAAGGCGGATCAGTGATCGCACTGCGATCACCCGCCGAACGAGCTGGGCGGGCGAAGTGCGCAACGTGTCGCTGCTTGTGGCGATCGGGGTCACCTCAGAAGGCTTTCGGGAGGTGCTTGGCATCTGTGAGGGCGCGAAAGAAGACAAGTCTGGCTGGTCAGGCTTCCTGCGCCATCTGGTCGACCGTGGTCTGTCCGGCGTCGAGCTTATCGTCTCAGATGCCTGCAGGGGCCTGATCGAGAGCGTCGCTGAGTACCTGCCCGACGCACGCTGGCAGCGCTGCATTGTCCACTTCTACCGCAATGTCTTCAGCCACGTGCCGGCGACGAAGGTTCGCGAAGTTGCCCACATGCTGAAGGCGATCCATGCCCAGGAGAGCCGGGAAGCAGCGACAGAGAAAGCCGAGGCCGTCATCGCCGAGCTGCGCCGTCAGCGCATGGGCAAGGCCGCTGATCTGCTCGAAGAACGCATCCAGGAGACGCTGACCTTCTACGCCTTCCCGGACAGTCATTGGATCAAGCTGCGCACCAACAATCCGCTGGAGCGCCTGATGAAGGAAATCCGTCGGCGTACAAAGGTCGTCGGCGCGTTTCCGGACGGCAAATCCTGCCTGAACCTTGCTGCTGCCCGATTGCGACACATCGCCGGAACCGAGTGGAGCACACGAAGATACATGAACATGCAGCCCCTACACGAGATGAAACTTCAACCCAATGGAACCGCCGTCGCATGATCGAAAGTGCGAAAGAATCTGGACACTACCCCGGACGGTTACCTTTCTGGTGTCAATTCCAGATTCAAAAATTACTCATCCGTGGGCCGCCAAGACATTTGCCATTGTGGTGAGGCCGGATACGCGCCTACCGAGCAATGGCTGAAGTGATATCATTCAATACCTGCGGGTCATCGATCGTCGCCGGAACTACATAGTCTTGCGACTCCGCAATGCTCTTGATCGTTCTCCGTAGAATCTTTCCCGACCTTGTTTTTGGAAGTTGATCGACAACGATGACGCGCTTGAAGGCAGTTACCGGACCAATTTCGGTTCTCACCAAGTTTACGATTTCTCTCGTAATTTCTTCCTCTGCACGCGTGACCCCATCGTTCAAAACGACGCACTTTTTCTTATTTTACATGGAGTTCTCTGTAAACCGCATCAGGTTTTCCGTATTAAAAACAAGGCTCGTTGGCACCACGTGTAAACCGCAAATGTCATCACTCTGGCATCGGAACTAGGCGCTTGTCGTCATGTCTTCCTCGCTTGCCCAATCGGACTGGTCCACCCGTAAAGTTAGAGTTGGCGGTTTCTGAAATGCCTGGCTCTGGTGGCCCAGTCGTGGTGCTAAAATACAGCAGCGATGAAGTGCTTGGCTCTGGTAGTCCGGCCTTGGTGTTAAAATCCAGCAGCGATTTTGGCCTTGCCAGCATGGCACAGGCCGACGTTGCGGGCAAACTCGGCAGGAGATTGCCCATTGTGAGCCGTATGAGGTCTCCTCTCACTGTAGTCCATTCTCGACGTCTCAAGTAGCTGTATTGCTACGGTCAAGGAAACGAACCCGTTGGCGTTCATCCCGGAGCGATCCATTAAAGGAATTCATGTGCACGCCATCTACCGAGGTACTGGGCCACGAGAAATCCATTTTGATTTGTTTAGATACGTACAAGAGCCCAAGATTTGATCGGTAAGCGCGTCACCATTGTAAGATAGCTAAAGCACTTGCCGGATCACTTTCGTCAGATCCCGTCAATGGTTGAGCTTTATCAACGTCTCTTTTCTATCGATTGAATTCAAACAATAGAGGTTGCTCCAGCCCCTTCTTTATCCGCATACTGATTCTGTCAAGCAACACCTTCACTGAATGCGCGGATGAGTTGGCTGAGCGCTCCCTCGGCTTCAGCGAAGCACGAGCCCGGTTCGCCCCGCTCATGATATTCGCTAATGACTGCCAGGCAGATAGCTGCTAGCTCTCTGGCTAATCCATTCGCGCCTGCGGATGCTTCGAGGCTTTTGCGAAAATCATTTGTCAATCGATTAGCAGCCGCGCCGACCTTGCGGGATTCGACGTTCGGACGCGCGAGCAACAATTCGCGCCTCCGAAGATGCCAGCCTTTCTGAACGAGAGACAAGGACGGCTTACCAAGTTCGGCGGCAACGAACCCGTCGATCAGATTGGCAAGCAAAGTGCATACAGCCAAGACTGCTACGTCATTGCGGAAACCATTCTCAAGCATCCTTGTTTGCGCAGTATAAAGGCCCAAAAGAATATCGACGGCGGCAGATGAGAGCCTCCCCACAGGCACGTCAGCTTTGTCATCGCCTACCGCATTTCTCGCCAATGCCGCGACAACAGTCACTCGCCCGGACCCGATTGAAGTTTTCTGCACAAGAACAATAGTCTACATTTCCCCGAAGAGAGCCGGCCTCACAGCGGCAAGACCAATCGAATGCGTAATAACTCATGCTTCGGACAGCTTGTTCAGAAGCAGAGCTAGCCAAGGCGAAGACTCTTATACTGGAACCTGTTTAGGGAGCACATACCGCCACGATTTTCTGAGACGTTTCGGACAGCCCATTGATGCGCGCTTGCCGATCCGGTATTCCTGCCGATTCAACAAGCTCGTCAATGGACTCTTGTCCTTGTTCTTCAGCGCCTGTTGCTAAGCACTCACAAAAATCCTGACTCTCCTCCTCGCTCAAACCGTCAGCAACAGAAACCGTTACGCAGACGCGCTGCAAATCATCTCGGCCCTCCGCTTGCGCGCTCGCACAATACAGGGCCGCAAAACCAGAGGCAATCAAAGCAAACTTTTTCAACATTTTACCACTCCTTTTTAGTCCTTGTTCGAACTTAATTATTAAGTCAATTGCAGCATACGAATTTTAGATATTTTCGTTTCGCACTAACGACGCACCGCACCTATTTTTCTTCCGCCTCCTGAATGAAATTCATGACGAGTTTTTCAAATCTCGCAGCATGTTCAATTTGCGCCCAATGCCCGCACTCTCCAAAGACATGCAACTGAGACCTCTTGATTAACTGCGACAGCCGCAGGCCATTTTCCAGCGGCACAACCACGTCTTCACGCCCATGAATAACCAGAACCTCATGAGGAATTTTCTGGATATCGCGTTCATCACTTGCCAAGTGCTCCAGCCATCTCCCCCGAGGCGCAGGAAACATCGCTGAGAATGACTCCTGAAAACCCGGACGAATGCTTGCTTTGTACCGTAGTTCAGCAAGCTCATCCGTTACCAAACTTCGATCATATGCAAAGATATCCAGCAAACGGCGCATATTTTCAATGGATGGAGAATACCCCCAAACCTGGTCAAGTCCCTCACTCAGCCCCAACGCCAAACCCGCGCTTCCCATCAGAACAATGCGCCGAACTCTATCCGGGTGTCGAATGGCCATCGCAAGAGAAATCGCACCCCCGAAGGAATTGCCTACGAGATCGGTCCGTTCAATATCAAGAGCGTCCATCAACCCAACAACCTGGTCGAGCCAACTTTCCATATTATAGTAGTCTTTTCCCGGACGTTCCGAATATCCGAACCCGAGCATATCAGGAGCAATTACTCTGGCCACCTCACTAAAATTTGGCATTGCCAATCGCCAGTTTGCCCAAGCTGAAACCCCCGGCCCTGATCCGTGAATCAGAAAGAGCGGTTTCCCAGCGCCGAGATCATGATAGTTCGTCTTTACACCGTGAACTTCAATGTTACGTGCGATCTCTGGGTTGGTATCTTCAGATACGATCTGAATGGCCATGCTAGAATCTCCTAAATGCAGCGTCGGGGGTCGGACGGATTTGGATCAGTTTTGCGGACGCGCCGCTCAAGCTCCTGTGCCCATAAACTTATGTCCCCACATGCTGATGCTGTCATATCGGACGACAGACCAATCTGACTCGATGGGTCGAGCGCCCCATCCATACTCGACAGCAAAGCCGGAAGGCGTGACGCCGTAGAACGAATACATGTGGTCATTTGTGTGCCGACCGAGCGTCATCACGATCTCATTCTTCTCTGACACGCGATCATATGCGCGCCCGACATCATCGAACGAGCTTACTTCCAGCATAAAGTGGTGTAACTTCTTGGAGGCGGGCGCTTGGATTAATGCCAGGCTATGATGGCGCCTGTTGCAATGGAGAAAGTTCACCTGAAGCTTCACGTCCGGATTGACCTGCCAGTCGATGATGTCGGATAGCTCCATTCCCAGTCCACGGATGTAGAAATCCAAAGAACGTTCAATATCTTCAACACTCAGGACATAGTGCCCAAGTCCCTGATCCTGAGTTAGAAATCCAGATACACCCGTAGGCGAAATAAACGGCTCTTCGTAGAGTTCGCTGGCACCATAATACACCTCAATCTTGATCCCTGACGGATCAAGGCAGGATACCAAATCAATCACTCCCCGTTGCGCCAACAGCTTGGAATCGGCCTGCTCGACGGAGATACCCATTTCCTTTAGTCTTTCAGCGATCTCAAGCATCTCGGCTCGATTCGAAGCTTCGAACCCCGCATACAAAAGATCATCTGCCGCACCTGGATGGACTGCAACCCGCCAATTTCGAGAATCCATTCTCAGAAAGAGAGTGTCATTTCTCGTCCCAGCATCCATTAGCCCTAACGTTCCGGTTGCGTAATCCCGCCACGCATCAATGTTTGATGCAGAAAAACCCAGATATCCCAACTTCTTAACGCTCATTGTCTTCTCCCTGTCTTTTTGATTTTAGTGTGTATCCGTACTTATTGTACTTCACGCGACCGTCTTTGCCGCCAATTTGAAAACGTCTTTCATACGAATGAGTGGATCACGAATTGATTTCGCATCTACCTGCATCCTCCGTTCAATGATTTTTGATGCGAAAGAAAAATCTGCCGGCTGGTTTATTGAAACAACAGATTGAAGCTCCCCACCATTCAATCGACACACCGTCATTCCGGTCCCTCCGGGATCAACCCGAGTGACGACATCGCCAGGACCAGTGACTTCGCCCATCATCTGTATCCGATGCCCCGCTATCTCCGTCCAAGAAATCGGAACTTGCGGTGCTGGCTCACCCTTTCCGAGCATTGCTCCCGCAGCCACAGCCGCCTGGTTTTGAGAATTCAGATAAGTCTCCAGACTGCGGCGCCCTCCGCTCCTGAGAGGCCAACTTGCGACATCGCCCGCTGCGTACACCGTGTCGCTTGAAGCCATACCAACTGAATTTACAATGATGCCCCTCGCGCACGCCAATCCAGCATGCTCTGCTAAAGCGGTGACCGGCTCCGCACCAACGCTGACGATTGCCAGATCACCAGAAAATCTTCTTCCGTCGCCGCATCGTACTTCCCGGAACGAGGGGTCTAGATCTACATGAGTAATTGAGACGCCCGTGTGGACTTCAACCCCTATGGCCTCCAATTCCTCTCGACACCACGAGCCTATTGTCTTGCCCAGAACACGCAACAAGAGCTCATTGGCAGTCTCAAGGATAATCGCCTTTGCACCCATCTTCTGAATTGTAGTGGCAAGCTCACATCCAATGAGGCCTCCCCCGATGATGATGACTTGTGCCCCAGGGGAGATTGCTCCCTGTAGAGCCACGCAATCGTCAAGTGTCCGCAGTGAGTAAAGTCCCGGCGTCTCGCTATGCGCATCT
Organism: Hyphomonas oceanitis SCH89; assembly: GCF_000685295.1. GTDB lineage: Bacteria > Pseudomonadota > Alphaproteobacteria > Caulobacterales > Hyphomonadaceae > Hyphomonas > Hyphomonas oceanitis. Next base: position 7,252 of record NZ_ARYL01000058.1, read on the forward strand.
AGACGCAGAGACCGCGCCCGAGACCCAGTGGCAAAAAGGAGCTTGTCAAACTTGAGGTCCGAGCCAGAGCTCACCTCAATACGCATCGAGGGCAAGTCTATTGTTTCAACGCGAACTCCCAGACATTTCTCGACCCTGAATTCTTCGCTCCAATTACAACCCATTAACAAAGGGGGGGCAGATTTGGTCGCTAAAGCAGACTTGGACAAAGAGGGTCGATCATATGGCTCATACGGCTCGTCGCCAAAGAGGAAAATCTTTCCCTCAAACCCCTGGTCTCTGAGCGACCGACACGCTGTCGCCCCCGCCAGACCCGCACCTATGATCGCGAAACTCTGCATCAATCGTTGACCTTACCAGATTCGAAATCCACGTAGACGTCGTTGCCCTCCACCTTCACGGGATAAACAGTTAAGGCCGCGCAAGCGGGTGGAGCCTTCACTTTTCCCGTCCGCACACAGAATTTTCCCCAGTGAAGCGTACACTCAATGACGCCATTTTCGAGAAAGCCATCCGCTAACGACCAGTCGCCATGTGTGCAGCGGTCCTGAGTCGCGAGGATCTCTCCGTCTAAGTTGAATAGCGCGATAGGTTCGTCGAACAACTCCACCCGCAACGCGTCACCTTCAGGAACTTCGTCTAGGCTGCAAACTTTCTTAAAAGCCATCACGATACCTAGAAAAAGATGCTGAGATTATTAGAGAGAATCGTACTTTGATCGATGTGTATGGTTCTCTTAGCGATCATGAAGCCGAGCTTGTTGTCACTGCGGCGCAGTACATCCATTCGCTCTCCTGCAAAAATATCGACCTGCCGTTCCAGACGATTTCGGTAAAGAATAAATGACGACGTCACATGAACTTCCTGATCATCACTTGCATCGTTAATGATGACGTTCGCTATGATGTGGCGCGTTCGCGAAGCCGGGCTTTCAGACCATCCGACATCCGACATTAATTTCCGCTGCCGCCCACGCATCATCACTAGATCATCATCAAAATGCGCGTACTCACCGTCCTTAGAGTATTCGAGCTTTTGATCGCGCCTCGTGCGATTCGTTCTCAACGGCATAAAGTACCTGATGTCCTTGTCCAGAAGGTCAAACCAATCGTTGAACTCGTGCCGATCAAGCAGAAGAGACTCCTTATAATAGAATTGCTCAACTTCATGCTGCAGCAGCAGAGCGGCAGTGCTTATCTGCGACGCTGATGACTCTGGTCCCACTTTTTCTTTCAGCATAATTATCTCCAATTTGCGCGATTTATGCGCCCGTTATTCGCGAGGGTTAATAGAACTATCGGTTGAGCGCACTTCGCTCTGCCTACGAAACGGGTGATCCGCTCACAGACCTCCCTACTTTGGCCCGAGTGTGTCCCAATCAGGTTCAGTCATCATACGGATCCACTGATGATAGAGTCCGCGAGCGGCTTCTTCATTGTACACATACCCAATACTGCCCGGGTAATGCGGATTATCGGCAGCAGAACGACCTTTTCCCATTTGAATGTTGAGCCGGCGCTTCCTAGCCTGATGCCCTCGCAACACAGCCTGGATTTCGACCCAGTTTTCACCATCGTCTTGCTCGAATACGCCTCCGGCAGAAAACGTTCTTAATGTCTGACGGCGGTACTCTTCCTTGATCTCGTCAGGAGCATCAGCATCTACAACTGTAAATGCCCATATCTCTGTCTCGTTCGGGCCTCTCGGCTGCCAGGTTCGAACGGTGTTGATACCGGGAAGGAATGAGCAGGTTGGGAAAACAGTCATGTGCTGGACCATCAATTGACGCGCACGCTCTGCGCTTCCCAAGCGCCTCTCCGCCCTGGCGGCCGCTTCACCTTCCGTCCAATATTTAGCAATCTTGGGCCCCATGATAGCCACTAGCATACCTGGCTCTCCGACATAGAAACCCGTTCCATGCCCGCCCCACTTCGCCCTGAACTGGTATCCCACCGTCGGAATCTTCGCATCCGAAAGCTCCATACCTTCGGGCAGGCCCGCCTCGATACCGGACAGATGGGATACGGTTCCGGCATGATACATGTCACTACAAAACTGCTCAGCGGCAAACTTCCAGTTGCATGGGATAACCCATTTCTGCATGCCGCTGATAACTTCAGTACCCGCCTCGGTTCGATCGAGCATGTGGTCCATGTAGAATGTCGCGTCGCCAAGATACTCGCGCAGATTTGGCGCGTTTTTATCCCAGTTCGCGAAGATCAAGCCCTTGTAGGTCTCAACCCTTGCCTGGCCCGGCCCCCACTCGGCCTTGTTGAAGTCCTCACAGAATGCCTCAGACTCATATGGTACGTTCACCAAGTTTCCGCCGATGTCGTACGCCCAACCATGATAGCTGCATGTAAACGATTTTGCGTTGCCGCCATCGGTTCGACAGATTCTCATCCCCCTATGCGGGCACTGGTTTAGAAAAACCTTCAAGCTTCTATCTTTTTGACGCACAAGAATGACGGGATCCTCGCCCATATAGGCCGTCAAAAAGTCACCGGCTTTGGGAACATGTGTCTCGTGCCCGAGCATAATCCATGATCGTCCGAAAACGCGTTCCTGTTCCAACTCATACAGATCCTGATCTGAATAAATTCTTGGATCAAGCGTGCCATTCTCTTCGTCAAGCAGAGCCGTTATCTCCTCGACATTCCAAACATTTTTCTTCTCGAACGCCTTTGGTTCGTGCCCGATGTTCAGGCGCGTCTTTGTTTTAGCCGTCGTCATATTTGTAACCTTCCTTGATATCATGAGCCGCCCATGCCTCCATTTTTAATATGAGGCCTGCCGGCAGAATTAGCCTTCCTTGTCCGGACTTTCCAAAATCA
>NZ_ARYL01000059.1 GCF_000685295.1 Hyphomonas oceanitis SCH89
CCTCCAGCAATGGTCGGGCCGCGGCGTCGGACCGGATGAGCGCCTTCATGGCCTGCATGTCGAAACGGTCCGCCTCGCCGGTATCGACGCTCCGGCCCTGGTCCCAGACCTGGCCTGCAAGCGCTTCGAAATCATAGCCTGTCGGCGAGTGACCGAGCCGGCTCATCTGTCCTGCAACGGCGTGTCGCAGGTGGTCGACCTCTGCGCCTGTCAGGACATTCCTCAGGCAAATGACACCATCCCGGTTGAAAGCCGACTGCTCGGCGTCGCTCATCCTGCCGCGCATGCTGGGGCTCATGCGACCTTGCCCCGCCGGGCCTCTGACCGTGCCGCACCATTTGCCGCGACGATCGCTTCGGCATTGCGATAGCGGTCAAGCTGGCGGTCGAACGTCGCCTCGTCGATGGTCGACACGGCAGGTATCCAGGCCCAGTTGTCCCCTTCCCGCTTCGGAAGACCGAGGGGCTCGGTTTGCCAGACCCGCTGGACAAGGTTGAAGAATTTCTGGTGTGTCAGCCAGCTGAGCCGGGATATGTGATTGTCCAGGCAATAGGCTGTCAGACCGAGACCGAGGCGGCACCGGACGCGGAAAGCGTCGACCGGATCGGTTGCCAGGGACCGGTCCGTCACGAACCGGGAGCACTCCCAGACATCGCGGCCGACCGGATAGGGCTGGAGATCGCAATAGTCGGCAAAGAGTTCGCTCAGCATATGCGGCCCGACGGTCGGGTTGAGTCGAGACGTGCCGGCAACCTCGCCTGCGGCCGTCAGGGCGATGACGTAGACAGTGTCGGCGGTATCGAACGGGTCCTTGTCATAGCCCGGTTCGATGTCCGGTATGTCCCACCCCCATTCGCCGACCACGATGCGGTAGCGCATCTTGTGCATCTCATCGATGAGGTCTGAATACTGATGGCAGTTGTCCGGTGTGATGATCTTGAACATGCGCTCTACTCCTCCTTGGGCATGAGGAGCATGTCGCGGATGCGGGTGCGGGTAATGTCCCCTTTAGGGGACTGGTCAGGGCAGAATCTGGTGGCGGGCGATAGCGCTAGCGACCAGGTGCGCCCGGTTCACGGCATCAAGCTTGTCCCGTGCCCGCCGCAATGTCTTTTTGACCGTGTCCTCCTGGATCCCCAGGATATGGGCAATCTCCCAATTGGACTTGCCGGCGGCTGCGAACTGGACGCATTCGGTCTCGCGGGGCGTGAGTTCGGCAACTTTCTGATAAGGAAAGGGACCCAGCATCGCTTCGAGATGATAATAGGCAACCTGGCAGACGATTTCGAGTTCCGCGATCTCGGTCGGTGACAGGTCAGGCTTGACGCCGCCGCCCAGCGAGACACCCCCCGATACGCTCTCGAGGGCATGCATGGGAAACATCATGCCATGGGTGATGCCGTAATCATGCACCATGTCGACGGTGCGCCGGCCAGCCCGCGTGGCATGGGCGCGCGCTTCGGCCCAGCTGAAAGGCCGTTTCGAACGCACGGCGCAGAAGGCAATCGGATCGTGAAGGATGGCAGCCCTGGTGCGCCTGGCCGCCTTGAGTTCCTCAGGCCAGTTGGAGAGGTAAAGTATATCCTTCAGCGGAACATTCATCGGATTGACGAGCTGGCCGAGGAATATTTTCTCGAAGCCATAGGCTTCAATGAAGACGGCAAGGGCTTCGATCGTCTCGGCACTCGTCACGGTCGCCGAAATCAGGCGGATGGCATGGAGGACGGCAGACCCGTTATAATCATGCATGGACATCTTTCCTGTTCAGGAAACCGCTTCTGGCTGACCCTTCCGGCACGTCGCGGGCATGGGTATGGCTTGCCCGTACTGCCTTCAGATTCCTCTTTAATATTGCATCATTTTCCTACTTATGGTTTAACTCGTGTGTATTCAAATGTACATGTTTTTTACGCGTCCGCGGGAATGGACGCGGGGTGACGCGAGAGCCTTAACGCAGGATTCCCGGAGCTCGGCGCTTGATCCGATCGCGTCACGCTTCTGCATCCGAATACGATTGCGACCCCATACGGCACGAGAGGACAGAGTGTTCCCTGCAAGAGTCCATGATCCGGAATTGTCCCGTGCCTGCTGGCGGTACGAGATGCGACGAGAGGCAGCTGAATCGGCGTTCCCATGCCGCAGGATGCGCGCCTCCCGTTTCTGGCCTGCCCCGCAAGACCTCCCATGAAGCCCGGCATCTCCCAATCCTTGCCGGCCGATCAATACCCGCCCGGGTCCTGGCAGTATTACCTGCGGGCGGGTCAGAAATGCCTTGCGGCCGGGCGATCTGAGGCCGCCCTGCCCCCTTTGCTGGCGGCGAACCGCCTTCGCCCCGGGCACGCCCCTGTCCAGCAATCGCTCGGCGCGGCCTTCCTGCGCACCGGCGCGCCCTCCACGGACGCGGCCTGGCCCTGCATGCCCTCATGGACCGGCCAGCGGCCCTCGCCGCCTTTCGCCAGAGCGTCGACTGCCATCCCGATGCCTGGCAGTCATGGGGATCCCTTGCCGACATCACACCGGATGAGGATGAGCGGATTGGCGCAATCCAGTGCGCGGCTGATGCGCTCCTGCGCCTATGCGGCAGCGGGCAAAACCGTCCGCGTAATTTTGCAGACTGCGCAAAGGCCCTGCTCGATGCCCGGCGCGGCCCCGAAGCGGTCGCTCTCATTCGCCGCAATGCCGCGAAGTTCGAGGACGCGGGGGCAGTCCATGACCAGTTGGCCCGTGCCTTCTACGAGACCGGTAACTATCGCGCGGCGCTCAAGTCCAAGCAGTCTGCCCTGTCTCTCGGGCAGCATGACTTTTCCGCCAGCCCATCGCCGCCCGCGTTCAGCCCTGTCGCAGCGGCGCGCGCCCTTTGCGGGATCGCGGAGATCCTGGACGCCGCAGGCCTCCGATATTTTCTGGCGGCCGGAACATTGCTGGGAGTCCACCGCAGCGGCGCGCCGCTGGTCCACGACCGGGATATCGATGTCGGCGTCCTTGCCGACGAGAGTGGCGGACCGGACCTCGCCCGCGTCATCCGCGAACATCCGGACCTCCTGCTTGATCGACGGGCCCGTCCGGGCGACCGCTATTTCGCCCTGACGTTCCAGGCCATTGCCGTCGACATATTCCTCTATGAGCCGTGCGATGGCGGCCTTCAGTGCGGGCTCGGCCGGCTTTCCGGAGACGTGGCCTGGCGTTTCACATCCTTCGATGTCAGGACGGCTGATTTTCAGGGACGGCAATGGCCCATCCCGGATGATCCGGAGCGCTACCTCACCGAGACATATGGACCCCGCTGGCGGACGCCGGATACGGGGTTTGCCTCGGTTCTCAGTTCGCCGGCGCTCTTTGAGGTCGATCCTTATGTACGGGCCTATTATGCGCTGTCACGCGCACACACATGCAGGCTGACGGGTGACCCGGCAAAGGCCCGCGCCCTCTTGCGACAATCACCTGTCCACCTTGACCTTCCCGGCCAGTACGAGGCTTTCCCTTCCACGGACAATGACGCGGAGGACGCATGATCTGAGCGCGCCAGACTGCCTGTGAGAGAGGGATTCTAAGTCACGCCGCGCAAAGCGCGATCGGCGGCAGTGGTGCTTTGCTATCTATTTGTTTTATATATCTTTTTTAATATTGTCACCGTTGACTCTACTTTAGATAGGGTGCATTTTCTACGTGTCGTCCGGCCAGCGACACACCCTCAAACCAAAAGGAGTCAATGCCATGAATACGCAGACAGACGACCATCTTGACGATGATGCATTCGAGCCGATCGAATTGGGATCGGTGTCGGAAGAGACCCGGGGCGGTTTCAACCAGGGCGCCGAATTCGCCGTGGGGCCGAACTCGCGGCTCATCCCGATCGGCTGACAGGAAGGGGGACTTCGGTCCCCCTTTTTCGGCGCGGCGCAAAACCGGACACCTCGCCGGGCAGCAGGAACCCTCTGGTGGAGACCCGCCCATGCAGGACGACTATCTGTTTCGCAACGGCATTCACGCCTGCGCTGTCGGCGGCGACTATGTCCTCCTCGATACCGCGCTTGATCGCTATCTTTACCTTTCAGGCTCACAAGCCGCGTGGTTTTCGGATATCGCCGCGGCGCCAAAGACGGGAATGTCCGGCCTCGCCGGTCAGTTTGCCGAGCGGCTCTGTGACAAACATGTCCTCACCCGGAGCAAGGATCTGGGACAGCCCATCCATCTGACCCCACCCTGTGGCGTGCACGCCTCTATCTACGATCTTGACATCGGCCAGGGCCATGCCCCTTCCCTCAGGCATCTCGCGACCCTCGTGGCGCTTCGGGCAGCCTGGGGTCTTGCGCGACGGGTCCGTGGCGGGCGCCTCGCGGCCACGCTGACAGCAGCCCAACAGTGGAAACAGACGGCTCGCGCGAAAGCGTCCGGCTCTGACGCGCGCGCAATCGATCTCGCCCGCAGCTTTCATGCCCTCACACCCTATTGCGTCAGCATACACGATGCCTGCTTCCTTCGGAGCATGCTCCTCCTGCAGTTCCTGGCGCATTACGGGGTCGATGCCGACTGGATTTTCGGCGTTCGCCTGTCACCCTTCGCGGCCCATTGCTGGGTGTCGCGCAATGGTATCGTCCTCAACGAGGAGCGGGATACCTGCGCCGACTATCAGACGCTCATGGTGATCTGAGAGGTTTGCAAGCCCTTGCCGTCCTGTCTTGCCCTCATCTGGGATCCAGCCGATCCGGACGCAGCCGCCGCCGCCAGCGACATTGACCGTTGCGTTCGTCGCGGCGCGCCGGAAGCCGCCCGCCACGCTGTCAGCGCCGGATGCGTGCTCCACGATCTTACCTCGGGTACAACCGGGCGTCATGTCCTGTCCATTCCAGCCGGCGAGGTCTCTGGCGCCGTGTTCGGAAGACTGTTTCGCCGCGCCTGCGCGCGCATCCCCGTCCCGCCCCTGGCCATCCTTGACCAGGAGGCAGGCAGGCGGATTGCCAGCTCCCGCGGCGCGAGCCTGATGACGGACTATTGGGGCGCATACCTGGCCTTCCTGGCCTGCAGTGACGGCACGGTCGTGCTGACCGAGCCGACCTCTTCCATTCCGTGTTTCTACTGCCAGACACGGGGCGTCACCCTCGTCTTCTCCCATCTCGAAGTCTGCCCGCTGCCTGACTGGATCCGCTTCGACCCGGACCTGGATTTCATCGCGAACCTTCTGGCCTATGACAAGATCCAGCCGGGCCAATCCGGCCTCAGGGGGGTCCGTGAGCTGGCCGGCGGATGCCGGTTACATGTATCTGGCGGCCGGGTGCGGAAAGAAGCGCTCTGGGATCCGAGACAGGTCGCACGGAACGCACTGGAGCCCGCGCCGGAGGAGGCCGCAGCATGCCTGCGCGAGACGACGTCCTGTGTCGTTCGGACCTGGGGCCAGGCGTGTCCGCATCTCGCGCTAAACCTGTCGGGCGGTCTCGACTCCGCAATCGTCGCCGCCTGCCTGATGCAGGAACCTGGCGCGCTGGACATGCGCGCCGTGCATTTCATCCTGCGAGGCGGCGATCCACCGGAAGCCGCACAGGCAAGAGCGGTCGCCCGCGATCTCGGGATTGAGCTCGCGGAATGCCTGATTGATCCTGCCGACCCGCTACCGCCCCCTGACTGTCACCCGCTCTCAGCTAGGCCCTTCCGGGAATTCCTGGGGCGACGCGCGGATGCCGAACGTCGACAGGCCCTTGGCCTGGCAGGCCGCACTGTCTTCACGGGACAAGGGGGCGACCACCTGTTTCTCGAAACCCGCGACCCGCTCATCTTCGCCGACTATCTGCGCCGCCACGGGCCTGGCCGGCGGGCGGCGCATGAACTCCTGGCCGCAGCCCGCCTGTCTGGCGAATCGGTCTGGCACGTGCTCGCAGAAAGCCTTTCACACCTGGTTGCAGGACCGCGTGAGACCGCCGCGATCCGCAGCATCAGGGAGCGCCAGACAGGGCTCAACCGGCTGACCCACGAGCGGCTCGATGCTTCCGATCTCCTGCCTGTCTGGGCATGCGTTCCTGAAGGCTTGCCCCCGGCCAAGTTCGCCCAGGTCTCCGGCCTCGCGCACATGATCCAGATACGCGAGAGCCTCGCCCTGCCCGGCACGGACGAGACCGTCCACCCCCTGATATCCCAGCCGCTGGTCGAACTCTGCCTGCAACTGCCCGCCTATCTCCTCTGCCATGGAGGTCGCGGGCGGGGTCTGGTCCGGCAAGCCTTTGCCGGACGCCTTCCTGACCAGATACGCCTGCGCCGATCGAAAGGCGATGCTTCCCGCTTCTATATTGAGCAGCTGAAGGCAAACCGGGATTTGCTCTCAGACACGCTGATGAACGGCGCCCTTGTCGCGAACGGACTGATTGACCGTGCCGACGTCGAAGCGGCTTTGCGGCCGGGTTCCTATGGGGTCGACACATTCGGCCGCATGATCCTCGTTTGTTATGTCATCGAGGCGTGGCTCAGCCGCTGGACGCGCCGGCAAACCGCTCCGTGAAGTCCCTGTCGCCAAGCCTGAGGCGGCTCAGTGCGACCGGTCCGGTTCCGCCTGCGAGACGGCCACGCCGCTTTCGGCGAGGAACGCATCGATCCGCATCCACAGGTCCCTGATATTGGCCGGCGAAGAAGGCCCGTGGCCCTCGCCCCAATAGCGTACGTAGCGTGCGTCCTTGCCCGCCCGATAGAGCGCGCCAAACATTTCATCATACTGGGCCATGCCGAAATAATCGAAATCCGAATGGACGAGCAGAACCGGTGCGGTGACCCGGTCTGCGCGCGCGACGGGGCTCGTGCGCGCATAACGCTCGGGATCGGCGAGTGCCGTGACCCCGAATCCGAACGGGCAATCATGACTGGGCCCCTCGCGGGCACATTCGTAGCGCCAGCGGTTGTCACCCCCATTCTGATCCAGGTGAAAATAGCGCATCAATCCCCGCGCCCCGAAATAGTGGCTGAAATAGTCTGCCCAGCCATTGATCGATATGACGGCTGCAAACCGGTCCGACTGGGTGGCGCCAACCAGCGACGCGATGCCGCCCTGGCTCATGCCGAAAAGGACGATCCGGTCCGGATCGGCAGGACCCGTATCTGCAAGCGCGTCTACGGTCTGGCCAAGCAGGTCGCCCAGCCCGCCGAGCGGATCGTCCGGTGTCCTTGCAAGATCGAGGGGAATTGAGGGCAGGACATAGATGAACCCGCGCGAGGTCCAGAGCTCCGGAACGACGGCGCCCGGTGCTGGATAATCCGTGTACGTGCGACAGTTCCCGCCAATCCCGATCGGATAGACTTCCATCAGGACAGGATAGCGTTTGGCAGGATCATAACCGGGCGGCAGGAGCAGGCAGGCTGTCACGGGCCGGGGCGGCGCCGCGCCCTGGGGATCGTGAAGCGCGTAGGAAATTGTCCGCGTCCCCGGCGAATGCACCGCATTCAGGTGTGCGTTGATCCGGGCCAGTTCGGTGGAGACTGAGTCTTTGCCGATCAGCAGTAGACGCGTCGCGCCACCCTCCTTTACCGTGACGACCGCCGCTTGCGCCCGCGCTGACGCCGCGAGGACATGAGCGGCTGGCCTGTTCAGGGCAAAGTGACGCCAGGAGGCCGAGCCAGGCCGGATACTACCAAACCAGATCCCGGTATCTCCGGTGCCGGATTCGCTTTGCGCCAGTATCAGGTCCCCGCTGTTGTCCTCACCGATCCGCGGCGCTGTGGGCGTGAAATCCACGAACCGGGCATCGGCCGGATTGGCCGCATCGGCAACCGGACCCGAAAACCGGGCCCCCTCCTGCATCAGACGCGCAGGATCACCATCGGCGGTCAGCCGGTACATTGCGCCGTCCGCCATGAGCGTGATGCCGCTGCGGTCGACAGTGAGAAGATCACCGGACGGCTCATCCAGCCCAGCCGACAGGTTGAGCGGTGCGGCACCGCCCCGCAACAGGTACCAGTCCTGCCGCACGTCCCCGACCGGCCTGGCAAGAACAGCGAGGCCCGATTCCAGGAGGGCGGCACGGGCCGGACCCGGCCACCATTTGAAATCCGGATCCTGCCTTCTGTTGGTAAGGGCCAGACCGGCATGGCTGAGCGGGTGCGCATTGAGTGTTGCGGTATCGACAATGTAAAACCGCCCGTCCTCCGGCTTTTCGTCCTGGTCCCAGCCAAAAACGGCAAAGCGTTCCGGCGTTTCCAACCAGGTCAGGGAGCCCGGATCCACGTTGAATGGCTGCCCCGCCTGCCTTACCGCACCGCGCGTCCGGTCGATCAGGCTCAGCGCGTAGTGCCTGTCGAAAATCGGGTGGGTTTCGCTTGCAATCGGGCGCGCGTCCGCCGGGGGCCGCTCGCGCTCGGCGACGCGCGCCGCCAGCAGGAACCGGCCGTCCGACGAGGCCCGCACGCCTGTGTAGCGTCCCGCCGCGAGGATCGCCACCCGGCCGGTCCGTATGCTGAATTCGACCAGGTCGCCTGCGGCCCAGTCTGCCGAACGGTCGCGGCCCGTGCTGATAGCTTCGGACGCAGTCGCCCCGTGGCCCGACCATGCCCTGTTCCACGCCTGCCAGAGAAAGGTACCGGTTGCGGCACGATTTCGCATTTCCGAACCCGGAAGCACGTCATCGCGAACCGGCATCACGAACGTGTCCTCCGATGTCCAGACCAGATGCGCATTCCAGTCCTCTGCCCTGACATACCGGTCCCGGATGTCCGGCATGGGATCGAACCGGACGCAGCTGGCCTCGCCGGTGCGGCACGCCACCAGCCGGAAGCGGCCGCTTTTGTGCTCGAGGACGACAACATGCGTGCTGCCGGGCGAGAAGCCCATCAGGAAACTGGTGGCGCCCGGATCGAGACCTGGCTGCAGGGAGGGCGCGGCGCCATTGTCCATCGCCTTGACCCAGAGCTGGTGTCCGCTGAGGCCATAGGCCCGCATCCAGTAGGAATAATCCGAAAGCCGGGCGTAAGGCGGCACCAGGTTATAGGCCAGCCAGCGCCCATCCGGGGAAAATTGCGCTGCGCCGATACCTTCCGTAGCGAGGACATCCTCCAGCCTGAGATTGTGGCGCTGGACAGGCGCGGGATCTGCGCGCAAAGCCCCTGCCCCTCCGATCAGGCTCACGGCGATCGCGGCGATGAGAACACTCCAGGGCCGGAGCCGGCCGCCGCGTTGCTGCCGAATTCTGGGGCGCGGCGGCCGGTGATATCGCGACAGGACCGGGACGCGCATCTAGAAGGTCTTGCGCAGTTCGAGCGCGACAAACCGCCCGAGCGGCGAGGCATTGGCGGGGTCGAACCCGGTAATGGTAAAGCCTGTCAGGGGCGGCGTCCGGGGCGGCATCTTGTCGAACAGGTTCGTGACCGACAGGCTGAGCGCGCTGCCGCTGAGCCAGCCCGGCGTTGACGGTTCGAAGGCCCATGACAATGACAGGTCGACAGTCGTCCAGGAATCGATCCGGCTCGCCGCAGCGGTCTTGTCGGTCGCATAGCTGTCGACATAGTTGAGGAAGAGCGAACTGGTGAGATTGCCGCGCGCAAGGGCCACCTGTCCCCGCATCTGAAGGTCGACCGGATAATAGAGCGTGTTGAGGGTTTCCACAGCAGGCGTCGTATCGGACGCGCGCTGCACGAAATCGAGGATATAGTTGCCATTGAGCGAGGCAGACAGGTGGCCGGCATCCGTGTCCGTCTCGTAAGACACTTGCAGGTCGAGTCCGCTTGTCTCTGTCGAGGCCAGATTGCGGGTCAGGGATACATTGTTGATGAAGCCGATATTTTCCAACGCCGTCGCACCGCCCGCGAAGATTACCGGACGGCTGAGGGAGTCAATCACGGCCGCAATTTGAGACTCGCTCGGGAAGAAGACAACCGTCCCTTCCGGGAACAGGCCTGAATCGGCGAAGGCGAATCCCGGCGCATAATTCG
>NZ_ARYL01000060.1 GCF_000685295.1 Hyphomonas oceanitis SCH89
GCAATGACGGGGCGGACCATACATTTTTATATGTAAAGCCAGCGGCTCAGAGCAGCCTGGAGAGGGTCGATGGATCAGCCGTCACACCGTGTTCTTCCTGTAGCACCCGCGCCAGCTCAGGCATCGTAATGTCAGGCTTTTCCAGGACCCGCTGGATGAGGAAGTCCCGGAACGACCCAAGCTTGCCCGCCCCTGACCTGAGCCCCAAATGGTCCCGCATTTGAATAGAGAGTCTGTCGCAACGGAGACAGACAATGCGCAAGAGCAAATTCACCGACGAACAGATCATCGCGATCCTGGCAGAACAGGAGCGTGGCATGGCGACGTCAGACGTGTGCCGGCGTCACGGGGTCAGCTCGGCCACCTTCTACAAATGGAAGGCGAAGTATGGTGGGATGGACGTGTCGGATGCCCGCAAGCTGAAGACATTGGAGACCGAGAACGCGCGGTTGAAGAAGCTGCTGGCCGACAGCATGCTCGACAACTCGATCCTGAAAGACCTGCTGGGAAAGCCCTGACGACGCCCCAGTTGAAGCGGGATGCGGCGCTCAAGGTGATCGACAAATACGACATCTCCCAGCGCCGCGCCTGCCGATTGGTCAGCGTCGATCCGAAGACTGTCAGACGTGAGCTGGAACCGGACAATCCGGAGATCCGCGAACGCATGCGTGAGATCGCTGCGACACGCCGCCGGTTTGGCTATCGCCGGATCGAAGTGATGCTGGCGCGAGAGGGTATCGTGATGAACCAGAAGAAGCTCAGGCGCCTCTACAAGGAGGAAGGCCTGTCAGTGAAACGCAGGCGTGGCCGCAAGCGCGCTACTGGAACACGCGAACCGATGCTCGTGCCAGACGGTCCGTCACAGCGCTGGAGCCTCGACTTCGTGTCCGATGTCTTCGGCCCGGCCCGGCGCTTCCGCATGCTGAACGTGATCGACGACTACACGCGCGAGTGCCTGGCACTGGTGGCGGACACATCGCTGTCAGGCGCCCGCGTGGCCCGTGAACTGGATCGCTGCATCCGTCTCTATGGCAGGCCCGAAACCATCGTCTCAGATAACGGGACTGAACTGACCAGTCGCGCCATCCTCGAATGGCAGAACCAGACCGGCATCGCCTGGCACTATATCGCGCCGGGCAAACCGCAACAAAACGGCTTCGTCGAGAGCTTCAATGGCAAGCTACGCGACGAGTGCCTTAACGAGGAAGTGTTCGACAGCCTTACCCATGCCCGCAAGATCCTCGGACGATGGCGACATGACTATAACCACCACCGGCCTCACTCATCACTGGGCGGGCTGACGCCCGCAGCGCGCCGGTCGCTCGAGCTTGTGGGGAGCAACGCTCCCAACGCGCTCGCCACATCTCAAACCATGGACTATGAAAGGGGCAGACTCTCGAAATGAATGAGGGACTGAAGGGTCTCAGGTCACCCCTTTCGGTTTACCCTGAGACCGGAGTGCAATGGATCCTGTCTCTTCCACATGACGCTTCAGCCGCGATGCCGTCGAGGGCGCCACTTCAAACTGACGCACAACCGCACGGGCCGACTTGCCCGCCGCAATACCCCGCATGATCCGGGACCGAATATCATTCGAAATCAAAATTACCATGGCCAGGTTCCTCCCAGAACTGTGATTCACAGTTCGGCAGTAACGAGAATCATTTTCGATTCAATCAATCGGCCCGACGCTCTAAAGTATCCAGCTTGGACAATCAGTCAGGCTTCCTCCAGACGCCAATCACGGTTTTCCCCAAGCTGCGCATAATCAATGGGTCAAGGATCTTCGAAACGGGTACCATAGCATGATCCCAGAAAAGGACTTGGGACAATGTCGGAAGTGACTGCTTCAGGAGTATTTTATTCGCGATTGACGCCAGCAAGCCAACACAGTCGAGATAAAAAAACGCGTGCTCCTCTGCCGCCTGCGGTCGTAACGCCCTTAGACTCGTTTTGGAATAACGCCTGAAATGACCGATTGATGCATCGAATTCTGAGAACAGGAATTGATGCGCAGGAGACAGCACAACGAGATTCCCACCTGGCTTGAGACGCTTGAACGCGATTTCCACTTCCTCAAGATCATGCTCAATATGTTCGAGTACATCTATGTAAATGATTGTGTCAAAAGTTTCATCTGCTCTGTATTCGCCAAGCGTCGAGTTGATTGAACTCACGTTCGACGGCAAATCTCCCTGCGTGATCTTTTTCGATATCTCCTTACTCATTTCCCTGTCAGGCTCAAAACACGACCATGACGCCTCCGACCCCGCGCAAAGTATAGCGGTGGTTCCACCGATTCCGGCGCCGATTTCCGCAACGTCTCCACGAATATAACCAGCAAGCTGGCGCGCAAAATACGCCTTCCAGTTCTCGGCGTGCTGAAACAATTCCAGCTCGCTACCTATATAGTCAAAGGCATCTGCCCCTACTCCCGATACGCCCCGCATAGTCATGGCGTTTCTATTCCGGTTGAAGCGCACTTAAATGGCACCAATACTGGTTTGTTGGCCAGCGGGTTTGTCAACTCGTGGGTTATTGTACCGCCAATGAGGCGCTTTTTGGGAAGAAAATTGCGACGGAAAAAACTTGTGAACGTCGCAAGACGCCGTCCCCGCGAAGTAAGATGCAAGCAACCATCTATGTTTTTCACCGTCCCACTCGTAATTTGTTCGGTCATCCTCACATCCGCCACGCGGTATTCATCCATGAACTCCATCAGAATGATATTTTTCATAGCATCCGCAGCGACTTCTCCCCCTCGATAATCAATTTTCTCGACAATATAGATTGACAGGGATCTGTCGATCACGGTCGGCCCCATCACACTGTAGAGCAGGATGAGAAGATTCGAAGCGACCACCGTGAGCGTAAGCTCGGTCACAAGGAGCGTAGAGGTCCAGCGCCGGAAAAACCAGTAAGCTCCCAGCATCAGGACGGACGCGATAATGGTGTCCCAGATGCAAGCATACAGAATGACGGAAACGGGAACATATTGGAAATGGAGGAAATTGATGATCAGGAACAACGCGCCGAGGGAAGCCGACAGCCCCACGATTTCGATAGCCTTGGTCCTGATGTTTGCCTCGGGCTGTGGCTCGATGACAGTAGTCATGAATCCATCCTCTATTGCTCCCCAACTCATTAGGGTGATCGCACCAGAATAACAATTGGCAAACCGCCGCTGCCTCCACAAGGCCAGAGATAGCCGCCAGAATGTAAAGGCAGCGTTTCGCTAGGGCATTATTTTCTCGCCTGTGCACATGCTGATATCCAATGCACCTGGCTCGAAGTTCGTCGTGACAGGATAGCAAGTTCCTCCGACAATTGTGACACCGAACTCCTGCTGGAGCTCAGGTCCGAAGGCGGCACCTCGAATTAAAAGTTTGATTGATCCGTCGTGATCCCGGATTTTGTCTACCGTTTCCTGATGAAATTTGTAGCCCCGCGCATTGAGCGTTGTTTGCGTAATTCCAACGAACGTCAGATCTTCCGCGTCGATAAACGGAAGAACATACGTTAGAGGCGGCCCTATGACTAGGACGAGTGCATTATCTGGCACTGACGGAACATTAACTTGGATTTCCGTTTGCGAAAACGGCATACGGCCCCACGCCGGATACTTGGTGAAAGACTGCACCGCGATCAGGAGCAGTATGGACGCAATCACGGTGCTCTCGTCTCGCGAGGCCCGCTCTCCAACCATGAAAATTGCCGCGATCGCTACGATTATGACTGTCGTCGCGACGCCTTCCACCGCAACGGCATATCGGAGATAGGAAAACTGTATGAGCCAAATGATGTAGGCCGCGAATGCAAACACAACAAGGAACCGCAAGCGTCGCGAGGTGAGCAGCAAACGACTGCGAAAGAAAACCAGTACAGTTCCTAGCAATAAGAACAGCGCAAGACGCGGATCCCGCAATAAGGGTTCAGATACTTCGCCAGAAACACGTACCGCCCAATTCAGTGGATAGAGAACCCATTCCGCGGGACTGTTTGGAACGAAACGCATGTCCTTGAAGTTAATTTCGGGATACCAACCCGATTTGAATATGGAATTGTAAAGTGGGAACATCGGGCTGTCGTACCGCTGCTCCAGAAAGATGGCCCACCAGCCATATGTGAGCAGAAGCCCGCCAACCCAGGCGACACTGAACGCGGCAACCGGGCGGATCGAGAGTGTAATACCATAGACCGCAACAAGTCCGATAACGAATGCCGGCGCGTAAGTAAAAGCCGTCAATTTGAGGCCACCTGCTGCACCGATAAGGAGTCCTGCCACGACAAAGTAGCGAAGTTTGATAGTTCCGCGACCTACGGCATATAGGCCGATGACGAAGCCCATGAGCACAAGCAGAGCCAGCTGGATTTCATTAAATGTAGTGGCAGACTGGGAAAAGGTTGCTGCGGCTGTCAGCCCCAGAACGGTGGCTACCAACGGCAACATGTAATTGCTCGTGTTGTTTGCATAATGGGAAGAAAATACGGGGCATGCGAATACCAACCGATTTAGTTTCCAGAGAACAAAGGCATACAGGCCAAAATATACGGATAGAAGAATCGACGCGACCTTCAGGCCAAAATGCTTGAGCGTGAAATAATACGGTGCGTCCAGAAGCGGATTGAACAGAGACTGAAAGTCGGCGGGCGCGATATCATTATCGAAGTGCCCCTCGAGAAAGGCATAACCAAGATAGAGGTGATAGTTCCGCAAGTCCCAATTGGCATCGTGGCCATAGAATACCGTTAGGGTTACAGCCGCCAGCAGGCAGACCATCAATATGGCGCCGTCCCTCAACGCCTTCCTGAGCCAAGCGTTGCTAAAACGTAACGCCATTTGCCACAAATCCATGATATTCCTCTCGAGTTTTACGCACTTGCCGTTTTGCCAGTTCTATGTACAGCGGTTTTATAGTCAGTTTTCAGGTCGTTTTTTTTGCTTAGTGACCTAGCGGCCAGTTTAGCCCGTCGAATCTAATCGATCGGCGCGTATCGTTTCTCGTGCGTCCTCGAATAATTCCGTACTCGCACTTCGAATTCGAAAGCGACTCAAGCATACGAGCACGGCTGAACCTGAAATCGGCTGGAAGATAATGCCGTCAACACGACCACCAGCCATATGTTCAAAGATGAAATGTCTAAACGAGTTTTCGTCTTTTATGAAACGCAAATCTCCAAAACTTCCATATGCTTCAAATTCACCCGCCACCTCAAGTACCAGTTGCCCCAAGCCTTTGGGACTCACATTCGCATTCCAAATTAGTGCAAGAGCATTAAACTCCATGACCACTCAAGGCGAATATTTCTCGAACGTACGTCGCGCTACTTTGAGTAAATTGATCTCGAATCCCTCAACATCTATCTTCACCAAATGAATGGCGTCGAGTGCCAACTTGTCCACGATACTATCAATTGATCGCACGTGAACCTTGTTAGCCGAGTCGATTGACACCTGGGTGCCTGCTGCAAACTCCCGATGCTCGAATCCAATCGATCCATCTTCTGCGGCTGCAGCACAGTTGAAGAAGCGAGCAGTCACATTATTTGCGATCATATTCTTTTGATAAAGCTCTCCAATACTTGGAGAGGCCTCAATTGCTATAATGTCAGCATTCGCTGCCGCCTCGATCAAACTTGTTGCCCCAATATTCGCACCCACGTCAATGAACGTTCCGCCATTTGGAAATTGCAATATCTCACGAATCAACCTTCCATTGTCTGACGCCTGATTCTGAATATCCTTGAAATACCCACCTTCAGACCAACCAAAGGCTAATTTACCCATCCCCATAAGATTGATATATTTGATCTATACGTTGTCCCGACATTTTTGTATTTGCTTTGTAATTTTAAAATATTTGAATAAGGTATAACGCTTCGACATGCGCGGAGGTGGCTTAAAGATCGACGTCAGCCCATCAGTCAGCAAAGCTTCTATCTAAGCAGGATACTCTAGAGATTTATTTATCTGCGCGACTAGGTTGGAACGCAAGAATGCATGGTCCCAGTAGACAGTCTCGCGCTTAAGCTTCTGGTCTGCTGGTAACTTGAGCGGCGTCCGACGCAGAACATCTGCCATAGCCCGTTGAAACGCCTTGGGATCGTCAGCGATAATCACACCGGGAGCGTTTCGGAATTCATCAAAGCCCCGCATGGCCGTGGACGTCGCAACAATCCATTTTCCCAGCGCAAGCGCTTCGGCCGTCTTCAGGTTGCTGCCACCGCCTAAGGTTACGGGTAAAATCACCCCATGGCAGGCGTCTTTCACAGCGCTGAGTTCCGCATCAGACGGCGATGGAAAGAATTGCACACGATCAGAATGCGCCGACAGGTAGCGTTGGTATTGTGCTGTTTGGAAGATACCGTCACACAGCCCCCCGCAGATCGCCAGTTGCTTTTCGGGCGGAATAAAGAACACTCCATCGACAATCGCCATCTCTGCAAACCCGTTTATGTTTGGCGGATAGGCGCTGCCGACAAAAAACAGGAACCGGTTCTTGCCGTAAATGGATTTCACCCTGGAAAGGGCAGCTTCGGACGGAGGCACAGGCCTGCTCACACCGTTCGGAATCAGCATGACTTCGCCACCCCGATCCATCTTGCGGTACACTGCTTGATCCTCAGCCGAACAGGCTATGATCAAGCTGGCTGCCCGGCACAATTCGGCCTCGGTCCGGTTGATAAGATCAAACGCCACACGCACATCGTCAGACCGCACATTGGCTGAAGTAAGCATGTCGCGCTTGAGCGGCGCTTCCAAATTCTGTGAGGAATAGATGACTGGCATCTCGGCCCAACGCGGATCCTGACGGAGCCGCTTAACGAAGGGCCACATGAAGGGCTGCTCAAGCTGGATAACGTCAGGCGCGAAGCGTTCAGCCACCGCAAGCAGCCGTTTATGCGTCACGAGGTTTGTCTCCCCCCCTGCCTGCCATCCGGCCCGCACGTCATCAATGAGCGGAATCGCGCGGTACGGATCGTTGTCCAGGGCCATGATCGCAACATCGTCGGACGATACGTCTTCCTGCGTGTAGTGAGCGCCTTGGTAGACGCACGCGTATTGGTATTGAACGCCCACAGAGGAATAATAGTCGCGAAATGCGCTAACGCGGCGTTGCCCACCATGGACAGGCTTGATGATCGGATAGGTTCCCAGCCCCAGAATTTTCATGGCGTAGCGCTCTCCCCAACCTTGGCAAAAAATTCCTGTGCAGCATCTTTCCAGATCGTGGGCCGGAAATCCGATTTCACTCTTGCAGCAAGCTCGCCAACATAGGCTACATCGGTCATTGCACGCGAGAGACAGTCGGCCCAAGCGAGCGTATCCTTGGGATCAAGACGAACGACCAAATCGCCGCCTATTTCTGAAAGTGCTCCGGCATTGCTGGCGAATGACGCCTTTCCGGCTAGCAGTAATTCGGCCAATGGCAGACCATACCCCTCATAATGGCTCGGAAACAGGCCGAAAGCGCACTGGCGATAAAGCTCGCCGAGCATTTCATCCGTCACGTGATTGAGCAGCATGATGGAAGACTTTGTCGCGGGATTTGCACCGATCTCCCGCACTAGATCGTCAGACCCCCAACCCTGTCGTCCGACGAAAACAAGACAGTGCTCGCGCGGATCGACCCGTCCTTCGCGAACGCATCGATCCCAGGCCTCATACAGGACCCGGTGGTTCTTGCGCGGTTCGATAGTCGAGACGAACAGCGCAAACCGCTTGTTGGCCAATCTTCTTGGCAGCTCAACAGTCGGGGACGTTACATCAGCATCGGACTTTGCCTTGGGAAGATCATTGCCCAGAGGAAACGCAACCGCGTCAAGATCCTGCAGACCATTCTCGGCGGCGTAGTTCATCAGATCCTGCCGTGTCGTTTCCGAAATGCAGAAGCATTTATCCGCTAGCCAGACTAACTCCCCGATATAGTCTCGCAGCAATGAATCGTAACCAGGGACGACGAAATGCGGATAGGTGACCGGAATGAGATCATAAACGACAGCGAGATACCGGAAGCCGTCGCGCTTCTTCAGATTGTAGATCGTCCGCATATCCTTGTGATCCCAGTCGAGCCCGCAGGAAATCACGGCACTCTTACTGTTCAGGGCGATCTCCTCGACAAACGTATCAGACGCATAACGCAAGGCTCGTGCGGGAGCCGGCGCACGCCCTAGCTCGTCGCGCTCACGCAAGACTTGATCCTTTGTGAGACGTCGGCCCTGAACGCGCTGAAGCGAACGGTACACCCAAGGATGGCTCAATAGCCGCCGCCGAAGGTCCCGGCGGGTAACCGCCCAAGCGCTCCCTTCATGGATCGAGCGCTCACGTTCCTCCCGGATTTGCGTCACATCATCTCTACGGAGCCGACGCCCCCTCAATCGCTGAAGGGCTATATAGGTTTTGGGCCTCTGCAAAAGCTGATAACTGAACTCTTGTGGAAGAAATGCCACCATGCCGCGAATCAGGCGCGACAGAGGCGCCGGCTGCGCGAAAGAAGGCGCTGCCGGAGGTGAATCGAAGGAAAATGACGTTCGCCCACTGAAAATTTCTTCCGCAATAGCGTCCGGCACGTGCAGGAACCTTTGGCGCGGCTTATCGTAAACGCAGAAGGAGACTTCTGAACCAAGGTTCCTCTTGGCGAATCTCGCCAGCTCCCGCTCAACACGGATGATGCCGACGACATTGCCGCCCCATCTCGCGCAGCTCGACAGATCAAAGTAGAATCTTGTGCCCACAGCACCCTCCCCTTGGGACTTTACACGTCCGGTTCTATTTTTGAGCATTAGTGATTTTCATGACAAATGAACGCATAGTGCTGAGTAATCTCCACGTTCGACTAGCCCGGATCGCAGCAAGCGCACTATTTGCCTCTTCTGCCCGCATTTGTATCTCTCGAAGCGCCGTTTCAGCGCGCAGCAGTTCAGTCTTTAGGGTAGCAGCCTCGCTATCCAATTCCGCGATCTGCGTACCTTGTTGCGCGCAGGTCGCCTGAAGCGATGCGATCTCGGTCGTGTACGCATCAGCAGCCGAGCGGGCATCCGCGACGACTGTTTCGACTGCCGCAGCCACACCATTGGACTGAGCCGTCAGCGCATCCAACACGCTGCGCGCTTCTTCCCGAGAATGCTCACGCATCTCTTGAAGCACCGCTTCAGCGCGCAGCAGTTCAGTCTTCAGGGTAGCAGCCTCGCTATCCAATTCCGTGATCCGCGTACCTTGTTGCGCGCAGGTCGCCTGAAGCGATGCGATCTCGGTCGTGTACGCATCAGCAGCCGAGCGGGCATCCGCGACGACTGTTTCGACTGCCGCAGCCACACCATTGGACTGAGCCGTCAGCGCATCCAACACGCTGCGCGCTTCTTCCCGAGAATGCTCA
>NZ_ARYL01000061.1 GCF_000685295.1 Hyphomonas oceanitis SCH89
TTGTGACGATGGCGGTCAAGGTGCCGGAAACACTTGCTCATCTGCATTATTGGAACGTTGAACTGTCGCGCGCCGCCGCCCGAGAAGAGGTATTGGCGGCATTTCGTTCTTCGACGCGTATCGCCATGGTCAGACTGGACGACGGACTGACGGGTATAAACAGTGTCAAGGAACTCATGGCCGACCTGAAACGTCCAAATGACAATCTATACGAAGTCGCCCTTTGGGAAGACCTGGTTACGATTCAGAATAATGAACTCTTTTATGCCTATATGGTCGACAATCAGGCGATCGTCATCCCGGAAACGATTGATGCGATCAGGGCGCTGACAGGGCTTTTGACAGATTCACAAAAGTCCATCGCCAAGACCAATGCCGCCCTCGGTATTGGATCGGCACTGTATTGAAACCGTGATGGCGTGGGTCGAGGCGTATGCGTTGCAAGATCGGCACGTGGCTCGAACATGTCCGCTAGCAGTGAGCCTGCGGTTTGGTGCCCGAATATATGGAGATCGATCCGGTCGGCGTAAGCGTGATGCTCTGCTCTTTGACATGAACAAATCCCGCACCCCGCATGAATTCTGGCAGCCGGCCGTCCTTGTTGGCTCTGGTGTCGGCATATCCATCGGTCAGGCGGACGAGGTTGAATGCGAGCTTCATCAGGATTGAGCGCTGCCGACCGTAATCAGCGATCAGCAGCTTGCCACCGGGTTTGAGGAGGCGAAAAGCGTTTGCGAGGATACTTGTTTTAACAGAGACCGGGCACTGGTGAAGTACGAGGCTGATCAGTATCTTGTCTGCGCTTCCCGGCCGGACAATGTCGTCAATCTTTTCGTCGCCCATCGCGGTTACGAATTCGATAGCGGCTCCAGCTCTTACCGCTTTCGCTTCGGCGATCGTCCGTATGTCGGGGTCCGGATCAATTGCGACCATGCGAACGCCAGGCTGCGTTGTTTTGATCAGACACGCCATGCTCGCAGTGCCCGCGCCAATATCGACGATTGTTTCTTCGTCCCTGGGCGCCAAAGCGACGAGCAGCCCGGCTCGCCATTTTTCCTCACGGGTCAGGAGAGCGATGACGCGATCATAAAGTTCTATCGAACCACGAGGGCCGAGTGCCGGCGTGTAGGCAGGGGCTGGTAACTGGGTCATCGTTGGACCTTAGAGCAGAGCCAACCCCCGCCAGTCTTGAATGTTTCAACGGCGTTGAAAAACGGCGGCTGTGTAAGTTCCCAGTGTAATGAGTGAGGGAAGGTGCCGTCCATGCCGTATCACCTTAGAGACCGGTTGCTGCTCATAGGCGGCAGGCGTCGACCCTTTTGCATTGGAGGCACCGCTGATGAGACACCTCAAGGCCGACACGCATGCACCTCACTCACATGTGCGTGCGCATTGTCCCCGGGGGCTTGCCTGCAGAACCGCACTTCTGGCAATTGTTGGACTCGGCGTCGCGGCCCTTCCAGCCATGGCCCAGATCAATCTCTATGACAGTGACGCTGCAGCCATAGATGTTGGTCTCGACGCAGCCACTGTTATTTTCACGCAAAGCAACCCCTGGTTTGGTGAGCCCGAAGCCAATATTGGCGTCGACACCAGCACATGGACCGAGTTTGCAATTGAGCCGCAGCTATACCTGACCTTGAAAAATGTATTCGGGGGGGAATTGTCAGCCGGCCTGTCTGCTGTCGGGACGAAGACATACGGCGAGAGCGCAGAAGGTTTCGCCGCCGGGATCAGTGACCCCGGCAAGGCGACGCTCGAAAAGCTCTATGTCGGCTGGAAGGCAGAACTCGGCGAAGATGATTTCTTCGAGGTCATCGGCGGCGATTTTGACTATGAAATTGGTACCGGCTTCCTGATCAAGGATGGTGGCCGTGATGGCGGCGACCGAGGCGGCTTCTACCTGGGTGCCCGTTCGGCGTCGCGCAGCAGCGGCCTCGTCCGCCTGAAGCAGGGAGATCTGCTGCTGGAAGGGTTCTGGCTTGGCAACAATCCGGGCCGGGCCGGTATCAAGGCGCATGTCGGCGGGGTCAATGCCGAGTATGACATCTCCGAGCGCGCCTCAATTGGCGCAACTTATGTCGAAGTCGCCCATTTTGATGACCCGGTCACCGCAAACACAGCCGAGGAACTCAAAACCTATGATGTGCGCGCCTCGATTGACGTCTCTGACCGGTTGACATTTTCTGGCGAGTACGCCCTGCAGGAAGGGGCCGGTTTCTATGAGGGCCAAGGCGGCTACTTTCAAGGCCGCTACAAGCTCGATAGCTTGCCATTCGAGCCGACACTGACCTATCGCTACGCCGTCGTCACAGGCGATGATCCGTCGACGCCGCAAAATGAAGAATTCGTGCCGCTCGCCTACGGCTTCACCGATTACGGCCAATGGTATCAGGGTGAGATCACAGGCAACTGGATTTTCGGGAACTCCAACCAGAAGACCCATATGGTCAAAGGCTCTGCCACCCTGACCGACACCGTGTCGCTGACCGCTTCCTGGCTCAATTTCACACTGGATGAACCTGGCCAGATCGGTGTGGCCGATGAGGCGTTCGGAGATGAAATCGATATCTTCCTCGACTGGCAGGCGACCGATCGCTTGTTCCTGTCGGCCGCCGCCGCTGTGATGGTGCCGGGTAACGGCGCCAAGCAATTTACGGGCGGTGATGAGACCTGGTCTCACTTTATGCTCTACGCATCCGTCGCATTCTAGGAGAGGGGCTGAAAACATGTCAGACACAATTGAAACGGCAGATGCACCGGCCCCATCGAAGGGCTTCAAGTTTCCAACTGCCTATACAATCCTGTTCGCGCTCATTGCCCTCATTGCGCTGGGGACATGGATTGTACCGGCGGGGCAATATCAGCGAACGGAGAATGCGGAATTGGGCCGTGAGGTTCCGATACCAGGTACATACGAAACCGTCGATGCCAACCCGCAAGGGATTGTCGATGTCTTTCTCGCACCGATTGGCGGGTTCTATAACCCGGACAGCAATCAAGCGCAGGCTATCGATGTCGCGCTGTTCGTGATCATCATCGGCGGATTTCTCGGCGTTGTGACCCGGACGGGCGCCATCGATCATGCGATCGAACGCTCCATGTCGGCCTTGAGGGGACGAGAGATCTGGATGATTCCGATCCTTATGGCCTTCTTTGCTGTTGGCGGCACGACCTATGGCATGGCCGAAGAATCGCTCGCCTTCTATGGGCTCCTGATACCAGTCATGCTGGCAGCCCGGTTTGATGCCGTCGTCGCCGTTGCCGTTATCCTGCTCGGGGCGGGGATCGGCGTCCTCGGTTCGACGATCAATCCGTTCGCCACGGTTATCGCATCAAACGCGGCCGGCATCGCGTTTACGGACGGACTGACCCTGCGGGTCTTCATTCTGGTAACAGGCTGGGCGATCTGTTCGGCCTACGTGATGCGCTACGCCGTCAAGGTGAGAGCAGATCCCTCCAAGTCGATCATCGCCGATAAGAAAAATGAAATCGCTGCCCGCTTCAAGAGCGACGGCCATGATCCCGACGCGCCGCTCTCACGGTCACAAATCCTGACCCTGATCATTTTCGCTGCAACCTTTGCCATCATGATCTGGGGCGTCTCTTCGCAAGGCTGGTGGATGGACAAGATGTCGGCCCTGTTTATCGCCGCGTCTATCCTTGTCGGGGTCGCCTCCTGGATGGGGGAGGAGGGCTTTATCGACGCCTTCATGGCGGGCGCGAAAGACCTGCTCGGTGTGGCGCTGATTATCGGCATCGCTCGCGGAATCGTGGTGATCATGGACGCCGGCAAGATGACCGATACGATCCTGCATGCGGGCGAAGGCGCCCTGAGCGGGCTCGGGCCCATCGGGTTCATCAACACCATGTTCGGGATAGAGCTTGGCTTGTCCTTCCTGGTGCCATCGTCCTCGGGTCTTGCCGTCTTGAGCATGCCAATCATGGCGCCGCTTGCAGATTTCTCAGATGTTGATCGCTCGCTTGTGGTGACCGCCTATCAGTCGGCGAACGGGCTGGTGAACCTCATCAACCCGACTTTCGCGGTCGTCATGGGAGCACTCGCGATTGGCGGTGTGCCCTACCAGCGCTGGCTCCGTTTCATGTGGCCGCTCCTGCTCGGGCTTGTCGTCCTGGTCATGGGGTCTCTGACGATCGCAACCCTTATCAATTAACCGGGCAAAGGCTTCAACGCCGAATACAGAACCGCAATTCAACGTGTCTTCGAAAGGACCCCTCCAATGACAGGCTTCGGTGTACATTCTGAAATCGGCAAGCTGCGCAAAGTGATTACCTGTCAGCCAGGGCTCGCGCACTCACGGCTAACGCCCGCAAACGCTGAAGCGTTGCTCTATGATGATGTTCTCTGGGTGCAGGAAGCCAGAACTGATCATGCCGACTTTCGCATGAAAATGGCCAATCGCGGGGTTGAAGTTTACGAATTTCATGATCTCTTGAGCGAGATTGTCGCGATGCCTGAGGCCCGCAACTGGATCCTCGACCGGCGGGTGACAGATGACCAGGTTGGCGTCGGCATGCCGGAGGAGTTGCGCGCCTGGCTGAGCGAACTTCCCCCCTACCAACTGGCCGTGTTTCTGATCGGCGGAATTGCCGTTCATGACCTGCCGTTTAAAGCCAATGACATGTTCGGCAGCTATCTGGGCCCGGACGGATTTGTCATCCCGCCACTGCCGAACACGCAGTTCCCGCGCGATAATAGTTGCTGGATTGGCAACGGCCTGACATTGAACCCGATGTTCTGGCCCGCCCGGCGACCCGAAACGCTGCTCGTCGCCGCTGTCTACAAATTTCACCCGGCATTTGCACACGGTGATTTCAAAGTCTGGTGGGGCGATCCGGATACCGATCACGGCCCCGCGACGCTGGAGGGCGGCGACGTCATGCCCTGGGGCAACGGCACTGTCCTTATCGGGATGGGCGAACGCACCAGCCCGCAGGCGGTCGGGCAAGTGGCGCGCGCCTTGTTTAAAAACGGGGCCGCGACCCGTGTCATCGCCTGTCAGATGCCGCGCGCACGCAGCGCGATGCACCTGGACACGGTCTTTTCCCATTGTGACCGGGATGTCGCGACGGCTTTTGTCGAGGTTTGCGACCAGATCCAATGCTACACATTGCAACCCTGCGACAAGCCCGACCACGTATGCGTCACAAAAGAGAGCCGTCACCTTTTTGTGATAGCGGCTGAGGCGCTTGGGCTCAAAAAGCTGAACATCGTTCAGACTGGCGGCGACGCCTACAATCAGGAACGCGAGCAATGGGACGATGGCAACAACGTCGTCGCCCTCGAACCGGGGGTCGTTGTTGCGTACGACCGCAACACCTCGACGAACACGCTCCTGCGCAAAGCCGGTATCGAAGTGATCACGATCCGTGGATCCGAACTCGGGCGAGGCCGCGGCGGTAGCCATTGCATGACCTGCCCGGTCTGGCGCGATCCGGTCGATTTTTAGGTGCCCGTTTGGCACCCGTATATTCATGATGAGGACGTAGAATGGCCTATAATCTTCAAGGACGCAGTTTCCTGAAACTGCTGGATTTCGATCAGCGCGCAATGCGCTATCTTCTCGATCTGTCGCGTGACCTGAAACGCGCGAAATATTCCGGCATCGAACACCAAAGCCTGAAAGGCAAGAATATCTGTCTGATCTTCGAGAAGGCCTCGACGCGTACGATGTGTGCGTTCGAAGTTGCGGCCATGGACCAGGGAGCAGGCTTTACCTATCTCGGGCCGTCCGGCTCGCATATCGGTCACAAGGAATCAATGAAGGACACGGCCCGGGTCCTCGGGCGAATGTACGATGCGATCGAATATCGCGGCTTTGGGCAGGGAAAGGTCGAAGAACTTGCCGCCTATGCGGGCGTGCCCGTATTCAACGGTCTGACGGATGAATGGCACCCGACCCAGATGCTGGCAGACCTGATGACGATGCAGGAACATGCCGACAAGCCGCTGAGCGACATTTCCTACGCATTTGTTGGCGATGCCCATAGCAATGTGGGTCATTCCCTCATGATCGCCGGGTGTCTGATGGGCATGGATGTACGCATCGCCGCGCCCAGGAGCCTCTGGCCAAGCGACGACTATTTGCAGCCTGCCAAAGAGCTGGCAGCCCGGTATGGAGCCCGGCTGACGATCACGGATGATCCGGTCGAAGCCGTCAAGGACTGTGACTTCATCAATACTGATGTCTGGGTGTCGATGGGCGAGCCAGCCGAGGTCTGGGAAGAACGGATCAAATTGCTCAGGCCTTATCAGGTCAATGCCGATTTGATGGCGGCAACAGGCAAGCCGACAACCAAATTCATGCATTGCCTGCCGGCATTCCACAACGCAGAAACCGACGTCGGCAGGGATATGCTGGAGAAATTCGGGATATCCGAAATGGAAGTTACTGACGCGGTCTTTGAATCGCCCGCGGGCATCCAGTTCGAACAGGCCGAGAACCGGCTGCACACGATTAAGGCCATTCTTGTGGCCACGATCGGCGGTTGATCCATGCGTATACTGGTTGCCCTTGGCGGAAATGCCCTGCTGAAACGCGGTGAAGCGCTGACAGTCGAAAACCAGCGCGCCAATGTGAAGATTGCTGCAAGCGCGCTTGCCCCCCTGGCTCGGGATCACGAGCTGATTATTACGCATGGCAATGGGCCCCAGGTCGGATTGCTGGCACTGCAAGGGGCGGCCTACAAGCCAGACGAAGCCTTCCCTTTGGATGTTCTCGGCGCCGAGACCGAGGGCATGATCGGGTACGTGATCGAGCGCGAGCTTCGAAACTGCCTGCAAGGGGACAAGGAGATCGCGACACTGCTCACCATGATCGAGGTCGATGCGCTTGATCCGGCGTTTGACGCGCCGAGCAAATTTGTCGGACCGGTCTATTCCAGGGCTGATGCAGAACGTCTTGCGGCCGAAAAAAAATGGCAGATCAAAGCGGATGGTCAGGATTGGCGCCGTGTTGTTGCGTCACCCAAACCTCAGAAAATTCTTGAACTGAATCCGATCAAATGGGTGCTCGACCGCGGCGCAATTGTGATCTGCGCCGGTGGAGGGGGCATTCCGACAATCCGGGGAGACGATGGTCGACTCAAGGGAGTTGAAGCCGTCATCGACAAGGATTTTGCCAGCGCGTTGCTGGCCCGCGAACTCGAAGTGGATCTCTTCATCATGGCGACCGATGTCGATGCGGTCTATGTCGATTGGGGGCAACCCTCACAGCGGCGCATTATAGAAGCGGGGCCATATGCTCTGGACACGTATGAATTTCCGGCAGGCTCAATGGGCCCAAAAGTCAGAGCCGCTTGCGCGTTCGCGCGCCATAGCGGCGCGAAAGCAGCGATCGGGGCATTAAAGGATATCGAGGCGATTGTTGCAGGTACGGCTGGCACCCTTATCATCAACTCGGTTCGCGGCCTGAGCGAGGAATCTGTTTGACACGCCGACATGCTCTCGGACGCTCTGGAATCGGACTTTACCGTCCTGTACGGCATTTTCTTCTTTATGCCTCCATGGGCGCGGTCATAGGCGTGATTGTTCTTCATCCCATCATTACGCTCGTCTTGTGGATGGAGTATGGCGCTCTGTTTTCACCAGAATATTCTGACTTTGGCCGATTTGCATGGGAGCGAGTGAGCGGAGCGCCAGTTTACCATCTGATGGCAATGAATGCCATTTTCGGTGCACTCGGCGCGGCAATCGGAATGGTCTTTGCCGTTCTGACACGGGCCCTATCTGTTCAGTTGCGTAAAGCCGAAGGACTCCTTGAGGATCTCCAAACGGCATTGCCAAGTGTCATTGCCGGAGGTGAAAATGAGTTCACCGAGTTCAAATCCACTTTGCGGTGGGATATCAACGAATCCAGGACCAATAGAAGTCTTGAGCAAGTCATTGCCAAGACAATCGCTGGATTGATGAACCATGAAGGCGGTCGTCTCCTTATCGGCGTAACGGATGCAGGCGAGCTAACCGGAATTGAACAAGATCTGAAAACGCTTCGCCAGCCGTCTGTTGATGAATTCGAGCGCGCCTTGACGGGTATCGTAAAGACGTATCTGGGTGGTGTCGCTTGCACGCTGATCAGGTGCCGGTTCCTGAAGATCGACGACATGACAATATGCTGGGTGCTCGTAGAGCGCGCCGCAGAACCAGTCTTTCTCGTCTTGTCGGATACCTCGAAATATTATGTCCGCACCGGAAATTCGACGCGCGAGTTCAACACCGCGGAAGCACATGATCATATTCAGCGAAAGGGGAGGTAGATGTCATGTCTGTCGATCAGCAGAGCGGCCTCCTGTTTCCCGATGCTTTCACATCTTGCTTGACTGTCGCTGCGTCAGACATTGATGCGTTCAGCCATGTGAACAATGCAGTTTATCTGAAATGGATGAATGACTGCGCCATGGAACATTCGGCGTCGGTTGGACTGCCCGCTGAAGCGTGTGTCGATCTGGACCGAGGTATGGCGGTTCGGGAAACAAGGCTGGTTTATCAGCGGCCTGCGCGACTTGGCGACGGGGTAATCATCGCGAACTGGGTAACGTTCAATGATGGCAGATTGCGGGCTAATCGGTACTTCCAGGTCGCGCGGGCAGGTGATCATCAAACACTGCTTCTGGGCGCATCCAAATATGTCTGTATCGCGCTTTCCACTGGCAAGCCCGCCCGTATGCCCGATGTGTTCGCGCGGGCATATCAGGTTGAACCGGGATTGCAGCGGCGCCTCGTTGCGGATGCGGGGCTGCGCGCGGAGCTTATCATATAGGAGATCATGTCCCGGATCCGGATTGCCAGCGACCCAGGGGACAGACCTGTTGTCGCAATCGCCGAAAGTGAGATATGTGGCATCCGACCCAGCAGGATGGATCAAGTCAGCCGGCCAGGCCATACCGGCTGGGCCATCACAGGCGCCGCCTGCAGACCACCATATCGTGCACGCCGGCGAATATGCCTGCAAAACGGAATGTCTGCTGCTATTTCTGCTTCCGGGATCGCCGTGTTCAATCAGCCAGGATACGCAAGGCGCGGTGCTCGGAATGAACTGACGACCACTGGCGCTTTGGTTGCAAATACGCCGCACTTGCATTGAGGCATTGCCCAACGTATTAGAATGCAACTTATTCT
>NZ_ARYL01000062.1 GCF_000685295.1 Hyphomonas oceanitis SCH89
TCAACAGATGCGACTTTCTGGTCGCACCGTGGATCGCCCATTCCTCGGTGTCCGGCTCCGGCGACGCCGCCAGCATGGCGCGGACCTTGTCCATGACCTCGCTTGGCTCGGTTGCATCAATCCACGCCCCGTGCAGGCGCCCGTTATTGTAGGCGGCAAGACAGGCGACATAGATGCGGGGTGTCTCCCGCAAATCCGGTCCGGTATCTGTTCCAAGGGGGGCAGGTGTCTCAGGTGAAGGGGTCATGTCAGCCTCGCAAAATTATCGCCTCGCCCGCGTGCCCTTCCCGGCAGGCGGGAGGGGGCGGACGAGAGGTGCGGGCGCCCGGGCGTATAAGGGCCGGGGGCAAGGCGGGAAGGTAGGAGGCAAGGGGAGAAGCGAGCGGTTCTAGGTCACCGGCGCCTTGCGCGCGGGCCGCGCCCGGGCAGACGCGCCGTCCGCCCCCTCACGGCTGCAGGGAAAGCTTGTCCACGCCTGCAAATGCCAAACAGGCAGGCTGGCGCCCTGGATACGAATCCGTCCAGACCCGACAGCCATGGCCTTGCACATACGAGACTTCCGGGAAGCAGACCGCGCAGCATTGATTGCGCTGTGGGAGACATGTGGGCTGACAAGGCCCTGGAACGATCCCGATGCCGATATCGACCGGATCCAAGTCTCGCGCGATGCCACGATCCTTATCGGCACGGTGGATGACGCGGTCGTCGCCAGCGTCATGGTCGGCCATGACGGTCATCGCGGCTGGATCTATTACCTGGCTGTCAGACCGGACCGTCAGGCCCGCGGCCATGGACGCGAAATGATGGCAGAGGCCGAGCTTTGGCTGACGGCCCGTGGTGCGCCAAAGGTGCAGCTGATGGTGCGCCAAGAGAATGAAGATGCGGCCGACTTCTACAGCGCCTTGGGGTACGAGCGCCAGGATGTGACCGTACTCGGCAAATGGCTCACGCCGTCGACTGAGGCTGACTGAGGCTTCGAGAGGCCACGCGTCCATGCCCCCTCTGGCCGGCAGGCCAGTGGGAAGCATGCAACGCGGCCCCCGGCCGGCGAGCCCCCGCAGCGCGCGGCGACCCGAACGGGTGGCCGCGTGACCGGAGACGAGCCGGGCCCGGTCGAATGCCTTTCCGGATTTTGTGGGCTCCAGCCGCCCGGACAGACCCGCGTCAGCGGGCCTGGGGGAGGGTGATATTTCCAGACATTGCGAGTGCTCACCGGGTCCTGGAACCCGCCACTTTCATCCAGTGGCCTGCATTCCTGCCGAAACAAATATTGCGGCCGCACGAGATTTTTTTGCCGGATGACGCCGGTTGATCGTTGAGTCTCCTGGCATCGCGTTCAGCAAGGAGGAACCGCTGGCGCCGATGAATGAGGGCCGGTGAGACAGGGCCCGCACGTGTGGATCGATACGGGTGAACCGAGGTTCCTGCCTGACGGGAGGCGCAGACGCATGGCAGAGGGCAAGCCGAGAGCCAAGCGGGCACCATCCGAAATGGATTTTCGCGTTGCGTCGCGCTTGCGCGAGGCACGTCATGCACAAGGCATGACACTCGTGGAACTATCCGGCCGGTTGGGCGTCTCGCATCAGCAACTGCAGAAGTACGAGAGCGGCGCCAACCGGATTTCCGCTGGCATGTTGTACGACGTGGCCGGGCTGCTCCACATGCCCCTCGCCGACTTCTTTGGCGCCGAGCGACCGTCCAGGGACGATCAGGTCTCGCGGCTGCGCCGGGCGGCGCACCGCATTGTCGATGCCATGTCAGACGCTGAGCTGGTCAAGGTTGTCAAAGTTCTGCAAGCGCTGGACGAATAGGCGCGTGGTGGGTTCCGAGGCGCGCCGTCTCGTACCTCCGGCAGCCGGGCGAGAATATGCAGACGATCACCAGACGTCATTCCTGGCTCAGGCTTGATGGCACGAAGGCGCGCATCCGGAAATCATAAGGCGGTCCGTCCAGTTTGAAATGTCCATGGCGTTGAAACGACGATCAGCATTGCGCGCAACCCGCCTGCCTCCCGTTTGCCGGAAGACGCCCCTGCAACAGCCTGAAATAGCCACCCGCGCGCAAGCGCTGCCCCTTGGCAAGTAGCCGGACCATTTCCGATTTCATGGCAGTCGATCCGCTCTGCCAGGCGTGTGCAACACGCTGGTCATCATAGAGGATCAGCGCAGTGTCCCTGTAGGTCAGGCCGGCGTCATGTGCGTCCAGCGCGATCAGTGCGTTGCGAAGCCGCAGAGCCTGCTGTGTCAGCCGAGGAGCCCCAGTCTCGCCATGCCCGAACACGTGTCCTGCCTGTGCAAGAATTTGCGCCTGCCTGCTGGCCTGGCTGATACCCGACAGGGAGACATCGAGCTTGACCGCGCGTCCCGCAAAGAGCGGCAGGCCGCGATAGCGCACCTGTAGGGTGCTGGCGGCTGCCCGGATCAGCAGGTGTTCGCGCTGGCGCGCATCGGTCAGATGCGTGACCCGGCCCGTACGCAGGC
Organism: Hyphomonas oceanitis SCH89; assembly: GCF_000685295.1. Lineage (GTDB taxonomy): Bacteria > Pseudomonadota > Alphaproteobacteria > Caulobacterales > Hyphomonadaceae > Hyphomonas > Hyphomonas oceanitis. The sequence continues at coordinate 2,481 of NZ_ARYL01000062.1, forward strand.
CCACGTCAAACAGTTCGTCCGGTTCGTCCGTGGCGCGCTCCCGGCCGAGAATGGCAATCTTGCGCGGGAAGGCGCGGTCCGACCAGAAGACGTCCGTGACCCGGGCCGACAGGTCAGGATCGGGAAAGAAGATGAGCCCCCAGGTCTCGGCCAGCCGGTCACGCCGCATCAGTATCAGGCGCGTGGTTCGCGCGTCCGCAGCTTCACTGGAAACATCGGGCACCTGCGCCATGGCATTGGCCTGGAAGCGCCGGTTGCGCCTGAGAAATTCCCAGGCCCAGTCGCTCGAGGAGAGCTGCGACGCATAGGCATAGCCAGCCAGGATATCGCTGAATTCCCCGATGTGCCGTATGCGCATGCCCGAGCCTCCCAGGACAGTGTTCATGCAGCAAATGTGCCAAATGCAACCCAAGGAGGAATTCCATCGCAGCCCCTCCGTCGTCCCCAATGCGACCGGCAAGGACGACCTGGTCCGTGCTGTCGCGCGCCAGGCGCGTCCGTGGCGAAAGTCAGACTTCCGGTTGGGCGAAGGGGCGGAAAGCCGCCGCCTTCAGAGGCCTTTGCCCAATGCGCATTGGAGATTTTCACCTCCATCTAACTACGGACCATTCACCCTAAGGCGCAGAACAGTTGACTCTTCCCCGGCATACAGTCTCGATCACTGCCTGAAAGTTTGCCAGGGGGCGCAAACGGAGCCGTAGGGACGTTGACGGAACCTGCGCCGAATGAGCGACAACTCTATCAGGGCATCAGCCTGGCCGGGAATGTCCTTGTCCCTCAAGCCCTTCACTGCCAGCGGCTCAGGTCAGCTGTCACATGCTCAACAAAAGTTGATTGCGCATATTTCGAGGCAGTTACCGCACAAGAAAGCATGCGAGGGGAACTCAAGCTTCAGGCGGCCGAGTTTCTTGAAGGCAGACGACCCACGATTGCGAACGTCGATTGTTGCTCGCGATGGGTTCACCCTATGGCTGGTCCCGCCAGCGCATCAATGATCGGACAATCGGGTTCGTTGCCCTTGGCGCACTCGCTGGAAATGCGCTTGAGCGTGCGTTCGAGCGTGCGCAGGTCCGAGATCTTTCGGGAGACCGATTTCAGGTGATTGGCGGTGAGCGCATGGATTTCGGCGCAGCTGTAATCTCCGTCGTCGACCAGCGAGAGAAGGCCGCGGATCTCCGCCAGGGTGAAGTCAAGTTCACGGCTTCTCAGGATAAACCGGAGTCTCGACTGGTCCGCTTCGGAATAGAGACGATGCCCAGCCTCGGTCCGGGCCGGTTCAGGCAGCAGTCCCGTGGTTTCATAATACCGGATTGTTTCGGGATTGCAGCCTGATCGCCTGGCCAATTCTCCCCGCTTTACGCCTGCTCGCGTAACCGTGAATTCCGTCATGTATTTTTGCCTTGATCCTGTAGCCCCTACAGGGGGCAGCTTGTCACCCTGAGCCGCAACCGACAAGAGGACATCAAGCCGTTTTGACCGAATTGACGCAAAACACGACAGACAAAGACAAGCGGCGCAGCTTGCTGGCCACGGGCAGCGTGCTCGGCGCGATTCTGGCGTCATCCTGCTGCATCGTGCCATTCGCACTGATCAGTCTTGGCGTATCTGGCGCCTGGATCGGACAGCTGTCAGCGCTCGAACCGTTCAAGCCGTATTTTATCGGCGTGACCATGTTCCTGCTCGCGCTCGGCTTCTGGCATGTCTATTTCAAGAAACCGAAACCCTGCGAAGACGGCTCCTATTGTGCGCGGCCGGAGTCCAGCCGACTCACGCAACTTGCGCTCTGGATAGCAACCGCCCTGGTCATTCTCGCGACCAGTATCGATTTTTGGGCCCCTTTCTTTTATTGAACGCGGAGTAAGACCATGAAGAAAAGTATCATCGCTGTGGCAGCCATTGCCATCGTCGGGATGGGCGGATTGTCCGTTGCCCTGTCATCGGGATCGACCAGCCAGGCGCAGACCGTCTCGGCCGAAGCGCCCCTCGCGACAGCATCTTTCTCGATCGACAACATGACCTGCGCCACCTGTCCGATTTCGGTCAGGAAGGCCATGATGCGGGTCGAGGGCGTCAAGACGGTCGACATTGATTTTGACAGCAAGATTGCCAGCGTTACCTTTGACCCGGCCGTCACGACCGCCGACGCAATTGCCGCTGCATCGACCAATGTCGGCTACCCGGCAACGCGTTCGGACGCCTGATTCATGCGTGCCCTGTTAGGTATTGACGTCATCGGAACACTGATGACCGCCCTGTACTGCTTTACGCCTATCCTGGTCATGATTCTCGGGATTGTCGGCCTGTCAGCCCTGACCGGCTATCTCGACTATGTCCTGTTGTCGGCACTTGGCGCCTTCATCCTGCTCACGCTTTACGCCCTCTGGCGTCGCAAGAGCCGGATCTTACTCCCCACCCCAGTAAGCCCATTCCATGACTCATAGTTCCTCCGAAGGCCGGGACCATTACGACGTCATCGTCATTGGCGCTGGCTCAGCCGGCTTTTCAGCAGCCATAACGGCAGCTGAAACCAATGCGAGAGTAGCTCTGATCGGCTGGGGATTAATCGGGGGAACGTGCGTCAATATTGGCTGCGTGCCGTCCAAGGTCATGATCCGCGCGGCAGAGGCCCTGCACGGCGCGCGTTCGGCAAGCCGGTTCGCGGGTCTGTCAGGCGAGGCAAGAATTGATGACTGGGCAGCGCTGATGGCCGACAAGGACAAGCTTGTCGAAACGCTGCGGAACAAGAAATATATCGACCTCCTGGCTGACTATGAGACGGTCGACTATATCGAAGGCAAAGCCGTTCTGGCCGAGGGCGGTGTGATGATAGACGAACGCTTTGTAGGCGCAGACCGTACGATCATCGCAACCGGCGCTTCGCCAGCCATTCCTGATCTACATGGCCTGTCTGAAACACCCTATCTCGACAGCACAGCCGCGCTCGAGCTGGGCGCCTTGCCGGAGTCCCTGCTTGTAATGGGCGGGGGCTATATCGGGTGCGAACTCGCCCAGATGTTCGCCCGGGCAGGCACGCAGGTCACGCTGGTCACACGCAGCCATCTGTTGCCAGAGGCCGAGCCGGAAATTTCTTCGGCCCTCACCGACTATCTTGCGGATGACAACATTACCGTCAGGACCGGCCTTGATTATGTCAGTACTCGAAAAACCGAAGCGGGCGTTGCGCTGACGATTTCGATTGGCGGTCGGGAGGAAACGCTGGAGGCGGGGCATTTGCTCCTTACAACGGGTCGCCGTGCCAATACGGCTAAGCTTGGCCTCTCGGAAATGGGTATTCAGACCCATGCAAATGGCGCCATCCTGGTGGATGAACGTATGCGCACAACCAGGGCGGGCGTCTACGCAGCCGGCGATGTCACCGGACAGGACCAGTTCGTCTACATGGCTGCCTATGGCGCCAAGATTGCCGCCAGGAACGCTCTGAACGGCCAATCGCTTGCCTATGACAACGCGGCCATGCCGTGGGTTGTGTTCACTGATCCGCAAGTCGCCGGGGTCGGGCTGAGCGAGGCCCAGGCGATCAAGGCTGGCCATTCGGTCAAGACATCGATCGCGCCGCTGGACCTGGTGCCCCGCGCCTTGGCCGCGCACGATACGCGTGGCCTGGTCAAGCTGGTCGCTGATGCGGACACGGACGTGCTGCTCGGAGCCCAGATTCTCGCCCCTGAAGGCTCTGATTCCGTCCAGACCATGGTGATGGCGCTGAAGTTCGGGATGACCGCAAAGGCCTTGGGCGAAACGATCTTCCCCTATCTGACAACGGTCGAAGGCCTGAAACTGGCAGCCCAGGGGTTCGGCAAGGATGTTTCCAAACTCTCCTGCTGCGCCGGGTAGAACCCACATATTGTTGAGGTTCGGGTTGGGCCACCGACAAGTCTCCAACGGGCGCGATTGTGTTGAAAAAGTCGGTGCCAAGCTAACCGAATTCTGATTCACTTTTTCTGTAGTCATTGAACATGGGAGCGTAAGCCATGATGGGTGATCGACAGGTGATGCAGGAAGGCCTGTTCTACGAGTTCTCGATTGAGCGACATGTGCCTGAGGGTCACCATTCGGATGGCGGGAAGGAGCTTGTGGCGGACCCACGGCGTCCAAATTAATAGTGGTCGCACTTGCAATAGGGCTACTTTTTCGCTGACGCGACTAGGTCCAATATTTCGGTCCAAGAGCCATTCACAGCTTCGACCATTTGCAAGAATTCTACGACATCAATTCGCCGCTCTCCCAATTCGATCTTCGCGACATAGGATTGTGGTACACCCAAAATATCCGCAACGTCTTGTTGGGACAGTCCTGCACTGTGCCGTGCGGACTTTAGCTCCTGAATGAGTACGCGATGCGCGCGAGATCTGAGAGATTTGTTCACCGCAGCCCCAAGTAAAAACCTGTTGCTTTGGTAATCCCAATGTCGGATAATCCCATTTTAGGATGAAATCATAAGCCGCCGCGTTCTGTCTCCAGCCTGGACTGTCGGTCTGAGTGACAACCAGAAAGTTCAACCCCGCAACCCGAGCCCTCGATGCAGGATCACAAATTCGCTCACGGTTTTCAGCGCGCAGAGACACTGCGCCATCCCGGCATGGCCACCGTAGCGGCAGGAACCCCACTCGTTTCCGTGCCCGATCGCGCGCTATTGAGCCACGCCGCAGGCCATGACCCTCGTGTCACCCCCACCCTCACCCACCTCTACCACCTCCACCATCCCGAACTCCTCCGCTTCAGCCGATCCCGCATCGGCAATGCGGAAGACGCCGAAGACCTGGTCCAGGAAGCCTTCATCTCCGCCAGCCGCGCCTATTCCGACAAGCCCGTGGAAGAGCTGCGCCCGCTATTGTTCACGATCCTGCGCAACCTCACGCGCGACTATCTGAAATCGGGCTATGGAAGGAGCCGGCACATGACTGCCGAGATCAGCGAGATGGGTGACAGGCTGGCCTGCCACCGGACAGTAACCCCCGAACAGCAGGTGATGGATGCGCAATTGCTGGCGATTGCGCAAACAGCGATTGATGCCCTGAAGCCCCGCCAGCGCGAAGCCCTGCAGCTCCACCGGCTGGAGGGCCTGACCCATGACCAGATTGCCCGGCGCCTCGCCGTGTCGCCAAGAACCGTCCGAAGTGATATAGCCGAAGCGCTGGCGGCGATCGCGAAAGCCCTCTCGCAAGCGGGCGCCCCCGCGTCCCGACAAGGCTGAGTGATACCCACGTGATGAACGACAACGACGAGGAGACGGGCCGGCTTGATGCCGCGGCGCGCTGGTATAGCGAACTGCAGGACCCGGATGTGGACCTGGAGACCTGGGACGCCTTTCGCGCCTGGGAGCGAGATCCTGACAATGCAGAAGCCTATCGCCAGATCGAAGCCAGCCTCGCGATCGTGGACCAGGGCCTGCGCGCGGGCAGGGGAGGGGCATCACCCGACGCTCCACCCGAACCAGCCAAGCGGACAAGGCTCCGCATGGCCACCTGGCTGACAGGCCTCGCGGCTGTCCTGGCCCTCGCCGCCACAGTCTTCGTACTCGCCAATACCGGCGCCAATCCGGCGCCCCTGACCTATGCCACCGCCGTGGGCGAGCAGCGCAGCGTCACGCTCGCGGACGGAACCGTGATCACCCTCAACACGGACACGGCGCTGGACGTGGCGTATACGAGCCGCGAACGCCATGTCAGCCTGTCACGCGGGCAGGCCCTGTTCGAGGTCGAAAAGGCCAAGGCACCTTTTATCGTCGAGGCAGGTACAAGCCGTACGCGCGCGCTCGGGACGCAATTCGACATCTATGCGCAGCCAGCCGGTGTGGCTGTGACCCTGCTGGAAGGCTCGGTCAGCGTTTCGACATCTCCGGAACAGAAGAGCCTGTTCGGTTTCGGCAAGGCAACACATCCCGCCGATCCGGAGGCGAAGGTGCTGGCGCCCGGGGACCGGCTCGAGATCGCAGATGATGGCAGCCAGACCGTGTCCAGGGTCGAACCCGGCGCCGCGCTGCAATGGCGCAGCGGGATCGTGCAGTTTGACGATGTGACCCTGGCCGACGCGGTAACCGAACTGAACCGCTACTCAACCACAAAGATCAGGGTGTCCGATCCCGGTCTCGCAGCCGAGCGCCTGAGCGGGACATTTCCAACAGGAGAACCAGAGGCATTCG
>NZ_ARYL01000063.1 GCF_000685295.1 Hyphomonas oceanitis SCH89
ATGATCTTGTGCCGCCGGCGTATTCCGGCACTGTCTACACGTGCCCCATGCATCCCAACGTTCGCGATGTACGCAATTCCGGCTGTCCAATATGCGGCATGGCGCTCGAACCTGAAGGCATCGTCGTCGGTGAGGAGGACACATCCGAACTCGACGACATGACACGTCGGTTCTGGATTAGCGCAATCTTCACCGTCCCGCTTGCCATCTACGCTATGGGCGACCTCATCCCGGGCAAACCGCTCGAAGGTCTGTTGCCCGCCGGTTGGGCGCAATGGGCCCAGTTCGCACTGGCGGTTCCTGTCGTGCTCTGGGGCGGATGGCCCTTCTTCCAACGCGGCGCGCGCTCCCTCCGGACGATGAACCTCAACATGTTCACACTCATCTCGCTCGGCGTTGGCGTTGCCTTCATCTTTTCGCTCGTTGCGACGGCCCTTCCGGGCATCTTCCCGCATGCGTTCCGTAACGAAGCGGGCGAAGTTTCTGTCTATTTTGAAGCAGCGGCGGTCATCACGACGCTTGTCCTTCTCGGGCAGGTGCTTGAGCTGCGGGCCCGCAGTGCCACGTCAGGCGCGATCCGTGCGCTTCTGGAACTCACGCCGCCAACGGCCAATCGGATCATGGCGGATGGCCAGGACGAGGAAGTCTCTGTTGATGACATTCAGGCCGGCGACCGTCTGCGCGTTCGCCCCGGCGAGAAAGTCCCGGTCGATGGCGAGGTTGCTGAGGGCCGGTCGAATGTCGACGAGTCCATGATCACGGGCGAACCCATTCCAGTGGAGAAAGCAACAGGCGATCCGGTCACCGGCGGCACCGTGAATGGCACGGGTTCGTTTGTCATGGCGGCGACCCGCGTTGGAGCGGATACGATGCTGTCTCAGATTGTGCGCATGGTCGCCGAAGCCCAGCGCTCGCGTGCACCGATCCAGAAGCTCGCCGACACTGTGGCGGGCCTGTTTGTTCCGGTGGTTGTTCTGACCGCTATTGTCACTTTCATCGTCTGGGCGGTTTTCGGGCCACATCCGGCCATGGCATTCGCAATCGTTAATGCGGTCGCTGTGCTCATCATCGCATGTCCCTGCGCGCTGGGTCTTGCGACGCCAATGTCGATCATGGTCGCGACCGGAAAGGGCGCTCAGTCTGGCATTCTGATCAAGAACGCTGAAGCGCTCGAGACGCTGGAAAAAGTCGATACAATTGTCGTCGACAAAACAGGCACGCTCACAGAGGGCAAGCCCAAACTCGTGACAGTCGAACCAGCCGAAGGTCTCGCTGAGGCAGACTTCCTCTCTTATGCCGCCGCGATTGAACGCGGCAGCGAGCACCCGCTGGCCCAGGCCATCGTCAATGGCGCCGAAGAACGCGGGGCGGTACGCCTCGCCGCTTCAGACTTCGAATCCGTCACCGGCGAAGGCGCGCAAGGGCGCGTCGATGGCAAACTGCTTGCAATCGGCAATGCAAAGATGATGCGCCGGGTCGGCGCATTTGACGACGCGTTGAAAGCCCGCGCCGAATCCTATCGCCGCGAAGGTCAGACGGTGATGTTCGTCGCGCTGGATGGCAAACCGGCCGGGCTGATCGGTGTTGCCGACCCGATCAAGGCGACAACGCCTGATGCCATTGCAGCCCTGCACAAGGCTGGCATGAAAGTCGTCATGCTGACCGGTGACAGCCAGGCGACAGCCGAAGCCGTGGCGCGTCAGATTGGCATTGACGCGGTCCATGCGGATGTCTCACCAGAAGACAAGAACCGGATCATACGCGAACTCCAGTCCCTGGGCGCCATTGTCGCCATGTGCGGCGACGGGATCAATGACGCCCCTGCCCTGGCACAGGCTGATGTCGGGATCGCGATGGGAACGGGTACGGATGTCGCGATGGAAAGCGCCAGTGTGACCCTGGTCAAAGGCGATCTTCGCGGCGTTGCACGCGCGCAACGCCTCAGCCACGCGACAATGGGCAATATTCGCCAGAATCTGTTCTTTGCTTTCGTGTACAACTCGCTTGGTGTGCCGGTTGCCGCGGGCGTTCTCTATCCCTTCTTCGGCCTGCTCCTCAGTCCGGTTATCGCCGCCGCTGCGATGAGCCTGAGCTCGGTCTCGGTCATCGCCAATGCGCTTCGTTTGCGATCCGTAAAACTGTAATTTGAAAGGTTACTCTCATGTCAAAATGGATTCTTGGATCCCTGGGCGCGGCAGTCTTCGCCCTCGTGGCTGGATTTGTCTTCATGGTCGGAACCGCCGGTCCGGCGAATGCGCAGGCCATTACGGTCTACAAGACGCCCTGGTGCGGGTGTTGCACGGCCTGGGTCAAACACCTTCAGCGCGACGGCCTGGACGTCCGCGTCATCGAACGCGAGGACCTGACCCCAGTGCGGGCCTCGCTTGGCGTGCCCGACCAACTTGCATCCTGCCACACCGCCGAGATTGATGGGTATGCGATCGAAGGCCATGTCCCGGCCGCAGACATTCGAAGGCTGCTGAAAGAACGTCCGGCCGCAGCGGGACTATCTGTGCCTGGCATGCCGATGGGCTCGCCGGGGATGGAAACACCAAATTCACCCGATGCCTATGATGTGATCCTGTTCGATGGTGAGGCGCAAAGCGTATTTGCCAGCTATGTTGGCCGTTTCCCAGCCGAGCAGGCAGCGGACCAATGACGTCCGAAACCTATAAGAAAGGTTCGCTAAGCCTCGCTGGCACCGTCGCGATGGGGACCGGCGTCATGATCGGCGCTGGTATCTTTGCCCTCACGGGCCAGGTTGCGCAATTTTCCGGTCCCGGTTTCCCGCTAGCCTTTCTGATTGCGGCCTTCATCAGCGGGTTCAGCGCCTACACCTATATCAAGATGTCGAACAAATACCCGTCGGCAGGCGGCATCGCGATGATCCTGCAGAAGGCGTATGGGCCAACCACGATTGCCGCCGCCAGCGCGCTCCTGATGACCATGTCCATGATTATCAATGAAAGCCTCGTCGCGCGTACCTTTGGGGCCTACACATTGCAGCTCTTCGATGTCGCTAAAGACAGCGTTCTGGTGCCGGTGCTTGCAGTCGGGTTAATCGTCTTTGCTTTTGTGATCAACATATCCGGCAACAAGATTATCGGCGGCGTGTCCAAAGTCGCGGCCGTGCTCAAAGTCGGCGGGATACTGGTCTTTGCTGGCGCAGCGCTCTGGGCGTCAGGCCTCTCCTTCGAAGCGGCGTCGTCTGCGACCACTGAGCAGACCGGCCCCGCTGGCTTCCTTGCCGGTGTCGCGCTTGCGATCCTGGCCTTTAAAGGCTTCACGACGATCACGAATAGCGGCGACGAGGTCCAGAACCCCAACAAGAATGTCGGCCGGGCGATCATCTGGTCGCTGGCCATCTGCCTCGTCGTTTATATGGCTGTGGCACTGGCCGTCGGCTCTTCGCTGACACTGGAAGAGATTGTTGCGGCCAAGGACTTTTCATTGGCCGAAGCCTCGCGCCCGGCCTTTGGCGATCGTGGCGTGGCGTTTACCGTGATCATCGCGATCATAGCCACAGCGTCCGGACTTCTGGCCAGCGTGTTCGCCGTCTCACGCATGCTCGCCATGCTGACGAATATGAACCTGATCCCGCACAAGCATTTTGGCATGCCCGGTGGCATCCAGACGCATACGCTCGTCTACACCGTCGTGCTCGCTGCCTTTCTGGCCGCCTTCTTCGATCTTGGCCGGATCGCCTCACTCGGCGCGATCTACTATCTGGTCATGGATATCATCATCCATTACGGCGTGCTGCGGTATTTGCGCGAGGATGTCGGCGCCCGCGCCTGGGTCCTGATCGCCGCCATTCTGTTCGACTTGATCGCGCTTGGCGCATTCCTCTTCATCAAGGCCAGTGCTGACCCGATGATCGTCGTCATCGCACTGGGTTCCATGGCGGCAATCTTTGCCTTCGAAGCCCTCTATCTGAGGCGGATCCGCGACAAGGAGGCGCCCGATCATGCGCACTCAGATTCGTGACCTTCCGGGGATACATATCTGATGCGCCTGCTCGATCGCCCCATAATCTGGATTGTGATCTTCGGCGCCCTCACAGCATTTGTGTGGGAAGCTTTGCAGATGCCATTCTATGCAATGGATCACCTTAGTCACCGGCAGATGATCATGACCTGCGCCCTCGCATCTATCGCGGATGCCGGTCTGATGGCGCTCGCTTACGGTCTTGCGCTGCGGTTTGGGTCGCCAGGCGTCTCGAATCCCATGCCGCTCCTGATCTATGCCGGCGCCGGGTTGGCCGCGATTGCGCTGGTCGAACAGGTCATGGTCAGCGCATCCTGGGGCTGGCGCTATAGCAAAGCCATGCCGGTCATTCCCTGCACGAATATCGGCATTGTCCCAATCTTGATGTGGATCATGGTTCCCTTGTTAACACTCTGGATGGCGCGGCGCATGACGAGGCCCGCATCATGATCCTGGCTATTCTTATCACCAGTTTCACCTTCGTGCTGTCAGGCGCCTTGCATTACGTGATCGTCTCAAGCGCGATCCGGCACCTTGGTGCGGCCACCTGGCATCGCGGCCGCAAACTCGTTGTTGCGCTTTGCGTGTCTGGTATCGCGCATGTCGTGGCGGCCAGTCTTTACGCCCTCGCATATGGTGCAGGCCGCGTGTTGGGCATTGGCGATCTGAGCAGCGAGACGCCTGCAAGCGCGATGGATGTCTTTTACTTCTCACTGGTCAGCTACACCTCGCTCGGCCTCGGCGATATCGTCCCAACCGGACACTTGCGGCTGATCGCAGGCGTCGAAGCCCTGAACGGGTTCCTGCTTATCAGCTGCTCGGCAGCCATGCTGTTCCTGTTCATGATGGATGAGGACAAGGCTAAATCACCATGAACCGTTCGCAACACGTTTTTGTACACCAGAACCTGAAACGCTCTGTCCGATTCTGCGTCATTCAGGGAATGACCGCAGCCAGACGTATTATGGGGAGAAGGGGACGCGAATGACTCGCCATTTCAAGCGCTACGGCCTGATTGCTATCGTCATTGTCTTCCTTGCGGCGGCGATCCTCGGATGGACACGGATTCAGTCCCCCCACGAAGAGCAGGGTCATATTGAAGTCTTGGGCAATGTCGATGTGCGCCAGGTCAATCTTGGATTCAAAATCCCCGGACGGCTTGCCGAGATGAAGGTTGAGGAGGGCGACCAGGTCGCCGCTGGTGACGTGATCGCGGCGCTTGAACCGGTTGACTATGATAATGAAGTCAAATTGGCCCAGGCGCGCGTCGCAAGATCACAGGCAGCGCTGAATGTGCTGCTCGCTGGCGCGCGGCCCCAGGAAATCGCACAAGCCGAAGCGCTGCTGGCTGAGGCTGAAGCGGCGCTGAAAGTGGCCGAATCGACACTTTCACGGCAAATCTACCTCGCTGAACGCGACATCGCCTCTCATCAGGCGCATGAGGAGGCGGAGGCGCGCCGCGGAGGCGCGGTCGCCCAGCGCGATGCTGCCTCAGAAGGCCTCGAACTCGCCCGGATCGGACCGCGAGCTGAAGACATTGATCAGGCGCGCTCGGTCCTGGCGGCTGAACAGGCAGCGTTCGCACTCGCTGAGCAACGCGCTGCCGACACGGTGCTGACCGCGCCCAATGACGGGGTCATCCTGACCCGCGTCCGTGAACCAGGTTCGATCATAGGCGCGGGAGAGACAATCTACACCCTGACCCTGACCTCTCCGGTCTGGGTGCGCGCTTACATCGAAGAACCTGATCTTGATCTGATCCAGGCCGGGATGGACGCAGAAATCCGCACAGATTCCGGACACGTCTATCACGGCCAGATCGGTTACATCTCACCCGTTGCCGAGTTCACCCCCAAAACAGTCGAGACGCGGTCATTGCGCACAAGCCTCGTCTACCGGATGCGTATTATTGCCGAAGACCCCGAAAACCGCCTCAAACAGGGCATGCCGGTTACCGTATTGCTCAGCACGGACAGGACTCATTGAGCGTGCCCGGTCCGCTCGTCCAGATTGATCGACTCACCAAGCGTTTTGCCAAGGGCGAACTGGTCGCGCTCGACGCCGTTACAGCCAGCGTCAGCGCTGGCGAAGTGACCGGCCTCGTCGGCCCGGACGGCGCCGGCAAGACAACGCTCCTGCGTCTGATCGCCGGACTGCTGGTTCCCAGTACCGGCAAAATCACCGTTCAAGGCCTTGATCCCGTCAGCGATGCCCGCGCCGTCCATCGGATTGTGTCGTACATGCCGCAACGGTTTGGTCTCTACGAGGATCTCAGCGTCCAGGAGAACCTGACGCTGTATGCCGACCTGCGCTCGGTTACAGGCGCGGACCGCGATGACGCCTTCGAACGTCTTCTGCGCTTTACCGGCCTCACGGACTTCAAGAAACGACTGGCCGGAGCACTGTCGGGAGGCATGAAACAAAAGCTCGGCCTGGCTTGCGCACTGATCAAGACACCCGATCTGCTCCTGCTGGATGAACCGAGCGTCGGAGTCGATCCAATCTCGCGGCGCGAGCTTTGGCGCATGGTCTATGATCTGGTCGAGCAGGGTATCGGGGTTGTCTGGAGCACCGCCTATCTCGATGAAGCGGAACGGTGCGCGCGCGTATTGCTCCTGAATGAGGGCTCATTGCTTTATGCAGGCTCGCCGCAAGAGCTGACCGACCGTGTCGCGGGCCGAACCTACCAGATCCGTCATATCAGCACCGATCGGCGCAAGGTTCTGAGCGAAGCGACAAAGCTTGACGGCGTGATCGATGGCGTCATTCAGGGCAGTCGCGTCCGACTGGTCCTGGCTGACGGCGCTGAACCGCCGGCCCTGGACCTGCTGGATGCTGGCGATCAGTCGGAAATGGCACTCACACCGCCGCGCTTCGAAGACGCATTCATGGATTTGATCGGAGGCGGTTTCAAGGCCAACTCGCCCTTTGCCGAACGTCAGGGCGCTGCCACCCACACGGTCGATAAAGTGGTCGAGGCGAACGCGCTGACCCGCCGGTTCGGAGACTTCATCGCCGCAGACGATATAAGTTTTGACGTCGGGCGCGGCGAGATTTTCGGCCTGATCGGACCGAACGGCGCTGGCAAGTCGACGACATTCAAAATGCTGTGCGGGTTGCTTCGGCCAAGTGCCGGCTCTGCTCGCGTTGTCGGTCTCGATCTTCAAAACGCGCCCAGCAAAGCGCGCGGGCGGATTGGCTATATGGCCCAGAAATTCTCGCTCTATGGCGATTTGAGCGTGCGCCAGAATCTGGACTTCTTTGCCGGTGTTTATGGCTTGCGCGGCCAGGTCCGCAAGGCGGCGATCGAACGTATGATCGATACGTTTGGACTATCCGATAAGCTGATCGTGAATGCGCTCAGCCTGCCGCGTGGCTATAAGCAACGTCTGGCGCTTGCCTGCGCGGTGATGCACGATCCCGACGTCCTGTTTCTTGATGAGCCGACATCTGGCGTCGATCCCCGCACACGCCGCGAGTTCTGGACCCATATCAATGCTATGGTTGCCAATGGTGTGACCATTATGGTGACGACGCACTTTCTTGACGAGGCCGAGTATTGTGATCGCATCGCTCTCATCTATCGCAGCCGGATGATCGCTTCCGGCTCGCCGGATGATCTGAAGGACAGGGCCCGCGCCCATGGTCTGGAAGACCCCACGCTCGAGGATGCCTTTATCGCGCTTGTCGAACAAAGCGATCGGGAGCGAGAAACGGCATGACACCGCACGCGCCTTTCTCGCACAAATGGCGGCGCCTGACGGGTTTGATCACCAAGGAATCGCGCCAGATTTTGCGCGATCCAAGTTCGGTTCTGATCGCGGGCGTGATGCCGCTTTTGCTTCTGTTCCTGTTTGGATATGGCGTGACCTTCGATCCACGCGAGCTCGACGTCGCGCTTGTGGTGGAGCAGCAATCATCCGAGACGGCGAGTTTTCAGGCGGCTCTTGAAAATTCGACCCTGTTCGAGATCGAAGTCGGTCCCGATCGACGCCTGTTTGAGAGAGATCTGTCGCTTGGCAAGATTGGTGGTTTGATCGTCCTGCCTGCCGATTTTTCTGCGAAGGCGTTTCGCGCGGACAGCGCACCCATCCAGGTCATCGTTGACGGGAGCGACCCGAATACCGCTTATCTCGTCAGCGGTTATGTTGAGCTCTTATGGGGTAACTGGCTGGAACAGGAATGGATCA
>NZ_ARYL01000064.1 GCF_000685295.1 Hyphomonas oceanitis SCH89
CCGTGAGGAGACGGGGCGGACCATCCCATTAGGCTCGCTAAGTCTCGCAGGAACCGTTGCGATGGGCACCGGTGTCATGATTGGCGCCGGGATCTTCGCACTGACCGGGCAAGTCGCGCAATTCTCAGGACCGGCGTTTCCGCTCGCCTTTTTGCTTGCGGCCGTGGTCAGCGGGTTCAGCGCCTACACCTACATCAAAATGTCGAATAAATATCCGTCGGCCGGCGGCATCGCGATGATCCTTCAAAAAGCCTATGGGCCAACGACAATTGCCGCCGCCAGCGCGCTGCTCATGACGATGTCGATGATCATCAATGAGAGCCTCGTCGCTCGCACATTCGGCGCCTACACATTGCAACTCTTTGATGTTTCGAAAGACAGTATTCTGGTACCAGTTCTGGCCGTCGGATTGATCGTTTTTGCGTTTGTAATCAACATATCCGGAAACAAAATCATTGGCAGCGTGTCCAAAGTTGCAGCGGTCCTGAAAGTTGGCGGCATTCTGATCTTTGCTGGCGCTGCGCTCTGGGCGTCCGGCCTTTCTTTTGAAGCAGCCTCCTCGGCCACAACAAATGAGACTGGACCTGCGGGATTCCTCGCCGGCGTCGCCCTCGCCATTCTTGCTTTTAAAGGGTTCACCACGATCACCAATAGCGGCGACGAGGTGAAAAACCCCAATAAGAATGTCGGCCGCGCGATCATTTGGTCGCTGGCGATCTGCCTTGTTGTCTACATGGCTGTCGCTCTGGCGGTCGGGTCCTCACTGACACTTGAAGAAATTGTCGCAGCCAAGGATTTCTCGCTCGCAGAAGCCTCGCGCCCGGCCTTTGGTGATTTTGGCGTGGCGTTTACCGTGATCATTGCAATCATCGCCACTGCGTCGGGACTGCTCGCCAGTGTCTTCGCGGTTTCGCGCATGCTCGCCATGCTGACGAATATGAACCTGATCCCGCACAAGCATTTTGGCATGCCCGGCGGCATCCAGAAACACACGCTTGTCTATACCGTTGTTTTGGCTGCCTTCCTGGCCGCTTTCTTCGATCTTGGGCGGATCGCTTCACTCGGCGCAATTTATTATCTCGTAATGGATATTATTATCCATTATGGCGTGCTGCGCTATTTACGCGAAGATGTCGGTGCCCGCGCCTCTATTCTAGTCGCCGCCATATTATTCGATCTGATTGCCCTTGGCGCCTTCCTGTTCATCAAAGCGACCGCAGACCCAATGATCGTCGTCATCGCGATTGGGTCAATGGCTGCAATCTTCGCTTTCGAAGCGCTCTATCTCGGCCGGATCCGCGACAAGGAGGCGCCCGATCATGCGCACTCTCACTCGTGATGTAACTGGTCCGCCGGGGGTAAACCTGGTGGTGTTCTGCGAGCGAACGGTGAGCAGGACTGGGATCCTTATTGGTTTAAATGCGATGGCGCACCCTATCGCGGGGCGTATCACAACGCTTTCGCGGACCCGGCACACCGCGAGGTTCGCGCCATGATCCTGGCGATTGTCATCTCCGCAGTCACCTTTGTGCTATCCGGCGCGCTTCACTATGCGATTGTCTCAGGCGCATTCCGCCACCTCGGAGCTGCGAGCTATCATCGCGGCCGCAAACTGGTCACTGCGCTTTGCGTCTCGGGGATTGCGCATCTCGCGGCGGCCAGTCTTTACGCCCTCGCTTACGGCCTGGGCCGCGCCCTGGATATAGGTGATCTAAGCGGTGATACGCCGACGACAGCCATGGACGTCTTTTACTTTTCGCTCGTCAGTTACACCTCACTCGGTCTTGGCGACATTGTTCCAACCGGTCATTTGCGCTTCGTCGCCGGTGTCGAGGCGCTGAATGGTTTCCTGCTCATCAGTTGCTCGGCGGCGATGCTATTTCTGTTCATGACCGAACAGAGCGAGGAAAGCAGCTCATGAGAGCCTCCTCTCGCGCTTCAATACAGTTACACCTGAAATGTTTGGCGCGCGCCTGCGCCTATAAGGGAAGGAACTCGGCCACGCGTATTATTGAGGAATGGGGGCACAAATGACCAATCTGGTAAAACGCTATGGTCTGATCGGCATCGCCATCGTCTTCCTCGCTGCCGCGATTGTCGGCTGGACACAGCTACGCAACCCCCATGAAGAGCTCGGCCATATCGAAGTGTTCGGAAATGTCGATGTGCGCCAGGTCAATCTGGGTTTCAAAGTTCCCGGGCGCCTCGCCGAAATGATGGTCGATGAGGGCGACGAGGTCGCTGCGGGTGCAGTTGTCGCAAAACTCGAGCCGATTGACTATGAAAATGAGGTGAAACTCGCGAAAGCGCGGGTTGCGCGGTCTCAAGCTGCGCTCAACGTTTTGCTCGCCGGCTCCCGACCTCAGGAAATCGCGCAAGCTGAAGCGCAGCTCGCCGAAGCAGAAGCGGCTCTGACCGTCGCTGAAACCACCCTGTCGCGGCAGGAGTTTCTTGCCGAGCGAGATATCGCCTCACACCAGGCACATGAGGAAGCCGAAGCGCGGCATGGCGCGGCCATTGCGCAGCTTGACGCCGCCGCAAAAGGCTTGGAGCTGGCGCGCATCGGACCGCGCTCTGAGGATATCGATCAGGCGCGTTCAGTGCTAGCCGCCGAACAAGCCGCTCTCGCCCTGGCTGAGCAACGCGTCGCCGATACGATGCTGACCGCCCCAAATGAAGGCATCATTCTGACACGTGTTCGCGAGCCGGGCGCAATCATCGGTGCAGGGGAAACCATTTATACCTTAACCTTGACCTCGCCGGTCTGGGTGCGCGCCTATATTGAAGAGCCAGATCTTGATTTGATCCAGGCCGGTATGGACGCCGAGGTGCGCACCGACTCCGGACGCGTCTATACAGGCCAAATCGGGTTCATTTCGCCGGTCGCCGAGTTCACGCCAAAGACGGTCGAAACCCGGTCATTGCGAACCAGCCTTGTCTACCGCGTGCGCATCATCGTTCAAGATCCAGAACACCGCCTGAAACAAGGCATGCCGGTTACAGTCATGCTCAGCCCCGACCGGGATGTTTGAGCGTGCCGGGCCCGCTGATCCAGATAGATCAACTCAGCAAGCGCTTTGATAAGGGCGCCCTTGCGGCGCTCGATTCTGTTACGGCCCATGTCAATGCAGGGGAAGTCACTGGTCTGGTTGGTCCCGATGGGGCTGGAAAAACCACATTGCTGCGTCTGATCGCAGGCTTACTGGTTCCCTCAACCGGTAAGATCACTGTCAACGGTCTGGATCCCGTCACGGATAGCGGAGCGGTTCACCGGATTGTGTCCTATATGCCCCAGCGGTTTGGGCTCTACGAAGATCTGAGCGTCCAGGAAAACCTGACGCTGTATGCTGATCTGCGGTCAGTTCTCGGGTCAGACCGCGAAGAGGCCTTTGAGCGGCTTTTGGGATTTACAGGCCTCGCACCGTTCACAAACCGGCTGGCTGGAGCGCTTTCCGGCGGCATGAAGCAAAAGCTTGGCCTTGCCTGCGCCCTCATCAAGAAACCCGACTTGCTGTTGCTTGACGAACCAAGCGTTGGCGTCGATCCGATCTCCCGGCGAGAGCTTTGGCGCATGGTCTATGAACTGGTCGATCAGGGGATTGGCGTCGTCTGGAGCACGGCCTATTTGGATGAAGCTGAACAATGCGCCCGCGTTCTGCTCCTGAATGAAGGCGCCTTGCTTTATGCAGGCTCGCCGCAAGACCTCACAGACCGGGTCGCCGGTCGCACCTACCAGATCCGGCATATCGACACCGATCGCCGCGAAGTCCTAAGCGAAGCAACAAAGCTGGCAACCGTGATTGACGGCGTTATCCAGGGAAGCCGCGTGCGTCTGGTCATGGCCGAAGGGGCCGATCCGCCAAGTCTCACGCCGCTGAATGCTGGCGTAGCAGCTGAAATCTCGCAAACCCCGCCGCGGTTTGAAGATGCCTTCATGGATCTGATCGGCGGTGGATTTCGCGCGACCTCACCTTTTGCCAATCGAGAGGATAGCGCCGCACATACTATGAATCAGGTGGTAGAGGCGCGCGCGCTAACGCGGCGGTTCGGGGATTTCACAGCTGCTGATAATATCAGCTTCGAAGTGGGGCGCGGTGAAATCTTTGGCCTGATTGGACCCAATGGCGCTGGCAAGTCGACCACGTTCAAAATGCTGTGCGGTTTGCTCCAGCCGAGCGAGGGCTCGGCCCGTGTGGTTGGCCTTGATTTGCAAAACGCCCCAAGCAAGGCGCGCGGCCGGATCGGCTATATGGCTCAAAAATTCTCGCTCTATGGCGATCTTAGCGTTCAGCAGAACCTCGATTTTTTCGCTGGTGTTTATGGCCTGACAGGCAAATCCCGCAAAGACGCCATCTCTCAAATGATTGAGACGTTCGGGTTTGCTGACAGGCTGGATGTCAACGCCATGGGGCTGCCGCTTGGCTATAAACAACGCCTGGCGCTCGCCTGCGCGGTTATGCACGAACCGGATGTCCTTTTCCTTGATGAGCCGACATCCGGTGTTGATCCACGCACCCGGCGAGAGTTCTGGACCCATATCAATGCGATGGTCGCCAATGGCGTCACGATCATGGTGACAACGCACTTCCTGGATGAGGCGGAATATTGCGATCGGATGGCGCTTATTTATCGCAGCAAGATGATCGCCAGTGGCTCACCTGATGAGTTGAAAGACCGCGCCCGCGCAAGCGGCATGATGGACCCAACGCTTGAGGACGCGTTCATTGCGCTGGTTGAGCAGAGTGATCGAGAGCGCGAGGCGGGATGAAGGACCGCGAACCCCTTGCGCTGCGGTGGCGACGTCTGACCGGCCTGATCGTAAAGGAGTCGCGCCAGGTTCTGCGCGACCCGAGTTCCGTCTTGATCGCGGGCGTGATGCCGCTCTTGCTTCTCTTCCTGTTCGGCTATGGCGTAACCTTTGATCCACGCCAACTTGATGTCGCATTGGTGGTTGAGCAGCAGTCATCGGAAACTGCGAGCTTCCAAGCCTCGCTTGAAAACTCAACCCTGTTCGAGGTCGAAACGGGCCCGGATCGTCGCCTGTTCGAGCGCGCGCTGACACTTGGCGAATTGGATGGGTTAATCGTACTGCAAGCTGATTTCGCGGAGAAAGCGTTTCGGGCCGAAGGCGCGCCTATTCAGGTTATCGTGGACGGCGGTGATCCGAACACGGCATATCTGGTCAGTGGTTATGTCGAGCTCCTATGGGCCAACTGGCTGGAACAGGAATGGATCAGCCGTGGACGACCGGCCCTGGCGCCAAGTGTGCAGCTGGAACCGCAAGTCTGGTTCAATCCGGAGATTTCGAGCCGAAACTATCTCGTGCCAGGATCGATTGCGATCATTCTGACAACGATTGGCGCGCTCCTCACCGCCCTGGTCGTCGCACGCGAATGGGAGCGTGGCACGATGGAGGCATTGCTCGCGACGCCGGTTGGTATCTTGGAGCTGCTGATTGGCAAACTGGTGCCATACTTCCTGCTCGGGCTGGGCTCCATGGCGCTCGCGGTCATCACAGCCGTGCTTTTGTTCGGCGTGCCGTTTCGGGGTTCGCTCGCCGTGCTCATTCTGTCCTCATCGCTCTTCATGCTGTGCTCGCTCGGTCAGGGCCTTCTGATCTCTACCTTGACCCGCAACCAACTGGTCGCCGCGCAAACCTCAGTTTTAACCGCCTTCCTACCGGCTTTCTATTTTTCGAACTTCGTATTCGAAATTGACAGTATGCCGCTCGCATTGCGCCTGATCAGCTATGGCGTCCCCGCCCGATACTATGTCTCGACCTTGCAAACTGAGTTTCTCGCAGGCGACGTCTGGAGCGTTATCGTTCCGGATCTGATTGGGCTCGGCGTGTTTGCGCTCATCATCTTCGCTCTCACGGCGCTGACCACGCGCACGCGTCTGGAATAGCGGCATGTTTCAACGCATCTGGTCTCTCATTATCAAGGAGCTTCTCGCCAGCGCCCGCGACCCGCAAACTCGCTGGGTCGTGCTGTTTTCGCCGCCTTTCCTTCTGGTGATTTACGCCTTCGCCATCACCCAGGAAATCTCCAGCGTCACGCTCGGCGTGTACACCCAGGATCGCGGCGTCGAGGCGCGAGAACTGATCAGCAGATTCGAGGGTTCACCGACGTTTGAAGAAATTCTCTATCTGCGTCGCGACGCCGATATCGCCGCGGCAATTGATTCTCGTTCGGTCGATTTGGTCTTGAGGATCGGTCCGGACTTTTCCCGGCAATTGGAGCGCGGTGAACCAGCGAACGTACAGCTCATTCTGGATGGCCGCGCCTCCAACGCCGCCCAAATCCTTGCAGGTTATTCTGGGCGGATCGTCCAGGATTTCAACGAAGATCAAGCGACCGCGCTCGGTGTGCCGACCCTCACCAAGGTCGTGACCCGTGTTTGGTACAATCCAAATCTCGATCCGCTTTGGTCAGCCGTACCAGCGCTGTTTGCCGTCCTGACCGCGATTGTCGGGTTCATGGTCTCGGCCCTGTCCATCGCACGCGAGCGCGAACTTGGTACATTCGAGCAGCTGCTTGTGTCGCCGCTCAGGCCAACAGAGATTCTGATCGGCAAGGCGGTGCCGGCTCTGATGATCGCCCTGGCAAGCGCGACAGCAATGCTGATCCTTGGCTGGCTGGTTCTGGATGTTCCCCTGCGCGGGTCTCTGCTTCTGCTTTATGCCAGTATGATCATCTATCTCGCCGCGATCATCGGGATTGGTCTGTTTATCTCTTCGCTCGCAGCAACACAGCAACAGGCGATCATCGGTCTTTTCATCTACATGATGCCAGCTGTCCTATTGTCAGGGTATGCAACCCCGGTCGCCAATATGCCCGATTGGCTCCAAGCTTTGAACGAGTCCAATCCGATCATGCATTTCATCGTGATCAGCAAGGCCGTCTATATGAAGGACGCGCCAGCTGAACTCTTCTTCCACCATACCTGGCCCATGGCGGTTATCGCTGTCGTGACCCTTACCGCAGGCGCCTGGCTGTTTCGCAGGCGCGTGTCCTGACCCAAAATTAAGCAATCAAGAGGACCAAAAATATGTGCCTATCAGCAGAAGTCAGTTTCATCGCCGCCGCAGGGCTTATCCCGGCAGGCGCGCTTAGCATGCGCCAGGCCTGGCGGGGCGACCGGCGTTATTTGCCACTGGCAACCCTGCCACTCCTGTTCGGACTGCAACAGCTTGCTGAAGGCGTTGTCTGGGTTGCCGGCGCCGGCCAGAATACCGAGCTCATTGCCACCGCTTCACTCAGTTATATGTTCTTTTCCTGGCTCGCATGGCCTGTCTGGATCCCGGTCTCGACTTTCGCCTTGGAGCCGGCGAAGCGAAAGCCCTACTTCCTCATATTCGTGATTGTCGGCGCGATGCTCGGCGCCTTGCAATATGTGCCTTACTTCGCGCATGCGGATTGGCTCAACACGCGCTTCCTCTCGCACGTGATCATCTATGAAGGTACTGAGCTGCTGGACTTTGTTGGCCGCCGAGAAGTCACTTATGCAATCTATATATCGGTCGTGATCTTGCCGTTGTTGCTATCATCCGTGCGCGGTGTGCGCATCTTTGGCCTGCTGGCGCTGGGTGTGCTCATCACCACCTATACCTTCTTTGCATACGCCTATGTGTCAGTCTTTTGTTTCGGCGGTGCTTTAATGTCATTCTATCTCGTCTGGATGATGTTCAAGGGCGATGGCGCGCCGCAACGCCGCTTAGAAGGTTCATTCGAGGCCGTATGAGGTCTTAGAGATAACCGCTGGTCCCTCCAATATCGGCCGGGGATTTTGAAGCGCTCATTCGCGAAACAGAAACGCATCACAAATCGTTTTCCGAGGGGGCGCGCGAGATGTCGCGTAATACAAATCAGAAGCTAAAGAACTGGTTTTTGGAGCGCTCCAGTGTTCCCCGTCAGCGACTATGAGACAGACG
>NZ_ARYL01000065.1 GCF_000685295.1 Hyphomonas oceanitis SCH89
AACATGCGCCCTGCTTCAATGTGTTCATTGAGTTAATTTCCTCGTGATGACCTGAAAAATGGCGACGGCAGAGCCGCAGCTAGGGAGTCAGGTCAGACACGGGGAGGGCGGTAGAGTCCGAAGGGACCGGCGCGAGGCGCGAACACATTCGTCTCGGGTAGAACGACTGTCCGATATCCCCAAGGGGATACGAATCTGGATGGGAAAGATCCGACCAGATGGAAATGGCAACTGCCGCAGGTATGCGCATGGTGATCGTGATCCGGACGAGACTGCCCGTCGTCCGTGCGGTCTGTACCGAATGCCGCAAGTTGGTCATCTAACGCCTGACAGGCAATGGTATCGGGATCCATCGCGTGTACATCCGCCGACGCAGGGCCAATCAACATGGTCGCGACCAGACAAGCTGCGAGCCATATTCTGACGCTGAGGATGAATCCGGACAAACGCATAGCGTGCCCCATAACAGGCGATCCTTCAAAAATCACTAAGAAATGTCATTCGATAGTCGATCCCGGTCTGAAAATGAAGGAATGTCGGTCGCTGACGACCTTCACAAAGGAATATCGACGTACAATGACTGCTGCTGCAGCGGCTGCTCCGGTCGTACGATCCGATTTTTCATGCGGCATGGGTATGCAGGCGATTGTCACCGAGCCGGGCGTCAATAATCTCTCATCCTGTCCCAATTGTAAATTCGCCTGACCAGGCAAGGCGCGCTTTAGGCTGAGACATGCTCAGTTTCCACAAGTGAGTGATGACTGTCTGGTTTAGGCGCGAACCACCGATGCAAAGCAGGCAAAACAAGCAATGTCAGTACGGTTGACGATACAAGACCGCCAATCACAACGGTCGCGAGCGGTCTTTGTACTTCAGCGCCAACGCCTGTGGCGAACAACAAGGGCGCAAGGCCCAGCGCAGTCGTCATCGCAGTCATCAAAACGGGTCGCGCGCGCAACCCGGCCGCTTCTACGGCGAGTTCATCCCTGTCGCGCCCCGCGCGCGCAAAGTCATCCATGAAGCTGACCAGAACCATACCATTGCCGAGAGCGATCCCGAACAATGCAATAAACCCGACCGTAGCAGGCACCGAAACAGGCAGACCCGCTAACCATAGCGCCAGCGTTCCACCTGTCAGTGCCAGAGGGATGTTGAGCAGGATCAGAATAGCTGACTTGGCACGCCCGAAGGTCATTAGAAGAATCAGGAAGACAATCGCGAGCGTGATTGGAATGACCACGGCGAATTTTGCATTCGCTTGTTGCTGCAATTCAAATTGCCCGCCCCAAACAAGCCTGTAACCCGGTGGAAGATCAAGTTTTTCATCGGTTAGCGCCTGGGCTTCAGCAACGAAGCTACCGATATCGCGCCCACGGACATTGGCCTGGACGGCAATGAACCGTTGCCCATCCTCACGCGTGATCTGACGAGGACCGATCACGGTTTCGATATTGGTGACCTCGCTGAGTGGCACGAGCGCACCATTTTGTGATTTAAGAAGAATCCGTCCGATGGCAGCAGGATCCGACCGCGATTGTGCGTTGAGGCGAACGATGATCGGAAATTGGCGAACGCCCTCGAACAGAGCGCCCGCTTCGGCGCCGCCGACGGACGTGCGAAGCGTATCCAGGGCGTCCATGATGTCGAGGCCGTAACGTCCGAGTTCATCGCGATTGACTGTGACTTTCAATTCCGGCGCGCCGGTCAGTTGTTCGGCCTGTACATCGGCAGCGCCGGGGACTTGCCGGAGCAATTTCTGCAATTCCTCCGAGGACGCAATCAGAGCGTCTGAGTCCGGACCGAAGATTTTGATCGCGAGCTCGGCGCGCGTGCCCGTCAGCAGTTCGTCTACAGCCATTGCAATGGGTTGACCAACATTTGCAAGAATACCCGGATAGGACTCCAGGAACTCCGACAACTCATACCGAAAGTCTTCGGGCGATATACCAGAACGCCAGTCCGATTTCGGCTTCATGGCCAAAAATATTTCTGCGCTATTGGTGGGATCCGTCACGGCACCTACTTCTCCGCGCCCGACTCTCGTAACGATTGTCTCAATTTCCGGGAACTCTGCGAGCAATTGATTTTCGATCCGCGTAACTGTGGCTTCACCCTCGGTCAGAGATATCGAGGGCGCCATCGTGACCCGAAGCAGGATATCGCCTTCTTCGAGCTCCGGCGTAAATTCGGACCCGAGTTGTGACCCGGCCAACCAGCCCGCCAGAAGAAGTATCGACGCCAGTCCAAGGGCAGCGCCCCTGAACCGGACAAAGAAGCCTGCCCAGGATGCAATAAGATTGGTCATCGCGCTTTCAGCGCCGCGCGATGATTTTGCTGGTCGCATTAAGCCGAATGCTAAAGCGGGTGCGATCAACGCGGCATAGATCAATGAGCCTGTCATAGCCAACGCGGCAGACGCGGCCAGCGGCCGGAAGGTTTTCCCTTCAACGCCCTCAAGCGCAAAAAGCGGTAGAAAGACAATAATCACCACACTCACAGCCGCAATAAGCGGTGCGATTACCTCAGCGGTTGATCTGGCAACCAGATCGCGGCGGTTCTCGTCAGGCGCGCCTTTCAGACTGCGGTCGACATTTTCGGTGATCACGATGGCGCCGTCCACCATCATCCCGATGGCAATCGCAACACCGCCAAGCGACATGAGGTTGGCACCGATGCCAAGAACATTCATAGCAATGAAGGCGAAACCAACGGAGAAGGGAATAGATAAAACCACTACAAGCGAGGGACGCCAGCCGCCGAGAAAAACGAAGACGACTATCGCGACGAGTACAGCGCCCTGCCAGAGCGCCGTCGTGACCGTTGCGGCGGCTTTGTTCACCAGCGCACCTTGATCATAATATGGCACAGCGCGAACGCCGTCTGGCAGAGTCTTGTTGATTTCATCGAAGCGTGTTTTAACCCGCTCGATGACTTCGGACGTATTTGTGCCGTAGAGTTTCAGCACCAGACCAGCAACGACTTCGCCTTTCCCATTCGAGGTGGCAAGGCCCTGACGCACGCCGCCGCCAATGACGACATCGCCGATATCGCGCATCCGAATCGGGCGGCCATCTTCTGATCTGATGATGGTCGCTGCAAGATCGTCAACGCTTCGCGCGAGCCCGATACCGCGCACAGTAAATTGTTCAGCGCCGATTTCGATGAATTGAGCGCCGAGGGTCTGATTGCCGCGCTCGAGCGCTTCGGTCACTTCGTTGATCTGGAGATCGTATGACTGCATTGCTTCGGGGTCGATGAGTATCTGAAACTGTTTTTCGTATCCGCCGAGGGATAGGACTTCGGTCACGCCTGTGACGGTCTGTAGTTGGTATTTGACAATCCAGTCCTGAATCTCGCGCATCTCGATGAGACTGCGCGTACCTGTGCTGTCGACCAGTTTGTAATAAAGGATGATCCCGAGCCCGGTGGAGATCGGCCCCATCTTGGGTTCGCCAAATCCAGGAGGGATGGCTTCGCGCGCTTGAGCCAGACGTTCACCCACGACCTGGCGGGCAAAATAGACATCGGTGCCGTCTTCAAAATAGATGTTGACCACGGACAGGCCGAAATTTGACACCGAGCGCATATGGTCGATTTTTGGTAGACCTGCCATGGCGGCCTCGATGGGATAAGTAACGTAGCGTTCAACTTCTTCTGGGCCGAGGCCGTCAGTTTCCGTGAAGACCTGCACCAACGAGGGCGTGACATCGGGAAAAGCGTCGACGGGCAAAGCGCGGAAGGCAAACAGACCGCCAATGGTCATGGCGCTGGCGAAAATGGCGGCGAGCAATCGGCCACCAGCGATACGGTGCATGAAGTTTTGCATGAATGGGCTGTCCTGTTGCTAGTCTTCGTCTGCGCCGAAGGAATCTTTTTCCAATTGTGACTTTAGGGTGAAGGCGCCCTCGGCGACATATCGCTGCCCGTCCTCTAATCCCTCAAGAATGCCGACCAGGCCGTCCTGCTCCATACCGGTCACCACCGGCGTAGGCTCAAAGCCGTCATCGGTTGGCAGGAACACTGAAGGGGTCGAATTGACGATCTGCACCGCGTCTTTCGGGACACGCACGACTAACATACCTTCGCCGAGATCAATCTGGGCCCGAATAAACTGACCCGGCCGCAACTGACCATCGCGATTATCCACAATCACGCGGGCAGTCGCGGTGCGCGACGCTTGATTGACAACAGGGGAGATAAACGCGATCTGCGCCTGCGCCAGCGGTTCCCCTGCATCGCCTGTCAAATGCACGTTGGCCCCAGTATCAACGCGGGCAAGGTCCTGTTTGAACACAGCAATATCGACCCAAACGACACTGTCATCAGCGATGGTGAACATCGGTCCGGCAGACGTATCGTCGGAAGAGACAGCTTCGCCTAAGGTGACCGTTCGCTGAGTAATGACGCCCGTTATTGGTGAGGTGACGACATAATCTGAGCTATTGCCCGCCGCAGCCGTCGACGCTGGGCTGAGCCCAACAGCATGCAAGTTCGTCTCAGCTGAATCAAGCGCGGCACTGGCAGTTGAAAAGGCCGCGCGAGCCGCCTGAATGTCCGCTTCAGACGTGATTTTGTCCGCCCAAAGCGCTTCTTCGCGAGCCATAGTCGTCCGCGCAAGTTCGGTTGCGGCGGCGGCAGAAACATAGTCTGACTTCAATTCAGCCAATTCGCGGCTGGCGAGCAGCGCCAATCGATCGCCACGTTGGATTGCGTCGCCTTCGGTTGCGTATAGCATCCGTACAATGCCACTGATCTGCGGAGAGATATTGGCGATTCGATCGGCATCGAAACGCACTTCGGCGGGTAAGTTCAGGGTTTCTCCCATACGCCCGACCTCGGCAGTCGCCACCCGAATGCCAGCGGCTTGCGCCGCAATGCGGCTTAGAACGACGTCATTCCCCTCGACTTCAGCATCATCGTCTTGCTTGGTTTCCACAACAACGAGGTCCGCATCTCCTTCAGTTGATGGGCTCTCGCTATTGCAGGCTGCTAGAATAAACGCGCTGGCCGCCGCCAATAAAAGTGGTTTCCAATGGAAAGTCATAGGTTCATTCTCCGGAAAATGGCGTGTCGCCAATCAGGCTTTTCAGGCGAGCCGTCTCGATACGCAGCGTTGTCTTTGCGTCCAAAACGGCGCGTTGCGTGTCAATCAAGGCGCTACGCGCATCAATCGTGGTGGTCAGATCAAATTTTCCAACCGCGTACCCGTGCATAGACGCTTCAAAGGCGGCGATAGCATTGGGCAAAGCGGTGTCTTCGAGCAGACTGAGGCGTTGACGGGCGGCCGTCACGGCGGCGATGGCGGCTCGCTGTTCTGCAAGCAGACGCGCCTCAACAGCAGCTCTATTCATCTGGCTTGCCTGTGCCCGCAGATCGGCTGCGCGCGCGCTATCGCGATTGCGATCAAAAAGCGGCAGGGGAACAGATACACCAGCGACAATGGCGCTGTCGCCGGTTTCCTCGAACCGGCGCATGCCAGCGGTGAATGTTACATTCGGCATGGCTTCTGCGCGCTCGACGTCGGCGGCCGCCCGTGACGCTGCGGCGGACGCAGCCGCCCGCCTGACTTGCGGGTGAAGGGACCTGTTTCCCGGATCAGCCAAAGCACCGACTACCGAGTCTTCCACGATCGCGGTGTTGAACAGGGGATCTGATTGCCCCCATATTGCGGCCAAGGCATATCTGCGCTGCTCTACCAAGCCCCAGGCGAAAACCGCATCGGCGCGCGCAGAAGCTGTCGCACTATCGGCCCGGGACTGTTCAGGTGGCGGCGCAGCTCCAGCGGCTACGCGTCTACGGACCGTCTCAGCCAGTTTTTCGGATGTCTCCGCGGCTTCTTCCAAGAGTTCTGCGTCTTCGAGTGCGGCGACGTACTCAAAAAAAAGCACCGTGCCCTGCAGTTCAACTTCTCTCAAAATGACGGCGCATTCAGCCGAAGCGAGCGCCGTCAACGCGCGAGCCGCAGCTTGCGCGCGCTGTCGCTTGCCGCCCAGGCGGACGGTCTGCTCAATAGCGATGGTTGTTTCTGCCCGGTCAAACCCGGTCAACGGGCCGCTTCCAGAAAATTCTTCAAGTTCCACGGAAAGCGCAGGATTCAAACGCCGCCCCGCTTGAGTCGCGTCAGCCGACCGGGCTTGAATTTCGAGTCCCGAGGCCCGAACCTCTGGTGAGGCGAGCCTGATCTCAGACAACACGGAATTCAACGAGAGTGGTGTTTCGGCGGTAACTGGAGATTTGTGTTCATTAGGACCATAAGCGTTGCAGGGTCCAACTTCTGCATTGGCCGGAAGCATGACCGCCAGACCGAGTGCGGCCCATAAAAGTTTTTGCATTGTAATTTTCCTTGATCTGACCCGTTGTGTGCTAGCCGCTCCGGCAACGGAGCGCAGGCGTCAGGTGCGAGGCGGACGAAAAGGGCTTATTGGATAGTCACGGACAAGTGTTTCTTTGTCAGCCGACCGATCAATAGCGGATTGATTGTGGCGGAAACACAATGGCGACGATGAGTTTGAAATGAATGACGTACAAGCAAGGTAGTGACAATAATCGACATCGATATCTTCTGGGTCAATGCGATCTGCCGAACTGAGAGGCCCCAACATAAACGCTTCAATTGCGTTCGTTGCCTGCGGTTGCGCACACAAGGGCGACGCTTGCAGTGAAGTTGCCGGGCTTGTCGCGAATCCTGACAGCATAAAGAATAACGACACGCAGGAAAACCGCGCGAGCTGCAGCAAAGTCGCAATTTTGCGAGAGTGTTTCCAGCTCACCTTCACGTTTAATATCTTCTCCAGCCCACAAGACAACGACACTTATTGCCTTACGATCACTTCGAACCCGATTGGCAAACCGGGTTCAAGCGTGTTTCAATTCTCAATTGTCGCCTCTTTAATCTCTACAGCCGCTGGAGGGTCAAGCGCCGATTTCGCCGTTCTTTGAAGATGACAGACCTGCTGTGGTTGTGGATCTACAGGGGATATGAAGCCGTGCTGGAGATGCTTTCCATGATTGCGCAACAGGCCACTTCGCCGCCTTCACAAGACGTGATCATGCCCTGAAGTTCCCGTTTCAAAGCCCTCAATTGCTTAAGGCGCCGGTCCACTTCCGCCAGATGGTGCCGCGCAACTTGATCGACTTTCGCGCAATCTTCGTCAGGCGTCATTTGCAACGCGATTAGTTCACGGATCGCCTGAATAGGAAAGCCCAGGTCACGGGATTGCCGGATGAACGATAAGCGTTGCTGGGTAGCCGAATCGTAGGCGCGTTGCCCCCCAGTTGTACGGCCAGGGTCCGGCAGCAGACCGATGGATTCGTAGTAGCGGATTGTT
>NZ_ARYL01000066.1 GCF_000685295.1 Hyphomonas oceanitis SCH89
CGGACCGCCATGCTGCGTACGGCCTTCTGCCTGGTCATCCGCAATGCCCTGGATGCCGCCGATACGATCGAGATCATGGCCAATCCGGATGGGTCGGTCTGGATCGAGAAAGCCGGTATCGGCCTGGTGGTCTCCGAACACACGCTCGACGCGTCTGACCGCGAACGGGTCATACGCCTCGTGGCCTCCGGTGTCGGAGAAGCCGCAAACCGCACCTCGCCGATTGTTTCTGCTGAACTCCCAGGCAGCGGTGAGCGGTTTGAAGGGCTTCTGCCCCCGGTCTCGACCGCGCCCTGCTTCTCCATTCGCAAACCGGCAACAACACCGTTCGAACTCGGCGACTATGTCGATCAGGGCACCCTGTCCCCTGCCCTCTGCGCGGCGCTCAGGGAGTCTGTCGCAAACCGCGCGAACATTCTGATCGCGGGCGGGACCTCCTCGGGCAAGACCACATTCACGAACGCGCTGCTTGCAGAGCCGGCCTTCCAGGAG
The DNA here is from genome assembly GCF_000685295.1 of Hyphomonas oceanitis SCH89. Classification (GTDB taxonomy): domain Bacteria; phylum Pseudomonadota; class Alphaproteobacteria; order Caulobacterales; family Hyphomonadaceae; genus Hyphomonas; species Hyphomonas oceanitis. The sequence continues at coordinate 493 of NZ_ARYL01000066.1, forward strand.
GACCGCATCGTCATCCTCGAAGACACGCGCGAGCTCTGCTGCGCTGCGCCCAATCGCGTTCAGCTCAGAACCCATCGCGGCAGCGCCAGCCTGCAGCAGCTCGTGCGCTCGACCCTTCGGTTGCGGCCTGACCGTATCATTGTCGGCGAGGTCAGAGGCGCTGAAGCGCTCGATCTCCTCAAGGCCTGGAATACTGGCCATCCCGGCGGCATCACGACGCTGCATGCCAACTCAGCCTATGGCGCCTTGCGGCGGCTGGAGCAGCTGACGCTCGAAGCGAGCAGCCGCGCCCCGTTCGACCTCATAGCCGAGGCGATTGATGTCGTCGTGTTCATGAGCCGCACGGGCGGCCAGCGCCGGATCGAAGAGGCGCTGCGCGTCTCGGGTTTCGACGGCGACAGCTACCAGACCGAACCGCTCGTTTCCCGCTCCCTTTCGCTCGTCACACAAGGAGACAAGACGTGAACCTCTACAATCATACCCAAACGGCAAACCGGACATTTCAGGTCGCCGCCTGCGTCGCGATCGGCTTTGCGCTGGCCGCGCCCGCCCATGCGGCCGGATCGGGCATGCCCTGGGAGGGCCCACTCGATCAGATCCTGACTTCGATTGAAGGCCCGGTCGCGCGCATTGTGGCGGTGATCATCATTACACTGACCGGACTGACACTGGCATTCGGCGAGACGTCCGGCGGCATGCGCAAGCTGATCCAGATCGTCTTTGGCCTCTCCATCGCCTTTGCAGCGACGAGCTTCTTCCTGACCTTTTTCAGCTTTGGCGGCGGAGCGCTCGTCCAGTGACTGAAGGTTATGAAATCCCCCTGCATCGCGCACTGACCGAGCCGATCCTGATGGCAGGCGCGCCGAGAACGGCGGCCATCGCCATCGGCACGCTTGGCGCCGCTGTGGGCCTTGGTCTCCAGCTCTGGATCCCGGGGCTCGTCCTCTGGCTCGCCGGCCATTCCGCGGCCGTGTTCATGGCGCGGTCCGATCCGGATTTCATGGCCGTCGCAAGCCGTTCCACACGTCACAAGGCGCATCTGTCATGCTGAACCTCCGAGAATACTCAGAAACACCAACCCTGCTCGCAGATTACCTGCCCTGGGCCTGCATCGTCGCGCCGGGCGTCATCCTCAACAAGGATGGCAGTTTCCAGACCATTTTCAAATATCGCGGGCCGGACCTTGAAAGCGCGACCGACGAACAGCTCGTCGCGATCCATGCCCGCGTCAACAATGTGTTGCGCCGGTTTGGCTCGGGCTGGGCGCTTTTCTTTGAAGCCCAGCGCGCACCTGTGCATGAGTATCCGGACAGCGCGTTTCCGGACGCGGCGTCGTGGCTCGTCGATCAGGAACGCGGGCTGCAGGCCGACGAAGCCGGCAGCCGGTTTGAAAGCCATTATTACCTGACCCTGCTCTGGCTGCCACCAGCCGATGCGACGGGCCGCGCCGAAAAGGCGCTGATCACCCGCGCCGAGACCGAAGATGCCGCCACCTGGCGCTATAGCCTCGAGACATTTCAGACCCAGGCGAGGCTTGTCTTAGCTCTGCTCGCGACCTGCCTCGCCGAGTTCGTACGCATCGATGATGACGAGGCGCTGACCTACCTTCACTCAACAATCTCGACCAGGCGCCATCGCGTCACCGCGCCGGACCTGCCGGTCTTCCTCGATGCGATCCTTGCCGATGAGCCCTTTGCGGGCGGCCTCGAACCGATGATCGGCGACGCGCACCTGCGCACGCTGACAATCCTCGGCTTTCCCGCCTCGACCCTGCCTGGCATGCTGGACGAGCTGAACCGGCAGGGGTTCGCCTATCGCTGGGCGACGCGGTTCATTGCGATGGACAAGGCGGACGCCGAAAAACTCCTCGCCCGGAAGCGCCGACACTGGTTTGCCAAGCGCAAGTCCGTGGGCGCGGTCCTGCGCGAGACACTGTTCAACGAACAGGCCGCGCTTGTCGACAATGACGCCGACAACAAGGCGGCTGACGCCGATGCGGCGCTTCAGGAACTCGGCAGCGATCTCGTCTCATACGGATATGTCACGACGACCATAACCGTCATGGACGCCGACCGACGCGCCGTGGATGAACATATCCGGATTGCCGAGCGCATCATCAACGGCCGCGGCTTCACCGCGATCCGCGAGTCGCTGAACGCCGTCGAGGCCTGGCTGGGCTCTTTGCCCGGACACCCTTATGCCAATGTCCGCAAGCCCATCCTCCATACGCTGAACCTTGCCCATATGGTGCCGCTCTCAGCGGTCTGGGCCGGAGAACAGACCAACTGGCACCTGAGCGCTCCCGCGCTGATCCAGGCGCAGACTCACGGCACGACGCCTTTCCGGCTCAACCTCCATATCGGCGATGTCGGGCACACGCTTGTCGTCGGTCCGACGGGTGCAGGCAAGTCAGTGCTGCTGTCTCTGCTGGCGATGCAATGGAGGCGCTATGCGGGCGCCCAGGTCTTCATCTTCGACAAGGGCCGGTCGGCCCGCGCCGCGACGCTCGCCATGGGCGGATCGCATGTCGATCTCGGTAGCGCTGATCGCCCGAGCCTCCAGCCGCTCAAGGATATCGACCGTCCTCACGGCGCCAGCTTTGCTGCCGACTGGCTTGCCGGTCTCTGCATGAATGAAGGCGTCATAATCACGCCGGACCTCAAGGCCGGGCTCTGGGACGCCCTCCAGTCTCTTGCCAGCGCGCCGCGACCCGAGCGCACTCTCACCGGCCTGACCCTTATGCTGCAGGATACGGCGCTTAAAGCGGCCCTGCATCCGTTCACACTGGAAGGCGCCCATGGCCGCCTGCTCGACGCCGACCATGAGACACTGAACTTGGCCGATACGGTCTGCTTCGAAATGGAAGACCTGATGCACGCGAAGGGCGCGGTGGCACCGGTCATCACTTACCTGTTCCATCGGCTGGAAGACCGCTTCGACGGGCGCCCCACGCTGCTCATCCTCGATGAGGCCTGGCTGTTCCTGGATGACCCGATGTTCGCGGCCCGGATCCGGGAGTGGCTCAAAACGCTTCGCAAGAAGAACGTGTCCGTCGTGTTCGCAACCCAGTCTCTGGCTGACATTGCGGGCAGCTCGATCGCGCCAGCGCTCGTCGAATCCTGCCCGACACGCATCTTCCTGCCCAACGAGCGCGCGCAGGAGCCCCAAAGCCGGGAGACCTATCAGAGGTTCGGGCTCAATAAGCGTCAGATCGAGCTGATCTCCAGAGCCACACCAAAACGCGACTATTACTACCAGTCGCCCCTTGGCTGCCGTGTGTTCGAACTTGGCCTTGGTCCGGTCGCGCTGGCCCTTTGCGGCGCAAGTACGCCTGAAGACCAGCAGATGCTTGACCGCATCCAGGCCGAAACGACAAGCGACGGCTTCACGGAGTGTTGGCTCATCGAGAAAGGCCTGCCCTGGGCCGCCGAGCTGCTCGCCCGCTGGCCCGGACAGGATCCGGGCACGCACGCGCCGCTCACGCCATCCCACGCCCTGGCCGCTGAATAGGAGCCTCCGATGAAACGCCTTCTCGCTTGCGTCGCCCTCTGCGCCCTGCCGATATCCGCGATCATCGCGCCGCCGGCGTCAGCCCAACTGGCGGTCTATGACCCCGCCAATCATGTGCAGAACATCTACCAGGCCGTCCGCGCCCTGCAGCAGGTTGATCAGCAGGTCCAGCAACTCACCCATGAGATCGCGATGCTGGAGAACATGGCCCGCGATCTGGAAAACCTGCCGGACTCCATCGCGAGCGACATCCTCAGCCGCATGCAGCGTATCGACGATCTGATGCGTGATGCCGAAGGCATTGGCTACAGGGTCGAAGAGATCGAACGCGCCTATGAAGAGGCCTATCCGGAAGATTATGGGGATACGCCGCCGGAGAACGCTGTCCTCGTTGAAGAGGCCCATGCCCGCTGGAAACAGTCCCGCACCGCCTGGCGCGAAAGCCTTACCGTCACGGCGCAGGTCGTCGCATCGGCCCGCGAAGACACCTCCAGTCTGGACCGCCTGATCGCGGGCAGCCAGTCCTCTGTCGGCAATCTCCAGGCCCTGCAGGCCGGCAACCAGATCGCGGTGCTTCAGACCGGACAGCTGATGCAGATGGAAAACATGATGGCCGCTCACTACCGCGCCGAGGCGCTGGAGCGTTCGCGCAACCTTGCCGAAGCGGCCCGCGGCCGGGCCCGCACAAAATCCTTCCTGGAGAACTGAAGCTAGCCATGGACGTGATCGACACATTCCTTGCCACTTTCATCACCTATATCGACAGCGGCTTCGGCCTGCTGGCAGGTGATGTCGCCTATCTCTCGACCACGCTCATCGCCATCGACATCACATTGGCGGGCCTGTTCTGGGCGCTCAGCCAGAACGCAGAAATCATCGCCGGGCTCCTGAAGAAGGTGCTCTATGTCGGCTTCTTTGCGTTCGTGATCGGCAACTTCTCGATCCTGGCCAACATTATCTTCGACAGCTTTGCTGCGCTTGGCCTGAGGGCGGGCGGCGGGACCATGACGGCTGCGGATCTCCTGCGCCCGGGCTTCATCGCCAGCGTCGGCCTCGAGGCAGGCCAGCCCCTGCTTGAAGAGATCAGTGACATGGTCGGGCCTGTCAGCTTCTTCCATAATTTCATCACGATCGCGATCATGTTTATCGCCTGGGCCGTGATCATGGTGGCTTTCTTCGTACTCGCCGTGCAGCTCTTCATCACCATCCTCGAGTTCAAGCTGACGACGCTGGCCGGATTCGTGCTCGTGCCGTTCGCGCTCTGGAACAAGACGACATTCCTGGCCGAACGCGTACTCGGCAATGTCATAACGTCGGGCATCAAGCTCATGGTGCTTGCCGTGATCATCGGCATTGGCTCGACGCTGTTCGGCTCGGTGAGCGACGCGTTCCGGACCGGCGATGATGTGACACTCGCGCAGGTCATGGGCACTGTGCTCGCAAGCATCGTCTTCTTCTGGATGGGCATCTTTGCGCCCGGCATTGCCTCCGGCCTGATTTCCGGGGCGCCGCAGCTTGGCGCAGGCTCTGCGGTCGGTGCGGTCGCCGGTGTGGCCGCCGGGACCTATGTCGCGGGCATGGGCGGACGCGCCGCGATTGGCGCGGTCGCTGGCGGCGCATCCTCTGCCGTCAAAGCCGGCGCCTCCATGGCCGGTGCCGCCCGCACGTCATACACGCTCGGGTCGGCCGCGTCGGGCGCAACCGGCGCAGGCGCGGTGGCTGCCGGTGTTGCCGGTGTCGCCCGTGCGGGCGGCGATGCGCTGCGCCGGACCGCCTCACGTCCTGCGCAATCGATCAGGGACGCCTATAACAGTGGCAGCCAGGGCGCCTGGCGCGCCACAGGCGGTTCGTCGACAGGAGAAGCCGCCTCAGCCTCCAGTGCATCGACGCAGAGCCCTGGCTGGGCGCGGCGGATGCAGAGCCAGCAGCGCGTCGGTCATGCCGGACAGATGGCGGCGCACAGCCTTCGGGAAGGCGATCGCGGCGCCAGCGGCGCTGCCCCCACGCTCAAAGACAAGGACGACTGACACATGGTCTTCAAACGATCTTCCACCAATTACGGCCAGAGCCCGTTTCCCGAGACGCCTTACCAGAAGGCAGGACAGGTCTGGGATGAGCGGATTGGCTCGGCCCGGGTGCAGGCAAAGAACTGGCGGCTGATGGCGCTCGGATGCCTCGGGATCTGTTTTGTCACCTCTGGCGCGCTCGTCTGGCGGAGCATGCAATCGACCGTCACGCCCTATGTGGTCGAAGTCGATGAGACCGGCGCGGCGCGCGCGGTCGGCCCTGCCACTGAGCGCTATGTAGCCAGCGATGCGCAGATCGCGCATCATCTCGCTAACTTCATCGCGGACGTCCGCGGCCTCTCCGTCGATCCGGTTGTCGTGCGCGAGAACTGGCTGCGCGCCTATGACTTCGTCACAGACCGCGCCGCCACCACCCTCAATGAATACGCCCAGGCCAGCGACCCGTTTGCCGATGTCGGAAGAAAGTCCCGCACGGTCGATGTCGTCAGTGTCGTGCGCGTCTCCGATGACAGCTTCCAGGCCCGCTGGATCGAGAAGACTTATGAGGCTGGCACGCTGAGACAAGCTGAGCGGTTCACCGGAAACTTCACACTCATCACCCAGCCACCGACCGATGTGGCGCGCCTGCGTGCCAATCCGCTCGGCCTTTACGTCCACAGCCTCAACTGGGGCCAGGACCTCGTTACAGGAGAATGAGTCCCATGAACCGCTTTCTGATGTCCGCTTACGCCATGGTCCTGCTGTCGGCCTGTGCAACGACCGAACGCGAACCGATCGATCCGGGTGCGTTCGTGGCCGCGACGCCTGTCGAGAATGAGCCAGACCGCCCGGCCCTGATTGTCGAGACGGCCGTCCCCTTGCCCCTTCCCGGCCAGATGATGCCGGTCAGCGAACCCGCGGCCCGCCGCGCTGACCCCGGTGCAGTCGAAGGCAGCAGCACGTCACCGACAGACACGATCGCTCAAGGCAGGACCA
>NZ_ARYL01000067.1 GCF_000685295.1 Hyphomonas oceanitis SCH89
GGCCACGATGTTCGGAGGCTGACGCGATGTCCGAGCCCGTCCCCTTTGACGAACATGCCGAGCGGCTGAAGATCCGGTCAAACCCGAAGCCGGTGACACGGATCAATCGCAAGCTGCTCATGGTCGGCGCAGGCCTTGGCGTGCTGGGCCTCTTCGCCGCGATGAGCATTGCCCTGAAGCCGCCCAAAGCCGCTAACCCGGCTGACAGGCACGAACTCTACAACACGACAAATACAAGAAAGCCCGAAGGCCTGTCTGCGCTCCCGGCGAGCTATAGCGATCTCTCCCCGGTCGAAGACCGTATTCCGCGGCTTGGGCCACCCCTGTCCGGCGACCTCGGCGCGACCGTGCTCCGCGCTGAACGCGATCTCGGCCTGAAGCCGGAATATATCGACCGGTTCGAAAATGACTTCCGCCCGAACCCGGCCGACGAAGCCGAACGGGCCCGGCGCATGCGGGACGCCGCCCTCGCCGATGAAGCGGCGAAGGCGCCCGTCTTCTTCCGCCTGAAATCGGAAACAGGCGCCAATCAGGGCAACTCCTCGCCGCACGACCCTGCCCGCGATATCGGCGCAGAACTGCTCGCGCTGGCGGCCCTGCCACAAGGCGCCCCGTCCGCGTTTGGCGAGGCAGCTGACAGTAATCTCCAGGACCGCAAGCTGGCGTTCGCGAGCGAAGGTTCAGACCGCGACATCTACAATCCTCACCGTGTCGAGGATCCCTTGTCGCCTTACCAGGTCATGGCTGGGACACTCATCCCGGCAAGCCTTGTGACCGGTATCAATAGCGACCTGCCGGGCACGATTGTCGCGCAGGTCACCCAGCCGGTCTACGACACCATCACCGGACACTACGTCCTGATCCCGCAGGGCTCGCGCCTCATCGGCCGCTACCAGTCTGAGGTGTCATTCGGCCAGGACCGCGCGCTGGTTACCTGGGACCGGATCATTTTCCCGGACGGGGCTTCGATTTCCATTTCCGCGCCCGGCGCAGACGCGCAGGGCTATGCGGGCCTCTCTGACAGAACGGATCATCACTGGGACCGCATATTCGTCGCGGCCGGCCTCGCCACAATCCTCGGGGTCGGCGCCGAACTTGGGTCGACAGGCGACGGCGATATCGAACGCGCCATCCGCCGGGGCACAACCGACACCGTTAATCAGGCCGGACAGCGCGTCGTCGAACGCAATCTTGGCATCCAGCCCACGATCAGGGTCCGCCCCGGCTGGCCCGTCCGCGTGGTCGTCACGCGCGACCTCGTATTCCGCTAGCGGAATACGAGGTCATATGCCGCCTTCGGAACTATCCCGTGTTTAATGATCATCTTCTTCCTTTCCGTGGTAATATTGAACCTGTCGGTCGGCATAGTCCGGTGGATCCGGGGCCGGTCGGCGGAGATTTTCCGATGAACAGGGCCTGCAGAAAGCGGCCTGAGCGGCTTCGCGCCGAAGGGCCATTGGCGCCTTATCTGGAGCCATTTTCCGACTACCTCGCCGGACGCGGATATTCGCAGGTCTCGTTCTGGAAGAAGACATTTCTCGTCAGCGAGTTCAGCCGGTGGCTGGCGCAGGAACAGATCCCCGCAGAAGAGATCACGCGCGAGACTGAAGCGGCGTTCCTGCGGATAAGGTCCGTTCATCGGTGCTCCATACGCGGAGACTGCCTGACACTTTCCGTTCTGACGGACTGGCTCCGGCAGGCGGGTGTGATCGAAAGCCCTCCGGCGCCAGTGGTCCAGATGACAGAAATGGACCGGGTCCTGATCGAATACACCGGCTGGCTGCGCGAGGAACGCGGCCTCACGCCCGCAACGATCGATAATTATGCCGGTTATGTCCGTCGCTTTCTGATCCAGGTATCCGGCGGAGCGGAGCTGCCCCTTGCATCGCTGCGCGCGGGCCAGATCGAGGTGTATCTCCGGCAACGCGCCCCGGCGGGCCGGACGTTTGCCTCGGCCAAACATGTCACGACGGCGCTGCGGTCGTTCTTTCGCTTCGCCCGCTATCGCGACTACATCCGCACAGATCTTGCCGCAACGGTCCCTTCCGTGGCCGGGTGGTCGATGGCCTCGATCCCGAGAGCGATGCCGGCCTCGCAGGTCCGGCGTCTCCTGGAGGCGAGCAGGACGTGGGCGACGCCAGCGGGCCTGCGCAATCGCGCCATCCTGCTCCTGCTGGCCCGCCTCGGACTGCGGGCCGGAGAAGTTGTCCAGCTCGAGCTGGAAGATATCGACTGGAAGGGCGGCTGTCTGCGCGTGCCTGGAAAGGGCCGCACGCAACGCCCGCTGCCATTGCCGCATGATGTGGGAGAGGCCATCGCCACCTATCTTGAGCATGGCCGGCCGGACTCGGCCTGCCGGAGGGTGTTCCTGCGATCGCGCGCGCCGTTCGATGGTCTCAAATCCCATAGCGATATCAGCCAGATGGTCGCGCGTGCGATTGCGCGCGCCGGGATCGAGACGGAATGCACGGGCGCGCATCAGCTTCGCCACGCGCTGGCTGTGGATATGCTGCAGCAAGGGGCAACACTGACGGATATCGGCCAGGTGCTGCGGCACCGCAGCCCCGAGACAACGCGCCGGTATGCGAAAGTCGATCTTGCCGCTCTGCGGGAAGTTGCCCTGCCATGGCCGGAGGTGCGTCCATGACTCCGATGCGGACAGCCATTGACGAATATCTGGATCTGCGCAGGGCGCTGGGCTTCCGTCTGAAGGCGGACGAACGGCTGCTTGGCCAGTTTGCCGACTTCATGGAACATCGGCGCGCGGTGCATATCACGGCGAAGCTGGCCGCAGAGTGGGCCCAGCAGACGCCCTCGACGGACCAGAACTATCATGCCGGAAGGCTGCGCGCTGTACGGAGCTTTGCGCGCCACCGCATCCATGACGACCCGATGACCGAGGTGCCGCCAACGGATATGTTGCCGCGCCGAAGAAATACGTTCCAGCCTCACATCTTCACCAGAGAAGAAATCCAGCGCATCCTGGCAGCGAGCCTGCACAAATGGGGCGGTGCAACGCCCTTCTACTGTCTCGGCCGCTACACAATGTATGGGCTCATCAGCGTCACCGGAATGCGGGTCAGCGAAGTGCTGAACCTCGATCTCGGCGATGTCGATCTCGACGCGGGCGTCATTATCATACGAAACACCAAGTTCGGAAAATCCCGGCTGGCGCCCGTGCATGAGACGACCCGTGCCGTGCTGGAAACCTATCGGGACGCGCGCGCGGCGCACCTCGCTGGCAGGGAGGTTCTGCCCTTCTTCATCTCGGAGCCAGGGCGCCGGATCACTCACGCCGCCCTGGGGCGGGCGTTCAAACGGCTGACAAGACGGATCGGGCTGTGCGATGCGGGAACGCCTGACGGGCCGCGCCTGCATGACCTGCGGCATACCATGGCCGTTGACGTCCTGCAGCGATGCTACAGCACAGGCGCCGATCCTGAACGGCGCCTGCCGGCGCTGTCCACTTATCTCGGGCACTCGCACCTCAACTACACCTACTGGTATCTCCACCAGAACCCGGGGCTGATGACCGAGGCGGTGACACGGCTTCAACATAGGTGGGAGGCCTCCCCATGACATCCGCTCCGATACCGACCTTTGCAGCGCTCCTGCAGCAGTTCTTCACGCAGCGGCTGATGCAGCAGAAGCGGGTCAGCGCCCACACGATCAAATCCTATCGCGACACGTTCCGGATGCTGTTGCGCTTTGCGCAGGAGCGGTTGCACACCTCTCCCGACCGGCTGACGTTCGAGATGATCGATGCGCCGTTCATCTCCGCCTTCCTTGCCGAGATGGAGAAGGCACGGGGCGTCAGCGTACGCACCCGCAATCTGCGCCTGACAGCGATCCGCTCGTTCTTCCGGTTCGCCGCCTATGAGATGCCGACCCACAGCGCCCAGATCCAGCGTGTCCTTGCCATGCCGTCCAAACGTCATGACCGCAGGCTGATCGACTTCCTGACCCGCCCCGAGGCCGATGCGCTTCTGAATGCGCCCGACAGGGCAACCTGGATCGGCCGCCGGGATCACATCTTGCTGCTGACCACTTTGCAAACGGGCATGCGCCTGTCGGAAGTGACCAGCCTCAGGCGTCAGGACATCACGTTCGGCACGGGCGCCCATATCGACATCATCGGCAAGGGGCGTAAGCAGCGCGCCATCCCCCTCTGCAAACTTGTCGCCGCCGTGCTTGCGGTCTGGCTCGAAGAAACTGGTGCTGCACCAGATAAAGTCGTGTTCCCGAGCATGCGTGGCGGGCAGATGAGTGCCGACGCCGTCGAGAGGCTCCTGAACAAGCATCTCGCCATTGCGAGCGAAGCCTGCGCTTCGCTGAAGAAGAAGCACATCACCTTCCACTGCCTCCGGCATACGACAGCAATGGACCTCCTGCATGCGGGGGTCGAGCAAACCGCGATCGCACTCTGGCTCGGACACGAGTCCATCGAGACCACGCAAATCTATCTCGATGCCGACCTGGTGCTCAAAGAGAAGATCCTTGCCAGGACGATCCCGTTCGACAGCAAGCCCGGAAAGTACCGGCCCGATGACCGGCTCCTTGCCTTCCTCAACCAGCTCTAGGAGAAAAACTATGCCGATATCCAAAACTCTGAAACCCCTTACTTCTGAACCACTTGATCCCCGAAGATGCACGCAACACGGGATAGTCCCGAAGGCGGCATATGACCTCATTCTCAGACCGCATTGAACAGGAGCAACCAAATGCAAGATCCATGGAACCAACTTGAATACGAACAGGCTGGAATGCCGGATGGCCGGATCCTGCTCATCGAACGTGGACGGGCACCGCGCCTTGCCCGACGGGGACAGATCCTCCTGGAGATCGGTTTCGCGGTCGCAATGACGTACCTGGTGCTGCCACTGATTCAGGTCACGCGCGTCTTCGGCGACTATTGGCTCTGGGCTTACATACCGTTCGCGATTGCCTATGTGGCGCTGTCGTTCATTCTGTTCGAGAAACTGACAGCCTGGGCAAGCGCGCCGCCCGACGATCCCGCCGGCAGTAAAGTCGTCGGCATGGACCTCTCAACGGATGAATTGCTCGACATTGCGCGCGGCGCAACGGCGGCGGACTTCGTACAGAGGAGCGTTCACTGATGGCCCTTCGTCTCGAACGACTTCCCGATCGCACGCCGGTCCGAATAACTGTCTCGGTCGATCCGGGTCTCGCCGCAGCACTTGGCGACTATGCAGAAATATACCAGCAGACCTACGGCGCAGAGGAAAAGCCGGAAGCGCTGATTCCCGCCATGCTGGAAAACTTTCTCGGCAATGATGCCGGGTTCAAACGGGCGCGCCGCGCCCTTCACACGCAAGCCAGCAACGGAGACTAGACCCATGGCACAGATCGGAACCTTCACCGCAAAGGATGGCAGCTTTACCGGCACCATCCGAACCATGACCATCAATGTCAAAGCCCAGCTCGTCCCGAACAAGTCGAAGGCGAAAGATGATGCGCCCGACTATCGGCTCTACGCTGGCGGGGCAGAACTCGGTGCCGCCTGGCATCAGGAATCTAAAGATGGTGAGAAGCCTTATCTCGCTGTCAAACTTGATGATCCAAGTTTCGCAGGTCCAGTGCGCGCTGCATTCTTCTCGAATGAAACAACAGGAACGGGCGTGCTTATGTGGAACAGATCCAGCTAGACCGCAGAATCTGCAGAACAACGTTTGGACCGTGACCGCAGTCTTGCCCAGCATTGTCGTTCTCGTCAGCTGATCTGGATGCAGGAGATGTCGATGTCGCGCTTCTGCGCCGGGATCCGCCAGCTTCACACCCGTCTCACGCAAAGGCAAATTACCCTCATCCGCCGAGCGACTTACCGGGGCACAAGTCTGAATCTCGCTCCTGATCTATTTCAAAGCGGCGTTGGAGCTCCGGACATGCTGCTAGTTTCAAGACTTCTGCGTTGAGGAGTCGTCAGGTGATCGCCTCCCGCCCATCTCTTTTGTGAGTGGTGTATTCGATTTGACAAGATGGATTTCAACATTCAGCTGATCGGACTGGGTGCGGATCTGCAGACGATGCCGCAAGGATGGATTTTTTTCAATTAGGTCTTGACCCTCCAGTGGCTATAGATCGCACAGTCCGAGTTTCGGTACCTGGCCAAGACGTCGCGCCATGCCAAACAGTGTTTGAACGCCCGGCGGCGCAGAGGATATAAATTGTGAACAATGACCATTTGATGATGCGGGACCAATGGATGACGATGGATCCGATCGGCGGTTTATTAATGTTTCTGCTTATCGCCTTTCTTGTTTTAGGCAGCGCGGCCTTCGTCAAGTTCTTGTTCTTCAACAAGAAGTAAAACCTTGTCGATCGGGCCGAGCGAGGCATAGGAACAACAAACAGAGGAGATAATCCATGTTGACCCGGAGAACCACGTTGTTTGGCCTGGCAGGAACATCGCTAAGCTTGGCGGGCTGCGGAGGCGGAGCGAATGGGCAAGTCGAAGCAACGCCCGCCTCTGATCGAAATCTGCTTCAGGTGCCCGTTCTCTATGCCGGGCAAAAGAATGGTGCGATTACAGAATATGATCTGACGCTACAAAGCGGGCGTACGGCATTTTTTGATAACCAATTCACGCCGACCATAGGTATCAACCAATCCTATCTTGGCCCGACATTGGATATGGTAAATGGTGCCGACGTGCGCATGAATGTGACCAACACTTTGGAAGAGGATGCCACACTTCACTGGCACGGCTTCCACGTGCCGGCGCGATATGACGGGACGCCACATCAGCGCATCGCACCAGGCGAAACCTGGACAGCGCAATTTCAGGTGCGCCAGAAACCTTCCT
>NZ_ARYL01000068.1 GCF_000685295.1 Hyphomonas oceanitis SCH89
GCCCGGGGCAGCTCAGATCTGTCCAGCAGGGTCGATGATGGTGACCGGGCAGGAGAATGGCGGGCGGGAGCGGTCGGTGGATCCGGGATTTCCGGACAAGACGGCTCAACCCGAGCGTGAGCCGGAGATCGGGATCGAACCCGATGAAGGCGTGCAGCCGGAACTGGATGACGCTCTGGAGACCGTCCGGCGCGCCGCTACGCTTGATGTCGCCGACGATAAGACGCTTCCGGGGTTCTGATGACGAAACCGCACCGCCTGAACATTCGTGTGACGTCCGCTATGCTGCGCCAGCTTGAGCGCGAGGCGCGCGGGCATGGCGTCACAATGACCGCCATCATCGAGACCGCACTACAACGCTATTTCGACACCGAGGAAATAGAGCCGCTGGACTCGCGTGTCATACGGCGGCTGGACCGGATGGAACTGAGACAGGCCGACATCGAACGCGATGTCGCGATCGGGCTAGAAACACTACAGCATTATATCTTCTACTGGCTGACTCGAACCGAACCGATACCAGAAGGGGAACGAGATGCAGCGCATGCGCTCGGTCAGCGCCGGTTTGATTACTTTATTGAACAGGTGGCGCGGAAGATCCGGCCTGGATGACGCCCACGAGATCAGGCAGGACGCGGTGACATGACCGGATGAAAGGGGCCCGGCAAGTGTGTTGGCTTGTCGACCGATTTAAGGCGAAGGCCGAAGACCCTTGAAAGCCTCTCTCTCGACTTTAACGGCTTCTTCGCCTCGGTCAGGTCCTGTCAGACGAATGCGAACCCGTCTCCGATATTCGCGGACCAGCAGGTGCTAGGCGACGAGAAGGTCGCGCCACTCGCGAAGGGCGGCGTCGCGTTTCTGTTTAAATCGAATTCGGGAGTTGATATGCCTTTTGAAGTTGAAGTGATTGTGCACTGACGAATGGATTGATTTAAACTTCTGCAGATTTCGCATGCGACGATATCTCGACATTGCTCGCTCTCTTCGTCGAAAGGGCAAGTGGGAATTCTCGGCCCGGTTATTGAGATGGCGGCCAGTCTCCTGGCGCCTCTCATTCCCAATCAGCTTCATTGCTGCCAGGTAAGAAGGGCATCTGTCTGTCACGACGACATGTGGGTTGCCACATCTCTTCATTGCTTTCTTGAGGAATTTCAGCACGACAGCTTTGTCCCGTTACTTCGTGACATAGGATTCCGGTACTTCGCCCTCGTGAGCGACGGCTCTCCACAGGTAATGTTTCTCGCCTCGGATGTTGGCTGCGCCTGCCTTCGGCTGACGAAGACCTCGTCCGGGTGCCACGGCCATTGCGGACTACGCCGCATGGCTTGGGACCGCCGTTTCGGGACCTTGTGCGAGAAGTAAGACCTGAAGCGGTCGACCCAGAGGCGAACGCTTTCATGACAGATATCAACGCCGCGCTCGTGGAGCAGGTCCTCTACGTTGCGAAGCGAGAGCGGGAATCTGACATACATCATCACGCCAAGCTGGATGATCTCGGGCGAGGTTTTAAAGTAGCGAAACGGGTTCTTAGCCATTTCCCAAAGCTAAACACCAGGATCGGTCAGCTCAACTCCGGTTCCGCTGACAATGCCTTACGCCTGACGAACGCCTGCTTCAGCGACTAGGGGCAGTCAGAAGCAGGCGTCGCCTGTCACATGGGTCGAAGTTAGGGGTCAGAAACCATGTAACATCGTATTTCAGGTTTGGGGAACCAAGGGGAGGTGTTCCTTGAACCAGAGTGGGCTGTCGGTCAGGGGGGAGGGTTTCACCGACGTTTTCATCATGGTTGATTAATGTTGCTGGCCATTCTCACCCAGCATACAAATCTGTATTCACTAGCGGCAATCGAATGCATTATGATCACGATTGTCCTTTGACAAATGGCATGTCGATAAATTCAAAAGGTGGCCGACGCGGGCCCGACACGAGAAATACAGAATAGGTTTCAATCGGCAGACCGTGACGCCTGCGAACGAGCGTTTCGACAGTCTCGAAATGATCAAAACCACTCTGAACGTCGTCTAGAAACTGACAGGAATCGCGACATATATAGAGCATCGGCTTATTGAACGTGTCGCTTGGCGGGGGCGGCTCGTTGGCCCAGCGAAGGCGTTCATTGATTTGTGTAACGATCAGGGTTTTTGGCGAGTAGAAACGAAGCCAGCTATTGGTTGTGTAGTCGCTTGTTATAATACTCTCTGCGCCGGTTTGCTGCTTGATTGTCTGAATGGCTGAAGAAATTTCAGGCCAGCCGAATGCCAGTTCGCGCGACGTGGGATCCTTGCGGCCGAGCGGCATCACACCAAATAGCGCCTGCACATAGATGATCAGCGCCAGCCCGACGCCGAACGGTAAGAGTAGCCGCCTCGACCACATGATAAACTTACTGCCGAGCCCCGCCTTACCAGCGCGCTCAATCGCCATGGCTGCTGCAATGACGTACGCCGGATACATGACTTCAAGCCAGTTGCCTTCAACCCGTTCGTGGAGCGAGTGCCACGTGAAATATAGAAACATGGGCGCAATGAGAGACACGATTAGCGCTCTTGCGCTTGGCACAATCGCGCTCTGCTTTGAGCTGCCGAAAATTCCAAGGACGCCCAGCAGGAATATTGGCGGCGTGAGGAAGCCGATTTGCGAGGCAAGAAAGTCGCCGAGATACTTGAGCGTCCACACATGCACGGTAGTGCGCCCAGCCTGGTATATAAACGAGATCCAACCATGCTCACTGTTCCATTTGAGCACCAGAAGGAAAAATCCGAGAGAGATCATGCCGCCGAGGAATGAATAAGGGTTGATGAGCCATTTGCGCCGGGTCGGGACGAGAACGAGCCAGGTCAGGATACCAAGGGCGAGAAACACGGTTGTGTATTTTGTGAGCATGCCCATGCCGATCCAGAACCCGACTTCAATCCACCGTTTCGGGTTTTCAGTCTTTTCCAGCCTTGCAAGGGCAAGCAGAGTGAAGGCGCTGGTCACGATGACTGACGAGTCGGATGTGGCGATGAAAGAGCCAACCGACACCGCAATCGTGAGGTTGAAGAGCAAAGCCGCGGTTGCGCCCGCCCGCTTTGACCCGAGCAGGATTTCGCCTGTTTTCCAGATTGCCCATGTCGCCGGAAGGCTCAACAGAAGCGGAACGACGCGCGTACCGAGCGGTGTATCCCCGAGAAAGAATGTACCTATTCTGATCACGAGCGGGTTCATGATTGGGTGGTCGATATATCCCCAGTTGAGATGCTTGGAATAGCTCCAATACAGTGCTTCATCACCAGATAGGGGAAGCGCTGCTGCGCAAATCAATCGGATCAAAAATGAGACCGCGACAAATGCGATGACCATTCGCTCGAAGGCGAAGCCCGTCGAATGCGGATTGCCGGTTTCGACGGGCTTCATATCTGCTGTTCCTTGGTTGCGGTGCTCTGGTCGGTACCCGCAAGCGCGAGCAGGCGCGTCGCCCTGAACACCCACACTGTGTTGATGAGAAAGTTGACAATCGGAACAACGATCCATCCGACGATTAGTCCCGCCCAGAATGGACCGTGCAATATATCGACAAGTTTCATGCTGGCGGTAACGATTGCAAAGCTTGCAAGCGTGATGATCGCGAACCTTTTCCAATGTGCCGGATCGTCGCTGACATCAGAATACGTGATGAAGCGATGCGCCATGAAGGACACCGGGGCTGCTGCGATCGATCCAATAACGGTTGCCAGTGTCGGGTCTTCAATTGTGTCGGTGATGATGAGGCCCGCGACGATTAGCGAGTAGATTGCCGTGACGCCGGCGCCTACCATGAGGTAGCGCAGCACACGCTCAAACCGCCTGAATGTGGTCAAGATGATTGATGTCACAGGATATCGACGCCTTCATCGGCGGGTGACGGCGACTTTATCTCAGACGTCGTACGCAATAGTTGTAGGGACAACCAGCTCCACATGAAAAGTCTATGATCTGCAGTTCCACGTCTGTGATCACCCCAGACCTTCTCGACATAGTCCATATTTACCCCTTCGACTTGGGCAAGGGGCGGCGTTTCAGGAACCGATTTCAGCCAAGAGGCCGTCGGCATTCCAAATCCTTTTTTTGCGCGCTTAACGATCGCCGGCGGCAAAAGGGCCTGAACGGCCTTTTTGAGAAGGAATTTCTGGGTCTTGCCGCGCATTTTGTAGTCGTGCGGTAGACGGCTGCAAAAATCTGCGAGGTCATTGTCCAGGAAGACTGATCTGGACTCTAACGACGCCGACATTGACGCGCGATCTGCCTTGGCAAGGATTCCGTCTTGCAGATAGAAGCGAGTGTAAAATTCCAGACTCCGATTGATGAGCGAAGGAGAGTCGCTGGCATTCCACACATCAAGAGCTTCGGAATATAATGCTTCTGGCGTGAGCGGACTTTCAAACAGGTCGCGCATTTCGCTCGGATCGACAGGAGACAACCAGACCGGATTCCACAGTGAGGGATCGTAGCCTAGCCCCCTCATGGTCCGATTGACCTTGAAGTCGAGACTCATGTTGCGACTGGACAGAGGCATGCAGCGTGCCGTTCTCTGTAACAAGCGGTGCAGGGGTTGTGGCACGAATGCCTTGTAAGCTCTTGCAGGTGCCAGCGCTCGGAACGGATCATATCCGGCAAACAATTCGTCTCCCCCATCGCCTGATAATGCGACCGTGACATGTTTGCGCGCAAAGCGTGCCAGCAATGTGGTCGGAACGATCGACGCGTCGCCCATGGGTTCATCGAGATGAGCCAGAATCTGTGGTATCGCAGCTTTGGCTGTCTCAAGATCTAGCCAGTCAATCTTGTGATCTGCTCCGAACCAGGCTGCAACAGATGCCGCAGCCTCGGATTCGTCAAACGACGGTTCATGAAACCCCAACGTAAAGGTCTTTAACTGATCGGGGGGCAATACGTTAGCGGCGCCGGCAAGGACTGCACTCGAATCTACGCCGCCACTCAGAAAAATACCGAGCGGCACGTCAGAAATCAGGCGACGCTTGACCGATTGGAACAAGAGCGCACGCAGTTCCTCCGCGAGATCTTCGTCGGTGCGGTTGGCCATGTCCGGATCGGTTGCGATATGGAACAGCGCATAGCTGGTGATACGCAGGTGCTGAGTCGAAAGCGAATAGACGAGCGATGTTCCACCAGTCAGCTTGAAGCAATTGTTCAGCAGGGTCCGCGGTGCAGGAACGTACCCATAAGCGAAGTACTTTTGCAGACTGACGGGATCACGCCTGGCAACAAAGTTACGATGAGCGGCGATACCACTCAGTTCGCTCCCAAATGCAAACAGATCGCGCTGAATGGCGTAATATAGCGGCTTTTCTCCAAACCGGTCTCTGGAAAGAAACAACTGGGACTTGATGCGATCATAGATACAGAATGCAAACATGCCATTGAGGCGCCCGGGCAGGCCTTCGCCCCATTCCCTGTACCCGTGAAGCAATACCTCCGTGTCGGAATGATCGGTTCTAAACATATGCCCCAGGGCGACCAGTTCATTCCTCAATTCAGCGTGGTTGTATATCTCGCCATTGTAAACAACGCCGATCTGTCCATCTGATGTCCACATAGGTTGAGCGCCACCCGAAGGGTCCAGCACGGACAATCTCTGATGTCCCAGGAATACCGGAACCTCTGCATCGATATAACGTCCTTGTGCATCGGGCCCACGATGGGCGACCGCGCGCATCATCCTGGAAAGATCAGACTGATCTCCCGAACCCGCAAAGCCGACGATACCGCACATCAGACGTTGACAATTCGTGGCGCGTCTTCGCGAATGGTATACGGCATACGTCCATGGGATTCGAAGTAGGTGCGCATTATCATCTCGGCCAGCAGGCCCATCAGAACACTTATGCAGCCAATAAGAAATAACATCGCCGACAGAAGGGGGAGGGGTGTGAGGATGAGAGACGTGCCGGCAAACAGTTTCAGTCCGATCGCTAAAGTGATCGCAGCAAAAGCGCCCATGATGCTGATCATGCCTGTTCCCCGTCAGCGACCATGAGACAGA
>NZ_ARYL01000069.1 GCF_000685295.1 Hyphomonas oceanitis SCH89
GGGCATCCGCGACGACTGTTTCGACTGCCGCAGCCACACCATTGGACTGAGCCGTCAGCGCATCCAACACGCTGCGCGCTTCTTCCCGAGAATGCTCAAGTCCCTTTATCGTATCCTGTAATCGAACATGCGTGGTCATTATTTCGTGATCAGCATCACCAACTCTTTTGATGAGTTCTTGTGTCATCAGAGCATGCCGCGCCTGAAGGTCCACGACAAATGGCGACGACTCGGTTAGACTAAAGTGATCAAAATAGTTGGGACCAGGGCCAAATGAGCTCTTGAGCTGCTCCTTGTCCAACCGAACATAAAATCGGTTTAGCCCATCAAAGTAAGCAAACTCATATCCACGATTGAGCACTTCCGACTCCCAAAAGCCATGAGTCTCCTTCGATGAAAGAGGCCTAGTGCTTTCTACCAAAAGCACCCATGGCCGAACCGAACTCTCGCCCCAACTTTTGAGAACATCGCCCTCCATTCCTTCCACATCGATTTTTAGCCAATGAATATCGGGAACGTCCAAATCGTTGAGTATTTTTTCGAGCGTAATAGTTGGAACGCGAATTGTCTCATGAACATAGCCCGAATCGATATGCTTCTCAGCCACCTCTAGGTTGGACGTGGATAGCCCCGTACCTTCAAAGTACACGAGTTGTAATTTCGACTTTTTCGTGGAAACAGCGGCTCGTATGACTTTTTCGTCCGGACGTTGCTGCTCTAATTTGTCGGCAAATTCTGCAGCAGGTTCGACATGAACCCCCCGCCAGCCGCGATCATAAAAAAGCTTACTTACCGAATCTCGAGTTGGATCATTTGCACCAATGTCGATATAGAAACCGTTCTTTATTTGTTTGAGCGCCCGCCATAGGATAATATCCTCAAAGTTCTGAGCATAAGAAGTGTTCATATTCACGCCCCTTGGAACAAGGAATCGTGAGCTGTGTTTAGAGATATAACCGGCAACGCCAAACCAAAATCGGCCTCTTTAAAGGCAGCTACTATCAGGCCATCGCCGCTGTAGGATTCATCGACGCTATGCTGGGCCAGCACCTTGCCACCCATCGATTCAATAAGGCTGGCACAATCTTCGTGAGTAGTGCGAGATCCTGAAATCGAATGGTGATGAGTTGAAATCATAATGAATCTTGGTCGCTCGCCAGCCGAGTGATTGGACATTGATTTCAAAAATTCCAGTTCCACACCTTGAGCGTCGCAATGGAGAAATTCTATTGGCGCAGCTCCATTCTGACGTAGCACGGTTCCGTAATTCCATTGAGGCAGATTTCTTAGTTCACCCAGAGTCTCACAGATGGCCGAATGGTTTTCTTCTTCCGTTCCGCCAACCCAAGCTTCGAACCACTTGATCCGATGAGAAAGATTGTTCAACTCGGCGTTTTTTCTCCCGATTTGTAAGTTTAAAGGGTCCGGCTCCACACACAAGGCATTGCTGTTCGGAACAGCCTTAAGAAACCACAATGAAAAATAGGCCCAATACGCGCCAAGCTCAATCATTGTTGTTCCCGGTTTCACGTGGTTCATAAGAGCGTCAAAGAGCAATTCCTCCTGCGGTTCGTGATGCCCGCTCAAATCTCGTATAATTTTGGTCATCCATGCACCATGATACCCGCCGGCAACCACTTTCAAACCGTTGTGCATGGTCTGAACAGAAATTCCATCCTCGGAATTGACCTGGCCAGCTCTAGGGACTTTAGGAATGTTGAGGGAATCCTGGCAACTAGCTGTCATCGCCGCACGCGCCCATTCGGTCATGCTAAATGACCTTCTCGAGTTGAAGGTCACCCCCAGAGCGCTTGTTCCAAAGAATGTTGGAAGATCTATATTAATTACGTCAAAAATAATGACGTTATCTGACCATTCGAAATTTCGCGATGTGTGACTCTCGGAATCGGTCAGCGCGTACGTAATCGAGTAGGAACCGGGACCGAGGTCGCATTTGAATGTAATTTCAAATTCGATATACTCGAATTGCTCAATGCCCTCTTCGTGCTGACGAGTATAAGCTGTATTACTCCCCCAGACGACATGCCCAAGCCGATCACGAATCATCACCCCACATACCAGTTTATCAATCGGCACACTTGCTCGCGCAATCAGTAAGACTTTGACTGCCTGACCCACACCAACCGTTGACACAGGCAGATTCGACACAGAATCAAGCAACTCCGCGGTTACCATTTTCACTTCTCGCGTTCCAGAGGTAGTGTGTAACCATCCCTCTTTGCCGCGCCGCTGTTCGATGGAGAGTTTACTGTTCTCCTTCTCTGCGATCATGGCGTTATAATAGTCAACAACTTCGTCCGGCTGGCCGTCTTTGATCATGCGGCCTTTGTCCAACAGGATGACACGGTCGCACAGCTCCCTAACCGATGACATCCCGTGCGTGACGAACAAGATCGCCGCACCCTGATCGCGGAATTCACGAATACGATTGAAACTCTTGTGCTGGAAATAGGAATCACCGACCGACAGGACTTCATCCACGATGAGAAGTTCCGGGCGCACAGCCGTTGCCAGCGCAAAGGCCAATCGCGCCATCATGCCGCTAGAATAAGTTCTGACAGGCAGATCAAAATGTTCGCCGATCTCGGCGAAATCCTCGATCCACGGCATTAATTTCCTAAGTTCACTGTCGAAATGTCCGAGCAGCCCGCCGGAGTGCATGACGTTCTGCCGTCCGGTAAATTCAGCATTGAACCCCAGGCCAAGCTCCAGGATTGCGCTGATGCGGCCACTGACGTGCACTTTACCCTCAATAGGCTGGACCGTACCAGAAATCATCTTGAGAAGCGTGCTTTTGCCGGCTCCGTTCTGGCCGATCAAGGCGACTGTTTCTCCGGACTTCATGGCAAAGCTGACATCACGGACTGCCCAGAACTCGGACTTGCTCTTTACCGGCATTCCGAACCAGCGCGCAAAGCGCGAGAATTCCGAAGAATAGGTCGGGTAACATTTTCCGATGCGGGCGACATTGAGAATTTCCTGCATCATAGAACGTCCACTATTTCAGGGCTCGCGCGACGGAATAGGAACACCGCGACGAGCAAGAGCACGATTGACAAGGTCGCAGGATATTGAAGCGACACGAAGTCCGGCCATTTATTATATAGCATGATGTCCTGATAAAATTGCACTACAGGTAGCATCGGATTGTAGGAGATGATCGTCTGCATGGCATCTGGCAACACGTGAAATGGATACACAATAGGAGTCAGCCAAAACCATAGCTGCAGGACGACCAGCATGAATTGTCCCACGTCGCGGACGAAGACATTCAACACACCAAGAATAATGCCCAGTCCAAATGCGAAAGCTGCTGTCAAAATGATCCCGACCGGCAAGGCTATCCATGGGAGGGACGGGAAGTGACTGAAGAAAGCAAACACCATGACGGAAGCTGCTAGTAATAGCAGGTGATTGATGAGCGCGCCGCCCAGCACGATCAAAGGCAGGGCAACACGCGGGAATGCAATCTTCTTCATGGTGTTCGAATATTCCAAGAAGATGTTCAGGCAGCGTAAAGTAATCTCCGTAAACAGCCCCCAGCTCGCGATACCTGCCATGAGATAGATCGCGTAGGCGGCATCGTTTTCTACTCCTCCCACCTTGGCACCAAGTATCTTGGACAGGACAAGGGCATAGATCGCGGCCATTGCTAGTGGATTTAGGATGTGCCAGAGGGCGCCCATTTTGGAACTTGCGAACCTGCCTTTGAGCTCACCGCGGATGGAGGAAAGAATAAACTGCCTGTAGCGCCATGCAGAGCTGGCATGTCCTATCATCATCTCAGAAAATACCTTGTATGTTATCTTCTCATGGACCTGAAAATCGGCTAAATCCAGCATCAATCGACAGGCGTAAGCCGTGTCAAAATTGCCGAATCGACGGGTTCGCGGCAAAATAGTCTCACTCCGGTTTTTCCGTGTTTGATCCAGCATCAAATGACGCCGTCACCCGCGCTTGCGCAAGGGTATCGCGCAGCGTCACGTCAAACCCGATCTGCTGTTGCCAGCCCAACACAGATCCAATGCGTGAAATGTCACCAAAGGCTCGTTGAACGTCGTTTGGTCGCAACCGTTTGGCGTCTGTTTCAATCGATATCTGGTGGTCAGAACAGGCTCGAAGGCTGTCGACGATGCTTTGAATTGACCGAGGCGTGCCTGACGCAATATTGAACACATTATTGCCCCCCCAATCGAGTGGCTGATGGCACGCAAGCACATAAGCCCGAACGACATCCCGGACGTCCAGAAAGTCCCGCTCCGCCTCAAGATTTCCCACCTGTATAACCGGCGGCTGGGCGCCTGCTTCAATACGCGCAATCTGTTCTGCAAAAGCAGCAACAACATAAGCGGGCGATTGGCCCGGACCGGTGTGATTGAAGGCACGAAACCTAACAACTTTAAGACCATCGGTTGCCATCTGCCCCAGCAGCAGGTCAGCAGCCGCCTTCGTTGCCCCGTATGTGGACATTGGTCTTAGTGCCACACTTTCCAGAATGGGCAGATGCTCGTCATTAAAACTCGCGCCATAGGCTTCAGAGCTTCCCGAAAAGATCAACCGCGTATCAGGCGCCACATCGAGAATCGACTCCCCCAAATAACGCGCACTTTCAAAGTTTGTGGTCCAGGCCGCATCATGGTTGGCACGGGCCTTTGCCGGCTCGGCGACTGCCGCGAGATGTATCACCGCAGACGGCTGGACATCAGCTAGCAACGAGCGAACGGCCCGCCGATCTGTCACGTCCCCAACTGCCGTACGAACATTACTGGCAGCCACCGTTTCGCCTCTACGGCTGAGCGCATAAATCTGATCGGCAGACAAGCCGGAAGCCAAGAGGGCATCAATGCAGAACCTCCCGACGAAGCCCGCTGCCCCAGTCACCAGGATTTTGTCTTGACTACCGAATGCCATGCGATGCTCTCAACAAAAACGTCCTCTCAGCTTGCAAGGAAGTTAACTCAACCGTTTCAAATCGGCATCCACCATTTCGACAATCATCTGATCCAGTGTCACTTCGGGCTCCCAACCGAGCTTGGCTTTCGCTTTGGCTGGATTGCCGAGCAATACGTCCACCTCAGCCGGGCGGAACAGAACCGGGTCGATCACAAGGTGGTCCTCCAGCGCAAGCCCGACATGGCTAAATGCGATCTTGCACATATCCCGCACCGTCGTCGTAACGCCTGTTGCAATCACGTAATCATCGGCAACATCCTGCTGCATCATCAGCCACATCGCGCGAACATAATCTTTGGAGTGTCCCCAGTCGCGCTTTGCGTCGATATTGCCCAGGCGCAATTCCTTCGCCAGGCCGAGCTTGATACGCGCAACCCCGTCGGTCACCTTGCGTGTCACGAACTCGATGCCGCGCAGTGGTGACTCGTGGTTGAAGAGAATGCCGCTGGAAGCATGCAGGTTGAAGCTCTCGCGGTAGTTGATCGTGATCCAGTGCCCGTACAACTTTGCGACCGCATAAGGCGAGCGCGGATAGAAGGGGGTGGTCTCAGACTGCATGTCTTCCTGGATCAGCCCGTACATTTCGGAGGAAGAGGCCTGATAGAAGCGCGCGTGAGGTGCTTCGATGCGCATGGCTTCCAGGATGTTTGTCACGCCTATAGCGGTCACTTGGCCCGTCAGAAGCGGCTGCTGCCACGAAGATTTCACGAATGACTGCGCGGCAAGGTTGTAGATTTCGTCGGGGCGAATGTCCTTAATGGTGCGGATCAGGCCAGACAGATCGGTGAGATCGCCATCAATCAGTTCCACGTCCCTATCGACGCCGAGCCATTTCAAGCGAAGGTCATTTATTTCCGACGTGCTGGAGCGACGCACGAGGCCCGTGACGCGATACCCCTTCTCGAGCAACAACTGCGCAAGGTAGGCACCATCCTGACCTGTTATACCGGTTACAAAGGCCGATTTCCGATCTGCCATTCTTACGCGCTCCTGGGTAGCGTCCCGGGACTTGGTGTAAATTC
>NZ_ARYL01000070.1 GCF_000685295.1 Hyphomonas oceanitis SCH89
AGCGCAGATAACGGGATCAGGTCGCGGCATGAGGGCCTCCGATTTGCGAGTTGTTTGAGTGGCAATGATTTTCGCCAGGGGGACAGCAGAGCGCTTCGGGCAATGGCGAACTGCGCGACACGCCTGCAGGCAAGATGACAGAATGTTGCCTGGTGACGCTCTTGCGTTTCTTTGCCGCGACGACGAGGCGCGCGAGGGCGAGACCTGCGAGACGCGCTTCGAGCGGGTCGGCCCGCGATGGCAGGACGACCGGTGCGCGCAGGCCAAGCACCAGGCCGGCAAGCATCGCGTCTGCCATATATTCAAGATTCTTGGCGAGGATATTGCCGGAAACAAGATCCGGCACGAGTAGAATGTCCGCATCGCCAGCGACAGCCGATCTGATGCCCTTGGTCTCTGCCGCTTTCAGCGAGATCGCATTGTCGAACGCGAGCGGCCCGTCGACGATGCCGCCGTGCACCTGGCCGCGCTGGGCCATGACCGATAGCGCTGCTGCGTCAAGACTGGACGCGATCAGCGGATTGACCGTCTCGACGGCGGATAATACCGCAGTCTTTGGTTTCTTGATTCCGATCAACGTCATGAAGTCGATGACATTCTGCAGGATGGCGGCCTTGGCCATCAGGTCCGGCGCGATATTGACCGCGGCATCCGTAATCGCGAGCAGTTTGGGATAGGCCGGTATGTCAGCCAGAAAGACGTGGCTGGCACGCATGCCGGGTTCGCGGAGTCTGGCTGCAGGATCAAGCAGCGCTTTCAGCAATACATCGGTATGAATGAGCCCTTTCATCGCAATATGGGTACTGCCAGCTCTCAGGAGACTGGCGGCATGCTGGGCCGCTTCGTATTCGTTCCAGGCAGGAAGAATCTGATCGGGGTTGATCGTGAGGCCGGCCGCATCGGCCTCGGCCTGAATCGCATCCGGATCGCCGATCAGGATCGGGTGGGCCCACCCTCGCTTGAATGCCTCGTCAGCAGCCATCAGGACGTCGCGCTGCGCAGCGCAAACGACTGCCACTTTCAAGGGCGGCCCCGCATCGGCTGCCGCTTCGAGCGCGGCAAAATCACGATACGCGATCATGTGGCCCTCTGATACAGCTGTGCAGGGGCGTTTGCCAGGACGGCGCGACCCTGGCGCGCAATCGTCAAGGCTTCGTCAGTGTGAACCGCTTCGACAATCACCGCGCTCCCCGGTTTTGTGATGCGCGCAGCGCCTCGGTCATTGGCGTCGTTGTCAAAATCAATACCGAACAAGTCGCCCAGCGGCTCACATATGGCCGCGCGGATCGAAGGCGCATGTTCACCGATTCCGCCTGTGAAGATTATCCGGTCAACCCCGCCCATGGTCGCGATCAGTGCACCGGCCTGTTTGCGGGCCTGATAGGCAAATTGCGAAAGCGCTTCGCCTGAGCGCGGATCATCCGTCCGCCTCAGAAGCGTTTCGACATCGCCGCTCAAACCCGAAAGACCAAGCAGGCCTGAGCCATGATAGAGCTGGTCTTGCAAGACTGACGGGTCCCAGTTTTTCTCCAGGATCATATACAGAAGGAGACCCGGATCGACATCACCGCTTCGGGTCGCCATGGGCAGACCAGCCAGCGCGGAGAAACCCATGCTCGTGTCTATGGAATGCCCACCCCTGATCGCAGTCATGCTCGCACCGGCGCCAAGATGCGCAACCAGAAGGCGCTGACTGGCCGCCATTTTGCCCGCGCGTTCAGCAAGATCATCGACGACAAATGCGTATGAGAGCCCGTGAAAGCCGTAGCGACGGATGAATTCGCCTTCCATACCGGGCGGCAACCCGGTGCGTTGCGCTGCAATCGGCATATCAGCATGAAAGCTTGTATCGAAACAGGCATAGTGCAGCGCATTTGGCAGACGCAGTCGCGCGGCAACGATGCCGTCAAGATTGGCGGGCATGTGCAATGGCGCCAGCGGGATAAGTTTACGTATATCCGACTCGACCCTGGGCGTTAGCCGCTGGGCTCGAGTATAATGCGGGCCGCCATGCACAACGCGGTGCCCGACAGCAGACACACCACTCAGGTCGACATGGGTGGCCAATTTCTTCAAGAACGTGTCCAGGGCGACTGGATGGTTGATGCAACATGCGCGTGTGTCCCAGAGCATTTCACCAGAGGCGGTCCGGGCCGTCAGTCTTGCCTCTGACGTGCCAATCCCGGTCACTGCGCCTGACATGGTCTTGACCACGTGGTCGTCGATCCGAAAAATTGCAATCTTCAGGCTAGACGAACCGCTATTGAGGGTCAGAACAGTGTAGGATTCCCCGTGAGGCTTGTCGTGAGCGCTCATCTTTTGCCCGCCTCGCCTTCGGAAGAACCGCGTAGGCTGGGCCAGTCATACAGCCAGCTGAATGCCTGTTCGGCAGCGGCGTCGCGCGACTCGCGCATCCGGGTGAGGCCGGTTTCGACCCAATCGACGCTCGTCGTCTCGGCTTTACGGAAACGGTTCTCCTCGCCGGGCTGTTTTCGATTGGCGCGGACCATTGGCGCGAACGCGGCGGTCATCGCCATGGCCGGGTTGAACCGTTCTGAAAACATGTAGCGCGTCACCCGCATCGGATGAGACCATTTCAACACCTCGGCAGTGACGGGATTGGACCAGGCGCGCACCCATGGACTGGCAAATGTCGCGTATGCCGCTTCCAGTCGAGCCGAAAGACGTCCCACGCGCTCAAACGCGTCCGGCTGTGTGTTGAACACAAGATCTTCAACCCGGCGCGGCTCAAACCGAACAGCGTACTGGTCATGTTCGCAATCGGGATCGCCGGTCGGATTGTCGATTCGCATTTCGTAAAGGCCGGGCTCCAGCGCCTCTATCTCACTGAGGCGCTCCAGGATTGCACGGTGCTCAAGCCGGGCGACACTTGCTGATACGAAAATGCCGAGATGCCCGGCATGGTGATTGATCAGATAAACAATGCGCTGATCGGCAGCGACGAGTTCTTCGGTGGTTTTGTAAACGGCCGGGATCCAGCCGAGTGCCTGGTGCGGCGGGGTGATATTGTCGCCGTATGAGGCGAAGATGACGAGCGGATTGCGGATCCGTTTAAGATCGATCTCGCAATGCGATCCGAGCTTCACGAGGCCTTGTTCGAGGCGGTTGCCGATGAACAGGTTTTCCACAATAGCGAGAATCTCTTCGCGGCTGAGGCGGTAATAACCGCCCCACCATTGTTCGAAGTCCAGAAAGCGTTCCGCTGATGTATCGACGCTCTCAAACAGGTCGGCATATTTGCGGAATATTGCACCTTCCGGTTTGAGATTCTCGAAATTCTGTACCAGCCAGGCACCATCAAACTGGCCGTTTCCGAGATCAGATAACAGATGATTTACCCAGGCTCCTCCGATAAAACCCGCTGCCAGACGCATGGGGTTGACGCCGGGTTCGCCTGCCCAATAGGAGAGCGGCGATCCGTTCATGACAACCGGACCAGCGAGGCCTTCACAGTCCGCCGCCAGAAGCGCGGCTGCCCAGCCCCCCTGGCAATTGCCATAGAGAACAGGTGATCGTTCGTCATGCCGTTTGCAGACGATCTCAACGAACTGGCGCAGGCTCGCCAGTACATCGGCGAGTGTCTGGTCGGGCAGGGGGTCAGGAGTGAACACGACAAAATAGACCGGATAGCCTTCATGCAGGGCGATGCCGACTTCAGAATCTGTTTTGAAGCCGCCTATCCCTGGCCCATGCCCGGCCCGCGGGTCGATGATAATGACCGGTGGCTTTTCAGGATCAAGGCATTCATCCAGGCAGATATCGCCAACTTCGAGGATCTTCAGGAGCTGATAGTTTGAGGCTGGCTCAAATGTGGCTGCGTCTGCCACCAGCTCATATTTGAACTTCAAGACTGGCGGCATACCATCGCGCTCATGGGCAAGCATCATATTGGCCCGCTGGCGTAATGTGTCAAAGAAGAGAATCTGTCTCTGCATCAGATCGACGCCATATGCGGCAAACTCTTGTGGGTTTGGCCAGCTGGCGGCATGCGAGGACGGGATTTCGACAGGAGCGGTTTGACCCCGCTCGGGGCTCTTGGCTGCCTTCAATTTACGGCCTGCCCTTCCAGGTTTTCCGGCTTTCTTGTTTGTCGCACGTGAATCATCGGGCATGACGGGAGGCTTTCGCGGTTAGGGAAGCAATGAGGAGCAGATCAGGCCTTGGCGGCAGTTCCTCTCGACGCAGGTTTCACTTTTGGTGGACCTTGGTTCGGACTGGAGTTGCCTCCACAACAACACCCGGTGCTGGCCGATGGTTTTGCATTTGACGTGCGCGCATGGGCACCTGTTTCGGCAGCGGTAATTTTGATGACATGGCTCATAGTGATCTCCCTCAACTGGATCCAGGCATGGTGACGGCCGTGGCGGCCCCGTCATCGGAGCCTATAAACAAGGACGTACGAAGCGGCGCAGCGTTACACCAAACCGCTTCGACGCGGTATCAGGACACAGCCCGTTTTGACGATTCCGGCAGACCGGTTGACCGAACGCGTTTGCGCATCTCGTCAGCGCCGGGGCAGGCGCATTGGAAATAGCCTTGCTCGATGCAGGTCAGGCAGGTCTGTTCCAGGCGCTTGCGCATCGCGCGACGCGCGCGGTGGAGCTTAACCCGCAGCGCATTCTCTGTCAGACCGAGATCATCTGCGATAACCGACCGGTCCACGCCGATCAGGTCAGCCCGCCAGATCAGATCGGCATAATCAGGATTGAGGGTCGGCAACATCTTGTAGAGGCAAGCGCAGATGACAAAGTCGATCTCTTCATCATCGAACAGGAGCGCAGCTTCGGCAGCATAGGTGCCAAGCGCCTTGCTTGTGCGCGCTCTCGCCCGGAAATGATCAGCGATCGTCGAGCGAAGTATCTGAGATAACCAACCTCGGAGCCGGTCTTCGTCTTTCAGGTCCTCAAAGCGCGTCAGTGCTTTGACATAAAATTCCTGGAGCACATCCTTGGCGTCGGATTCATTGCGCAGTTTTCGCTTCAGAAATCTGAACATATCCTGATGTGACTCGATCAGCGCGGCTTCAATGGCGCGCTTTCGTCGGTCTGAAGGAGTTTGATATGACGTCATGACCGCTCTTGTGTCCATGCAGTGGGCGCTACTGGACCTGATACGCAGGCTATCGGTTTTGCCCTCATGTGAGCGAGCCAATTCGGCCGATATAGCTCGGTAGGCCTTGTGCCGGGTGTAACGGTTCAGGGGTTGGACCGTCTTACCCGTATCAGAGGATGTGGTGAGCGCCGTACGTTGCGTTTCCGCCAAACGAAAAGGATTTTCCCTATGAGTCTTTGGAGTGCAATCGCCAGG
>NZ_ARYL01000071.1 GCF_000685295.1 Hyphomonas oceanitis SCH89
AGCGCAGATAACGGGATCAGGTCGCGGCATGGGAGTCTCCGATGTGTGAGTTGGTTGAGTGACAATGGTTTTCGGCAGGGGGACAGCAGAGCGCTTCAGGCAATGGCGAGCTGCGCGACACAGCTGCAGGCAAGATGACAGGATGTTGATTGATAACGCGCTTGCGTGTCTTTGCGGCGACCACGAGGCGCGCAAGGGCGAGTCCTGCGAGACGCGCTTCCAGCGGATCAGCCCGCGATGGCAGCACGACCGGTGCACGCAGACCAAGCACCAGGCCGGCAAGCATTGCGTCCGCCATATATTCGAGATTCTTGGCGAGGATATTGCCGGAAACGAGATCCGGGACGAGTAGAATGTCGGCATCGCCAGCGACGGCAGAACTGATGCCCTTGGTCTCTGCCGCTTTCAGCGAGATCGCATTGTCGAAAGCGAGCGGCCCGTCGACGATGCCGCCGTGTATCTGGCCGCGTTGGGCCATAACCGATAGCGCTGCTGCGTCAAGACTGGACGCGATCAGCGGATTGACCGTCTCGACGGCGGATAATACCGCAGTCTTTGGTTTCTTGATTCCGATCAACGTCATGAAGTCGATGGCATTCTGCAGGATCGCGGCCTTGGCCATCAGGTCCGGCGCAATATTGACCGCGGCATCCGTAATCGCGAGCAGTTTAGGATAGGCCGGAATATCAGCCAGAAAAACGTGGCTGGCACGCATGCCGGGTTCGCGGAGTCTGGCTGCAGGATCAAGCAGCGCTTTCAGCAATACATCGGTATGAATGAGCCCTTTCATCGCAATATGGGTACTGCCAGCTCTCAGGAGACTGGCGGCATGCTGGGCCGCTTCGTATTCGTTCCAGGCAGGAAGAATCTGATCGGGGTTGACTGAGAGGCCGGCCGCGTCGGCTTCGGCCTGAATCGCATCCGGATCGCCGATCAGGATCGGATGGGCCCAGCCTCGCTTGAATGCCTCGTCCGCAGCCATCAGGACGTCGCGTTGCGCAGCGCAGACGACTGCCACTTTCAAGGGCGGGCCCGCATCGGCTGCCGCTGCGAGCGCGGTAAAATCACGATACGCGATCATGTGGCCCTCTGATTCAGTTGCGCAGGGGCGTTTGCCAGGACAGCGCGACCCTGGCGCGCAATCGTCAGGGCTTCGTCGGTGTGAACCGCTTCGACAATCACCGCGCTCCCTGGTTTTGTGATACACGCAGCGCTCCGGTCATTGGCGTCGCTGTCAAAATCAATACCGAACAAATCGCTCAGCGGCTCACATATGGCTGCGCGGATCGAAGGCGCATGTTCACCGATCCCGCCTGTGAAGATTATCCGGTCAACGCCGCCCATGGCAGCGATAAGTGCCCCGGCCTGTTTGCGGGCCTGATAGGCAAA
Organism: Hyphomonas oceanitis SCH89; assembly: GCF_000685295.1. Classification (GTDB taxonomy): domain Bacteria; phylum Pseudomonadota; class Alphaproteobacteria; order Caulobacterales; family Hyphomonadaceae; genus Hyphomonas; species Hyphomonas oceanitis. The sequence goes on from NZ_ARYL01000071.1 coordinate 1,390, forward strand.
TTGCGCAAGCGCTTCACCAGCACGCGGAGCATCCGTCCGCCTCAGAAGCGTGGCAACATCGCCGCTCAAACCCGAAAGGCCAAGCAGCCCCGCGCCGTGATAGAGCTGGTCCTGCAAGACTGACGGGTCCCAGTTTTTCTCCAGGATCATATAGAGCAGGAGACCCGGATCGACATCACCGCTTCGGGTCGCCATGGGCAAACCAGCCAGCGCGGAGAACCCCATGCTCGTGTCTACGGACTGCCCACCCCTGATTGCAGCCATGCTCGCACCGGCGCCGAGATGCGCAACCAGAAGGCGTTGACTGGCCGCCGTCTTGCCTGCGCGTTCAGCGAGGTCATCGACGACAAATGCGTATGAGAGCCCGTGAAAGCCGTAGCGACGGATGAATTCGCCTTCCATGCCGGGCGGCAGCCCCGTGCGCTGTGCTGCAATCGGCATGTCAGCATGAAAGCCCGTATCGAAACAGGCATAGTGCAGCGCATTTGGCAGACGCAGTCGCGCGGCAACGATGCCGTCAAGATTGGCCGGCATGTGCAATGGCGCCAGACGGATAAGTTTTCGTAGATCCGACTCGACCCTGGGCGTTAGCCGCTGGGCATCAGTATAATACGGGCCGCCATGCACAACGCGGTGCCCGACAGCAGACACGCCGCTCAGATCGACATGGGTGGCCAACTTTTTCAAGAACGTGTCCAGGGCGACTGGATGGTTGATGCAGCATGCGCGCGTGTCCCAGAGCGTTTCACCATAGGTAGTCCGGGCCGTCAGTCTTGCCTCTGACGTGCCAATCCCGGTCACTGCGCCTGACATGGTCTTGACCACGTGGTCGTCGATCCGAAAAAGCGCAATCTTCAGGCTCGATGAACCGCTATTGAGTGTCAGAACACTATAGGGTTGCCCGTGAGGCTTGTCGTGAGCGTTCATCTTTTGCCCGCCTCGCCGTCGGAAGACCCGCGTAGGCTGGGCCAGTCATACAGCCAGCTGAACGCCTGTTCGGCAGCGGCGTCGCGCGACTCGCGCATCCGGGTGAGGCCGGTTTCGACCCAATCGACGCTCGTCGTCTCGGCTTTGCGGAAACGGTTTTCCTCGCCGGGCTGTTTTCGATGGGCGCGGACCATTGGCGCGAACGCGGCGGCCATCGCCATGGCCGGGTTGAATCGTTCTGAGAACATATAGCGCGTCACCCGCATCGGATGAGACCATTTCAGCACCTCGGCCGTGACCGGATTGGACCAGGCGCGCACCCATGGACTGGCAAATGTCGCGTATGCCGCTTCCAGCCGAGATGAAAGACGTCCCACGCGCTCAAACGCGTCCGGCTGTGTGTTGAACACAAGATCTTCAACCCGGCGCGGCTCAAACCGAACAGTGTACTGGTCATGTCCGCAATCGGGATCGCCGGTCGGATTATCGATTCGCATTTCGTAAAGGCCTGGCTCCAGAGCCTCTACCTCACTGAGGCGCTCCAGGATGGCACGGTGCTCAAGTCGGGCGACACTGGCTGATACGAAAATGCCGAGATGCCCGGCATGCTGATTGATCAGATAGACAATGCGCTGATCGGCAGCGACAAGTTCTTCGGTGGTTTTGTAAACGGCCGGGATCCAGCCGAGCGCCTGGTGCGGCGGGGTAATATTGTCGCCGTATGAGGCGAAGATGACGAGCGGATTGCGAATACGTTTAAGATCGATCTCGCAATGTGGTCCGAGCTTCACAAGGCCTTGTTCGAGGCGGTTGCCGATGAACAGGTTTTCGACAATAGCAAGAATTTCTTCGCGGCTGAGACGGTAATAGCCGCCCCACCAGCGCTCGAAGTCGAGAAAGCGTTCCGCTGATGTATCGACGCTCTCAAACAGGTCGGCATATTTGCGGAATATGGCACCTTCCGGCTTGAGGTTCTCGAAATTCTGGACCAGCCAGGCACCATCAAATCGGCCGTTTCCAAGATCAGACAACAAGTGATTGAGCCATGCACCGCCCAGAAAGCCAGCCGCCAGACGCATGGGATTGGTGCCGGGTTCGCCCGCCCAATAGGCCAGAGGCGATCCGTTCATGACAACCGGACCAGCGAGGCCTTCACAGTCTGCTGCCAGAAGCGCGGCTGCCCAGCCCCCCTGGCAATTGCCATAGAGAACCGGCGCTCGCCCATCGTGTCGTTTGCGGACGATCTCAACGAACTGGCGCAGGCTCGCCATTACATCGGCGAGTGTCTGGCCGGGCAGGGGGTCAGGAGTGAACACGACGAAATAGACCGGATAGCCTTCATGCAGGGCGATCCCGACTTCAGAATCGGTCTTGAAGCCGCCGATGCCTGGTCCATGCCCGGCCCGCGGGTCTATTATGATGACCGGTGGCTTTTGAGGGTCAAGGCAATCGTCGAGGCAGATATCGCCAATTTCGAGGATCTTCAGGAGCTGATAGTTTGAGGCTGGCTCGAATGCGGCTGCGTCTGCCACCAGCTCATACTTGAATTTCAAGACCGGCGGCATGCCATTGCGCTCATGGGCAAGCATCATATTGGCCCGCTGGCGTAATGTGTCAAAGAACAGAATCTGTCGCTGCATCAGATCGACGCCATATGCGGCAAACGTGTGTGGGTTTGGCCTGCTGGCGGGATGCGAGGCGGGAATTTCGACAGGAGCGGTATGACCCCGCTCGGGGCTCTTGGCCGCCTTCAATTTACGGCCTGCCTTTCCAGGTTTTCTGGCTTTCTTGATTGTCGCACTTGGATCATCGGGCATGACGGGAGGCTTTCGCGGTTAGAGAAGCAATGAGGAGCGGATCAGGCCTTGCCGGCAGCTCCTTTTGGCGCAGGTCTCAGTTTTTGTGGATTTTGGTTCGGACTGGAGCTGCCTTCACAACAACACCCGATCCTGGCCGAAGGTTTTGCATTTGACGTACGCGCCTGGGCGCCGGTTTCGGTGGCAGCAATTTTGTTGACATGGCGCATGGTGATCTCCTTCGACTGGACCCCGGCAGGGTGATGGCCGTGGCGGCCCCTACATCGGAGCCTATGAACAAGGACGTACGATGCGGCGCGGCGTTACACCGAGGCGCTTCGACGCGACGTTTCCGGCAAACCGGCTGACTGAACGCGCTTGCGCATCTCGTCAGCGCCAGGGCAGGCGCATTGGAAAAAACCATGCTCGATGCAGGTCAGGCAGGTCTGCTCCAGGCGCTTGCGCATCGCGCGGCGCGCGCGGTGGAGCTTAACCCGCAGCGCATTCTCGGTCAGACCGAGTTCATCTGCGATGACCGACCGGTCCACGCCGATCAGGTCGGCCCGCCAGATCAGATCGGCATAATCGGGATTGAGCGTCGGCAGCATCTTGTAAAGGCACGCACAGATGACAAAGTCGATTTCTTCATCATCAAACAGGAGCGCCGCCTCGGCGGCATAGGTACCCAGCGCCTTGCTGGTGCGCGCTCTCGCCCGGAAATGATCAGCGATCGTCGAGCGAAGTATCTGGGATAACCAACCTCGGAGCCGGTCTTCGTCTTTCAGGTCAGCAAAGCGGCTCAGTGCTTTGACATAAAATTCCTGGAGCACGTCCTTGGCGTCGGATTCATTGCGCAGTTTTCGCTTCAGAAACCTGAACATATCTTGATGCGACTCGATCAGCGCGGCTTCAATAACGCGCTTTCGTCGGTCTGATGGGGTTTGATCTGACGTCATGACCGTTCTTGTGTCCATGCAGTGGGCGCTACTGGACCTGATACGCAGGCTGTCGAATTTGCCCTCATGTGAGCGAGCGAATTTGGTGGATATAGGTCGGCAGGCATTGTGCGGGGTGTAACGGTTCAGGGGTTGGACCGTCTTACCCGTATCAGAGGATGTGGTGAGCGCCGGAAGGTGCGTTTCCGCCAAACGAGAAGGATGTCCCCCTATGAGTCTTTGGAGTGCAATCGCCAGG
>NZ_ARYL01000072.1 GCF_000685295.1 Hyphomonas oceanitis SCH89
TTCCGGTCAAACCCCTCTCCCTTGGGGAGAGGAGGGGCCCGTCGCGCAGCGACGGGAGGTGAGGGTTCACTCCGGCTTGCGTGAGGCCTTTTCGGCAATGCCGCTGGTTCCCTGACGCGCTTCGAGTTTGGCGGCGACGGCGTCGAGGGGCACGCCGCGCGCGCGCAGGCCGACCATGAGATGGTAGATTACGTCGGCGGCCTCAGAGGCCACGTTATCGTCTGACTCGCGGATGACGGCTTCGGCCAGCTCGTTGCCTTCTTCGGCGATCTTGGCGGCGGCGGCATCGGGGCCCTTGGCGAGGAGGCGGGCGGTCCAGCTGGTGCCGGCATCGCCTTCGAGGGCGCGCGCGTCGATGGTGCCGGAGAGATGTTCCAGCGCGGCGGCGAGGCGGGCGAGGGGGCCGAGGGGGGTGGTCATGGCAGCGCTCCTAGAGGGGCCGGACGGGCGCGCCGGCGGCGGCGAGGGCCTTGCGCGCGTCGGCGATGGTGGCTTCACCGAAATGGAAGATCGAGGCGGCGAGGACGGCGCTGGCGCCGCCTTTGAGGATGGCGGGGGCAAGGTCATCCACATGGCCTGCACCGCCGGAGGCGATGACGGGGATGTTCACGGCGGAGGAGACGGCCTTGAGCAGCGGGATGTCATAGCCGGACTTGGTGCCGTCCTTGTCCATGCTGGTGAGGAGGATTTCGCCGGCGCCGCGTTTTTCGGCCTCGATGGCGAATTCGACGGCGTCGATGCCGGTCGGTTCGCGGCCGCCTTTGGTGAAAATTTCCCAATGATTTCCGGTCTGTCGCGCATCGATGGCGACGACGACGCACTGGCGCCCGGCCTTGGCGGCGCAGCGGCTGATCAGGCCTGGGTCGGCCACGGCGGCGGAGTTGATGGCGACCTTGTCGGCGCCGGCTTTCAGGAGGGCGACAAGGTCTTCCACGCTGCGCACGCCGCCGCCGACGGTGAGCGGCATGAAGCAGGCTTCGGCTGTGCGCGTGACGATATCCAGCATCGTGCCGCGGCCTTCATGGCTGGCCGTAATGTCCAGGAAACACAGCTCATCTGCGCCCTGTTCGTCATAGGCGCGGGCGAGGGCGACGGGGTCTCCGGCGTCGCGCAGGTCGACGAAATTGACGCCCTTCACGGTGCGGCCGTCTTTCACGTCGAGGCAGGGGATGATGCGGGTCTTGAGCATGAGAGCCGTGTAGCGGGGAAGGGCATGGGAGGGAAGGGGGCGGCGCGATCGGGGCGTTCCGCGTGGCGTCGCGGGGAATGGCGAGTCCCTTCGGAGTCCATTCCCTGACCACTCGCTGCCCATTCCGTGCCCCTTCGGTGTCCCTTCCCGGCCCACTCGCCGTCCGGTTTGACATATAAACGTGTGTTGATACGTTTGGCCGATGGAATCACTGACAAATGACGCGCGCCTGGCCGCGCTGATAGAGGCCGAAGACAAGGCGCTGACCCTGTTCGACGCGATCGAGGCGGCGAGCATCATTGCGCCGGGGCGCAGCGAAGCCGAGGTGGACGGTGACATTGCCGCGCTGGCGCTGGAGACGTTCGGCATCGAACGCCACTGGCACCAGTGCAATGTGCGCGCGGGGGCCAATACGGTGACCACGTTCCATGACACGCCGCCCCTGCGCGTGATTGCGCCTGAGGATACGGTCTATGTCGATCTCGGGCCGGTATTTGCCGAATGGGAGGCGGATGTCGGGCGCACTTATGCAGTCGGAGAGAGCGCGGCGAAGCACGCACTTGTCGGCGCGCTGGAGACCGTGTTCGAGGCGGTGCGCGCGGAGGCAAGGCCGGACATGACGGGCGCGGCGCTCTATGCGCTGGCCTGCCGGATGGCCGAGGCGCATGGCTATGTGTTTGGCGGGGCGATTGCGGGCCATGTCGTGGCGGAGTTTCCGCATGCCGTGTGGCCGGGCGACAAGGACCAGCAGCGCATCAGCCCGAACAACCGCACGCGCCTGTCAGACCCCGACCCGTTCGGCCGCCCGCGCCACTGGATTCTGGAAATCCACCTTCTGGAACCGGGGCGCACATGGGGCGGGTTCTATGAGCGGTTGTTGCGCTGGTAGGGGGTTGGGGCGAATAAGGCTTCACAACCTTTCGGTGTCATGTTTTTCTGATTCGCATGGAAAGACCGTCCTCCCCTGAATTCGGCCAGAACGGCGCCGTGCTGAACAGTGCGACGATGACGGGCGGCCTGCGCGACGACTATCGCGGCAAACTGGCGCCCAGGCCGCAGGTCTGGCCAAGGCGGCCGTCCTTTCTCTGGGGCGCCTTTATGCTGCTCCAGGCCCTGATCCTGTGGCGGACGCTGGAGCCGCCCGGCTTGTCGATTGCCTTCGGCGTGGCCGTCGCGCTCTTTTACATTCGCGGCCTGTGGCCCATGAGCCGGCGTGCCTGGCGGCTCTGGGCCGCGCCGTTCGCGATCATCGGGTGCTGCGGGATAGTCTATTGCGGGTACGGATTGCTGAAGGGCGCGCTGGTTTAGGCGGGCGACAAGTGCCGACAGCGGATCAGCCCGAACAACCTCACGCGCCTGTCGGACCCCGACCCCTTCGGCCGCCCGCGCCACTGGATTCCGGAAGTGCACCTGCTGGAACCGGGGCGCACCCGGGGGCGGGTTTTATGAGCGGTTGCTGCGCTGGTAGGTGTTGGCGAACGTTTAATGAACACTGGTGCACAAAAAACATTATGGGAAGCGCTGGACTCGTAGTTAACGAATGAGGTAACTATGAATTTGACACTGTATGTAGTGTCCCGAGAGGGCGTGGGTACTAGATTTCGACTCCCAGTCCCATGCCCTCCCGGAAGCTCAACTGCCGAAGCAGTTAACGAATCATTAAGCTGCGTGATTTGTTACGTCAAGCTTCGGCCTCGGATATGGAGGCCTTTAATGGCTTACTATTATGTAAACAAAAATGCCCAAGCGGGCGGCGAGCACGAAGTCCATAATTTGTCGTGCGATCATCTACCTTACGAACAAAACCGAATTTATCTCGGAAACTTTGATGACTGCAAACCTGCAGTTCGTGAGGCAGCAAAATACTTCACAAATGTTGATGGCTGCTATTACTGCTCACGCGCCTGTCACTCTAGATAGTATTAAATAAACCCACGGATGCTAATAGTGCAGCCGTGGGTTATCTATCATTACGAGAAAATATAAACAATAAATCAATCTAAAGGCGCCAGTCTATCTTGGTCGGCGTTATCGATAAATCGTGGTTGAAGTATAATGTCTAAAATAAGTGACACGTTTATTCACAAGGTAAAGAAGCATCCGGATCGCTTCTACATCATTCACTACTCATGTCAGAATTTGTACGATAAGAATGAAGGTCTTTCGCCGCGCATCACATCGATCGCAGTGAATCACTTTTTGTCCGATCAAACGTTGAGCTTTTCTACGCACGCAATTGCTGAAGAACTCGGCATAGTCCGTGAAGAAGTACAGGCTGAATTTGATAGAGTGGAGAGAATGCTCCTGCAACAGTTTTATGACTTTGTCAGGGACCGTCGCCAAGCTCACTGGATTCATTGGAATATGCGGAACCTAACCTACGGTTTCGAGCATTTGGAACATCGATATCGCAAACTGACTGGGCAGAATCCGCCGTCCATTCCGATAGAGCAGCGGATTAATCTGTCTGACATGATCGGAGACCGATATGGATCAAGGTATGCGGACAATCCAAAGCTACGCTCGCTGATGGAAATGAACGGTGGTGTGCATCGCCACTTTCTCACCGGGGAGGAAGAGGTTGAGGCCTTTGAAAAGGGTGAGTTTATTCGTATGCACAACTCAACCTTGGCGAAGGTCGGCTTCTTTCATCGTGTACTGGACAAATTTCTCAAGAACAGATTGCGGACAAAATCGCGTACTTTTGGGGCACGGCTTGATCGACTATTTGAAAGCAGAACGGCCAAAGTTTTGGCTGTAGCCGCTAGTGCTATAGCTATAGTATTTGCGCCTCTTCAGTTGTGGAGTTTTTTCTCTCCGAACAACGATGCTGCGATATCAGCATCTGACAAATCATAGTAAACAAATAAGAGCTTTGATCAGACTGATATCGACTTCTTCCATATGGAGCATTTTGCCCGGTGGGTTACGGCTGCGCCTCACCACTCTACGGGGCTGTGGTGGCAGGGGGCGCAGCTTTTGCCCGCAGCGAAGAAGATTCTTAAGGTTTAAACATTATCCCCCTTTGAGTGAAATCAATTGGGGGCATTGAAATGCTGAAGGCCATACTTCTTGGAGCGGGTGCATTGTGCCTGACGGCATGTGCAAACCACCAGCCGACAAAGAATGCGGCCATGGGCCTGCCCGGCTTCATGAACCAGCAGGACACGCTTGAAATGCAGCGCCCCGTCCTGCCCGTCACCCATTATGTCAAATGGTACACGGAGGATCGTCTCCAGCACGGGATTGTTCTGGACTATATCAGTGGCATGTCGCAGCGGGACTATTTGTTTGAAGAGCCCAATCAGGAACTCTTCCGCCCTATGGTTGGCGACGCTCTTTATCAATCGGGCCTTATGGCCAGGACTGGCGCGGGCGCGCGGTATGCGCTCCAGATTGAATTTCAGGATCTCGACACAGACGCATTCGGGCGCAACTTTGCGGGCAAGACGGACGCGATCTATCGCATTGTGGACCGGCGGACGAACGAGATTGTTTATGAGAAAACGATCGGCTCGCGGTTCGTTGCGAAATATCCCGGGCTGAACGAAGACGATGCGAGCTTTGCCTATGATGTTTCGGCGCCCGGGGTGATTGCGGCGACGAAGGCATTTGGCGCCTTTACATTGTATGAAGGCGGAATGGTCGAGCTCTGGAACAATAACGAGAAACTTCAGAACTTCTTCGGTAACCGTCCGGTCTGCCCGCCCTTGTGGT
>NZ_ARYL01000073.1 GCF_000685295.1 Hyphomonas oceanitis SCH89
GCCCATTCCTCGGCATCAGGCTCGGGGCTCGCCGCCAGCATGGCGCTGACCCCTGCTCTGATCTCGTCAGGCGTGGTCGCATCAATCCATGCGCCATGCAGGCGGCCATTATTGTAGGCCGCAAGGCAGGCCACGTAGATGCGGGGGTGGTCTGGAACCGTGAGAGCGGTAGCTGTTCCAAGGGGTGCAGCGGGGCAAATTTGGTCAGTCATGTCAGTCTCCTTTGCGCCGCCCTGCGTTCTTTCCCGCATCAGGCGGGGGTGGGCGGCGAAAAGGTGCATCGCCGGAGCGCATAAGGGCCCCGCGCAAGGGGAAGCCGTAGGTAGGAAATCTAAAGACGAACAATCACGACAAAGTCCCGCCCCCTTGTGCGGGGACCGCGCTCTGGCAGACGCACCGTCCGCCCAGACCCGGCTGTTGGGGAGAGATATTGAGGAAGCGGCTGACGGGGAGGACGCGGACAATCCATAGGAAATGACAGAAGCGGACACGCGGCATTCGCCCCATCGGTATCTTGTGACGAGTCCATCCTGAAACTTGACAATGCGACGTCCCTGAACCCGAAGCTTAAGCGAAGAAGCCAGTTCCGGATCAAGCAGGCGTCACTTTCTTCGCTCTACGCGACGGGCGGCGCTGTTGACGTTCTTTGCGTCGACAAGACCTGATCCATTCCTCGCTCCATTCAGCGCCCGTGACCCCTCTGGCCAACGGACAGTGGGAAGCGCGGGTGCGCGACCTGCCGGTGAGCCCCAGCCCCAGGCCTGAAGCCGGACTTTCTGATCCCTCAGTGAGACGAGCCGGGCCGGCCAGAAGAACGGCTCTATCCCACCTCAATACGTCCATTCCGGACGAACAGCCCCGCGCAATCGCGCGGGCAGGTCGCAGATGAGACAAGGCCTGTTCAGGCCACACGCTGATCCAGACCTGTCTCGGCGCCGAGCAGCTCGACCAGATACCCGCCATCACGGAGACCTTCTGCCTTGCGGATGATGTACCTGATCGCGTCCTTCATGGTCCCGGTCTCGAGGCCCCATTCCGCGTCAACGGCCTCCTGGCCATTCAGCACGACGGCAATGTCTCGCCTGGACATGCCGAGCTCAAGGCAATCGAGGGCGACAAGCCCGTCCCGCAGGATCTGTGTCGTCTTCGTCCACAGAGGCATTTCAGCGACGGGTCCCTGCTCGACCAGCGCAAGGGCCGCCTTCTGCGCTTTGAGTTTGCGCTCATAGTCATCGAGATCCGAGATTGTCAGCTTCATTTTGACGGGCTCAAGGCCAATCAGCGAAGCGCCGGTGCAACGGACCTGAACCACGCAGCCTTTTCCGCGGACCAGAAGAAACTCGCGGGCCTGCAGGTCTGTGACATGCGTGATATCGCAGATCGGCACGGTGCGGTCCCAGATGTCACAATTCTGACCGGGCGCACGTGGTGAGCAGTTGATTTCGACCTGATCGGGATAGACATGCTTATTCCAGACTGCGTCGGCTTCGAGACCATTGAGGTCTGGATCAGGCATGAAAACCAGGCCCCAGCGTTCGGCCAGTCTCTGGGGCACGCGGGACCTGAGCATCCGGATCGGTGCGCAGGGCGCCATTTTCTCCGAGATCTCGGAATCGCTGCGTAACTCTGCATCACGCCTCAGTTTCGAGTTGCGACGGGCATATTCCCAGGCCCAGCGGTCCCGCGAAAGCGGCGAGAGATAATCATAGCGTTTCAATACGCCTGAGGAATTCAAAGGGTAGGTTTTCATCTGCCTCTTCCGTGTCGCCCCAACACGTGCAAGCCAGATGCCAATTTCTACCTTAAGTAACTTTTCAATTCTCCCAAAAGGCGTTTCTCCATCCGCCTGAGAACCAGTCTCCATCTCTCCAGACAAAGACCTTTACAGCGAAAAACCTAATAGATATCCTCTCTTTAGTTGAATCTCCTTCGCCCTCCCGATTACCGAAACCAGACGAGATTTCCGCCCTTGCAGACGCCATGCGATCATCTCAGCCCAGGCCGCGCCCGCGCATTGGCAAGGGCCCGGGACATCATGCTTGAAGAGCTGCAGGCCCGGATCGAAACAGCAGGCGGCGCAAGAGCCAGCCGCTACCGGCTTTTGAAGCTCATCCTGTTCGGCCCCTTCGCGAGAAACACTGCATCAGAGACCGCAGCCCACTCCCCACAATCCGCCATGAACTTCCTCGTGATCGTCAGCCATCGCGCGCTGGCCGGGATGAGCGCCTTCTGGGACGAGGTCGAAGAGCGCATCGCCCGGGACCGCCAGGTCAAATGCCCCGTAACCCTCATCATCCACACGCTGCCAGACGTAAACAGCCACCTCAAAGCCGGCGCCCCGTTTTTCTGCCAAATCATCAATCAAGGCATCCTCGTCTACGCTGACAGCGAACCCGGCAAGGATGGCCTCCCCAAGAACATAATTACTAAGCCAATTACTCTCGTGTCTCAGAGAGCCTTCGAAATCGGATTCGAGAATTACCAATATTGGAAAAGGACCAGTGAGCAATTTCTGATCGTTGGGAGGCTGGGAATTCAAGCTGGAACCGACTGGCGTAACAATACAGCGTTCCAACTCAACCAGGCGGCTGAGAGCTCCTATCGCATGTTCTTGCTAACGGTGACTCAGTACGCGCCCCCCAGCCACAACCTCGGCAAGCTCCGCAGCCTTGCCAGAGCGGTCGAACCGAAGATCGACGAAGTATGGGCGCCGCTGCAAAAGCCGTACACCCGACATTTTGAACTCCTCCAGCGGGCCTATGTCGAAGCCCGCTATTCGCCGACCTACGAGACCCATGCCGACATTCTCGTCTGGCAAGCCAATCGAATCGAGGTGCTGATCGGCCTCGCGGATGCCCTGTGTCGTGAGCACCTCGACCGCCTCAAAGCTGAACATGGCCAACAGAATTGCATGTCTTCCAGAACTCTGGTCTCTAGTGGCGACGACAGGTAGAGGGGCGGAGACGTGCCACAGAAGGAAACGCGCAGCTCGTGAAGAACAGTCTCGATCATCTTAACCTGCAAAAGCAGAATGAGGTCACCTACATCCGGAAGGTGATCCTCGAAGAGCTTGAGGCACGCCTTCGCAAGTCCACGTCGAAACGGGTGGCTCGCTACCGCATCCTCAAACTTGTCCTCTATGGAAGCTTCGCGCGGGGGACGTGGTTCGACGACCGCAAATCCGGCCGAGCTTCAGACTATGACTTCCTCGTTATCGTCTCTCACAAGGCGCTGACTGACATGTCCAAGTTTTGGGCCGGGGTCGAAGATCGCTTGTTAATGGATCCGAAAGTCCAGAAGGATGTGTCACTGATTGTTCACACGCTCAGGGAGGTAAATGCAGCGCTCAAAGACGGGCAGTATTTCTTCGCCGAGGTCATCAACCAAGGCGTTCTGCTTTATGAGGACCGACCCAAAACTGCTGCTGAAAATGCGCATTCAAAGCTCGCTGAACACACGAGCCCAGATCCAAAGCGAGCATTCGAGCTATCAACCGAGTACTATGTTTACTGGAAACGGTCCGCATCGCAGTTCTTACAGGTCGGGAAAGAAAGTAACGCCAGGGGGCCTGACTGGAGTAAGTTCGCAGCATTCCAGCTTCACCAGGCCGCTGAAGCCATCTACCGCATGGTGCTCCTTACCGTCACCCTGTACGCGCCTGCCACGCACCACCTAGGCAAACTGCGCCAGCGCTGTGAGGCTATTGACCCGCGTCTCGCAGAAGCCTGGGGCCCGGAACGCAAACCTTTCAAACGCTATTTCGAACTCCTTCGCCGCGCCTATGTTGAAGCCCGCTATTCACCAGCCTATGAGACAAGCCCTGAAATACTCAACTGGCAAGCCGAGAGGATCGCCCAGCTCCTGGAGCTTGCCGATGCTTCATGCCAAGAGCGGCTCGAAAAACTAGCCGCAGACGCAAGGGCGTTCTAATCCGCTCGGGCGCACCACTCTCCTGATAGGCGAGTCGGAACCTAAGCGTTCAGCTGAAATGAGGTGTCTGGCAAACCGCCCTGCCAAATCGCGCTATCCATTTGGCGAAACGACCTTGCTGCGTATACCGAAGCACGCGGGCTACTAAAGTAGCTATGGGCGGTCGATTATCGCTCTAACCACTAGGTTTGATTGGGAGGTCAATTTGGAATGTGCTTGAAAAGCATCATACAGCGCGTGCGAAAAATTTCCCCTCTTGCAACCGGAAAGCAATCTGAAGCCGAGAATCAGAAAACTGAGAATTCGAAAATTGTTAGATTGCTTATTGGACACACATCAGGCGGCACTGGTGCGCCTGAAAGCCATATAGTTCGAGGGCAGATAAAGAACTCAGAACGATACTTTGATGATATTCAATCGTATCTTGTAGCTCTGATCGGCCTTGCGCATATGATTGAAGTGGGCAAATCAGGAAAATCTACTCCGTACGACCCTCAACATACTGTCCGACTCGATTGCGCAAGAGAGTCTGCCTCATGGTATTGGTCACCCAATAGCACGTTGCAAATGCTGGCATCCAACTTTGTTCCGGCAAACCTAGAAATTGAGAGAGTCGGGCGCGCTACTACGCTAAGCACCAGCCCACTGAATCTTGGTGCTTTTGGAAATCTGTTGGAGGGCTTCGGGCAGGTACTCGCAACAAACTTTTATGAGCGGCATCAACAGAGCATCATCGATAAATTTGGAAAAGACCCAAATTTGTCGTGGCCGAATGTCTGGAATTTTGCCCGTGTTGTTCGCAATGCAATGTCTCACCGCGGTGAATTGCATTTCAGATCATCAAGCGCTCCAACGGTGAGCTGGAAAGGGCTTTCGTACAGTTTCAGCGATAATGGTCGTAATATACTACATCAGGACATATGGCCTGGAGACTTGTTTGGTAACCGTCCGGTCTGCCCGCCCTTGTGGT
>NZ_ARYL01000074.1 GCF_000685295.1 Hyphomonas oceanitis SCH89
GTCAAGGGCGTCAACGCCGGACGCTTACCTTCTTCGGCGGCGATTCGATAGATGAAGTTTCGCAAGCGGGCTGGAATGATGCGTATCAGTCCTATGCGTGGGTGACAGGCATTTCGGCCTTGTCGGGACCCGCGCTTGTCCTGCTTGGTCAGGTGAACCCGTTGAATTATGCCTCGCTGCAGCTTGAGCCGCGGGGCGAGTCCCCTTCCCTTACAAAGGCGCGGCGCGGAACTCTTTCGGAAAGCGGTCTGGGTTCGCGGTCGGCACGGAAGCGGGCCAACGAACTGAATACGCACCTTCTGGCGCAGAGCCTGACCGTGTTCCTGCTCGACCTGGCGGAGAAGGAAGACGTTCGTCTGACGCAACTTGTGCCATGCGGTTCATCGCCGTCTGACGCGTCTGACATTATCGAGGCGGTTCGGCACGGAACGCGCGTCATATCTGATGATTGCAGGCTCTATGTTGAGCGGGACACCTCCAAGGGTGTTGGCATTACGTCCTATAAGTAGCGGGCCACCTGCCCGGTGGGTTATGGCTGCGCCTAACCCACCCTACAGGGCCAGAACTGGGGCGCCAATGGGGCGGGCTTCATGAGCAGTTGTTGCGGAGGTAGGGCCGGCGTGAAAATAACGCTTAAGTACCTCTATAGAACTCGACTATATGAGTGTGCCGGTTGCTCCTGACCCATCAGATTCTTTTCTAATTTCTTCCAAAACATCTGCATACTGACTATATGTCTCGACGTAGCGCCTGTGAAGTTCATCGTACGAGTGAAACTCATCCGAAGAAGATTTGCGAAGCATAGCGTATCTTTTTCCGCTGTCAGACTTGGGGAAGTAAAGTACGGCGGGTTTGAAGCCTGCTAGTTTAGGAAGCCCTTCGATAATCTGAACTTGTGCAATTGATCTCACTATGTGCATACCTTTGGAGGTAAGGCCGTTTAGCTTTGGATCTATACAGAGCACAAATCGTTCGCCGTCGATTTCAACGATAAGATCGTTCCAATAACGTAGGAATTCTCCCGCACCGAAGCGTGCAGACGGCATCTCAAAATACCGTGCGGTGATCTCACGAGACTTCACATATTGGATAAGAGCCTTTGCCACTTGAAGATTGCTCGTGAACTCATGTCCCGATCCCGAGGTGCAACTAGAGCGAATCAACTGTTCGACTTGTGCATCTGAGACCGGATCAAGTTTGCCCAAGAAACCAGTCTCTGCACCTAGTATCTCGCTTGTGCACAGATTGAAGGCTCCATAGCCCCAATATCCGGCACTGGTCTCACAGAACTTGCGAAGGGCAATGCGTCTCTCAACGGGCTCTAAACCCATATAGTTTGCTAAGTAATACTGGGGCAGCCGCTTCATGGCGGAATCCTTTAGACAGATCGCTTTAAGTTTCCGAATCTACTTCTTGTAATTGTATCAGATATTCGCCGATCAGCAAAAGGGTCAGTTCTCGATTTGTGCCAGACATGGTCCCAGGGTCCGTGAGATGCGTGAGTGACGTCTACAAGCTGTCCTGCCGAGAACTTTTCATAATGATAAAGAACATCCCGAAGTAAATCTAAGGTGGCGGCGTCATCAACGGGTGGAAGTGGACGCACTTCTCCGGAAAAAAGATCGATATCTTCAAAAAGCCTGTTTATCGGTCTGCGTCCAAATGGCTTTAATTCTTTATATATTGCCGGCATAACTGGGCCGAACTGCCATGCTTCAAAGTACCCAGTAACCAAAGGCTTGTCGTAACGCATTACATAGTGTGCGTGTGTCAAATAAAGGAGTTTTTGGAGCGCCAAATTTGTCACGGGACGCTCATTTCGAAGCGATGCCGCGATTATGTAGTTACATATGATTCGAGGATCGAGCGCCATGTTTCAACATATACACTACTCGCTATTTAGTTAACCGACCTTTCATCCAAGAACTGGCCCTTTTGCGCTATACTGCCTCCAAGCGCGGCGGATGACTGCGCGGGATGAAAAACCCAGGAGGAAGACGGTATGGACCTCAGGACATTGGAAATGAAAACATCCGAGGCGATCCGGAAGGATGGCGCGGAGGCGATGAGCCGGCGGGCGGCGAAGCTGTCGCGGCTGGTGGCGGAGGCGGCGCCGGCGACCGGCGCGGAGACGGCGCTGGCGCATGCGCTGCGCACGCGGCGGCGGCTGAGGCGGCCCCTGTCGAGCGCGGTATAACGGGCCCATGCTGAACGGGATCGTTCAAATTCAACCGGTCGTGTGCGCGGCGTATTAAACCTCGTTTGCCATAGTTTATGGAGATGAGGAGCAGGCCCTTGAGACTGTCGGAACACGAATGGAAAGCGGCGCGAACCATTGTGTCGGTGACGCTTGCGGCGACGGCGATCTCATTCGTGTCGATCTGGACCTGGGCGCATATCGATCCGGTGCTGACACTGCGGCGTTGCTATGAAGCCGCCATTGTCATGCCGCTGCTGATTGCGCCGCTGTGCAGCTTTGGCGTCCAGCGGGCGCACCTCAAGGTGCGGAAACTGTCTGACCAGAACGAGCATCTCGCAAACCATGACGAGCTGACGGGCCTGAGCAATCGCCGGGCCTTCTTTGCGCGCGCCGAAGCCATGCAGTCGCGGATGGGCGCTGTCAGCAGCGTGTTTGCCTGCGCCATTGCCGATATTGATGATTTCAAGCGCATCAATGACCAGCATGGCCATGATGCGGGCGACCGGGTGTTGAAGTGCCTTTCGGACATTCTCGCCGGTATTGCACCACCGGACGTCGTGATCGCGCGCCTCGGCGGCGAAGAGTTTGCGATAGCGGGGTATTTTGCCAGCGAAGGGATCGCGCGTTTCTGGTTTGACGCGCTGGTGCGGGAAATCGCGTCGTGCCAACCGGCGGGCCATGATGTGACGGTGAGCCTCGGCTGGTGCGTGGCGCAGGGCGGCGAAAACCTTTCGACCCTGCTCAACCGGGCCGACCGGGCGCTTTATGCCTCCAAGGCGGCGGGCAAGAACCAGGCAGGCAAGGCCGAGCGCGGGCCATTGCGGGTTGTCGCCATCGCCTGAGCGGCGGACTTTTATCGTGGATGATTAATGCGCGGCGAGGGTGGTCAGCGTCTGCTTGAGCTGGACGAGGGTTTCCAGCGGCAGGCCCATTTCGCAGGCGATGTTTTCGGGAATCTTCACGGCTTTGGCGCGCAAGGCGCGGCCCTGTTTGGTGAGCGTGATGCGGACGCGGCGTTCGTCGGCGGCGTCACGCGTGCGGACGATGTGGCCTGCGGTTTCGAGGCGTTTGAGGAGCGGTGTCAGCGTGCCGGAATCGAGGCTCAGGGCTTCGCCGATCTCGCCGACGAGGCGGTCGTCGCGTTCCCAGAGGACGAGCAGCGTCAGGTATTGCGGGTAGGTGAGCCCGAGGGGCTCCAGCTGGTCGCGATAGAGCCGGATGACCCGGTTGGCCGCCGCATAGAGCGCAAAGCAAAGCTGGTGATCGAGCGCGAGCGGATCGAACGGCTTGGGCTTGGCGTTTTCAGGGGCATCCGGCTCTGGGGTCATTTCACTTTCACGACGGGTTTGATGTCGATATTGCCTTTGACGGCGTTCGAATATGGGCACACGGCATGGGCCTGTGCAACCAGGTCATTCGCGGCGGCCTGGTCCAGCCCCGTGATCTCCACTTCGATCGCGACGCCGAGGGCAAAGCCGGTGTCATTCGGGTTGAGCGAGACGGAGACGTTCACCGCGCTGCTTTCAAGGGCGATCTTCTGCTGGCGGGCGACGTGGTTGATCGCGCTGTCGAAACAGGCGGCATAACCGGCGGCGAAGAGTTGTTCGGGATTGTTGCCCTTGCCGTTGCCGCCGAGCTCTTTCGGGAGCGCGAGGTCGACCTTGAAGGCGCCGTCTGTGGTTTCGCTGTGGCCGTTGCGGCCGCCTTCAGCGCGGGCAGATGTGGAATAAAGGGCCATGATGTATCTCCTGTGTTGGCAAGAGGTATATAGGGGGCAATTAAATTGTGCACAATATAAAAGGCTGCAAAAGCGCGTCACGCTTTTGTGAGGCGCTTTGGTTGCGGGCTATTGCGCGGCTTTGAGGGCCTCTGCCGGGATGATGTCGCCGTCATAGAGGGCGCGGCCGAGGATGGTGCCGGAGACGGGCGTGCCCGGCGCGGCGCGCAGGGCCGTGATGTCGGCGACATCGCGCACGCCGCCTGACGCGATGATCGGGATCGAGACGGCATTGGCGAGAGTGGAGGTGAAGTCGACATTCACGCCGGTCTTCAGGCCGTCGCGGCCGATGTCTGTTGCGATGATGGCGGTGACGCCGCAGCCTTCGAAGGCTTTTGCAAGCTCCACAGCAGACATGTCGCTGGTTTCGGCCCAGCCCTCGACGGCGACCATGCCATCCTTGGCGTCGATGCCGACAATGATGCGACCGGGCAGGTCATGGGCGGCGGCTTTGACCAATTCGGGGTCGCGCAGGGCGGCGGTGCCGAGAATGACCCGGGAGATTCCGGCCTCAAGCCAGGCGTCGATCTGGGCGCGGGTGCGGATGCCGCCGCCGAGCTGGACCGGGGCATTGGTGGCCTTGAGGATGGCTTTCACCGCGTCGCCATTGGCCGATGTGCCGGCAAAGGCGCCGTTGAGGTCAACCACGTGGAGATGGGTGAAGCCGGCGGAATCGAAGGCCGCGGCCTGGTCGGCGGGGCTGTCATTGAAGACGGTGGCGGCATCCATCTCGCCGCGCAGGAGGCGCACGCACTGGCCGTCTTTAAGGTCGATGGCGGGGTAGAGGGTGAAGGTCATGTCAGGGCTCTTACTCTTCCCCCGCCTGCGGGGGAAGTGGGCTTTGGCGCGCATGCGTCAAAGGTCGATGGGGGCGCCTT
>NZ_ARYL01000075.1 GCF_000685295.1 Hyphomonas oceanitis SCH89
GCCATGCGGGGGCGCACATAGCGGTTCACCAGGGACTGTCCTAAATTTTGTGCTCGTGGCCTTTTTCATTATCAGACCACGAACCTGTCACCGAAGATGACAGCGAACTGGGTCTTTGCCTCGAACCATTCACGCGGGGGCCGTTTCCATTCCTGGGCAGCGTGATTGAGAACCAAGTATAGCAGCTTCATGGTGGCCTCGTCACTCGGGAAGTGACCGCGCGTGCGAACGGCCCGCCGGAGCTTTGAGTTCAGGGCCTCGATCGCATTGGTCGTATAAATGATCCGGCGGATCGGCTCACTGAAGGCAAAGAACGGGATCACCTGTTCCCAATGGCGTCGCCAGCTTTGCGCAATAGCAGGGTATTTCTGCCCCCAGGGCCCTTCTTCGAAGGCTTCCAGGGCGACCAGACCCGCCTCTGCATTTGCGGCGCGATAAACACTCCGCAGGGACTGGGCGATGGCCTTGCGGTCTTTCCAGGATGCAAAGCCCATCGAGTTCCTGATCAGGTGAACGATGCAGGTTTGCACGACAGTTTGCGGAAAGACTGCATTGATGGCTTCGGGAAAGCCCTTCAGCCCGTCGACAACAGCAATCAGGATATCGCCAACACCTCGATTTTTCAGCTCATTCATGACCCTGAGCCAGAACTTTGCCCCCTCGGTCTGCTCGATCCAGATGCCGAGGATTTCCTTGGTTCCGTCGGGCAGGATACCGAGCGCGATGTAAACCGCTGTAGCGCGACATTCTGGATGAGAAGCGAGCGTCAATCAGGATGAGAATCTGGAGCCGCGATTTTTGAATGATTGCGTCAAAGATTGACGCTTGCAAGAGGTTTGTCAGTTTGATTGTCGCGGCGCGTCAATCAGGCATGATATTGTTGGTGGTTGCGAACGCGGCGGGCCTTCCTGGTCCCTTTCGTCGCTCAACGGCCTGTCGGCGCCGATAGCTTTCGACATTCATCTCGAATATTGTTGCGTGGTGAACGAGGCGATCGACGGAGGCGAGTGTCATGGCGGGATCGGGGAAGACCTTGTTCCATTCCCCGAACGGTTGGTTGGCTGTGATCAACATGGACCGGCGCTCGTAGCGTGTGCTGATGAGCTCGAAGAGGAAGCTGGTCTCGGCCTGATCCTTGGTGACGTATGCGAAATCATCGAGGATGAGCAGATCGAACTTGTCGAGTTTTGCCAGGGCGTTCTCGAGAACGAGATCTCTACGGGCCTGTTGCAGCTTCTGGACGAGATCGGTGGTTCGAGTGAACAGAACCCGGTATCCGCTCTCGATGAGCGCGAGTCCGATCGCCGAAGCGAGGTGGCTTTTGCCGGTTCCGGGCGGTCCGAACAGAAGCAGGTTTGCGCCTTTGCCCAGCCAGATGTCGCCCGCGACAATGGCCATGACCTGAGCCTTCGAGACCATCGGCACGGTGTCGAACTCGAATGTGTCGAGCGTTTTTCCAGGCAGGAGGCGGCCCTCTGCGAGATGCCGCTCGATGCGGCGGCGATCACGTTCGGCCAGTTCGTGCTCAGCCAGTGCGGCGAGGAAGCGGGCGGCGGGCCAGCCTTCCTTGTCAGCCTGGTCTGCGAACTTTGGCCAGCTGACCTTGGTTGCAGGCAAGCGCAGCTCGTTGAGGAGCAGGCTGAGCCGGGTCGGGTCTGTCGCGGAGTTCTTCATGCTCCTTCTCCCGTCGCCAGCGCAGGTGTGGAGCCGATGAGCGCTTCATAGGCCTGAAGCGGCTCGAGGCGGACGACGACATTGGGCAGGCTGGCGGCATCAGGCGCAAAGCGGGTTCGCAGACGGCCCATGTCAGGCAGGTCGCCAGTACCCAGACAGATCGACAACTCTTCAGCCAGTTCGCGCTCGCAGCCGCGTTCGTGGGCGAGACCAAGCAGCTCGACCATGATCTGGCACGCCTGGCGCTCGGTCAAACGATCGACGAGGAGGTCGAAGGTCTGCCTGTAGGCTTCACGTGGGAACAGCTGGTCGCGGTAGACAAGCCGCATCAAGGCCATCGGTTTGCGCTTCAGGGCATGGATGACGTGTCGGTAGTTGACGACCTGATCATGCTTGCCGGAAGGCGAAGCGCGCCCGCGCGGCAATGTCATGAGATGTGTGCTGCCGATGAAGACGTCGAGGCGGTCGTCATAGAGGCGCACGCGCAGGCGATGACCGATGAGACGCGAGGGCACGGTGTAGAAAACTTTGCGCAGGGTGAATCCGCCTGAGGATGTGACCCGCACACCGAGTTCCTCAAAGTCGGCGCTACGCTGCTCGGGCAGTTGCCTGAGCTCACTTCGCTCTGCGTCGATGCGTCTGGCATTGCGCGCGTTGCGGCGGCTGACGATCTCGTCGACGAAACCGCGATATGCAGTGAGGGTGTCGAAATCGCGCGCCCCCCGTAGCAAGAGGGCATCCTCGATCGCGCGTTTGAGGTGGCCGTGCGGGCCCTCGATGGCGCCGTTCTCGCGGGCGATGCCGGCATTGTTGCGCGAGGCGACCATGCCATAATGGGTGATCATCTCGTCATAGCGGCGGGTCAGGTCCTCGCGCGCCTCCTTGCCCAGATTACGGAAGGCCGCCGACAGGCTGTCCGTGCGGTGCTCACGCGGCACCCCGCCCAGCGACCAGAGTGCGTTCTGCAGGCCTTCTGCCAGGGCGACGAAACTCTCCCCACCGAGTACGACATGGGCGTGTTCAAAGCCGGAATAGGCCAGCCGGAAATGGTAGAGCCGATGGTCCAGAACCTGGTGGGTAATCGTGATGCCGAGTGCGGCCATGTCGGTGAAATCCGAAAGCCCCAGCCGGCCGGGTTCCTGCACCTGGCGGAAGATGACGTCCTGCTCCTCGCCATGAATGGCGCGCCAGGCCCGAATGCGACGCTCAAGCGTGCGCCGTACGCTCTCACCCAGATCAGGATGACGCCGGATCAACTCCTCGAAAACAGCCACGGGCCGGAGGCCCGGCGCTGCCTGCAACATCGGCACGACTTCGGCATCGAAAATGCCGGCCAGGGGATCAGGGCGCCGGCGGCCGCGCGCCTCGGTCTTCTGTGAAGGCGGTCTTGGATCCTTCTCGATCCGATAGGCGGTTGCCGGGCTGATCGACGCCTTCGCGGCGGCAACGGCTATCGGGTAAGTCTTCCTGTACGTCATATAGAGCCTCATCTGATGGTCGGTTATGTGGCGGCCGGGCAAGATGCGATCCCTCCGAATGGAAAATCGCCAGCTTACTCCACCGACCGCGAGCACCAGAAAGTCCTGAAAAACTTACGCTTCGGGGCAGGAACTCCAGTCGGGCTACGCCCTCCCTACGTTCCCGCCCCGAAGCGTTCTCATCCCGTTTGTCGCGCAACTCTCATCCTGATTGTCGCGCTGCAAACCGCCTTGTTGCGCACAAAGCCTTCATCCCGGATCTTGACCCGGATCGCATCGAAAAAGACCAGGGGATAGCAGGCATCGAGCGGGCGGTTCTGCCATTCGGCGACAGCCTCCAGAACCGCATCGGTAATCGTCGAGATCAGGTCGGCAGAGATGTCGATCCCGTATAGCTCCTCCAGATGGCCCCGGATCTCGCGCACGCTCATGCCGCGCGCGTACATCGAGATGATCTTCTCGTCGAAATCAGGAAACCGGCGCTGATACCGGGCGATCAGCTTCGGATCGAAGGTGCCCGACCGGTCGCGTGGAATGTCCAGAGTCACCTTCGAAGTGCCCGTCAAAACCGTCTTCTTCGATACGCCGTTGCGCCGGTTGGACCGTCCCTCAGAGCGTTCCTCGCCAAGATGCTCGTCCAGCTCCGCGTTCAGAATGCGTTCCGAGAGCGCCTTCTTCAGATCATCCAGGAGACCATCCTTTGCAAAAATCTCCTCAGGATCACGTCCTGAAAGCAGCTGGTCCAGGAGTTCTTTCTCGATTGCCATGTGATGCGTCCTTTCTTTCCATCACTATGACCCCGGCACAAAATTTCTGACACTCCCGTTCACCATGAACCGGCCGGGGATATACTCGAGCTCCTCGGTGACATCCTCGCCAACGCGCTTCAGCTTGCCACCGCAATCATTGCAGGCATCGCCCGTCTCAAGCACCTGGTCGATCCTTGGCAGGTGATCCGGCAGCGGCTTGCGGGCCGGCTTGTCCTTCGAGGCAGGCTCTGGCGCGCCAGCGGGAACCTCTGTGCTGCGGGTGATCTCCAGGTCTTCCAGCATCAGCTGGAGCTGCTGGAGGCCTTCGGCCGATGACCCGAACCGATGACGGGCCATCCCTGACAACTGGAGCTTCAGCTTCTCGATCAGCAGGTCGCGGCCACGCAACTCGATATGCGCGTCGCGCAGCATCGCCTTCAGCGCTTCGACATCATCGGGAAGATCAGCCACATCCGACATAGGCAGGAATCTACCCTGCTTCGCCTCGCCAGTGAATCCCGAAAATCGCTTTACCCTGTCGTCAGAGGCCGCCATGTCTGCTTCGTGATCCGCCAGTCGATCCCTTCAAGCAGCATCGACAGCTGCGCCTGGCTGAGGTGTACCTTGCCATCCTTCGCCGCCGGCCACACAAACCGGCCGCGCTCAAGGCGCTTGGCAAACAGGCATGCGCCCTGGCCGTCCCACCAGATGATCTTCACAAGATCACCTCCGCGTCCCCGGAACACGAACAGGTGGCCGCAGAAGGGATCCTCCTCCAGGACCTTCTGTAAGCGGTACGTAGACCTCACAGCTTTTCGGCTTGTAGGCAGCACTTTTTGTATTTTTTTCCCGACCCACAGGTGGCCTGCCCCACAGGGGTGATCCACCAGA
>NZ_ARYL01000076.1 GCF_000685295.1 Hyphomonas oceanitis SCH89
CAATAGCGACCGCGAGGGTCATCGCGCCAATTCGGCTCATCAGGGGCGCGGCCATCAAACCGCCGCCGGCAGGAAAAGAAGCGGGCAGCTCTGCGAACACGCCTTTCTGGCGGGCATCTATCCGGTCCCAGACCTGAGGCTCAACATTGCGCAGATCCCTGTCAACGGGACCTGATTTAAGCCGAGCGAGCAATTGGTCGAGATCTTTGGACATGTATTCACCTCATATCACAAACGTTAGGTATCATTGCGTATTGCGTGGTACGCCCGGCCTGCGCTTAGCCCTCAAAAAAGAGTCAGACTTGTCTAGGGCTCATCAAGACAAACTGCAATTGGCGCGCTGCTGGATACATCTGAACCGGTATGATCGTTCAACACGCTGGGATCAGTCCTCAATCTGCGATAGCCTGACCCCATGGCAATGAATTTTCGAGCCCCGGTCTCTCGATGGCGCACAGCGGGCGTTTACATGTTATTGATGGCCGGTTTCAATACCGTCTGGGAAATCGCGCAGTTTCCACTCTATCAGATTTGGCTCGAGGGCTCGTTTCGCGAGCAAACCTTCGCCATAGTCCACTGTACAATCGGCGACATCATGATCGCGGCCGCCTCGCTTGCACTGGTATATGCGCTGATCGGGCGAGGAGAATGGCCGCATCGAAGATTTTGGGCGACGGCGCTGGCGACAACCGCGTTCGGGGTCGCCTATACGGTGTTCAGTGAATGGCAGAATGTATCGGTACGTGGCAGCTGGGCGTATCGCGATATCATGCCGCTCGTGCCGCCGTTTGGAACGGGCCTCGCCCCACTCCTACAATGGACAATCCTGCCCTTGGCGGCGTTCGTCCTCACGCGCCGGGTTTCCCGGGCCTGAAACACCCGCGATTTTTTCGCTCGGGTGGCATCATGTGTGGACATTGGCTAATCACGGTTCGATGCGCTGGTCGGTCGCGTTGCAGTGCGCGCATCGCAGCCGCGCACGTCGAGCCGGCCAGCTTCCTACAGGGAAAATTGGACGCCAGATCATGAGGCGTGGGAATCGAGTGGATGACCGAATGGGCTGATCGCTACATGGCCACCGGAACGCATCGTCAGGAGATATCGAATGCAATTGAAGGACAAGGTCGCAATCATCGCGGGTGCCATCAGCGGCATTGGCAAAGCTGCCGCACTCCTATTTGCCAGAGAAGGCGCGAAGATGGTGCTTGGTGCTCACCGCGGGAGCTTTTGGGCAGGATTGCTGATGAAATTCACGAGACCGGCGGCGAGGCCACCGCACTTGTTGGGAACGTGAAGGACGCGGAGTATGCAAAGCGCCTTGTCGACCTGGCGGAGTGCGCATTCGGCGGACTCGATGTCGGATTCAACAATGCCGGCATTATCGGCGACGTAGGACCGATAACCGACATGGCACCGGAGAATTGGCACGACGTCATCGCGGTATGGTCAAAGGAACGAAATCAAACTGCCTTTTACGGCTTCTGCACCCTGATTTCAGGCGAACTAGCACAATGCAACTACAGTGTGAAAGCGAGCGGCAGGAAACAACTGGCTCCCCCTTATGCCAATTCAGTTTCCGCTGACAATGCCAGCTGAAGAACGGAGTTGAAGATGTCGACGTTTATCTCGACTCCATAAATTCCTGGCAGACAGTAGGCGCACCAGTTGTTCAGTCACAGATTTTGAAACAATCGTGATCGGTATTCGAGCGAAAGTCATTCCACAATTTGCGACGCCGCCTTAATATTCATTGAAAGGCTGCCGTTACCGCGTTGCCTTTCCATGAATACTGCTGCCCGCGTTTGGTAAAGAGAATAGAGGCCCCATGACGATCAGACAGACCCTCAGAGCTTCACTGCTCGGCATTGCACTGATCATGTTCAGCGCGCCAGGCCCAGCGCTTGCGCAATCGTCGCAAAGCATCGCCGGAAATCTGTCAGAGGAGGATTTTGCCAAACTTCGTGCCGATATCGAGAATGACACACTCGCCCCCATGGCCAACGCGGATACCTACAACGTCACTGTTGTTGTCTTTTCCGACTATCAATGTCCATACTGCCGAAAGATTCATCCGGAAATACAGAGTTTGGTTGACGGTGATTCTGCCGTGCGCGTTGTTTACCGGGACTGGCCCTTGTTCGGTGAAGGGTCTAGGGAAGCGGCGCGTCTTGCCATTGCTTCAACCTTCCAGGGCAAGCATGAGGAAATGAACAGAGCGCTTATGTCGATTCCCGGTAAACTAACGCCGGACAAAATCCAAAATGTAGCTGTCAAAGCAGGCGTGGACTGGTTTAGACTTCAGTCAGATGTGGAAGCACATGAACCAGAGATAAACGCGCTACTTGCGAAGAATAGCCTGCAAGCGGCTTTGCTCGGCTTGAACGGCACACCTGGCATTTTGATCGGCCCGTATCTTATCCCAGGAGCAGTTGATCGGGCAACGCTGCAAGCGGCCGTCAAATCGGTCCGTGAGTCGTCTGCTCAGCAGCGACAATAGTTGAGTTCCCTCAGTTTGCTCCTGTGAAGCCACCTGTGGCCGTCAAATATGCAATTACCCTAATGATGGCGGTTGCGCCTGCCGTAACCCAGTAATTACCGTGTGCGACGTAACCGCCCGACGCGCCGACCAGAGCGCACACGCTGCTTACCACAAGGAAACCGGGCAGGCTGAACACGCCAAGCCCCAGCCAGAAGAAGAGCGACAGTCCAAATGAAACCAGTATTGCAAGGACAAGTTGGCGTACAAAGATCATCTTGAGACTCCTCAATGCGTTCGTATCACGAAGTGTGGGTGCGTCGAAATTGCGACCTGCTTCCGAAAAACCGGACCACTTCAATGGGGCAGACTATTTTCTTGCAGACGCGATGGCATTGTCAAAAGAAACGACATTGCTAATGTGTCGTAGCCGATTGTTTCCTGCTGCTCGTTTCCGCGCTGTAGCTGCCAAAGCATTGTTCGCCTGAAATTAGGGCGACGGGGCCAGGAGAGACGATCCGAATTGGTTCCCTTGACAAGGCCTGCATCAGCACGGCGAGCTGCATGATTGCGGGCGACGTCTTGAAGTACCGGAACGAGTTTTTCGACATGAATTGAGGCTAAGCGCCCCTGCCCCGCGTCTCAAGGCGTTTGCCCTGACAATGCCCCCTTCAGGCGACCAGATCGAGGCTCAGCTTGTGACCAACAGCATCAGCCGCGCGCATCAGCGTCGCCAATTCAACATGGTCATTCTGAGGGTCAAGGATCCGGTCAAGCTGGCTGCGACTGGTGTTCATGCGCTTGGCCATTTCGACCTTGCTGATCGCCTTGGCTTTCATGGCCTCGCGGATTTTCCAGGCGAATACACGGAGAAGTGCGACCTCCTGCGCTTCCTCATAAATGCCCTCCTCTTTCAGGAAGTCATCGAAGCTGGAGCCGATACCGGCCTTGCCCTTTTGTGCACTCATGATTCAATCTCCTTTTTGCGAGTCTTAGCCAGATCCAAGTCTGCTTTCTGTGTCGCCCGGGTCTTTTTGATAAACCCGTGCAGCAACACCATTTGCCCGTTCTCCACACAGAACAGCACCCTTGCCATGCGGTTTCCGGGGAGATTGGACCGCACTTCATGTAGGCCGCTCCCCATCGGTCGGGACACCGGCATCCCGATGGGCCAACTATATTCAACAGTCTTGATATCGGCTCCGATGATCTTGCGCTCATCCTCACTGACATCTTCCTTCAACCAGTCCCGCACAGGCTCACTGCCTGCTGCGGATTGGTAGAACACGACCTCAATTTTCTTGTCTGTCTCAGGCAACCGGACCTGTCCTCTTCGTGGTATATGTACCGCGCATGGTGCATTGTCAAGATTGGCGGAATCTTACTTTCTCGTGATTCGCCCGATTTTCTGCGCTGATGGTTGCGGTCAGATTGCTCTGCAACTTCATGCTCCCGGCATGCGATGAATCCTATCAGGCGCCTGCTCTGGCATATCCCCCTCCTGACATTGCCGATCTCGATCAGGGGGCGAGCCTGTTTGACGATCATATCGGCAGCTGGATTGCTGCCGGCTGGGCCTATTTCGTGTCCGGCGACTTAGACGCCAGCCGGGCCCGGTTTGAGCGGGCGCATGATATTGACCACAAATTTGCGGAATCGTTCGGCTCACTGGCCGTGCTCGATGCCGTGGAAGGCAACACGAAAGAGGCCCAGCGCAAAGCGCTGACGGCCGTGCGGCTGGATCGGGAATGCTTTTCCGCCACGCTGGCCCAGACACTTCTCCTGTCAGGTGCCGGGAATGAACACAGGGCAAAGGAATTGTTCGAACAGGCGCTGACCACGCCGATTGGCAAGGACGCGCGTGATCTTGCCCATAATTGATGGACACTTAGCAACGGGAGTTTCGTCTCCCTTGGAGGTGTCGGATGACGAAACGCAAGCCGTACCGGCGTTACAGCGCTCAGTTCAAGAAAGAAGCGATCCGACGCGCGAATGATCAGAACTGATAGACTGGCGCAAATCCGCCGCCACTCGTCCGGAAATTTGTCGTCTGTCCCTGGTAGACGCGTGCGGCCAGCAGCAGAGTTTCCCCGGCATAGGTATATAGCCGAACATCATATTTGA
>NZ_ARYL01000077.1 GCF_000685295.1 Hyphomonas oceanitis SCH89
GCTGCCACGTGTACTTCTGACCCATACCAGGCCGGAGCCGATGACCGGCATCCTCCGGCGAATCGACGGCGGTCCGGATCAAATGCGCGCGCTGGGCTATATCTCGCGCGGCGGGACTCTGGATGTGCATGGCATGCTATTCGCCAATCACTGCACCTGGGCTCACGCCGTTGATGCTGCCATCACCGTTCTGAAAGAATTACCCTCAGACCTTCTGTCTGCAGATGAGCGCCGGGCCATTGAAGGATCCGGCAACCCGTCTGTGCTGACACATGCAAAACCCATTCACCGCGAGGAGACCGCACTATGACCCTTACCCTGACCAGCCTTGGCGGCGCAGGAACCGTTACCGGTTCACGCCATCTCCTCGAATGCAACGGCCAGCGCCTTCTGATCGATTGCGGCCTTTTTCAGGGTTACAAGGCTTTGCGCGAACGCAACTGGGCGCCATTTCCAGTCGATCCGGCATCGATTGACGCGATCGTACTCACCCACGCTCATATTGATCATAGCGGATACCTGCCGAAACTGGTCCGGGAAGGTTATCGTGGACCGGTCTTCTGTTCGAGCGCGACCAAGGACCTTTGCGGAATCCTGCTACGTGATAGCGCCTATATTTCAGAGCGCGATGCCGAGCGAGCCAACCGGTACCGCTATACCCGGCACACTCCAGCCAAACCGCTTTATACGATCGCCGACGCCGAGGCGGCCATAGAGCTGCTCACGCCGATAGAGTTTCATCAGGACATTCATCTCGCCATCGGCGCCGATATCCATTTGCGGCGGGCCGGCCATATTCTCGGTGCATCAACAGTCGAGGTGCGCTGGGGCGGCAAAACCATCGTCTTTTCCGGGGACCTCGGACGCTACGGCGATCCATTCATGTTCGATCCCGAGCCCGTGCGAAAAGCTGACTATGTCGTCGTGGAGTCAACCTATGGTGATCGCACCCACCCAAAGGTCGATCCCATGGAACAATTGGGCGAAGTGATCGATCGTACAGTCAGACGCGGTGGCACGATTATTATTCCGGCTTTCGCCGTCGGGCGCACCCAGCTTATCCTCTACCACATCTGGATGCTCAAAAAGGCGGGTCAGTTCCAGAATGTTGCAATCTATCTGGACAGTCCAATGGCGATCAACGCGACAGAACTGCTCTGCGCGCATCTCGAAGACCACAGATTTGCACCGCAGGTTTGCAAAGAAACCTGTTCGATCGCGACATATGCCCGAGATGTCGAAGCGTCCAAGGCGATCACCCAGGACCAGATGCCAAAAGTCGTGATCGCGGCAAGCGGGATGGTGACGGGAGGACGCGTGCTGCACCATATTCAGGCCTTCGGCGGAGACCGGAAGAACACGATCCTGTTTGCCGGATATCAGGCCGCCGGCACGCGCGGCGACAGGATTCTCAAAGGTGCGAACACGGTCAAAATGTTCGGCCACGATGTTCATATCGGCGCGGAGATCGCCAATCTGCCCGCCCTGTCAGCCCATGCTGACGCGGATGAACTGATGACCTGGCTTGATGGGTTTGAAACGCGCCCGACACGCGCCTTTGTTGTTCACGGCGAACCGGACGCGTCAGATGCGCTGAGCGCGCGCATGCAGGATGAGCTTGGTTGGAGCAGCGACGTCGTCGAGAGCGAGAAAACCTATGATCTGGGGGGAAACATGTGATGGGGCGCGACAACCGCTCACAACACCCCGGTCAACTGACCGCCCGGCGACTCAAATGGCATACCCAGGATGATGCGATTATCCTGATGCGGACCGACTGCCCGGTTTGCCGCTCAGAAGGCCTGACTTCGCGCTCACGGGTGCTGGTTAGTTGTGGCGAGACGGAAGTGATCGCGACTCTGCACCAGATTGAAGATGAGTGGCTCGCCCTTACCGAAGCGGGACTCTCAGAAGCGGCCTGGAAACGGCTCGGCGCGGAGCCGGGTTCGGCCCTCAAGATCAGCCATGCCCCGACGCTACCCTCGCTCTCCGATGTCCGTCAGCGCATGACGGGCAAGCGCCTGCCAGGCGATGCCTATGACCGCATCATCACTGATGTCGCAGCAGGATTGTATTCCGATGTGCATCTGGCCGCCTTTGTCTCGACCTGCTCGACCCTGCCTCTCGATATTCACGAAATGACATCCCTGACCGGAGCCATGGTCAAGGTGGGCGAGCAGCTCGACTGGGACCGGGAGATGGTCCTGGACAAGCATTGCATTGGCGGCCTGCCTGGCAACCGCACAACGCCCATCGTTGTCGCTATCCTGGCCAGCCTTGGCCTGATCATTCCGAAGACGTCTTCACGGGCGATCACGTCGCCTGCCGGGACGGCCGACACGATGGAAACGCTCACACCCGTCGACCTCTCGCTGTCTGAGATCAGGCGGGTGGTCGATGCGGAGGGCGGATGCCTGGCCTGGGGCGGCGCCGTGCGGCTCAGCCCGGCCGATGACATTCTGATCCGCATCGAACGCGCCCTCGACATTGACGCGGAAGGCCAGCTCATCGCATCAGTCCTGTCAAAGAAGATCGCCGCCGGTGCAACCCATGTGGTTCTGGATCTTCCCGTCGGGCCGACAGCAAAGCTGCGCAGCGAGTCTGATGCCCGGGCGCTTGCCCAGCACATGACGATCGTTGCAGGCGAATTTGGCCTGAAGACCAGGTGTGTATTCAGCGATGGACTCCAACCGGTTGGCCGGGGCATCGGACCCGCGCTCGAAGCCCGGGACGTGCTGCATGTCCTGCAAAGGAGCCAGAATGCACCGCCCGATCTTCGCGAGCGCGCAATATCACTCGCCGGCACAGCCCTGGAACTCGCTGGCACGGCTGTACCAGGAACAGGCGTTGCGCTCGCCCGCGAGGCACTGGACAGCGGCTCTGCCTGGACGAAATTTCAGGCAATCTGCGCTGCTCAGGGCGGCATGCGCGAACCGCCCAGAGCACAGCAAACAGTACCCGTCACGGCAATCCGAGCCGGCAGATTGTCGGCGATTGACAATCGCAAACTGTCTCGGCTCGCCAAACTTGCCGGAGCTCCGGCACGGCCAGCGGCAGGGCTGATACTCCACAAACGCCTTGGCGACGAGGTTGCATTCGGCGAGCCGGTTGTGACGATCCATGCAGAGGCGCCAGGAGAGATCGCTTATGCGATGGCCTATGCCATCTCCAACGCCGACATGTTCACCATCGAGGACTGATCCATGACGATTTACATTCCGCTTCCCGGAAACGAAGCGATGGCTGCGCAACTCGCTGAGATCACGAACAGCGCGCTCGGTGAGCTGGAATTGCGCCGGTTTCCGGATCAGGAGACCTATGTCCGGATTGCCTCGGATGTGGCGGGTAAATCCGTAGAACTGGTCTGCACACTGGCCCGCCCCGATCCACAATTGCCGGGACTCCTGTTCGCGGCCTATACAGCACGCGAACTTGGCGCAACGTCAGTCGGGCTGATTGCGCCCTATCTCGCCTACATGCGCCAGGACAAGCGATTCTCTGATGGTGAATCGGTTTCCTCGCGGCACTTTGCAAGACTGCTGTCCGAGGCGTTCGACCGCGTTGTGACAGTCGACCCGCATTTGCACCGCATTCATGATCTGGACGAGGTTTTTTCGATCAAGACGAAAGTCGTGCACGCCGCTCCAGCGCTCGCCGACTGGATCACGACACATGTCGAAAACCCACTCATCATCGGGCCTGACTCTGAAAGCGCGCAATGGGTCTCCGATGTTGCCGGACGGATTGGCGCGCCTCACCTTGTGCTTTCGAAAATCCGCCACGGTGACCGAAATGTCGAAGTCACGGCACCGGGTCTCGAGAACTGGACCGGCTACCAACCTGTTCTGGTCGACGACATCGCTTCGTCGGGCCGCACCATGATTGAAGCAGCACGCCATTTCGAAACGACAGGCTTTCCCAAACCCGTCTGCGTCGTGGTCCATGCACTGTTTGCCGGTGATGCATATGAAGCCCTCAAGGCGGTATCATCACGAGTCGTATCGACAAATACTGTGCCGCATGTATCCGCCGATATCTCGATCACCTCGTTGATTGTCAGCTAGGCTGCCGGTGGAAGAGGCCCTCCCGGTCCCGTAGTCGGTCGAAGCAACGAACACTCAAGACCGTCTGATCTTCAAGTGATTCAATCTCTGCCCCGGTCACGTCCAGGCCAAAGGCCTGGCAGAACTTAAGGCAAGGTGTCCTGCTCACCTGTGTCGGGAACCGCAGGGAACCCCCAGAGCGCACAGGCGTTTGGCCAGCATGGCCCCACACGCAAACTCCGGGAGAAGAAAAGCGAATGAATAATTACACAAAATTCGGCGCCATGATCGCAACATCAACAGTCGTGATGCTGGGCCTCATGTATCTCAATACATTCGAATGGGGACACGTGTTCTGGAGCGAGACCCGTTTTTACATGGCCTTCCTCATGGGCGCGGCAATGGCGGCTATCATGCTCGCCTTCATGCTTGGGATGTACAAGAACCGGCGTGCGAATATCGGCATCTTCGCCACAAGCGCGGCGGTGTTCATCCTCGCATTGTTC
>NZ_ARYL01000078.1 GCF_000685295.1 Hyphomonas oceanitis SCH89
GCCGGCGTCGTCTCCGCAATCAAGAAATAAGCTGTAAACAGCTTGTTGAAGTCAAACGCCGCTCCGGAAACGGGGCGGCGTTTTGCGTTGTGGCGAAGTGTTGTAGACCGACGTGGTGAACTTTAGCCAATTTCCTTTGATCAACAGGTGCGACTGCGAATGAGTGAAATGACCGACATCAATCAGCTCGGCGCGACCGGCATGCAGGCCTTGCGGGCAGGGGATGGAAATACCGCGCGAGAAAAGTTTGAAGCGATCGCCGCAGCAGGTCAGGCCGATATATCTGTCTGGATCGCGATTGCCTTGTCAGCACGTATTCAGGCAGACTGGCAAGGTGTGGCAGGGGCAGCTGATCGAGCCTTGAATCTCGAGCCGAGAAATCTCCGCGCCCTGATCCTCAAAGGCGATGCGCTTTGGAACAACGGCGATAAACGCGGTGCCGCGTCATTTTACGATCTGGTGGGCCGCCTGGCGCCCGAAGGGGACGGCTTGCCGTCAGAAATGGCGGTCGAATTGCTGCGTGTTCGCCGACTGTATGAATCGCATAAGTCAGAATTGGTCCATCATATTGAGGCGCGTCTGAGTGCGCTTTTCGGCCATCGTGACGGGCTGAGCGCGCGTTTTAGGCAGTCTCTGGACCTGTTGGCTGAGAGAAAGCAGAGATACATACAACAACCGCGGGCGTTCTATTATCCGGAGCTGCCCGATATCCAGTTTTATGAACCCTCCGAATTCGAATGGACGGACGGTCTGATGGCTGCGTCAGGCGCAATCCAGCGTGAGTTTGAAGCGGCTCGTGCAGATATCTCGGCTTTCGTCCCCTACATCCACACAACGGGGAACAAGCCGGTCAACAAGGATAATCCCCTGATCGATAGCCAGGACTGGACGGCCTTGTTCATTCAAAAGGATGGCGTTGTGATGGATCGCGGCTCAGAGCGTTTTGCTAATACGCTGGCCGCACTGGGCGGCGTGCCACAGGAAATCATTCCCGGTCGTGGGCCTTCAAGTTTGATATCACGTTTGGCGCCGAAGGCCCGGATAGCGGCGCATGTCGGATTCTTGAACACGCGTCTGACATGCCACCTGCCTCTGGAAATTCCGGATGACTGCGGTTTGAGAGTCGGCAATGAGACGCGCGCATGGCGCCCTGACGAGCTGTTGATTTTCAACGATTCCATCGAACATGAGGCGTGGAACAACAGTGACCGAGACCGCTTCGTGCTAATCTTCCAGGTATGGCGTCCGGAGATAAGTCTCGAAGAGCAGGCCTGGATATCGGGCGTCCTTCAGGAAATTGATACCTACTTCGCTGGGTAATTCACCAAGCCAGTTCTGCGAAACAGATACATTCTTGCGCTTGCACCGCCGCGCAGTTTGGGGCAAACCACCGCTTCGCCTGTAGGGGTATAGCTCAGTTGGTAGAGTACCGGTCTCCAAAACCGGGTGTCGTAAGTTCGAGTCTTACTGCCCCTGCCAGGCGTTAATTCATTTCTTGTTCTGGCCAGATCAAGCGTCGGCTGAGACAGGTTTCTGCTGTCCTGATAGCGCAGCGGTCATATCGCGAACCACGATTTCGCTTCGACCGACAACGCTGGACACGAGTTCATGTGAGAATGTTGACCCGCTGAACCATGTACTGTTGTGGCCCTGCACCCTGAGCAGATCTCCAAACAGGCCATGCGCTACGGCGTCAGCCTTGTATTGTGGAAAATATTGCCAGGATTTCTGTAGGATAACGTTGTTAATCGTGAATCCGAGATGTGCGGCATCGGCATGAAGGATTTCGCGCAATTCTTCCGGCGTCAGGCTCTCCGAGAACTGTCCTGTGACGTATAGGCGGCCGCCAAGGTCGGCGCTTTCGCCCTCGGCACGGCCACCCAGAATAGCCCCCTGAAGTGAGCTGTCCTTGGATGCGCGCGAATAGCCGATCACCTGATGGCCTGTGAACCAGTCATTCGAGGCGAGCAGTGTCGTCGTATAGGTTTGCCAGGCAATGCTTTCAGCGACGCGTTGCTCAAGTTCCGTTGCCTTTGCGATTGAGGTGAACAGTTGCATCGGGATTGTTGACAGAACGGCATCAAAGACGTGTTTGCCGTCGCGCGTATAAATCACGGGTTTGGGGCCAGATCGGTCGATGCCGAGAACGGGCGTGCCGAGTCGGACGTCGAAGCTGCGGGCGAACCTTTGCCAGAACGTCGTCCAGCCCTGTTCGGGCATATGAAGATCATTCAGAACGCCAGACAGGACGTATTGCAGGTCGCACCATTGGACGGTCTGACCGATCGTGGCCTTGTCAACATAGCCATATCCCTGCGTGGTCTGGATTCGGTGCATGGCCCGTTCGATTTTGGGGATGTTGAGCGCGCGCACCCATTCGATCGTTGAGAGCGAAGCCTCTTTCATAATCTCGGGATCGTCAGGGCGTTGCTTGATGCCTTTCCGGAGGATGGCCGCCTTTCGAATGAATCGGAGAACCTGAAAGGGCAGGGGGGCTCCGGGGCCATGTTTGACATAATTCACAACGGGCTCCCCATCATAGAGGGCTACGCCGAGTCGCTTCAACGTGATTCCGTTATCCTTCATCCACCCCTTGATCATCGTATGTGACCGAGTGGTGTAACAGGTTCCCATCTCGTTCAGGTTGTCCCCGTTAAGGATCGAAAAGGATTTTCCACCTATACGGTCATTAGCCTCGAAAACGGTCGCGCGAATGCCGCGCTGCATAAGAAAATGCGCAGCGCTGAGGCCCGCGGGACCGGCCCCGATAATTGCAATCTTCAACGGATTGGGCGTGTCCACACTGTGTCCCATGAACTCAATTTATTAACGAAATCGCATTCACTCTCATAAAGTTAGCACTTGGTGACAAGGCTCATTTTCATCTTATGGCGGTAAACGGGCCTAATGCCGACTAATGGTTCTCAGATTTCATTCCTGAAGTACTTGCTGCAGAGCAGGCACCCGAACGCGACCGCTGTGGATCGCGTGGTCTTGCTTGAGCAGCACTTGGCGTTCGCGAGTCACACTGCCACAATGGCAGGGGTCATGCTCGTCAACTCGACGGCGACAACCATTCTGATCGAGCAAAGCATCGCGAATACGTCGCTGCGCTACTGGCTGTTCATGAACTGGGTGCTGGCGGCCGTGCTCGTCATCGATGCCCTGCTGAAGCGTGGACTGTCCCGACCGACAGAGGTCAGCGGGCGATACCTGCGGCGTTCTGAGTGGCTGGCCTATACGTTCGGCGCGGCGTGGGGCTCTCTACCATTCTTCATCAACGGCGATAAGTATATGGCGGTTATCTATGCCGCCCTGCTTATCCTGCCGATGATTGCAGGCATGTCGGCTTTGCTGCCGCATGTGCCAAGGGTGGCGCTGCGCTACTCAGGCGCGGCGATCTTCATGTTCCTGCTCTTTGTCGGTATCGCATGGGCTCGCTCGACCGTCGCAATCTCGCTGATGGTTATGGTGTTCATGTTCGCCGTCTATTTCGGCATGAAGCGTACCTACCTGACATTCGTATCGAACGTGGAATCCCGCATCCGCGCGACAGAATCGCATGAAATCCTGATTGGCGCCTTGAACGCGAGCGGGCAGGCTTTTGCCTATCTCGACGCCAATGGAACAGTTCTCGTCCAGAATGACCTCCACAAGGCCTACTTCACGGGCACAGAAGGTGATCTGAGTGTCGGTTCGCGGCGCCTGCCGAAGGCGGGCGATCGTTACTGGCAGAAGTCGGTCGAGACCGTACCGAATGGCGGTCACGTGATTCTCCACACGGACGTGACCAGCCTGGAGCAGAGTAAGCGTGAGATCGAGGTAGCGAAGGAAGAGGCAGAGACCGCGGATGCGGCCAAAACCCGCTTCCTCAACTCGATGAGCCGGGAACTCAAGGTGCCGCTGGATGTGATCGTCGGGTGTTCGGGCCTGATGGGAAGTGATTCGAACATTCCGTTCGATGAGCGCGAATTCCGCGGCTACGCAGACCAGATTCGCAAACACGCGTCTTATCTAGGCGGCATCATTGATCAGATCATCAGCTTCTCGAAACTGAACCGTGAAACTGTGACAGCCGAAGAAGAGATCGTGGAACTTTCCGAGATCATCAATAGTGCTGTCAGTCGGGTCCGCCTTGCTTCGCCAGGCTATGCCGATGTGCCTCTGCAGGTCAGCGCTGAGCCGGGGCTGCCGAAGGTGTATTATGATCGCACGGCGCTGGAGCGGATTGTCCAGAACCTTGTGACGAACGCGTTCGAGCATGGCTCAGGCTCGGCAATTACCGTGAAAGTCTCACGTATCGTCGGGCGGGGTATCCTCCTTATGGTCCGGGATCGCGGATCGGGCATGGGCAAAGAGGAAATTGAAAAGGCCTTCGAACCCTTCTTTCAGAAGCCGTCATGGACGCGTGGCGCAAGGATG
>NZ_ARYL01000079.1 GCF_000685295.1 Hyphomonas oceanitis SCH89
CGTCTGTGACCTTGCCGACTTTCTTGGCGAGCATGGCGAGATTGGCGCGAAGCTGTACCGGCATTTCGGCGATGACCTTAAGCAGGCCCGTGCGGCCTTCGAAGATTATGCCGGAGAATATCGCAGCGCCGCAGACTTCGCTGAGGAATTCATGCGGGAGACCGGAACAGAAATCCCGGCTTCGCTCGACTATTACATCGACTGGACAGCGCTTGCCCGCGACATGGCCCTCAATGGTGAGATCATGGTGTTCCAGACGGGCTTCGATGAAGTCCACGTGTTCTGGAGCCGCTGAGCCATGGCATTTACAGAACGTTTCTCTGACTTCGTATGCGAGGGCGATTGCATCGCTTGCGAACAGGGCGGGTTCCGGGTCGTCGCGCGCATCGTTTGCGACGATAGCCCGGATGGGCCGGACCAGCGCCAGGACGGATTCTGGCCATCCCTTTACAAGGACGCGCCGGGGTTCATCGGGCCGGGCCCAAACCATAGAGAGCGCTTTGCCAAGGCGCAGGCCGAAGCCGAGACGATCATGGAGGCATGGCGGCGGGATGACTGGTTCTATTGCGGCATTGTCCTCTCGGTATCGCTGGAGGGTGTTATACTGGACGAACATGCCATCAGCCTCTGGGGCGTCGAAGCCAATTATCCGGGCTCGGATAATGCATATCTGACGGACGTCGCAGATGACCTTCTTCCCGACGTCATCGCGATCGGTCGCCGGGCTGCGCAGCGTCTTTGTGTGACCCTCTCTAATCTCGGGGCGCGCACATGAGTGCGCGCCTGTCCTCTTCAATCAATTCAACAAAGGAGGCCCATGCCATGGCCCAGCCAACGCTCAAGAACATTCCCCTCGATCAGCTTCGTATCTCCAAACTCAATATGCGCCACAGCCGTAAGAAGCCGGACGTGTCCGATATCCTGCCGTCCATTCGTGAGAGCGGTATTCGCCAGACGTTGCTGGTGCGCCGTGAAGGCGATCATTACGGCGTCGTTGCCGGACGGCGGCGGTTCTTCGCCCTGAAAGAGATCGAGAAGGAGACGGGTAAGGCGCCCATGGTGCCGTGCGCAATCATGCGCGAAGAAGACGCCGCCAGTGCCATTGCGGCATCCGTAATCGAGAATGTCGGACGCCTGCCAGCTTCGGAAATGGAGCAATACACAGCCTTCAAGCGCATGCATGATGAAGGCCGTGCGGTCGAGGACATCGCCGCCTTCTTCGGGGTTACCGTGCTTTTGGTGCGGCGAGTTCTCGCGCTGGCTTCGCTCGCCGAGCCAATCCGCAAACTCTATGCCGAAGACGAGATCGACCGCGAGACGATCCGGGCGTTGACGCTCGCGACGCAAGACCAACAGGCAGAATGGCTTCGCCTGTTCGATAGTGAGGACGCGCGCGCGCCGATGGGCCGGAACTGCAAGGCGTGGATCACGGGCGGGGCGATTATCACCACTGATAAGGCCCTGTTTGAACTGGCGGGCTATGAGGGCTTGATAACCGCCGACCTGTTTGGCGAGCATGGCGTGTTCGCAGACGCGGATGCTTTCTGGACCGCGCAAGCCGCAGCCGTCGCGCAGCGTATCGAGGCTTATCTCGCCGAAGGCTGGAAGGACGTGGTCTGCCTTGAGCGGGGGCAGTATTTCCAGCGCTGGGACCATGTGACCACGACGAAGAAGCAGGGCGGAAAGGTGTTCGTCGAGCTTCGCCATGACGGCAGCGTGACCATCCATGAAGGCTTTATCTCACAGGCCGAGGCGCGGCGATGGGCGAAAGACAAGCGCAGCGGAGACGACCCGTCCTCAGCGCCCGTCAAACCTGAAATGTCCGGCCCGCTTGCTGAATATATCCTGCTGCACCGCCATGGGGCGGCGCAGGCGAGCCTCGTCGCCCAGCCCGCTATCGCGCTGCGCCTGATGGTGGGCCATGCCATGACCGGCAGCGCGCTCTGGACGATCCGGGCGCATGAATGCAGCAGCCGGAAAGACGCCACGCGGGCGAGCCTTGAGGCATCGACAGCTGCCGCCGACATGGCGGCCAAACGGGAGCGCATTGCCAGCCTGTTCGAGGCCATGAACGTGTCCGGAGAGACCCGCCGCAATGGCGACGCCTATCGCCTTTGTGAAATCTTCGCCGCCTTGCTCGCCATGTCGGACGCGGACGTGGGGGAGGTTCTGGCCTACACCATGGCTGAAACGCTGGAAACAGGTGGGCCGGTGGTTGAAGCCGTTCTGCATGTTTGCGAGACGGACCTGTCAGCCTGCTGGAAGCCGGAACCCGCCTTCTTCGACCTCTGCCGTGACAAGCGGGCGATCAATGCGATGGTGGCCGATATCGGGTCTGACGCTTTGGTGGCCACCTGCGTCACCGATACGGCCAAAGTACAGAAGGCGCTCATCGGGAACCGGATTGCTGGTGAGGGGTGTGAGCCCAATCCCGACTGGCGACCGGGCTGGATGCAGGTGCCGCCAACCCGCCTTGTGGAAGGGTCGGGGTCTGCGCCTGCTGATGCCTGGGCCCGGATTGCCGGTCTGTTCGAGGATGGCCGGGACAATGCGCAGCCAGATTCAGAGACCTTCGCAGAGCCAGACGCCGCCTGAGGACTCAGTCTCCTTTTCAGGCGGATTAGGAGCCGTCCGGTGCCATGCATCGGGCGGCTTTCGTATTAGTCTCCCATGCTGAGGTGCCTTTGTTAGGGGTGCTTCATGGATGAGGGCGTAAAAAATCGCCCCGGCTTTGGGTATCGCCGTGCATACGGAACTGTCTGCCAGTCCTGTTCCATCCGGT
This sequence comes from Hyphomonas oceanitis SCH89, assembly GCF_000685295.1. Taxonomy (GTDB): domain Bacteria; phylum Pseudomonadota; class Alphaproteobacteria; order Caulobacterales; family Hyphomonadaceae; genus Hyphomonas; species Hyphomonas oceanitis. Next base: position 2,783 of record NZ_ARYL01000079.1, read on the forward strand.
TTGTGGCCTCGCGTATCGGACCCCTTGTTCCCGTCTCTTGCCGTGTGACCTGGACGACGCCTGCCGGGCTATGAAACCGGCCCGGTCGCAAGAATTTTCCCCGCCGCTTTGCGGCTCCTCGCGGATCAAAATTCATCGCCGTGCCGGTGCTGCACTATGTTTCGCCCGCAAGCGGTTCAAACCCGTCCTGCGCCGTCCTTTCGGTCCGGCGTCGACGGGGACAAGGGGTCTCCGAGACAAGCGCAAAAACGAAAGGAATTACACAATGGCAAACGCACTCGGATATGTCTCTGAGACCAAAACCGGCTTCGAAGGCGCCCTCGCAATGATGAACCTCACAAGCCCCATCCGCATCGAGAAGAATGGTGAGAAGGCCGCAGACGGCCAGCCCGACTATCGCATCTTCGCCGGAGAAACGTCGACCGAAATCGGTGGCGGCTGGATGCGCAAGGCGAAAGCATCGGGACGCGAGTATGTCTCGATCACTCTCGCAGATCCGCAGATCGGTCCGCGCAAGATCTACGCAAATCTCGCCCCCGTCAAAGGCAAGAGAGGCCGCCACGTGATCCTCTGGAACCCGCGGGACTAGGCTTCAATTTCATCACCACAGAGCCGCCCCGGAGATCTTCTCCGGGGCGGCTTTTGCCATGCTTGCGCATGGTAAACCGGCCGGGAGAAAACGCGCCGTGGGCATTTTCCCTCTCCAGAAAGCGGCAGCGCTGGCCAAGATTTTGTCATCGCACGAAACGAAAAGGAGTGGCGAAGGATGACGAAAGACAAGCGACAGGAAGAGACCGATGATGGCTGGCCGGAGCTGCTCAGCGTTGAAGAAGCGGCGAGGTTTCTGCGGCTGAAACGCTCAACGCTGGATCATTATCGATGTGAGGGGCGCGGGCCCGTTTATCGCAAGCATGGTGCGCGCGTCTTCTATCCCAAGCCCGGCCTCATGAAATGGTCAGAGCGCCATGCCTATATCTCGACCTCGCAGCGCCTCCCGAAACCCGAATGAAATATCCCGTCCTTTGGATAACCGGCGCTGGGCTTTGTCTTGCCCTGTTTGGCGGCCTGTTTGATTCTGAAGATCACCTGATCTGGAACCGGACAGGGAGCGCGCCAGAAGGGCTATACTGGCGGAGCAATGACCCATTCACCCCTGGCCGATGGGTCATTGTCTCGGCCAGTAGCGCGGATGCGCAGTGGGCAGAAGCGCAGGGCTTTGTTGGCAGGGATTGGCCACTGCTAAAGCGGATTGCGGGCATTGCCGGAGATGAAATCTGCCGGCATGGCCAGATCATAACGATCAATGGTAACGCTATTGCCAGCGCGCATCTCATCGACGCTTCAGGCCGAAAACTTCCGGACTGGCAGGGCTGTATGTGTCTCTCGGAGACTGAAGTTTTCCTGCTGAATGCGCATCCGGAGTCGCTCGATGGCCGGTACTTCGGGGCAACAAAACGCGAAGACCTGGACGGCGTCGCGATACCGCTTTTTGCGCTCAAAGACTGACAGGGACGGCAGGCGGATGCAAAGCGCGGCAAAGGCATGCATGGATATGAGAAGCGGACCCG
>NZ_ARYL01000080.1 GCF_000685295.1 Hyphomonas oceanitis SCH89
GCGACGGAATCCAGATTCTCAAATACTATCTCGACATAAGCAAGCCTGAACAGGCGCGCCGCCTCGCAGACCGTGATAAAGATCCGCTCAAACAATGGAAGAAAAGCCCGATTGATGCGGTCGCACTCGTAAAGTGGGATGACTATACGGCTGCGCGCGATGACATGCTGCGTCGTACGGACTTCACGCACGCGCCGTGGTTTGCCGTTCACACCGACGACAAGCGCCAGGCGCGATTGAATACGATCCGGCATATCATCAAATCGATCGATTGTCCGGAGACGGACAAGGCCCTGGCCGTTCCCGATGAAACAATTGTCTTGCAGGCCACAAAGAAAACCATTGCAGCCCTGCATCGATGATTCACTTCGTCTTCCAGCACACGATGCTAAACGCTGTAACCTGGAACAGGGGCGCACTCTCGACCCGGACTTTTGCCAGCATGGAAATGTCAGAGCAGCCCGTTCGGCTGATTTTCGATCTGGCCGCAGCTCGGTCCAAACAGTTGGAACTGTAACGTATGAGGGCCTCGCGCGTCATATGCGTATCATATCGGAGTAAACTCAAACGTTTGCATCCGTTTGATGTCGATCACCCTATCGCAGACGCGACAATCCGTTTTCCGCGTCGATCGCCGACCAGGAGGCCGCCAGATGACAGACAGTCAGGATCAATGTGACGGGCGACCGGTCATCATGGTCTATGTGCCAATCTTCCGGGAGAAACTGGCAAAGCTGGAACGTCGCGGGGACGGCCATACACCAGAAGCTGTGCGACTTCGCCGGACACTGGCGCGCATAGATCTCGGCCTGACCAAATCGAGATCTTGCGACGATCGCCAGATCCGGTTGACTGCCGCAGAATGAGCTGTCTCTCCCGGCCAAACGAACCCGCGACAGGGAAGCGATTGCGGCGTGTGTGCAGCGCAGCGGCTGTGTCTTCAGTCTCTTAAATCCTGCGGGCGGGTCGATGACCAACACTCTTGTCTTGTTGATCGCCGGAATTCTGATCGTGCTGGCCTATGATTATACCAATGGCCTCCAGGACGCCGCGAATATGCTTGCCACAATTGTCGCCTCGCGAGCAGCAACGCCAATACAAGCCGCGATACTTGTGTCCGTATTCACCTTTCTTGGCCCTGTTCTGGGTGGAACAGCCGTTGCCAATACGATCGGCAACTTTATTGATGTCACTGATCTACAGAATATCGCGTCGCTCACGATTGTGCTTTCAGGCTTGGGGGGCGCAATCGGGTGGAATTTAATTACCTGGTGGTTCGGACTGCCAGCATCCTCTTCTCAAGCGCTCGTAGGCGGTCTGGTTGGGGCTGTGCTGGTTTCTGCCGGACCAGAGCATGTCGTATGGGGGATGTCCGAGTTGAACGCAGGGCGCGTGAGCGGCGTCACCAAGGTCCTGGGTGCGCTGCTTATTTCGCCAGTCCTCGGATTTCTGTTCGGCTGGATTATCCACCGCTTGGTAAGATTTGCGCTGCGTGGCGCTCGTCCGGTCGTCAATCGTAACTTGCGCGGATTTCAATGGGTGGCGACCGCAGCGCTCGCCTTTTCTCATGGTACGAATGACGCTCAAAAGGGGATGGGGATTATCGCCATGTTGCTTGTGATCAGCGGCGTCAATGCAGAGTTCACCGTGCCGATTTGGGTGATCCTCGCAAGCGCAACTTCCATCACTTTGGGCACGTTTTCAGGTGGTTGGCGGATCGTTCGAACGCTCGGCTTCGGGATCTACAAAGTCAGACCCATTCATGCGCTTGATGCCCAGCTTGCATCGGCAAGCCTGATTCTGGCCGCGTCCATGACGGGCGCGCCGGTTTCAACCACTCAGGTCGTGAGCACGTCCATAATGGGCATCGGTGCATCTGAGCGTCCAAAGTCGGTCCGCTGGGGCACGGCGCAGCACATCATTGGCGCCTGGCTGATTACCATGCCCGGTGCAGCCGCGATATCGATCGCGCTGTATCTTCTTATGCAAGCGCTTGGCGCAATCGTTTAGCAGGACGCCCTCGGGGCACGCGAGAAAGGAAGTATGATGTCGAAACGCCCAGGTGACGTTAAGCGTCCTCCGAGCCTTGTTCGGATTTTGAACGGACTGTTTCCGAGCACGCCAGATTTTCATCAGTTGCTCAATGATCAATGTGAACTCGTCGTGCAGGGGATGGAGGTTTTTGCTGAATTCATGATGACGGGGGACCAAGCCGCTGCCGACAGGGTTCGCCAGCTCGAACACGAAGGCGACAGTTTGAAAGCAAGAAACATCGATATACTGAACCGTTCCTTCGCAACGCCCTATGATCGTGAAGACATCTACCGCGCGATTACCGCTATCGATGATGGGCTCAACTATGCCAAAACCTCGGTGTGGGAGATGGATGTTCTTGGCGTGAGCCCCGACAAGCCTATGGCTGAAATGGCTGACTTGCTGCTGCAGGGCGCCAGATCACTGCAACGCGGATTCAGTGTTCTGAAAACCAATCCGGGGGAAGCGGAACGCGCCGCAAACGCTGTTCGCAAGACCGAGCGTCACGTTGAGAAAGTCTATCGGCGAGCGATAGCCGAATTATTCAGCCCGCAGCATTATGCCAACGATTTGGCGGCGCGACGCAAGGACCTCAGTGAAGATTTACGACCTTTGCTCGAACCGGACGATAAGGCGAGCTGCGACTCTGTCCTGAAAGGGGTTTCCTTTGTCATGGAGACGCTCAAGCGTCGGGAAATTTATCGCCACCTCTCAAATGCGGCCGATCACTTTGCGCATGCCGGCGATATTCTGCACGATATTACCGTCAAATCCGCCTGATATTGTCGGTCCCTGATATCCTGGCTCAAACCAATCCCCTTGCGCTTTTTGGACTTTGCCGCCCGCAAGCAGACGCGACATTCAGCGAAAGACGCGCGCAATCACTCTTTCTCGTCAACTTTGAACGCCTCGTCATGGCCGCTCCGTATTCCGTCAATGAGGTATCAATTGCCCCGGATCCATCAAAACCAAACCTTAAACAGGCGTAAAGTGAGCACGATCAGTATGGTCCAGCAGCTTAGATAGATTGCTGTGAGCCAAAGTTGCTGATCGGATATGCCTGGGCGTCTGTGGCGAACGCTGCGGATCAAGGCGACAAGGTGAACCGTCAGTCCGAGAAGGGCAATCAGCGCAGCGGTTTCTGCGATATAAGGTGCCACGATTGCACCTAGTCCCACGCCAAACAGGCCAATCCCAAGGCTGGATATGACGCAGGTCAAGACCTTGGGTAAAGTGTGGGAGGAGTGGCTTGAGCCATCGGAAGTTTGCCGGCGGGGACTTTGGTGAGAGTTCATCTTAAACTTTCCTGTATTGTGATGTGGTTCGCCGTCCGAGCCACATCGCAGCCAATAGGACTGCAAGACGAACAGACGCAGACCTTGGCCGCGCATTACACGTTTCAGTTTTTTTGCAGCTAAACGAAACAAGACGTCCAGCCCGCAGGCGCTTCCGCGACATTGCGAGACCCATTCTAGACTCACTCACGAGGCTGGGACCGCAGCCGTTCGCGCCCTCGGAGTGAACGTGCCAAGTCGAAGGCGACGCCACCTAAGGAATCATTGCAGGATTGCGCCCAATACTCGGATATCGTTTCTATCCCAGCTGGCAGGTCGGTGTATCCTGGCTTGCAAGCGGTCCAAATATTTCAGGTGATTGTGTGGTCGATTTGAACGCCTGCGACCGCATCCGGCTCAGCCGTACGAGGTCTTCATCGGTGGGGACGCCAATTGGGTGGCAACACGATTGGCATCGCCGCAAATGGCCAGTAAGGGCGCACCAGCAACATTATCATCGAGCGAATGTCTCATCGGGTCTGAGTGGCTGGAGCCTTTGTCTGGCGGCAGCAAGCAAGCCAAGCCCGGTCACCGCCGAAAGCGTGGACCCGATGA
>NZ_ARYL01000081.1 GCF_000685295.1 Hyphomonas oceanitis SCH89
AAAAAGAGGATGACATCAATGAAACCAATCTGGATTACCGCCGTCGCTCTATTCGCCTTGTCGCCCGCAGCGCTCGCGCAGGAAGGTCACGCCTCACACGACCATGGTGATAAACCTGCAGTCGAAGCCCCGGCCGACGCGGCGAAGTCCTGCATGCCAGGACAGGACGGATCAAGCGATTGCATGGCAGGCATGAAGGAGAAAATGGCTGATGGTCACATGATGGAACACGGTGAAGGCGCAGGTCACGAAATGGGCGATGCGACGATGGGTGAGATGATGGACCATGGCAGCATGATGGATCATGACAAGATGAACGCCGAAGACTGCCAGGCCAAGCATGAGGCCATGGGGCACAACCCCGACGACTATTGTTCGATGATGCCTGATGGCAAGGACACCGCTCAAACTGAATAGGGCGGATGCCCGGCATCCGTTACGGGTGTCGCCGCCCTTGGCTCGGGGCCTTCATTGTGTAGCCCTCCCTTCCCCCTCAATGAGGGTCCCGAGCCAGAACCAAACCGATGAGTGCCTATTCGGACAGGGCGAGAATGTGTTCCCCCGCCTTCTCGCTCTGGCTCCGCAGTGCTGTCGCGCGTCCCCCGAATATCGGCGACGCGCTGCGGAGCCTTAGTCCGGCACGCAACCGAAGACGCCCTCCGGGGTCAGCTCAAGCGTCCATGAAAGACAGGGTAATGTCCCATGACAGATTTATCTTCTCCAGATAGCGAACGCCGCAACTTCATCTTCATTGCGACGGGAGCCTTTGCTTTCGGAGGGGCTGTCATGGCAGCCTGGCCCCTTGTCGACCAGATGAACCCGGCCGGCGATACACGGGCTTCGAGTTCGCTCGACGTGGATATTTCAAAATTGGAGGCAGGCAGTGAAATCCGGGTGCTGATCGGTGGCTTGCCCTGGTTCATCCGTCGCAGGACCGACGCGGAGATTGCAGCAGCGCGCTCTGTGAACGTTGAACGCCTCCGCGATCCTGAAACTGACGAGGCCAGACTGCGTCCCAAACCCGATGGGACGCTAAACCCCCATATTCTGATCACGTCTGGTATCTGCACCCATCTTGGTTGCGTACCGCTTGGTCCGAATCAGGGAAATGTTGGCGCATATGGCGGCTGGTATTGCCCCTGTCATGGCTCGCAATACGATATTTCCGGAAGAATCAGGGAGGGCCCGGCACCGCTCAACCTGCCTGTTCCCGATTACGTCTACGTGACCGACGACCTGGTAACGATTTCGATTTGAGCGTCAGATTCGCTCTAGAGGCGCTCTGTCACAAGACCAATTGTCCTTCGTCAAACCGGCCGGGGGATGCTGACGACCGACAATTACGAATGCACCTGGGATCTGTTCAGGACCATTCCGGCGCCTTCAGTCGGTTCTTGACCGGATATGTGCTCGAGTGGTGGTAGGCGCAGAGTATTCCACCTGAAGCTAAAGTTGATTCAGATTTCCGTATCAATGCGGTACCCTGGGGCAAAGATGAGCCGAACTGTCGTGATTGTCCGTTCGTTGTTACGGGTCGTCCGGTCAATGACGAACGAAGCCGCCCCCAATTCGCACCCGAGCAGGGCTGCCTCAAACGCGCCTGCAGATATGGCCGAAAAAGCAATGTCGCCTGCAGTGAACGGGACATGAGTGACGAGCCATTCATTGGGACTAAGGTTGGCAAAGTTGACCATATCGTCGGGCGAAACCCAATCAGAACTGATCCAGCGATCCTCAATAACATAGGGTGTGTCATCTGCCGAATGAACGCAGACAATATGAATAACGCCGGCGCGTGGCGCCAATCCCATCAGAGCTGCAACGTGGGGGGGGGGCGTACTGCGCTCCGAAGAAATCAGGTCGTATCCATAAGCGCTTCCCCTCGCGATGATCTCATTGCGAATCACGGGAATCGACATTGTCGCCTTGCGCACCGGATGCATTGCGACGCGTGTGCCGGCCTTGCGCCGGCGATCAAGCAAACCGTCGTCTGCGAGGTTTTGCAGCGCGCGGTTCACTGTGGACCGGGCGCAGCCGAACTCCTGTGCCAGGTCGGCTTCATTGGGTATGAGTTCTCCGGGCTTCCACTGTCGCGAATGAATCCGGTTGAGCACTTCCTTGCGCACCGATTGCCAGTTTTTGAGCGTCTCACGTTTCATATTGCGTCTCCGAGTTCGCGCATGATCTCGCGGTAACGCCCGGTTATCTGGTCATGATCCCGGTGGCGTCCGTTCTGCACCAGATGCCGACCTGCAGACCAGACATCCGTCACGAGACGATCATCACCGGCAAAGATATAGCTGTCGAGCAGCGCATCTCCCGATCGGCTGTCCAGACAGGTACTTTCATCATCGAGCGCGACAAGGTCAGCCAGGACACCTTCCCGGATCTCTCCGCTATTTCGGCCGGCGGCGATCGCCGCGCCCTGATTGACAAGCTCGAACAAATGGCGGCCGGTTGACTGAGGCGGTGCTGCGAGCGCCGCACGGGAGTGATCCCGAAGACGCTGGGAATACTCCAGCGCGCGCAGTTCTTCGGTAAGCGATATGCGGATATTCGAATCCGAACCAATCGCCAGCGCGCCGCCGGCGCCGAGCCAACCGGTTGCATTGAAGATACCATCTCCCAGACTGGCCTCAGTCACCGGGCAGATACCAGCCACGGCGCCGGTCCGGGCGAGCCTTTCTGTTTCTTCGGCTTGCATCTGGATGCAGTGGATGAGGCACCATCTGGGTCCTGCATTACAATTATCCAGGAACCAGGTTACGGGGCGTGCGCCGTAGCGGGCGATCACTTCATCGACTTCGGCCTGTTGTTCCGACAGATGCATGTGGATGGGCCCATCGCCCGCCAGTCGCTCGACCGACTGAATGTCCTCGGCGGCCACGGCTCGCAGGCTGTGGGGCGCTACGCCGGTTCGACAGTCGGCTGGCAAGCTGGAAACGGATTTTGCAACATCTTCTACAAGACGTGCATATCGGTCGAAGTCGTTTCCGAAGCGGACCTGGCCGGGCCCAAGTGGGCGCTTGTCGCAGCCGCCATATTGATAGTGAACGGGCAGGAGGGTCAATCCGATTCCGGTTGTCGATGCGGCCGCAATAATGCGGTCCGACATTTCTGCAAGTCTGTCATAGGGAGCACCGCCTGGCTGATGATGCAGATAGTGAAACTCGACATTGGCCGAATAACCTGCCTCAAGCATTTCCATTTGGACAAAGGCAGCGATGCCCTCGACATGGTCCGGATTCAGTCGATCGAGAAAGCGAAACATCAGTTGCCGCCAGGTCCAGAAAGTGTCCCGCGGATCGGGGCCCCGCCTTTCGGTCAACCCTGCCATGGAACGCTGGAACGCGTGCGAATGGATGTTGGCTGGCGACGGAAGCAGTATGCCGACTATCTGTCCCTGGGGAGACGTATCTGCGGTGACAGAACGGATTATTCCATCGAGGCTGGTTTCGATACGAACCGCGTTGGCCCAGCCGTCTGAGAGAAGCGCTGTCCGAGCCCAGATTACGGCCATTATGTTCTTCCTTGACTCATTTTTATGTACGCACATATAAAATGACTGACGACAACAGGCAACAAAAATCATGTTACTGACCCATGCTACGCTTGCGACTCTTGATGGAGACGCGCCTTACGGTCTTGTCCCTGACGGGGCGGTCTGGACAAGGGGGGACCGATTGGCATGGGTCGGCCGGATGGCGGACATTCCCGAAGATGCACGCGAGGTTGACGCTTTAGATATGGAAGGCCGTCTGCTCACGCCAGGTCTCATCGATTGCCACACGCATATTGTGCATGGCGGCAATCGTGCCAGCGAATTCGATATGCGTCTGCA
>NZ_ARYL01000082.1 GCF_000685295.1 Hyphomonas oceanitis SCH89
TCTGGTGGATCACCCCTGTGGGGCAGGCCATGGGCAATAATTCTACTCGTAGCAATATCTGTTATTACTGCGCTCTTACCATTGTAGTATTTCTTGCTAATACGAAATAGACCTTGATCTGTTTCCACATCAACTTCGATTTGAGGGCTACCTCCGCTGTATGGTCGCAGCATCTGGACAGGCTTAGGAGTTCCGGAAAAGCGCTGGAAGAAGACAGCATGCAATGCGTCAAAGCTTGTCGATTTCCCAAACTCGTTTTCGGCGGAAAGCACGTTCACGCCATTGCCGATGTTCTCGATCGCGACGCCACGTCCGGCAAACTTTCTGACATTCCATAGTCGCAACGCCCTAAGTCTCACGATTCCTCCACCGAAAAAGTGTACAGTAGGGATAAAGCCGATGCGGACACACCGTGAGGATCTGGGTCTAAACCTGCTTCATGCATCAAGCGTTCTGCTGCCTGCCTTAAGGCTCCGGCTTGATCGATTGTGTCCAAGTCCGATATCTCATATTCGGTTTCAAGCGCCTCAGACCTCATCTCGAACGAAGCGAAGTCAGGTGCCACGTCACCGATTGCTTCTTCAAGGAGAAGGCGATCCCGAACCCGAATTCGACCCTCCGCCGCGACCTGAAGTAAGGTGCTGCGTCTTAATGAAATTTCGGGAAGGATCTCTTCAAGACGCTCGTCAATACTTTCGCCTGACAAAAACTGCATCGTCTTTTTTTGCCAGTTGAAGCTTCCAGTTTCCAAAGGCCGCACCGCCGGCATAGCTCGTGAGCCGTCAATTTCAACCAAGAGAGCTTTGCCCGGCATACTGTGTTTGAACCGGTCTGGCTCGGGAGTGCCCGAATACCAAGTTCGATCATTGATTGAGATCTGACCGTGCCAGTCTCCCAGAGCAAGATAGTCGAGGCCTGATTGCTGGGCGCGATCTGGAGCGATGATTTCCGAAGCGCCATCCTCTCCAAAGCTCTGTACTGCCCCATGCGCTAGTCCGATGCAGATGCTGTCGCTCTCAATATCGGCGTCGGACATCCATTCGGTAAGGTCGCGTCCAGGCCTGCGATTTAGACAAGGGGCCGGTAAGACGACCGTTGCAGGAGCAATCTCAATAGGTCTGTTTTCGAGGCCGAGCAGTACGTTTTGGGGGCGATCATTTGCAACCTGCCTCCAAAGCTCATCTGAAGAAAGTGAATCATGATTTCCTGGGATAATGATCCACTTGATTTCGCTGTCAGCAGACATGGCCTGCATCGCTTGACGTATTACCGAAGGGGATGGCGTCCCCGTATCGAAAACATCGCCAGCTATCAGGATGAAATCGGCTCCATGGGTGCGGGCGAGATTTGACATTATGGGGATGGATTGATGTCGCGCCTCAGTAAGTCGCCCTCGCAAACTCTCTGGAAACTGACCAAATCGTTTCCCAAGATGAAGATCTGCTGTGTGGATGAATCGAACCATACAAGCACCATACCAAACAACACATTTCTTGCACTTGGTAATTTCAATTTTAGGTAATGAGCTTCAAATTTTCAAAGTCTACTGCTGCGCCCTAAAACGACAGGCAACTCGTGGGGTAGCCGAAGCTTGTACGATCGCATTTTGGGGATATTCCAGCGAGAGTTGTTTTGTCTGCTCTGGGGGGATTTCCTGCGCCAATGTTTATCACTGGTTTCTGGGTTTAACAGGTATAGAAAAGCTATGTGAATGAGCCTCGGACATGAATGCTTGGAAAGCAGGGAGAATGGTGCGTAGGCCATATCGGCCATAGCCAACTGCTTCATAGCTGATTTGGCTAATCATCTTCTTGTTGAAATAAGTGCTTCAATCTGTATCCGCGCTATTCGCAGATGGTCCGTTGAGAGGGAACGAATGAGTTCGATCAGCTCATTCTCATCACGAATTCTGGAACGTGATTTGCGCCCTTTTGTCGGCCCTTCAACGAGATTGCTGATCGGAACATCCAGAGCTGCTGCGATGAGGATCAATGTATCAAGCGAAGGAAGTGCCTGTGCTCGCTCCAAATTGCTAAGGCTAGCGGAACTTCTATTGATGCGCTCCGCCAGAGCCTCTTGGGTAAGGCCCTTCGCTCGCCGGGCCGCTCTTATCGCGGCCGCAATTTGCTCCTTATGGGCGCTTTCCATGAGCCCAAGTTGGCTTTATGTGACCAACTGCACCACAAAGTAGACTTTAAGTTTTTGCTGGAATTACAAGCAAACATAAACTATACGTTGTAAATCTGAGAAAACTCAAAGTTTCCGTTGAATTGGAGCAAGGCATTTTGAGGAAAGTTGCTGAATACGGCAAGGACACAGCGGCTTTCGAGAATCGTACGCTGGATTTCTGCCTTCCGCACGGTGTTCGGTCGATCGCACTGACCCACCTCTACCACCTCCACCATCCCGAACTCCTCCGCTTCAGCCGATCCCGCATCGGCAATGCAGAAGACGCCGAAGACCTGGTCCAGGAAGCCTTCATCTCCGCCAGCCGCGCCTATTCCGACAAGCCCGTGGAAGAGCTGCGCCCGCTATTGTTCACGATCCTGCGCAACCTCACGCGCGACTATCTGAAATCGGGCTATGGAAGGAGCCGGCACATGACTGCCGAGATCAGCGAGATGGGTGACAGGCTGGCCTGCCACCGGACAGCGACCCCTGAACAGCAGGTGATGGATGCGCAATTGCTGGCGATCGCCCAGGCGGCGATCGATACCCTGAAGCCCCGCCAGCGGGAGGCCCTTGAACTCCACCGGCTGGAGGGCCTGACCCATGACCAGATCGCCAGGCGCCTCGCCGTGTCGCCAAGGACCGTCCGGAGTGATATAGCCGAGGCGCTGGCGGCCATTGCGAAATCCCTCTCGCAAGCGGGCGCCCCGCGTCCCGACAAGGCTGAGTGATACCCACGTGATGAACGACAACGACGAGGAGACGGGCCGGCTTGATGCCGCGGCGCGCTGGTATAGCGAACTGCAGGACCCGGATGTGGACCTGGAGACGTGGGACGCCTTCCGGGCCTGGGAGCGCGACCCTGACAATGCAGAAGCCTATCGCCAGATCGAAGCCAGCCTCGCGATCGTGGACCGGGGCCTGCGCGCGGGCAGGGGAGCGGCGTTACCAAAACCCGCCCGGCGGACAAGGCTCCGCACCGCAGCCTGGCTGACAGGCCTCGCGGCAGCACTTGCCCTCGCCACCACAGTCTTCGCACTCGCCAATGCCGGCGCCAGCCCGCCGCCCCTGACCTATGCCACTGCCGTGGGGGAGCAGCGCAGCGTCACGCTCGCGGACGGAACCGTGATCACGCTCAACACGGACACGGCGCTGGACGTGGCCTACTCTCCCCGCGAGCGCCATGTCACCCTCCAGCGCGGGCAGGCCCTGTTCGAGGTCGAAAAGGCCAAGGCACCTTTTATCGTCGCGGCAGGTACAAGCCGTACGCGCGCGCTCGGGACGCAATTCGACATCTATGCGCAGCCAGCCGGTGTGGCTGTGACCCTGCTGGAAGGCTCGGTCAGCGTTTCGACATCTCCGGAACAGAAGAGCCTGTTCGGTTTCGGCAAGGCAACACATCCCGCCGATCCGAAGGGCAGGGTGCTGGCGCCCGGGGACCGGCTCGAGATTGCCGGCGATGGCAGCCAGACCGTGTCCAGGGTCGAACCCGGCGCCGCGCTGCAATGGCGCAGCGGTAGTGTCCAGTTCGACGATGTGACACTGGCCGACGCGGTCACCGAACTGAACCGCTACTCAACCACCCAGATCAGGGTGCCTAATCCCGACCTCGCAGCCGAGCGCCTGAGCGGAACATTTCCAACAGGAGAACCAGAGGCATTCG
>NZ_ARYL01000083.1 GCF_000685295.1 Hyphomonas oceanitis SCH89
TTGTGACGATGGCGGTCAAGGTGCCGGAAACGCTTGCGCATCTACATTATTGGAACGTTGAACTGTCGCGCGCCGCCGACCGAGAGGAAGTATTGGCGGCATTTCACTCTTCGACGCGTATCGCCATGGTCAGGCTGGACGAAGGACTGACGGGTATAAACAGTGTCAAGGAACTCATGGCCGACCTGAAACGTCCAAATGACAATCTATACGAAGTCGCTCTTTGGGAAGACCTGGTTACGATTCAGAATAATGAACTCTTCTATGCCTATATGGTCGACAATCAGGCGATCGTCATCCCGGAAACGATTGATGCGATCAGGGCGCTGACAGGGCCTTTGACAGATTCACAAAAATCCATCGCGAAGACCAATGTCACCCTCGGCATCGGATCGGCGTTCTATTGAAACCGTGATGGCGTGAGGCGAGGCGTGGGCGTTGCAAGATCGGTAGGTGGCTCGAACATTGCTGCGAGACCAGCATATCCGGCAGGGCGCGTCGCGCGGCCAGATCTGCTGGCAATGAGCCTATGGTTTGGTACCCGAATAGATGGAGATCGATCCGGTCGGCGTAAGCGTGATGCTCTGCTCCTTGACATGAACAAATCCGGCACCCTGCATGAATTCAGGCAGCCGGCCGTCCTTGTTGGCTCTGGTGTCGGCATACCCATCGGTCAGGCGGACGAGGTTGAATGCGAGCTTCATCAACATTGAGCGCTGCCGACCGTAATCTGCGATCAGCAACTCGCCACCGGGTTTAAGAAGGCGAAAGGCGTTTGCGAGGATGCTTGTTTTCACCGGGATCGGGCATTGGTGCAGTACGAGACTGATCAGAATCTTGTCCGCGCTTCCCGGCCGGACAATGTCATCAATCGTTTCGTCGCCCATCGCGGTTACGAATTCGATATCGGCTCGGGCTCTTGTCGCTTTCGCTTCTGCGATTTTCCGTATGTCGGGGTCCGGATCAATTGCGACCATGCGAACGTCAGGCTGCGTTGTCTTGATCAGACACGCCATGCTTGCGGTGCCCGCGCCAATATCGACGATTGTTTCTTCGTCCCTCGGCGCCAAAGCGACGAGCAGGCTGGCCCGCCATTTTTTCTCACGGGTCAGGAGAGCGATGACGCGATCATAAAGTTCTATCGAACCGCGGGGGCCGAGTGCAGGCGTGTAGGCAGGAGCTGGTAACTGGGTCATCGTTTGACCTTAGAGCGGAGCAAACCCGCCAGTCTTGAATGTTTCAACGGCGTTGAAACACGGCGCCTGTGTAAGTTCCCAGTGTAAGGAGTGAGGGAAGGTGCCGTCCATGCCGTATCACCATCAAGACTGGTCGCTGCTCATATGCGGCAGGCTTCGACCCTTGCGCATTGGAGACACCGCTAATGAGACACCTCAAGGCCGACACGCATGCATCTCACTCACACGTACGTGCGCAGTGTCCCCGGGGGCCCGCCTGCAGAGCCGCACTTCTGGCAATTATTGGACTCGGCGTCGCGGCCCTTCCGGCCATGGCCCAGATCAATCTCTATGACAGTGAGGCCGCAGCCACCGTTGCTTTCGCGCAAAGCAATCCCTGGTTTGGTGAGCCCGAAGCCAATATCGGCGTTGACACCAGCACAGGGGCAGAGTTTGCAATTGAGCCGCAGCTATGCCTGGCCTTGAAAAATGTATTCGGCGAGGAATTGTCAGCCGGCCTGTCTGCTGTCGGGAGGGAGACATACGGTGAGAGCGCAAAAGGTTTCGCCGCCGGGATCAGTGACCCCGGCAAGGCGACGCTCGAAAAGCCCTATGTCGGTTGGAAGACAGAGCTTGGCGAGGAAGACTTCTTCGAGGTCATTGGCGGAGATTTTGCCAGCGAGCTTCTGGCCGGCGAACTTGAAGTGGATCTCTCCATCATGGCGACCGATGCCGATGCGGTCTATGTCGATTGGGGACAACCCTCGCAGCGCCGCATTGTAGAAGCGGAACCTGATGCTCTGGACGCGTATGATTTCCCGGCGGGCTCAATGGGCCCAAAGGTCAGAGCCGCTCGCGCGTTTGCGCGCCATAGCGGCGCAAAAGCTGCGATCGAGGCGATTGTTGCAGGTACGGCTGGCACGCTTATCATCAACTCGGTTCGCGGCCTGAGCGCGGAATCAGTTTGACACGCCGACGTGCTCCTGGACGCTCTGGAATCGGACTTTACCGTCCTGTGCGGCATTTTCTGCTTTATGCCTCCATGGGCGCGGTCATAGGCGTCATCGTCCTTCATCCCATCATTACGCTTGTCTTGTGGATGGAGTATGGCGCTCTGTTTTCACCAGAATATTCCGACTTTGGCCGATTTGCCTGGGAGCGCGTGAGCGGAGCGCCAGTTTACCATCTCATGGCAATGAATGCCATTTTCGCTGCACTCGGCGCGGCAATCGGAGTGGTCTTTGCCGTTCTGACACGGGCACTATCTGTTCAGTCGCGTAAAGCCGAAGGACTCCTTGAGTATCTCCAAACGGCATTGCCAAGTGTCATTGCCGGAGGTGAAAACGAGTTCACCGAGTTCAAATCCACTTTGCGGTGGGATATCAACGAATCCAGGACCAATAGAAGTCTTGAGCAAGTCATTGCCAAGACAATCGCTGGATTGATGAACCATGAAGGCGGTCGTCTCCTCATCGGCGTAACGGATGAAGGCAATCTCACCGGAATTGAACAAGATCTGAAAACGCTTAGGCAACCGTCAGTTGATGAATTCGAGCGCGCCTTGACGGGTATCGTGAAGGCGTATCTGGGGGGTGTCGCTTGTACGCTGATCAGGTGCCGGTTCCTGAAGATCGACGACATGACAATATGCTGGGTGCTCGTAGAGCGCGCCGCAGAACCAGTCTTTCTCGTCCTGTCGGATACCTCGAAATATTATGTCCGCACCGGGAATTCGACGCGCGAGTTGAACGCCGCGGAAGCACATGATCATATTCAGCGGAGAGGGAGGTAGATGTCATGTCTGTTGATTGGCAGAGCGGCCTCCTGTTTCCAGATGCTTTCACATCTCACTTGACTGTCGCTGCGTCAGACATTGATGCGTTCAGCCATGTGAACAATGCAGTTTATCTGAAGTGGATGAATGACTGCGCCATGGAGCATTCAGCGTCGGTTGGACTGCCCGCTGAAGCGTGTGTCGATCTGGACCGGGGTATGGCAGTTCGGGAAACAAGGCTGGTTTATCAGCGGCCTGCCCGGCTTGGCGACGGGGTAATCATTGCGAACTGGGTAACGTTCAATGATGGCAGATTGCGGGCCAATCGGTATTTCCAGGTCGCGCGGGCAAGTGATCATCAAACACTGCTTCTGGGCGCATCCAAATATGTCTGTATAGCGCTTTCCACTGGCAAGCCCGCCCGTATGCCCGATGTGTTCGCGAAAGCCTATCAGGTTGAACCGGGATTGCAGCGGCGCCTCGTTGCGGATGCGGGGCTGCGCGCGGAGCTTATCATATAGGAGAACATGCCCCGATCCGGATTGTCAGCGATCCAGGAGACAGACCTGTTGTCACAATCGCTGAAAGCGAGACATGTGGCGTCCGCCCCGGCAGAATGAATCAAGTCACCCGGCCAGACCATACCGGCCGGGCCATCATACGCGCCGTCTGCCAGGCACCATGTCGTGCATGCGGAATAATGCCCGCAAAAGGGAATGCCTGCTGCTATGGCTGCTTCCAGGATCACCGTCTTCAATCAGCCAGGATACGCAAGGCGCGGTGTTCGGAATGAACTGACGACGACTGGCGTTTTGGTTGCAAATACGACTCACTTGCATTGAGGATTTGCCCAACGTATTAGAATGCAACTTATTCT
>NZ_ARYL01000084.1 GCF_000685295.1 Hyphomonas oceanitis SCH89
TGCCATAGCCTGCGAGGAACGCGAGCGCCGTCTCGAAGAAATCAAGCCGTCCGAGTGCCGGGAACTCATCCAGCATCAGAAGCACCTTGCGGCGGCCGGGATCCGGCAGGCTCTCTGTAAGCCTTCGCCCAACCTGGTTCAGAATCAGCCGCATCAGCGGCCGTGTGCGTGATATGTCGGAGGGTGGCACCACGAGATAGAGCGATACCGGGCGTTCGGCCTCGACCAGGTCCATCACGCCCCAGTCGCTGGTTGATGTCAGGTCTGCAATAATGGGATCGCTGAACACTTCGAGCAGAGTCAGTACCGTCGACAAAACGCCAGAACGCTCATTTTCCGATTTGCTCATCATCGCTCGCGCGCCCCTGGCCACATAAGGATGAACGCGCGATCTTCCGTTCGCGGCAACGAGATGCTGTGTCGTCTTCATCATCTGAATGGTCTGCGTGATCGTCCGGTCCGGATGAGCAAGAAACTCCGCGCAGCCCGCCAGCGACTTGTCCTCCTCGGCGTAGAGCACATGCAGCATGACTGCGACGAGAAGCGCGTAGCCCGTCTTGTCCCAATGGTCGCGGCTCTCATGACTGCCAACCGGATCCACCAGAATGTCGGCAATGTTCTGGACATCACGCACTTCGAACCTGCCCTTGCGCACTTCCATCAGGGGATTGTAGCGCGGCGACATTTCATCCGTGGGATCAAACCGGATACAGGGGCCGAGCTGCGCGCGCCAGCCTGAAGTCAGCTGCCAGTTCTCGCCCTTTATGTCATGTATGACCGCGCTGCCTGTCCAGGATAGCAGCGTAGGAACGACAAGACCTACCCCCTTGCCCGAACGCGTCGGCGCAAAGGCCAGCACATGTTCGGGTCCGTCATGGCGCAGGTACTGGCCTTCAAGCTGACCGAGAAACACCCCTTCCCCGCCAAGCAGGTCAGCCTTCACCATATCCCGCTTCTCCGCCCAGCGGGCAGAGCCATAGGTTGTTACCCCCTGCTCCCAGCGTGATCGCCACACCGAACCGATCACAGCAGCGACAATGCCGAACAGGCCGCCGCTTGCCGCGATCGCCCCGCCTTTGGCAAATACCGCCGGCGCATAGGCTTCATAGGCATACCACCACTGGAACAGACGCCAGGGCCTGTAGACCGGCCAGCCATCCAACTGGAACCAGGGTCGCCCAAGCCCCCGCTGATAGCCAAGCTCATAAGCCGTCCACTGCGTCGCCCCCCACATCGTCAACACGATGATTGTGAGGACGATCAGGAACTGGCCAATCAGGATTCTGGAAGGTGACATGAGAAAGGACTCCGGCGCAGGACAAACGCGGCCAGTGTCAGGCGTTCTCGTTATCGCGACCAGTGTGAATGGCGGCAAAAGGCTGCAACGGTCGGACGTGAGTTCTCAACCGGTGATAAACGCGTTACCCACCGGATCTGATCAGAGCGCGGACTACGTCATTGACATATACGTCATTGACGTATATATGGAGCAACAGGAATGGCGCATCAAACGGTTATTGAAACACCTGAGTTCATAAAGCGCGCGAATGCTGTTGGTATGTCAGATGAAGACCGGATGGATGTCATCGACCAGCTGGCCGAGAATCCCGAGGCTGGCATCTCGCTCGGAGGCGGTCTGCGAAAGGTCCGCATTGCAAGACGCGGTAGCGGGAAGAGCGGCGGCTATCGTGTGCTCCATTTCTACCGCGCCCCGGACATGCCGCTGTTCCTGCTGACTGTGTTTGCCAAGAACGAGCAGGCAAATATCTCCCGGTCTGAAAAGGCCGATCTCATCAAACTCTGCGATCTGATCGCGGAAACCTATGGAGCCAGAAAATGAGCGACGCATACAAGAGCATCAAGCAAGGCCTTGAAGACGCTCTCGCCCACGCCAAGGGCAAGGATGTGGGCGCGCGCGTCCATCAGGTTGAGGTCCCGGAGCCAGATGTGGTCGCGATCCGCGCCCGCGCCGGCCTCTCACAAGCGGAGTTTGCCCGGAGTATTGGTGTAGCGGTCGGAACCTTACGCGGCTGGGAGCAAGGACGGCGCAGGCCAGACGGTCCGGCAAGGGTATTGCTGGCCCTGATTGAGAGGCGGCCTCGCATTGTTCAGGATGAATTACAAAGCTGACCTAAGCCGACCACCAGACGTTCAACAGGCCGACCTTTCACTCATCTCGATATACCGCGTGTCCTTCCGGGCTGGAATGTCCATCCCGCTCCCCTCGCCTTTTGCTCCAGTATAAGGCTCTGTCCCCGATAGCGTTCCAGTTCATGTCGCCATGGCACCAGGGCGAATGTCTTTTGGTTTCCAACAAGGGCCATGCGCCCCTGCGCGAGATCCACCGTCAGCTCAAATTTCCCTTCAAAGGCCTGCCCATCGTCAGCCATCAACTGCGCGCGCCCCGAACGTCCAGCTTCGCGCGCCCCTGCCCTGCCCAGTTCCTCTGCTCTCAACTGGACCCGCGCTGCGTTTGAGAGCGCCTGCGCATCCGGCCCAAGCAAGCCTTCCTCCTGAAGGAACGCAAGGCGCGCCCGCAGGGCGGTCAGGACACGTTCAGACAGCTCCCCATCCCCCGCAGCCCCGACATCATCAAGCCAGGTCAGCGCTCTTGCGTTCACCTGGCTTTCCAGCGCCATCCATGAGCGCACCCGCACCGACACGTCTCCTTTGCCAGCCTCGAACGCGGCGGCCTGCTCGAGATAGTCGTGCGGAATCTCCCAGATCCCGTCCGCTCGCCTGTCTGCAATGCCTGACCGGCGAAGCGCCTCCAGCCGTCGTTTGTGTGCCAGCCGATAAGCTGAAGAAGATGCCGGATCTGCCGCCAGATGCAGCGCGTAAGAATAAAGCCCGCCAGACCGCTCTGCGATGCCTGCAATCACATGATCTGCCTTGCGCGCCTCAGCCTGCCTGGCGCCGACCTCAACAACCGCGCCTTTGGGTGGCATCTCACCCGGTCCCAGATTGCGTGCAGGCACATACCAGGCCGCCCCCTTCGTATCCTCGACGATCAGAAAGCGCGTATCGCGTAACTCATCGACAGGACCTTGCGAAAGCACCACGCCGGAAAACGGCGCGCGATCTGCACCTCGCTCCTCCAGAAACCGGACCCCGACAGATGCATGCTCGGGAGAGAGGCCCGCCGACAAGGACCGGATGATGTCGCCGCGACGCCCAATGGCCTGCAAGGCCTTTTCCCAACCAAGTTTCAGACGCCATGTCGCCTGCCCCGTCTTCTCAGCCAGATGGAGCCCTTCAAGATGTCTCAGGCGTTGTCGATGAAGCGCCTGGCGGAAGCGGTCAGCTGATCCGCTCGCGCCCACGACTACCACCCTTCCGCCCTGCGCCAGACCTGAGAGTTCCCTGTCGAGCCCCGTAAACCGGTCCTGACCGACTTCACGCCGCGCAGCATTTGCGATGTCCATGTCGCGGCGGGGCCCAAGCGCCTCGGTCACGACCTGCTGCGCCCGTCCGCGAAGCCCCTTCATCAGATAGTCCGGCGCGATGACGAGATCGGTGCCGTCTGCACCGCGTCCCCGCACAATGACATGCGTGTGGGGATGACCGGTATTATGGTGATCGACCGCTACCCAGTCGAGCGGTGTGCCGACGTCCTGTTCCATCTGTTTCATCAGCTGGCGCGTCGTCGCCTTCAGGTCCCCTAGCGCCGTGCCATCCTCTGGCGACACAATGAACCGGAACTGATGGCGATCATCGCTGCTGCGTTCCAGGAACGCCTTGCCATCGGCCTGTTCACCTTTGCGGTCATAGAGCTGGCCTTGCCTGCCGTCCC
>NZ_ARYL01000085.1 GCF_000685295.1 Hyphomonas oceanitis SCH89
TCGAATTTACACCAAGTCCCGGGACGCTACCTTGACCCACTGCTGGATACATCTGAACAGGTAAGATCGTTCAGCACACTGGGATCATTCCTCAATCTGCGATAGCCTGATCCCATGGTGATGAATATTCAAGCCGCGGCCTCTCGATGGCGCACAGCGGGCGTTTACCTGTTATTAATGGCCGGTTTCAATACCGTCTGGGAAATCGCGCAGTTTCCGCTCTATCAGATTTGGCTCGAGGGGTCGTTTCGCGCGCAGATCTACGCCATAAGCCACTGCACAATTGGCGACGTGATGATCGCGGCCGTCTCACTTACGCTGGCATATGTGCTGGTCGGGCGCGGGCCATGCTCGCATCGAAGATTTTGGGCGACGGCGCTCGCAACAACCGCGTTCGGGGTCGCCTATACCGTGTTCAGTGAATGGCAAAATGTATCGATACGTGGCAGCTGGGCTTACCGCGATATCATGCCGCTCGTGCCGCCGTTTGGAACGGGCCTTGCCCCACTCCTGCAATGGACAATCCTGCCCTTGCCGGCGTTCGCCCTCGTGCACCGGATTTCTCGGGCCTAAAATTCTTGCAACTTTGTCGCACGCAATACCTGCGCCGAAATTGAGGGGCCGACAACTGCCCGGCGTAACCGACATTGAATAGCGTTCCGTTGATTCGAAACGCTACATGCTCAAAGGAGAACCTCATGCGTCTTAAACTCGCGGGACTGTTAATCGTCACCAGCACGCTCAGTGCGTCAGCCGCTCTGGCCGATGTCTACGATCTCAAAATCGATCAGTTCGAACGTACGGTCGAGGGCAAGACGCTGACAGGTGTTAGTATCAATGGGGCCAGCCCCGGCCCTTTGCTGCGTCTGCATGAAGGCGAAGATGTCACGATCAACGTCACCAATACGCTGGCTGTCGATACGTCCCTCCACTGGCACGGAATCATACTGAACGCCAAGATGGACGGGGTGCCAGGTATCAGTTTTGATGGCATCGCGCCTGGCGAGACTTATACGTATCATTTCACGGCCAAACAATCGGGCACTTATTGGTATCACGGTCACTCCGCACTTCAGGAACAAGAGGGCGTTTTTGCACCGATCATTATCGAACCTGCCGCACCGGAGCCCTTCCAGTATGACCGTGAGCATGTCGTAATCCTGTCTGACTGGCTGAATGACAGTCCCTATAAAGCGCTCGCAAATCTCAAGAAGCGGTCGAATTATTACAATTACAATCGGCGGACTGTCTTCGACCTCTGGCGTGATTGGAGGAATGCGGATGGGGCCCAGAAGACTAACGTCATTAAAGAGCGTCTGGCTTGGGGCCGGATGCGCATGGACCCGAGCGATATCGTCGACATTACCGGCTATACATTCCTTGTGAACGGCGAAACGCCTCAGGATAATTGGAACGCGCTGTTCGAGCCCGGCGAAAAGATCCGCCTCCGGTTCATCAATGCAGCGGCCATGACCTATTTTGACGTCAAAATTCCGGGGCTGAAGATGACCGTTGTGCAGGCCGATGGTCAGAATATCGAGCCCATTTCTGTGGATGAGTTCCCGATCGCCATTGCAGAGACATTTGATGTCATTGTCGAACCGGAAGCAGGCAAGTCTTATACGATTTTTGCGGCTGCCAAGGACCGCTCAGGCTATGCAAGGGGCACGATCAGCGAAACGCCCGGTGCCGAAGCGGCGATTCCTGAACTTGGACCGCGCCCAGAACTAACCATGACTGCGATGGGCGGCAGTCACGGTGACCATGGTATCACGAACGACAAACCCAAAAGTGCCGAAACGGGCATGGAGGGCATGGCAATGGGCATGAGCGCGGACGATCATGCCGGATACGGCAGCATGTCGGCGATGGAAACTGGACCGATAGTCCTCAGCTATGCCGATCTTCGTGCACTCACACCCTATACGGACCGCCGTGCGCCCGACCGCGAGATCGAATTGCGATTGACGGGCAACATGGAGCGATACGTCTGGTCCATCGATGACGTGAAGTTCGGCGATGCTGGCCCACTCGAGCTCAATTATGGCGAGCGGGTTCGCATCACGTTCAAGAATGAAACTATGATGGAGCACCCGATGCACCTGCACGGATTGTGGATGGATCTGGTCAATGGCGAAGGCGATATGGCCCCGCGCAAGCACACTATCACGATCAGGCCCGGGGAAACGATTTCCGCCGACGTAACGGTCGATGCGACCGGGTCATGGGCCTTTCACTGCCACATACTGCAGCACGCTGCGACGGGTATGTTCCGGAAGGTCACCGTCATTGGCGGCCCGCAATAGCTCCCACCCAACAAGGATAAGACAAATGAAATACATATTCCTGCTTGCAGGCGTGTTGGCTACTGCGCCCGCCTCGCCTGCCTTCGCAGCCGAAGGCGATCCGGTTTACAATTACACCCTCATGGAAGCTGACATCGCCGAAATCGACAATGAAACAGTCGGTGCCTGGGATGCCCAAGGCTGGATCGGTGGCGACTACAATCGATTCTGGTGGAAGAGCGAAGGCGCGTTGACCGACGGAAACTTTGAGGACGCCGAGATACAAGCCCTCTATTCGCGCAATATTTCCAGGTTCTGGGATGCGCAGGTTGGCGTGCGTTACGATCTTGAGCCCAAAGGAGAGACATATGGTGTTATCGGCCTGCAAGGGCTTGCCCCCTACTTCTTCGAAGTCGATGCAGCCGCCTTTGTATCCTCAAGCGGAGAAGTCAGTGCAAGGTTCGACGCGACAGGAGAACTCCTGTTTACCCAGCGTCTGATCCTTGAACCCGGTGTGGCGTTCGATTTCTTTGCAGAACGCGACCGGTCTAGGCAAATCGGATCGGGCCTTTCGACAGCTGAATTCAGTGCCCAGCTGCGCTATGAGTTCACCCGAGAACTCGCTCCGTATGTCGAGCTTGCTTATCAGAAAGCCTATGGGGAAACGGCTGACTTTCAACGCGCCGCGACAGGCAGCGATGATGACACTGTTTTCAAAATTGGCCTGCGGACAATGTTCTGACGCCGCTCGGAAGTGACCTCTTGCTCGGCCAAAGCCGAACAAGGCGCGCATCCGCAGATCCAAACGACGGCTCGCATCGAATGGTGCGGGCCTTTATGGAAGAGTTTCAAACTTTCTACTGTGATGTATTGTGGGCTACATGCCGCGATTTTCCTGGATATGGCAATCACAGGCTACGATACTCACGCTTAGCGGGGGCGATTTAAAATAAGGCGTGTTTCGGACCGTTGAGTTTCCATATTGGCCTTTTGCTGCCCGTGGCTAGTTAGGCTGCGACTGTCTGTTTTACGACTGCGTTTGGTTGCGAGTTCAATCGGACGGCGCAACACTTAAGTTTTAGGCAGAACTGGAGTGAAAGCCATGAAGCAACGCCAGAGGACATAATGTTCGGCGGCGTAACGTGCCGAGATTTTGGATCGGTTAAGTCGCGGGGCACCGGTGAAGGCGAAGCGGCTTGGTTTTGGACGCTCTTCGCCGTTCGTAGCCGCGTCCTGAGAAGCGACAATCCGAAACCAAAAGATCAGAACTGATAGACTGGCGCAAATCCGCCGCCGCTCGTCCGGAAATTTGTCGTCTGTCCCTGGTAAACGCGTGCAGCCAGTAGCAGAGTTTCCCCAGCATAGGTATATAGCCGAACATCATATTTGA
>NZ_ARYL01000086.1 GCF_000685295.1 Hyphomonas oceanitis SCH89
ACATTTCCAACAGGAGAACCAGAGGCATTCGTCGCAAATATTGCCCTTTTCCTGCCGGTCCGGATTGAACGGTCCGCAAGCCTGATCACACTCGTACCGGACAACGCATCGGCGCCCTGACCTGGTCCGACGGCATGGCAGTCGGACAGGCAGAGGGGCTCCGGTGGCAGAGAATCATCCACGGCAAGCCGGCCGCAGCCAGCATCACTTCCTCAAGAAATCCGGTGCCGAGCAGCCGTTCGTGATGTGACCGGATCAGGTCGGCTGATTACATGGCGATTGCACCATCCGCCTGGAGTGCTTCCACGGCTTCAAGCGGCCCGGCAAGTTTTTCCGGCGCGGTAGTCATGCCGGTTCATTTCTCAACTGCGTGTCGTGTGCAAAGCTTAGCTTATCAGGACGTACAAGTTTTAGCTTATTGCGCTCAACGCATCACGCATCTTCCGAAATGTCCAATTCTGGAAGTGAACGCTTAACCGGGTTCCACAGCTAATTACAACCTGACGCATATTGGCGTTCAAGTCTCTTTGTGGTCGTCTATTCCAACGCCAAGAAGCCAGGATGGAATGGGCTGGCGCTTATGGGGCGTCCGGTGTTAGGGTGCCAGCTTATCAAAGCCTTGGGGCAAACCCGGTAATGCGTTCAAGTATCGCATCGAAAGCGACCTGGTCCCGGTAGTAAAGTGCGCGCGTTCCGGCATAGGCAGCTGCATAATTCTTTCGCGTTTCGGCATCGCTGAGGAGGAAGGCTTCATTCCTGGTGAGGTCTGCTTCATCATCTTGCCGAAAGCGTTTGGCCTTGTGTTCCAGATACGCCTTTGTTCCGATGAATTCCTGGACCGAATTGTCGCCAAGAAGGCAATAGACATCGTAATAGTGCCGCATGAAATTCACCGGCATGTCGCCGTTTTCCTGATGCAGGCGGTATTTGGTCGAAATCGTCTGGAGCTTTTCGACAAATGTATAGCCCGGCTCGTAACAGGGCACGTCGATCGCGCGGTTGTCGACGAGGCCTCCGATCCCGCTCGCTGCGGCTAGATCATAGGCCCAGGATGAGATCGCGCAAGGCCGGTTCGGCGCCACCTGATCGAAGCCGGCTTCGAGCAATATGCCTTCTTTCAATCCGTCCGGCAGCGGATGGATTGGCTCATATAGGAGGCGGATGCCCGCACCCCGATATTGCGGCAAGTCGTCAAACCCGGTGTCACGCTCGACCGCGGCAAAGCCCGCAATCCTGATCCGCGTGGCCAAGTCGTCGAAAAAGGCAAGGCGCGCCGCGGCATGGGCCGGCTTTCTATGGCTCGGTCCATATTTGAGGTCGGTCTCCGGGTGGATGAGGATGTCGATGTCTTCCGAGAACCGGTCAATCAGTCCGTAGCCTTTGGACAGGGACGTGCCGCCCTTCAGTTCGAAGGTGAAGCCGAGTTGCTGCAGGCCCCATAGGCCATGCATGATCCAGTAGTCTTTTTCGACAAGACCGGGATCGACCTGTTCCTGTCTCGCGGCGACCGCGATCAGGTCCGGAAAATCCGGAAGTTCATGCAGCAGCATCAGTCCGACGCCGCCATGTCGTCTGCAAGAACCGGTTCAAGAAGACGCGCAGCGCGCGCTGACCCGAAATCCTTTACGGCGCGTGCAAGCCGGGTCCGGTCCATGCTGCGGGCGCGCGACAGCGCTTTCGGCAAAACCGCCGCCTTGTCCTCCGCCAATCGGCCCAGATTGTGCAGGAGATCGACCAGAAGAAATTCCACGTTCAGGCTGGACGGCACAGATGCGCGCATCCGGAAGTCATAGGGACGTCCGTCCAGTTTGAAGTGTCCGTGGCGTTTGCGGTTGTAAACCACAGGTTCGTTGTAGAGCTGCGTCGTGCCGAGGCCGAGACTGTTATACGCGTTCGGTGAGACCATGAGAAACCGGTCATCTCCCAGGAATGTCTCCACCAGCTTTTCCGGACTGGCGGGTGCTGAGCCGAAACGGGTCTTGCGCGGCGCCATGTAGAGTCCCGGAGCGACCTTTTCGAGCCTGCCTTCGTCCAGCAACAGGCGGAGATGCCGGTCGATGGCATTGGACCAGCGCGCAAGATCCTTGCGCCGGTACACCTGTCCCGGACGGAGTCGCTTTTTCAGTTCTGCCGTGGCCGTCATGTTTGCCTCCATCTGTGTCCATATAGGTGACCGCCCTCCTTAAATGCAAGTAATATCATTAAAAATTCATGCATATTGTGTGTGAGTATGGTCTTGTCTAAAGAGAGCATATTGCTAACAATCTGGAGCCGGCATTTGCTGTCGCTCCTCTTCGGGCTGTCGATGCGACAGGGCAAGAAGAGTTGATCGGAATTGTTTCTTGAAAAATGCGCTGAACCGCTGCTCAACCCCCAAGATCAGGGGGCCTGATCCCGACCTCGCCGCCGAGCGGCACGTTCCGGGCAGGTGCGCCGGAGGAATTTGTCGCCAATATCGCACTCTTCCTGCCCGTCCGCCCCGCGCGGTCGGGCCAATACATCACGCTTGTGCCCACCCGTTGCTCCAGGCCCTGACGTATTTATCCTGCCCGGCCACTTCGGCTCTCAGCCATCCGGCTTCGCTAAATGATCTCAAAAATTCTTGAAACTTTCACTTTTTGCAAGTATTGAGAACTTTATGAGCAAGCTCGTCCAGACCCTGAAAGATGCCGGCTATGCGCACCGCCTGTTCACGGACAGGCAATTGGCGCGCCTTGTCGATGGTGGAGACGCGCGTCGGTATGGTCTCGTGAACCGCGCGCTCAAGGATGGATCGCTGACCCGTATCAAACGCGGGCTGTATGCGCTGGGCGGGCCGGACACGCAAAGCACACCGCACCCCTTTGCCGTCGCCCAGGCATTGGTGCCCGGCAGCTATGTCTCGTTCGAGACGGCCCTGTCCTATCATGGCTGGATTCCGGAAGCGGTCTACACGACCGCGAGCGTGAACACGGGACGCAAGACCCTGACCCGGGACACGGAGCGGTTTGGCCATTTCAGCTTCCACCCACTGGCGATTGCGCCCTACCAGTTTCTCGTCTCGGTCGACCGGATCGGGATGGGCAAGTCTGTCGCCCTGGTGGCCCAGCCGCTGCGTGCCCTCATGGACCTGGTAGCCTTGCGAAAAGCGAACTGGGCCGGTCTTGACTGGATTGAGCAGGGCCTTCGGATCGAGCGGTCCCGGCTGACGGCGCTGCAGCGCAGTGATTTTGATGCGCTTCGCGATGTCTACAAGCACAGGCAGGTACGACTGTTCCTGAGCGCATTGGAACAGGCCGTGATGGGTCTCAGACAATCGGGCAGCCTGTCCGGGAAAGGCACCGATGATTGATCTCATTCAGGAGAAGCTGCGATCCTATGGCGCGAAGAACCGCCTGGAAGAGGAGAATGCAACAAAGGAGATCATGCAGGAGATCGCCCTCTATGCGCTCTGGAAGGCGGATTTTTTCGACGTCGCCGTGTTTCAGGGCGGCACGAGCCTGCGCATCCTCCATGG
>NZ_ARYL01000087.1 GCF_000685295.1 Hyphomonas oceanitis SCH89
TTGCCCAACGTATTAGAATGCAACTTATTCTCAATAAGGCGTGCGAGGGCAAAGATGTATCATCTCAAGGGCGGCGTCCTGACGGCATCTGCGGTGATGCTGGTATTTTCAGCAGGCGCCCAGGCAGAAGCGGTCCGGGACGGCGACGATCATTATCGTCTCCTGTCAACCATCGTCGTGACCGGCTCGCCGGAGGCCGCGCTGGAAGTGGCGGGATCTGTCTCTTTCCTGACCGATACTGACCTGTCGATCCAGTCGCAGAGCGATGTATTGCGCATCCTGCGGGCCGTGCCGGGAGTGAATCTGCAGGAAGAAGACGGCTATGGCCTCAGGCCGAATATTGGCCTGCGCGGATCGGGTTCCGACAGATCTTCCCGGGTTGCGCTGATGGAGGATGGCGTGCCGATCTCGCCAGCGCCTTATGCCTCGCCGTCAGCCTATTATTTCCCGACCATCGCGCGTATGAGCGCTGTCGAAGTGACCAAGGGCCCGGCGGCAATACTTTATGGACCGCGCACGACTGGCGGGGCGTTCAACATGTTCTCCACGCCCGTGCCGAACAGCCCGCAGGGTTATGGCCAGGTGTTTATCGGGACGAATGACCGCCAGCGCGTCCATCTGAGGGCCGGCGGCAAGACGTCCGTCGCCGCCGACTGGCAGCTGGGCGGGCTGGTTGAAGTTTTCAGCGATGAGACCGACGGTTTCAAGCGGCTGGACAATGGCGGTCCGACGGGTTTCGACGCCGACGACCTGGTGGTCAAGTTTGGCGCCTATCAGGACGAAGGCATGACGCCGCAAAGTCTTGAGCTGAAGTACCAGACGCGAAAGGAGACCTCGAACGAAACCTATCTGGGCCTTACTCTGAACGATTTCCGCACCGATCCGTTTCGCCGCTATGATGCGAGTGCCGATGATGTATTCCGCGGTGAAAACGAATTGCTCCAGCTGACGCACAAGATTGAACTTGTTCCTGAACTGAGCCTGACGACGCTCGCCTACCGTCACGATTTTGCGCGCAACTGGTACAGGCTACAAGGTATCAACGCGGCCGGCACGGGTGCGAGCAACGATATGTCAATCTCCGCGGTCATCGCCGATCCGGTTACCAATGCGGCCGAGTACGCTCTGGCGACAGGCGCGTTGAGTCTTGACAATTCCATTGTCTACCGGGCGAACCGCCGGGCCTATTATAGCCAGGGCGTCCAGTCGGTCCTGAACTGGGAGACAGCCTTCGCTGGTGCCGGTCATGAACTGACTGTGGGCATTCGCGTGCATGAAGACGAGGAAGATCGTTTCCAGGAAGAAGATGCATATCGCCTCGAAGGCGGCCAGCTGGTCCTGACAACAGCCGGTGCCGCCGGCAGTCAGGCGAACCGGGTCTCTACCGGTCAGGCATTGGCTGTTTTCGTGCAGGATAAACTGACGGCCGGTCGCCTGTCGCTGACAGGCGGCGCGCGCTTTGAAGACTACAGTCTGGTGCGCAACGACTATGCGACAGGCGATCCGACACGCCGTTCCGGCGCGACAGGCGTGCGCGAACTGTCCGACAGTGTCGTCGTTCCAGGCCTGAGCGCGCTCTATGATGTCAGTGATGAACTGACGCTGCTGGCCGGCGTGCATCGCGGTTTCGCCATCGCCAGCCCGGGCACGACGAAGGCCGATGTCGAAGAAAGCGTCAACTGGGAATTTGGTGGGCGTTTGGCGCACGGAAGTTTCGAAATGGAAGTCATCGCGTATTTCAACGACTATTCGAACCTGCTCGGTACCTGCACGGCGTCGTTCGGCGGCGACTGTACTGTGGGTGACCAGTTCAACGGCGGTGAAGTGAGCGTGCAAGGCCTCGAAGTCACAGCCAGATGGGATGCGGCAACCCTTTTGGGGGCAGACTTCGCCCTTCCGCTGGGGCTCGTCTACACGCTCACAGATGCAGAATTCCAGCGGAGTTTCGAGAGCGACTACGAACCCTGGGGTGATGTTGTCGCCGGGGACAAGTTGCCCTATGTGGCCGACCAACAGCTGACATTGAACGCAGGTGTCGAGACCAACCGCTGGGGGGCGGATATGTCGGCCAACTATGTGTCCGATGCACGGGCGCGGGCTGGGCAGGGTGCAATCCGGGCGGCGCAACTCATCGAGGCGCGTTGGGTGGCGGATGCCGCAATATGGATTGACCTGACGGATCGCATCCGCGTGCGGGTCAAGGCCGAGAACCTTTTCGACGATGTGTATGTTGCCTCAATAGACCCGGCCGGTCTTCGCCCGGGAAAGCCGTTTGAATTCCTCGTGGGCGTTGAGCTTTCTTTCTGAGGGGCGCAGAAGGCGCCGGTCTTCACCCACTCCCAGAGCGCTGCACCTACGTCCGCCACTTTGCGACACGAGCCGACGCTGCGCGCGCCAAACACTGCTCGAAACGACTGCTCACACGTGTCAGGCGGGCGGTGTCAATGCCGGCAATGGCGAATGGGTCGAGTGCCATCACTTCTGGCTCACGCAGGTGTTGTTTGAGGTCGTGTGCCGTGTTTCGAACCGTCACCCCGGTACATCATCCAGACCAGATAGGATGACATGACCGCCCCGCCGAAACAGAAGACCGAAACATAGGCGTATGCGAAGAACGTATAGGTTGTGATGAGAACGCCAAACGCGAGAAAACCGAAGATACGCACGCCGCGTACCGATGATAGTAAAAGTGGCAGGATCACAACTGACACATAGATCGCATAGGTAATCTCTCGGCGTCCGACAAAATCGAGGAGTTCGGTGCCTTCATAGACGATTACATGCGACAGGAAGCGGGTATTGAGCCAGCCCTCGTGCGCAAAATAGGGAATGTATTGCAGTGCGCCCAACATCGCGCCGGCTATTACGAAGACGAGGAAATAGGGTTTACGCCGGGCCGGTTCGAGGGCGAAGGTCGAGACCGGAATCCAGACCGGCCAGGCCAACCAGGAAAAAAACATGTATAGGAGAGAGGCACTTGCGATCAGTTCGGTGTTCTGGCTGGACCCGGCGACCCAGACCACGCCTTCGGCCAATTGTTGAATTCCAAACAACAGCGGCAGGGTTGCCAGCGGCAGATAGCGCCGGTCGCCCCGCCAGGCTTGCCGCATGCTGAGCATGCCTGCTGGAATAAGACCAGCGGCGGCGATGAAACTGACTTCTGCTGACAGACACATATGATTGTCCTCCCGGATTGCTTGTTAGGTGTTCAGGACATGCGCCTGCGAAATAGCCAGGCGCCTGCAGTGAGCGTTACGACCGCGATCACCGCCATGGGCCAGGTGTGATGGATGAAGAGTTCGGCGGGCGCATCTTTCATGTAGACGGCCTTGCTGATCACGATGAAATGCA
>NZ_ARYL01000088.1 GCF_000685295.1 Hyphomonas oceanitis SCH89
TCCTCATTTTGGCCCGTTTCACTTTATAAGCTTGGCCTTTATCTTCCTGGGCTTCAGCGTGTTGTCGTCGGCCTGGCCGGTTCTGCATGGCGCGCTGCGCTCGGGCAAACTCGCGACGACCGGCATCTATGCACGGATGCGCCATCCGCAATATGCCGGTTTCGTGCTGATCATGTTCGGCTTTCTGGTGCAATGGCCGACCATTCTGACTCTGGTCATGTTCCCGGTCCTGGTCTTCATGTATGTGCGCCTCGCTCTTCGGGAAGAAAAGAACGCAGAAGCTGAATTTGGCGAGGAATACCGCGCCTATGCAGTTAATACCCCGCGGTTCTGGCCGCGCTGGGGTAAGCTGGCCACGCTTCGGAAACAGAGCTGATGCTCTGGGTATCAAAAGCTGCGGCGCAAAGGCGCAAAGGATTCTTTGTCTTCAGTCTGGCGATTACGTTCATTCTCACCGCCCTGGCGCTTGCGCCAAGCGTCACGCCGGGTGGACTGCCATTTCTAAAGCCGCTGACCATCGACACCGACCCGGAAAACATGCTGCCGGCGGACGCGCCGGTACGCGTGCGGCATGGCGCGTTGAAATCGGTCTTCGACATTTATGATTTTGTCGTCGTAGGCGTCGTCAATGAAAAGCATCCTCAAGGCGTTTTCAATGCCCGTGATCTAAGTCATGTCAAAATGCTGACTGATACGGCGAAGTCGCTGAGCTATGAGCGCGACGGACGTTCGGCCGGTATCATCGCGGCAGATATCATCGCGCCTTCAACGGTCGATAATATCGAAACGGAAAGTCTCGGCGCGGTTTCCTTCTCTTGGCTGATGGCCACACCTCCAGAGAGCGATGGGGATGCCGCGCGCATCCGTGACCAGATGCTCACCATCCCCATGTATAAAGGCACGATGATCTCGGATGACGGGACGGCGCTCGCGCTGTACTATCCGATCAGCGACAAGAGCATATCCTACGCTGTTGAGCAGGATCTTCGGGCCCTGATCGATACGTTCGAAGCCACGGGTGCATCTTATCATATCACGGGCTTGCCAGTTGCTGAAGACCGGTTCGGATCCGAGATGTTCTTTCAGATGGCGGTGTCAGCACCGCTCGCCATGCTCTTTGTGTTCGGTCTTCTATGGCTGTTCTTCGGCCATGTCCGGATCATCCTGATCTCTCTGCTTGCCGCTATGGCGTCGGTAGTTTGCACGATGGCCCTGCTGGTTATCTCGGGCCAGACCGTTCACATCATGAGCTCAATGATCCCGATCTTCATTATCCCGATCGCGGTGCTCGACGACATTCATATTCTGTCCGACTTCTACGACAAATACACACCCGGGCGCGACCGGCTTGAAATCGTCAACGAGGTCATGGCCGATCTCTGGCGACCTATGTGGTATACGACGCTGACCACAGCGGTCGGTTTTGCCTCGCTAATGCTGACGCCAATCCCGCCGGTTCAGGTGTTTGGCTTGTTCGTGGCGATCGGCGTGTTCGTCGCATGGTTTTTCACAGTCACACTTTTGCCGGCCTATTTCATGAGCCTGCCGGATAAGGCGCTGGCAGATTTCGGCGCACTTCAGAAATCTGATCGCGCGGTCAGGGATCAAAGCTGGCTGGGGCGTTTCTTGCGGACCGCCGGGCCCTATGCCGGTCATCATGCAAAGGCGATCATTGTCATAAGCCTTGTTCTCGTCGTGTGGGCTGGCGCTGGGATCACAAAAATCACTGTTAATGACAACCCGATCAAGTGGTTTGAACGGTCAGATCAGATCCGCGTGGCTGATCGCATCATCAATGAGCAATTCGCTGGTAGCTATATGGCTTACCTGCACCTTAGCGCTGATAGTGGTATGAGCGATGCGCCCTTCAAGAACCCTGAGCTGCTGCGCTATATGGCAAAAATGAGCACAGACCTGGAGGCCGAGAGCGCAGTTATCGGCAAGATTTCCGGCCTGGATGACATTGTGGCGACAGTTCACCGGGAGCTCTTCAATGAGGCGGCGGCCTATCGCATTCCAGATACTCAGCCAGCCGTCGCGCAAACCCTGCTGATGTATGAGAACTCTCACCGCCCTGACGATATTTGGACCTTTGTTACGCCGGACTTTCAGGAGGCCATCTTGTGGTTTCAGCTGAAAAGCGGCGACAATTCAGAGATGGCGCAGGTCGAGATCCTTGTTGGAGACTATCTGAGCCGCAATCCCCCGCCGCTCGCCCTGGCGTCCGAATGGTTTGGCCTCACTTATATCAATCTCGTGTGGCAGGATAAGATGGTGAGCGGCATGCTGAAAGCTTTTCTCGGAAGCTTCATTGTTGTCCTGATCCTGACCACGCTTCTATTTAGGTCTTTGAGTTGGGGCGTACTGGCGATGATCCCACTCGTACTGACCGTCTCGCTGATTTACGGCGCAGTCGGCTGGGCCGGTGTGGATTACGATATGCCGACGGCCGTGCTCTCGTCTTTGTCACTCGGGCTGGCCGTCGACTACGCAATCCACTTCCTGACCAGGACACGAGAGATATTCCGAACCGAACAGGCTTGGGAGCCGACGCTGGGTAAGATGTTTGAGGCGCCGAGTCGCGCTATCACACGGAATGTCATCGTCGTCGGGGTTGGCTTTCTGCCTCTCTTGGCCGCCAATCTCGTTCCTTATCGAACTGTAGGTATACTGATCACCAGTATACTGATATTGGCAGGCGCAACCAGCCTAATTGTCCTGCCAGCACTGATCTCCGTCTTTCAACAACCACTCTTTCGCCGCGAAAGGATCCCAGCATGAGCTACGCAGCCGCACTATTCTTAACTGCCGCCCTGCTTGTGGCGCAAACCGTCCATGCGCAGAATACCGATGCCACGGACATCGCCCGACAAGCCGAACACACCGCTGCCTATCAGGGCGATGATGGCCGGGCGCGCGTCGCCATGGCGATTGTTGACAAACAAGGACGCACCCGCACGCGGGAGGTCACAATTATGCGAAGAGATGGTCTCATCGACGATGGCGAAACAGGTGATCAGCGTTTCTTTGTGTATTTCCACGCCCCAAGCGATGTGCGCGGCACGGTGTTTATGGTCTGGAAGCATCCGGTTCGTGACGATGACCGCTGGCTGTATTTGCCGGCGCTGGATCTGGTACGGCGAATCGCGGCGGGAGACGAGCGGTCAAGCTTTGTCGGGTCTGATTTTTTCTATGAAGATGTATCCGGACGCACCGCCGAAGAAGATACGCATATCTTGCAGGATACTGTTCGTCGTCAGGTATTTTGAGACAGAA
>NZ_ARYL01000089.1 GCF_000685295.1 Hyphomonas oceanitis SCH89
GCTCATCGAGAAAGGCCTGCCCTGGGCCGCCAACCTGCTTGCCCGCTGGCCCGGACAGGATCCGGGCGCACACGAGCCGCTCGCCCCATCCCACGCCGTGGCAGCCGAATAGGAGTCCCAGATGAAACGCCTTCTCGCTTCCGTCGCTCTCTGCGCCCTGCCGATATCCGCGATCATCGCGCCGCCCGCGTCAGCGCAATTGGCAGTGTACGACCCCGCCAACCACATCCAGAACATCTACCAGGCCGTGCGCGCCCTGCAGCAGGTGGATCAGCAGGTCCAGCAACTCACCCATGAGATCGCGATGCTGGAGAACATGGCCCGCGATCTGGAAAACCTGCCGGACTCCATCGCGAGCGACATCCTCAGCCGCATGCAGCGTATCGACGATCTGATGCGTGATGCCGAAGGCATTGGCTACAGGGTCGAAGAGATCGACCGCGCGTATGAAGCGGCCTATCCGGAAGATTATGGGGATACGCCGCCGGAGAATGCCATCCTCGTTGAAGAGGCCCATGCGCGCTGGAAACAGTCACGCACCGCCTGGCGCGAAAGCCTTGCCGTCACGGCGCAGGTCATCGCATTGGCGCGGGAAGATTCCTCCAGCCTGGGCCGCCTGATCGGCGACAGCCAGTCGGCTGTCGGCAATCTCCAGGTCCTGCAGGCCGGCAACCAGATCGAGGCGCTTCAGACCCAGCAGCTGATGCAGATGGAAAGCATGATGGCCGCTCACTACCGCGCCGAGGCGCTGGAACGCTCGCGCAACCTTGCCGAGGCGGCACGCGGCCGGGCCCGCACAAAATCATTCCTGGAGAACTAAAAGCCCACCATGGACGTGATCGACACCTTCCTTGCCACTTTCATCACCTATATCGACAGCGGCTTCGGGCTGCTGGCGGGCGATGTCGCCTATCTCTCGACCACGCTCATCGCCATCGACATCACATTGGCGGGTCTGTTCTGGGCGCTCAGCCAGAACGCAGAAATTATCGCGGGGCTCCTGAAGAAGGTGCTCTATGTCGGCTTCTTTGCGTTCGTGATCGGCAACTTCTCGATCCTCGCAAACATTGTTTTCGACAGCTTTGCTGAGCTTGGCGTGACGGCGGGCGGCGGCACAATGACGGCGGCTGATCTCCTGCGCCCCGGCTTCATCGCCGGCGTTGGCCTCGATGCAGGCCAGCCTCTGCTTGAAGAGATCAGTGACATGGTTGGGCCTGTCAGTTTCTTCCACAACTTCATCATGATCGCGATCATGTTCGTCGCCTGGGCCGTGATCATGGTGGCCTTCTTCGTGCTCGCCGTGCAGCTCTTCATCACCATCCTCGAGTTCAAGCTGACAACGCTGGCCGGGTTCGTGCTCGTACCATTCGCGCTCTGGAACAAGACAACATTCCTCGCCGAACGCGTGCTCGGAAACGTCATCACTTCGGGCATCAAGCTCATGGTGCTTGCCGTGATCATCGGCATCGGCTCGACCCTGTTCGGCTCGGTGAGCGATGCGTTCCGGACCGGCGATGATGTGACACTCGCGCAGGTCATGGGCACAGTGCTCGCCTCCATTATCTTCTTCTGGATGGGCATCTTTGCCCCCGGTATTGCCGCGGGCCTGATTTCCGGAGCACCGCAGCTTGGCGCAGGCTCTGCCGCAGGTGCGGTCGCCGGTGTGGCCGCCGGGACCTATGTCGCGGGCATGGGTGGACGTGCGGCACTGGGCGCGGTCGCTGGCGGTGCATCGTCCGCCGTCAAAGCTGGCGCCTCGATGGCAGGTGCCGCGCGTACGTCATACACGCTCGGGTCGGTTGCCTCTGGGGCCAGCGGTGCAAAGGGCGTGGCTGCCGGGATTGCCGGTGTGGCCCGTGCGGGCGGTGATGCGCTGCGCCGGACCGCCTCACGGCCTGCCCAATCGATCAGGGACGCCTATCGCAGTGGCAGTCAGGGTGCCTGGCGCGCCACAGGCGGTTCGTCGACAGGCGACGCCGCCCCGGCCTCCAGTGCATCGACGCAGAGCCCTGGCTGGGCGCGGCGGATGCAAAACCAGCAGCGCGTGGCCCATGCGGGACAGATGGCAGCCCACAGCCTTCGCGAAGGCGATCGCGGCTCGTCCGGCGCTGCGCCCACGCTCAAAGACAAGGACGACTGACACATGATCTTCAAACGATCTTCCACCACTTATGGCCAGAGCCCGTTTCCCGAAACGCCTTACCAGAAGGCGGGACAGGTCTGGGACGAGCGCATCGGCTCGGCCCGGGTGCAGGCGAAGAACTGGCGGCTGATGGCGCTCGGATGCCTCGGGCTCTGTTTTGTCACCTCTGGCGCGCTCGTCTGGCGGAGCATGCAATCGACCGTCACGCCTTATGTTGTCGAAGTCGACGAGACCGGCGCGGCGCGCGCGGTCGGCCCTGCCACCGAGCGCTATGTGGCCAGCGATGCGCAGATCGCGCATCATCTCGCAAACTTCATCGCGGACGTCCGCGGCCTCTCCGTCGATCCGGTTGTCGTGCGCGAGAACTGGCTGCGCGCCTATGACTTCGTCACAGACCGCGCTGCCACCACACTCAATGAATACGCCCAGGCGAGCGACCCGTTCGCCGATGTCGGAAGAAAGTCCCGCACGGTCGATGTCGTTAGTGTCGTGCGCGTTTCTGAAGATAGCTTCCAGGCCC
The DNA here is from genome assembly GCF_000685295.1 of Hyphomonas oceanitis SCH89. Taxonomy (GTDB): domain Bacteria; phylum Pseudomonadota; class Alphaproteobacteria; order Caulobacterales; family Hyphomonadaceae; genus Hyphomonas; species Hyphomonas oceanitis. The sequence continues at coordinate 2,664 of NZ_ARYL01000089.1, forward strand.
GCTGGATCGAGAAGACTTATGAGAATGGCACGCTGAGACAAGCTGAACGGTTCACCGGAAACTTCACAATCATCACCCAGCCCCCGACCGATGTGGCGCGCCTGCGTGCCAATCCGCTCGGCCTTTATGTCCACAGCCTCAACTGGGGCCAGGACCTCGTTACAGGAGAATGAGTCCCATGAACCGCTTTCTGATGTCCGCTTACGCCCTGGTCCTGCTATCGGCCTGCGCAACGACCGAGCTCGCCCCGATCGATCCAGGTGCATTCATCGCCGCGACGCCTGTCGAGAATGAGCCAGACCGCCCGGCCCTGATCGTCGAGACGGCCGTGCCCTTGCCCCTGCCCGGCCAGATGATGCCGGTCAGCGAGACCGCGGCCCCCCGGCGGGACCCCGGCGCAGTCCAAGGCAGCAGCACGTCGCCGACAGACACGATCGCTCAAGGCAGGACCAGCGCCCTCATTGAGCCCTCGGTCGATGGCT
>NZ_ARYL01000090.1 GCF_000685295.1 Hyphomonas oceanitis SCH89
GATCGTGCGCGACGATTGCCCGGATGCGCCTGAGTTCCGAGGATCAGAAAACGCTCCAGTGGAGCGTTTTCCCGAGGGACGCCAGGACGGATTCTGGCCATCCCTCAACAAGGATGCGCCGGGGTTCATCGGCCCCGGAAACAATTTCCGGGAACGCTTTGCCAAGGCACAGGCCGAAGCCGAGGCGATCATGGAAGCATGGCGCAAGGATGATTGGTTCTATTGCGGTATCGTCCTCTCGGTATCGCTGGACGGTGTCATACTGGACGAACACGCCATCAGCCTGTGGGGCGTGGAAGCCAATTATCCGGGCACGGATAATGCATATCTGACGGACGTCGCAGATGACCTTCTTCCCGACGCCATCGCGATCGGTCTCCGAGCTGCGCAGCGTCTGTGTGCGACCCTCTCCAATCTCGGGGCGCGCACATGAGTGCGCGCCTGTCCTCTTCAATCAATTCATCAAAGGAGGTCCATGCCATGGCCCAGCCTATCCTGAAAAACATTCCCCTCGATCAGCTTCGTATCTCCAAACTCAATATGCGCCACAGCCGGAAGAAGCCCGACGTGTCCGATATCCTGCCGTCAATCCGCGAGGGCGGTATTCGCCAGACGTTGCTGGTGCGCCGTGAAGGCGATCATTACGGCATCGTTGCCGGACGGCGGCGGTTCTTCGCCCTGAAGGAGATCGAGAAGGAGACCGGCAAAGTGCCCATGGTGCCGTGCGCGATCATGCGGGAGGAAGATGCGGCCAGCGCGATTGCGGCATCCGTCATAGAGAATGTGGGACGCCTGCCAGCTTCAGAAATGGAACAGTATACCGCCTTCAAGCGCCTGCATGATGAAGGCCGCGCGGTCGAGGATATCGCCGCATTCTTTGGGGTCACTCTGCTTCTGGTGCGACGGGTGCTGGCACTGGCGTCCCTCGCCGAGCCCATCCGCAAACTCTATGCCGGGGACGAGATCGACCGCGAAACAATTCGGGCCCTGACGCTCGCCACGCCGGAGCAACAGGCAGACTGGCTTCGCCTGTTCGAGAGCGAGGACGCGCGCGCGCCGATGGGCCGGACCTGCAAGGCGTGGATCACGGGCGGGACAATTATCACCACAGACAAGGCCCTGTTTGACTTGGCGGGCTATGACGGCCTGATCACCGCCGACCTGTTTGGTGAGCATGGCGTGTTTGCAGACGCGGACGCCTTCTGGACCGCGCAGTCGGCAGCTGTCGCGCAGCGCATTGAGGCTTATCTCGGAGAGGGCTGGAAGGACGTGGTCTGCCTTGAGCGGGGGCAGTATTTCCAGCGCTGGGACCATGTGACCAAGACGAAGAAGGCGGGCGGCAAGGTGTTCGTCGAGCTTCGCCATGATGGCAGCGTGACCTTCCATGAAGCCTATATCTCACAGGCTGAGGCGCGGCGACAGGAGAAGGAAAAGCGCGGTGGAGACGACCCGTCCTCAGCGCCCGTCAAACCTGAAATGTCCGGGCCACTTGCTGAATATATTCTGCTGCACCGCCATGGGGCGGCGCAGGCGAGCTTGGCACGCCAGCCTGCCATCGCACTGCGTCTGATGGTGGCCCATGCCATGACCGGCAGCGCGCTCTGGACGATCCGTGCGCATGAATGCGGTAGCCGGAAGGACGCCACACGGGCGAGCCTTGAGGCCTCGACAGCTGCCGCTGACATGGCGGCGAAACGGGAGCACGTTGCCAACCTGTTTGCGGCATTGGGCGTCTCTGGAGAGGCCCGACGCAATGGCGACGCTTATCGCCTTTGCGAAATCTTCGCCGCCTTGCTCGCCATGTCGGACGCGGAAGTGGGTGAGGTTCTGGCCTTTACCATGGCTGAGATACTGGAAGCGGGCGGGCCGGTCGTGGAGGCCGTTCTGCACGTTTGCGAGACGGACCTGTCAGCCTGCTGGAAACCGGAACCGGCCTTCTTCGACCTCTGCCGCGACAAGAGGGCGATCAACGCGATGGTGGCCGATATCGGGTCTGGCTCTTTGGCGGCAACCTGCGTCACCGATACGGCCAAAGTGCAGAAGACTCTCATCGGGAACCGGATTGCTGGTGAGGCTTGTGAACCCAATCCCGACTGGCGACCGGTTTGGATGCAGGTGCCGCCAGCCCGCCTCGTGGACGGAGCGGGGTCTGCGCCTGCTGATGCCTGGGCACGGATTGCAGGTCTGTTTGAGGATGGTGGGGACAATGCGCAGTCAGATGCAGGGACCTTCGCAGAGCCAGACGCCGCCTGAGGATTCAGTCTCCTGTTTCAGGCGGATTAGGAGCCGTCCGGTGCCAGGCATCGGGCGGCTTTTTCGCATTGGTCTCTCATGCTGAGGTGCTGCTGGTCGGAGTGTTTCATGGGTGAGGGCGCCAAAGAAACGCGCGTCTTTGGGTCTCGTCTTGCATCCGGAAGTGTCTGCCAGTCTGGTTCCATCCGTTTTCGTGACCTCGCGTGTCGGACCCCTTGTTCCCGTCTCGTGCCGTGTGACCTGGACGACGCCTGCCGGGCTGTGAAACCGGCCCGGGCGCAAGAATTTTCCCCGCCGCTTTGCGGCTCCTCGCGCCTCAAAATTCATCGCCGTGCCGGTGCTCCACTCCGTTTCGCCCGCCAAAGAGAAAGGAGGCGGTTCAAACCCGTCCTGCGCCGTCCTTTCGGTCCGGCGTCGACGGGGACAAGGGGTCCCCGAGACAAGCGCAAAAACGAAAGGAATGACACAATGGCAAACGCACTTGGATATGTCTCTGAGACCAAAACCGGCTTCGAAGGCGCCCTCGCAATGATGAACCTCACAAGCCCCATCCGCATCGAGAAGAATGGTGAGAAGGCCGCAGACGGCCAGCCCGACTACCGCATCTTCGCCGGAGAAACATCGACCGAAATCGGTGGCGGCTGGATGCGCAAGGCGAAAGCATCGGGACGCGATTATGTCTCGATCACCCTCGCGGACCCGCAGATCGGCCCGCGCAAGATCTACGCAAATCTCGCCCCCGTCAAAGGCAAGAAAGGCCGCCACGTGATCCTCTGGAACCCGAAGGACTAGGTGTGGAGTCTCAACAGGTTGTCCACG
>NZ_ARYL01000091.1 GCF_000685295.1 Hyphomonas oceanitis SCH89
TTCTGTCTCAAAATACCTGACGACGAACATTGACGCAAGCCAGCGTTGATCTGCATTGCGGTGAACCTGAAGACCTTGGATTAGTGGATATTTGAATTGGCGCATCTTCACACACGTCCAACGCCTTAATTGGCGAATGCGCTGTGCGCCAATCTAATGGGGCGATAATCATAGACTAAACCCTTCATTAAGAGGAATAGAGCAAATTTTGCAGAATAGACTGCTGAGCGCTCGCGAAAGCCCGCACGCTATTTGATCACAAGACCCGCCGGGAAGGGTTGAAAAACCGGATTTGAACGATGACGAGATCAATTATCCTATTAACAGGCGCACGCGAAGTTCCCTTCTTTGAGGAATTCTTGTTGGAGCGGAATCGGGAGTTGCAAATTCTTGCAGCCTATAACGCAGAGGATTTGGCGAACGCGGTGGAGCAAACAGGCGGGAATGCGAGACTGATCTCATTTGTAACCGATATTATTGTGCCGCGAACTTTGCTGTCCAAGCTAAAACTGACGCCATACAATATCCACCCGGCACCGCCAGAATTTCCCGGTTCGCATGCTGATAGTTTTGCTATCTGGGAAGGCGCGGACACCTATGGGGTCACAGCCCATGAAATGATGCCTTCGGTTGACAGTGGTCCGATTGTGGCGGTTTGCCGATTTCCAATGCCCGAGCGTCCGGAGCGAGTTGCATTATCCGATTATGCCTATTCCAAAGCCGTGGAAGTGTTTGCCGTGGTGGCGGCCCATTGCGCTGAATGCGATGATCCGATGCCGCCTGTGCCGCACGAATACTGGTCTGGCCAAAAGCGAACGCGAGCCCAGTTTAAAGCTTTATGCGACTCTCTTCCTAATTGGTCTGGTGAGGACGCACAGCGTTTAAAACGGGCGTGCGGTCCTGACCTCAATTCAGTTCAGGCCGGTTAAAAGAACTGCCGCTTGATGGAATGAGGCTTGCCTTTCGAATGAGGACGCTTTGAAAGTTTTGCGCGGCGTGGGGCGCGATGACTTCTGAGCTGCCCATATGGTGCAATAGGATCTATATCGGGCCGGCGTCAGAGACCGCGTGGAAACAGCGCGTGGATCACGAGGCATCACACCAATCGTGAGAGTTCGAAAAGATGGTTTGCCCTCATGTCTCGGTAACGCTTTCACGGTTTTCAGAAAGAGGGTGCAGACCAGCAAAGTGTAATGGTTCAGGGGCAGGGGCGTCTTATCCGTATCAGATCATGGAGTGAGCACGCCGGTGCGCGTCGCCGCTAAACCAAAAAGGACGCCGCTGATGAGTCTCTGGAGCACAATCGCTAAAAACCGGCTTGAAAAGTCTATTCACAAGGGACGCCTGGAAGTCGTTTTTCCAAATGGCAAGACAGCTGTTTTTGGTCAGAACTGCGACCATCCAGTTCGTATCGCCGTGAAATCAGAGGCCTGGCTTCGCCGCATCGTGCTCGATCCTGAATTGCAGCTTGGCGAGGCTTACATGGAAGAAGGCCTCGTGCTGGAAACCGGCGATCTCTATGATCTGCTGGACCTTCTCTGGACCAATATTCTGTCCAAGGGCAGCGCGCATGCGGCGCTCCCATCTTTCCTGCGAAAGACGTTTCGTGCGGTTGCGCAATTTAATCCGCAAGCGCGATCGGCTCGGAACGTGGCGCACCATTATGATATCGGCAACGATCTCTACCGCCTCTTTCTTGATGACGACATGCAGTATTCCTGCGCGTATTTCCCGAAGCCGCAGACATCGCTCGACGATGCCCAGCGGTTTAAGAAAGATCATATCGCGCGCAAGCTGTGCTTGAAACCCGGGGACCATGTGCTTGATATTGGGTGCGGATGGGGCGGGCTTGCGATGCATCTGGCGGAGCGCGAAGATGTTCGGGTCCACGGTGTGACATTATCCTGTGAGCAGCACTGTCTGGCTCAAGAGCGCGCTGAGACCGCCGGGCTCAGCGACCGTGTCGATTTTGAGATTCAAGATTATCGCAACCTTACCGGCGAGTATGACAAGATTGTCTCGGTTGGTATGTTTGAACATGTCGGTGTGCCGCATTACCGCGAATATTTCGACCAGATTGCGGCCCGTCTCGGCGACAATGGAACGGCGCTCATTCACACGATTGGGCGGTCGCCTGGACCAGGGGCGACCAATCCATGGATCGCCCGGCATATCTTTCCAGGGGGCTATATTCCAGCACTCTCGGAAATTGTCCCCGTCATTGAGAAAGCCGGGCTGGTGGTTCTGGATATTGAGATCCTGCGCTTGCACTATGCGGAAACGCTAAAAGCCTGGCGGCAGCGATTTCTGAACCGCGCGGATGATGCTGAAAAGTTATATGATGCGAGGTTTGTGCGGATGTGGGATTTTTATCTCGTCACAAGTGAGCTGTCTTTTCGCCATGGCTTTCACAATGTGTTCCAGCTTCAGCTTGGTAAACGCCAGGACGCAGTGCCGCTAACGCGAGACTATCTATATCCATCCGAACCGGCCCGCCCGGCCATAAGACAAGTTTCGCCGGCCAATGATGAAAGGGTTCGCGCGAATGCCAAAAGATGATCACGCTGACATGGGTCTTTCCAAGAAGGATTACAAACGCCGACTGCGCGCGCTGCAAGTAGAACTGGTCAAGATCCAGCGCCGTGCGATCACGCATGGTCATCGGATTCTGGTGATTTTCGAGGGACGCGATGCTGCCGGCAAAGACGGCGTTATCAAGCGCATCGCCGACCATCTCAGCCCCAGAGAGACGCGCATTGTGGCGCTTGGCAAGCCATCCGACCGCGATACGAGAAGTTGGTATTTCCAACGCTACGCACCGCATCTGCCAGCTGATGGTGAAATCGCGCTCTTCAATCGATCCTGGTATAACCGCGCCGGCGTTGAACCGGTTATGGGCTTTGCCAGCGATCAAGAAGTCGAGGCATTTTACGACAATGTTGGCGCATTTGAACAAATGCTGGTGCGCGATGGCACGCAGATCCTCAAATATTATCTCGACATCAGCCAGGAATGTTCGTCGTCAGGTATTTTGAGACAGAA
>NZ_ARYL01000092.1 GCF_000685295.1 Hyphomonas oceanitis SCH89
ATTTTCCACTGACGCCTGGACGTTCCTTGATTTTCCGGCAGACCATGAAGTGCGCCACCAGGACCTCGCGTCGAATTTTGCCCTGAAGATTCATGCCCTACTTTGCCGGGACTATCTGAAAGGCCGGGACTGGTATGATTTCTCCTGGTACGTGGCCAGGGGCGTCTTCCCGAACCTGGCGCACCTTCAGGCCGCGCTCATCCAATTCGGCCCCTGGAGTGGCCAGAAGGACCTGAAGGTTGACACGGCCTGGCTGAACCGCGCGCTCGGAGATCGGATTGATACGGTGGACTGGGAGGTGGCGCGAACCGATGTCCGCCGCTTCCTGCGTCCGGATGAGCTGAAATCGCTCGATCTCTGGAGCCCGCGATTCTTTAGCGCAAAGCTCGCAAAACTGATTGCCAGCGCGGGGTAGGCCAGCATACCGAGCGACTTTTATGCCGCCAGGCAGGAGACTCCCGGTCGGGGTGCCAGATCCTGCCTAAGACAATGATGCGTATCCGGATCACAGTAGGAATTCTGGCGCGTAGCGGAGCCTCTGCCACCTGTATCAGGTGGGCAGCGCGCGAGCCAGGCGCGTATAGCCAATGGTGCGCCTGACAGAATTGCCAGACAGTCAAAAACAGGACTGCCACATCCTCTCACCAACTCGTTGAATGCCCTGAGCGTCCGGAGCGGACCCCGGACGAGGCCAAGCAATCCGGAGGGGTCCTGTTCAACAAGAAATTATTCAAAACGCGGCTGTTCAGCGCCGCGGCGGCAACCATCATCCTGTCGTCCGGCATGGGCGGCGCCCATGCCGAAACGCCCGCGCCGGCGAGATAGCACGCGTTCAGCATCGAGGCAGGGACGCCCGGCCATGTGGTGCCGGCGTTCGTCGCCCAACACCCATCCTGTCTACCGGGGCGCTTCCTCACAGCCTTCCGCTTCCAGGACATAAGCGGGAACACGAACACAAAATACGGCCAACTTTCACCAGATCACGTCAGCATCTATCTCATCGACCGTCCGGGAGGACATCCCGGATCTTCCCAAACCGCGGCGTGAAGGGTTGCCTTTAATCGGCGGAGCTTGTTATTAAAGAATAAATGGTTATTCTTTAATAGTGATGATGACTTATTAAAGGATGCGTCATGGATCAGGACTCCCGCAGCGGGCGGATCGGAACCTATGCGACGAGCTCAGTCGCAGGCGAAACAGTGCGCGCCTATGTCCCAAAGCCTCTGCCGCCCGAACCGGGACTTGATTTGACGGGCCTGTCAGGGCTGGTCAGCGAAGCCATGTATGCACTGGGCAGGCTTGATGGTGTTCGCTCGGTTGCGCCGGATACGTCGCTATTTCTCTACATGTATATCCGCAAGGAGGCCCTTCTGTCGTCACAGATCGAGGGCACACAATCCTCGCTCTCCGATCTCCTGCTCTATGAAGAAGCTGAAGCGCCCGGTGCGCCCGTCGATGATGTCGAGGAGGTCTCAACCTATGTGGCCGCCCTGAATCATGGACTCGAAAGATTGCGCAACGGGTTTCCGTTCTCATTGCGACTGATGCGGGAAATGCACGCCATCCTGCTCGCCATGGGACGGGGGAGTACCAGGCAGCCTGGAGATTTTCGCCGGTCACAGAACTGGATCGGCGGAACGCGGCCTGGAAATGCCCTGTTCGTGCCGCCACCCCCACATCTTGTTGAAGACCTGATGCGCGATCTTGAACGCTTCCTCCATGAGGCGGACAGCGGCTTGCCCCCTGTCATCAAGGCGGGCCTTGCGCATGTTCAGTTCGAGACGGTGCATCCCTTTCTCGACGGCAATGGCCGTCTCGGCAGGCTCCTGGTTACACTTTACCTTTGCGAACAGGGTATTCTCGAAGAACCGCTTCTCTATCTCAGCCTCTATTTGAAGACGCATCGAACCACCTATTATGCGCTGCTTCAGGAAGTCCGTGAACATGGCCGCTGGGAAGCCTGGCTGGAATTCTTTCTGACAGGCGTGCGGGATGTGGCGCGCCAGGCGCATGAAGCCGCGCGGACGATTGAAGCCATGTTCATTGAGGACGCTGAAAAGCTGAAAGGCCTTGGCCGTGCTGCGCCGACCGCCAGACAGATATTTCGTGTCCTGCAGACCCAACCGCTTGTCACCATCGCCACGGCTGCCGAGCGGGCAGGCGTCTCCTTTCCTTCCGCAAACACTGGGCTTCAGAATCTTCAGAAGCACGGCATCGTCTCCGAAGTCACCGGCCGCACACGCGGGCGTGTCTTTGCGTACACGCGGTATCTGGATCTGCTGAGTGAAGGCACCGAGCCTCTGGCTTGATCGCCATCTGATGCATGCGGGCCTGTTGTCGTCAGGTCGCTATTAACCTGGGAATACCTCACTCAATTTCCCAGCAGACGGGGCTGGGCGGACTTTGCCGCTGCCAGAGCGCAGTCCTCCCCGCGCTTTCGGACTGGCGCGTCCGTTCTATCGACCAGGCGATCACCCGATCCACCAAAGTCCGCAATTCTCCTGCCGCTTGTTTTCCCTCACTCGTTGAATGCCCTGAGCGTCCGGGGCGAACCCCTGACGCGGGTCAGGCAATCCGGAGGGGTCCATGTTCAATATGTCACTATTCAAAACGCGGCTGTTCAGCGCTGCAGCTTCAACCATCATCCTGTCAGCCGGCATGGGCGGTGTTCATGCCGAAACGCCAGCGCCGGGCGGTGAGGTCGCGTTCAACATCGACGCGCCCATGCTCGGCGACGCGTTGCGCGCGTTCGGCGCCCAGTCGGGCACGCC
>NZ_ARYL01000093.1 GCF_000685295.1 Hyphomonas oceanitis SCH89
GGAGAACTGGCGCTGGTCGAACAATGGACCGCAATACCGGAAACATGGCGGCACGGTCGTCTATCATGTCGATGATCTGAATGCGTATTCGAAGGTGTGGAATTGCTCGCGAGGATCAGGAAATGGCGGGTGAATTCGACACACGAAGGATCGATTTCATGACAATCTCGATCGAAATTCTGCCGCAGTTTTCGAACTATGGGTGGGGCAATTCATGAGGCTTCGCGCAGTATTCTGGAGCGGCATTTCTGTGATCGGAGTGGTATTGATTGGCGTTCCGGCGACCGGGGTTTTACCGCCGCTCCTGCTTTATAATCCGAGCCAAAGTGCTCCGCTTGGGTGGTACCGTGTTGAACCTATGGAGGTTATTTCGCGGGGTGATCTGGTTGTTTCGAACCTGCCGGAAACGGCGTCCAAACTCGCGATCCAGAGGCGCTATCTTGCGTCGGGCATCCCCGTCATCAAGACCGTCCGGGCGCTCGAAGGGGATATGGTTTGTGCGGTCGACGGTGTCTTATTCATCAACGGCACACCAACTGTTCGCTTGCTATCCGCTGATAACAGGGGACGCGCCCTGCCGTCTCCCTGGACGGCCTGCAGGCAGCTTCAGCCAAATGAGATGCTGCTCCTTTCTGATCGTACACCGGACTCCTTTGACGGGCGGTATTTCGGGCCCGTTCGGGAGAGCGACATTATCGGTAGTGCCGTGTGGATGGGGGATGTTCTGGAGCAGCATAGCGAGGCGTTCAGTGAGGAATTCGAGGGAAGATCGGAATGCGAGGGAAGATCGGAATGCAAGATAAAAGCTCATGGAACCAATCAGGGGCTTGTCCCTTGTCTGCACATCGATTTTTATAGTTCCACAGGCGGGCACGCAGCTCTGTGGTCTGATGGAAACCTCAATGATAACAACCGGTTGGCATGGTTCCATACGCGCAATCTTGCCTGCTTTCCTCCGGATCGGCCCGAATGAGCGCGCCGCCAGACAATCCCTTTACCCCGAGACCTGGCAGGATTCGCTCGGCTGGTTCAGGGGGACGCACTAAGACGTACCTCACGCGCATGACGAAGGCGCTGTCGTCAGCTGGCGGTGTCCGCCGGACCACCCTGCCCGCCCGGCCGCGCCCTGTTCCGCGCGGCGGACAGAGACGCGTGATCGTCAAGGCACGCATCGTGCGGATGTCGGCGTCCAGCGCAGCAGCCCTCGCCGCGCATATCGGCTATATCCGGCGCGACGCGGCGCTTGAAGAAAAGGATCGCGGGAAACTGTTTGGCGCTACGAGCGAGGATGCCAACGCATCAGGTCTGGTCAAATCCATCACGGATGACCGGCATCATTTCCGGTTCATTGTTTCTCCCGAAGACGGAGCCGAAATGGCCGACCTCAAACCCTTCGTTCGTGATCTCGTTTCGCAGATAGAAACTGATCTTGGTACGCGGCTCGATTGGATTGGCGCAGTGCACCATGACACCGGCCGGCCGCATGCGCACCTGGTCATACGGGGACGCCGCGACGATGGTTCGGATCTTGTCATGCCGCGAGCCTACATATCACACGGAATCCGTGAGCGTGCGGAGAATCTGGTCACTCTGGAGCTTGGTCCGGAGACAAGGCTCGAACAGGAACGAAAACTCAATGCCGAAGTTGCCGCCGAACGGGTCACGCGGATCGACCATTTCATCGCGCGGCAAGCCGGCTCGGATGGTGAGTTCCGCCTGAAGGACAGTCCCTCGCAGTATCGTACCCTGCATGCCGCCCGGCTGCGGACATTGGACCGGCTTGGACTTGCCCAGAAACTCGGCGCCGGGCGCTGGCAGATGCGGGAGAATTTCCGGGAGGTTTTGCGGGGGCTTTCCGAACGGCACGACATCATCAAGACGATGAACCGCGCGCTTGTTGGACGCAGGGACCGGCGGCTCGATGCGGATGTGGTGTTCGACAAGTCTGATCCGGATGGCCGGAGCGTAACGGGCGCAGTGCTGCAAACCGGGCTGACGGGTGAAGCGCACGATCGCGCTTATGCGATCATCGACGGGATTGATGGACGTGCCGTGTTTGTGGAGCTGGGTGTCGCCGGCAACGTCGAAGAACTGAAGCGCGGCGCCATCATCACCGTGTCGCCGCCAAACCTTGAGCCGAAGTCTTCGGACCTCACGATTGATCGGATCGCGCGGGCGAATGGCGGGACCTATTCGGCAGGTTTGCACCAAGCGGACGATCCCCGGGCCAGTCCGGAGTTTGTCGCTGCCCATGTGCGCCGGCTAGAAGCTTTGCGGCGCGCTGGTCATATCGAGCGTTCATCTAATGCGGAGTGGAAGGTTCCACCGGATTATCTGGATCGGGCGAGTTCGTACGAGTTAGCTCAGGCACGGTTCCGGGCGGCGCAGGTATTGGTTAGTTCGGAGCTCGGGTTGGCAGATCAGGAATCAGCTCTTGGCGTCACATGGTTGGACGAAGCGCCTTCCACATCCGGTGTGCCGCTTGGGTTTGGTCAGGAGGTTGCTGAGGCGCAGGTGAAGCGACGCGCATTCCTGGCGGAAATCGGGATGAAAGTAGAGACTGGCGCAGGGCTATCCGCAGCACAGAAGTCTGAGCTGTTGAAGCGCGACCTGACCCAGGCGGGGCGGTCTCTCAGTGACGAGATCGGGAAGCCTTATTCGCCGGCGCCGGAACGCGGTCATGTCGACGGTACTTATCGCGAGCCGGTTTCGCGGGTGAGCGGTAAGCGTCCGGCGTTGACGCCCTTGACCT
>NZ_ARYL01000094.1 GCF_000685295.1 Hyphomonas oceanitis SCH89
TATTTTCAGTAAAATCAGCGCGTTGTTGCATGCTTGTCACTGTTCGCTGATCGGCTGCCTGTGGTAAATACCGAATAAGCACCGAAGCAGAACCCGCGCGATTGGCCGGGTCCTTGATTGTCGCTCAATCGTATGCGCCATTCTTTTTGAAGGCAGCAGATGAGGTCTACCGTTGAAATTGTTCATCAGCAGGTTCTACGGGTTCCGGCCGGAGATTGTACCAGCGATAACGTTCTCGTTGGCCGCCTATCGTGACAAACTTCTTGCTGATTCTGCGCCAGGCGACCGCATAGTATTTGTTGCCACCCAGACCGCGGAAACACTTGAGGATGAGCGAGGACGCCTTCTTGGCATGGCAGAAATAGGTCGTCGGGCGGTGGACACCCGTTCTTTTGTCACCGTCTGGCCACTCCCGCCCGAGATGATGCAGGGTGACCGCATCCGATATCCTAGCGCCATCCCGATGACTCGCGCCTGGAAATTTGTCGATAAGCCGCTTCTAACCGAAGTGTTCGAACGCCAGCTACCGAGGTCAGCAACTCAAGGCGCAATACCCGTCAAGGATGCTGACCATTTTGAGACCTTGGCGCTGAACATAATGGAAGTAGAATTGCCGCACAGCGCAGCGCTGGCCCGAGAACGCGAGATACTCAACAACCAGTGCGACTTGCTTCCGAGCCGAGGGCCAAAACAGTCGCCCGGCAGGCGCGAGTTCGATGTCGTCAAGCGGGACTTTGGGAATGTTTATGTCCTCCGGTTCGGAAAGCGTGATGTGTGGAAAGTCGGCAGCTCCCACGACCCTGCAGGCAGGGCGGCGAGCTTCAATACGAACATACCAGCGGTGGTCACGGGGGAGTCGTGGTCGCTACACATGACGCAGCGAACAGGTTCATCCGATCAGGCACACGAACTCGAGCACCTGCTGAAGGAGATACTCAGCAGGTTCAGCATCGGTGGCGAGATGTTCAACTGTTCAGTGCGAGACCTTGATCGCGCTTGGCACGAACAGGTCGTCCGGCCATTGTTCGGCTAAACGCGAGCTATGAAAATTTCAAGTTTCACTGGATGCTGGTTCTTGCGGACGCGCTAGAAACCTATCGACATTATCGGCCAGGTCGTGATCGGCTAGGTCGTGAGCCAAGATCAAAAGGCGATCAAAAATAGGACTTTGCCAACTGTGTCGCTAATGCAGCCGCGAGTACCGGAGGAACCGCGTTCCCGACCTGAGTGAACTGTCTTGCCGTCGGGCCAACGAATTTGAAGTCGTCTGGGAAAGTTTGGAGTCGCGCACATTCGCGGACGCTTAAAGTTCGCGGTATCTCAGGGTGTAGGTGGGACCGTCCTCCTCCATTGGTGCCGCCGGCGATTACTGTTTTGGAGGGGCGTGTTGGGTCTAGCCTATCAACCCTACCAAGCTGATCTCGCTGGCCATAGTCCAATCGCATATACCTATTGATGGACTGAACTCGATGGTTGCGGGTGTCGTGATTGAATGCGTTCTTCGATGGCAGCTTTGACAGAACACTACCTGATCCTACGTGAGGTTTTTTCTCTGGCATTGCAAATTCACCGGGCTTCCTTGATCCGACAACAAACATTCTCTGTCGGTACTGCGGAACTCCATAGTCTGCAGCATTGTAAACGTTCGGTTCTGCGACCGTGTACCCGGCGCGCTCAAGCCTTCCGATCGCTATAGACAATTGTTGGCCACCATCCAGGTCGCGAAGGCCAGGGACATTCTCTATCACAAAAGCTGTGGGCAAAAACTCGATGACCAAGTTCACAAAATCAAATAGCAAGTTGCCGTTCTTCTCATGCTCAAAGCCCACACGTTTAAAATTGTCGCCTGCCTTTGAAAACCGCTGGTTGGCCGCAATAGAAAACGGCTGACAAGGAGGCCCCCCAACGAATACGCCCTCAAAGGGTGCTTTGAGAATCGAAGAAAGTGAGGACACTACTTCGTCTATTTTTGAGACGTCACCCGAGTGATAAGGGGGGCCAAACACTTTCCACTGGGGTCGGTTCAGGCGGAGGGTTTTGCAGAATATCTCGTTGAATTCGAATGCGGCCGTGTGCTTAAAACCCACGGCTTCAAAGCCGAGGTCCATTCCGCCACAACCAGTAAAAAAGCTAACAACGGGTATGCCTTCGCCTACTTTGTCAAAATCATTCAGATTAGTAGGGCGCTTGCCTTTCCAACTAACGGTCCGGGAGTTGGCGTAAACTAGGTCATCGATTGTCTTGCCAGCAGGGGCAAGCAGATCCCCGATGTCGATAGAAGAATCGGCAGTTGCAATAAGCTCTGCTTGTGCGATGAATCCATCATCGTCCCGCTCTGCTGTTAGTTTCGACGTCAGCATTTAACTGCCTTCCTGTGTTCTGCCTTGGCTTCGGCGTAGACGTTACGCGCTTCTTCCGCATCCGCGAAATCATTCTGCCCTTTGTTCCGCAGCCATGTGTCGTAGTATCTATGAACGGCCCTATGACAGGTGGGGCAATTGGCCACCAAGTCGGTCAAAAGAGTCCCATCTTTTGAAGTTCGCGCCCCAGAACAAAGGGGCAACACGTGATGCATGTCAAGAATTTTTGGTGTCCAAGGGTAGACGCTTGATGTTTCGACACCACAAAAATCGCATTCAGATCCCGGGTTGGCCGCAAAGAATGGGTAGCGTCCCGGGACTTGGTGTAAATTC
>NZ_ARYL01000095.1 GCF_000685295.1 Hyphomonas oceanitis SCH89
CAGCTACACCACGCCGCGGGACACGATCACCGGCCAGTCCGACAATGGCACGCTGCTCAAGTTCAATACTTCGTACAAGTTCACGGATGACTTGCTCGGCTATTTTACGGTGTCCGAGGGCTATCGTATTGGCAACTCTAACGGCATCGGCTTCTGCGCAGACTATGTTCCTGGTACGGGCCAGGCGGCTTGCGCCCTAGTGCCAGGCCAGCAGTTCGGACCCAATCCGGGTGACGTGTCTACACGTGACGAAACCGAATATGGTCCGGACAAGACCAAGAACTACGAACTCGGCTTCAAGTCCGAGTTCGCCGATGGTCGTGTGACGCTGAACGGCGCAATCTATTATATCGAATGGACCGATCCTCAGTTGAGCTCGGCAACCATCAATGCCTCCATACCGATCACGGTGAATGCCGATGGTGCCGAGTCCAAGGGTATCGAGCTGAATGGCAACTGGATTGTGTCGGATGAGCTGACCGTGCGCGGCAGCTACAGTCACACCGAAGCAAGCCTGACCGCCCCGGCGCCGGGTCTTGTGGGTACGATTTCGACGCCAGGGTTTGGCAGCGTGCTGCTTGATGGCCGCGATGGCGATCGTTTGCCGGGTTCACCGGAAGACCAGTTCTCCTTCTTCGGCAGCTATACGATCCCGAACACCGGGCTCGATGGCGAATTGGTCGCGAATTTCGGCTATGCTTGGCAAGGCGATGTGCTGACACGTACGGGCAATCTGGGTGACGGCATTACGCTGGATTCGTTCGGGGTTGCCAATGCATCGCTCGTCTATGACACAGGCAAGTGGCAGGCCTCATTGTTCGTGAACAACCTGTTTGACGAGTATTACGAGACAGGCGTTCGCGGCACGCCGCTCTACAATCAGGTCCTGACGGATGATGCCGGCGGACCAGTCTATCAGCGCACATTCTATACCTATGTCGGTGCGCCGCGGGTTTTGGGTATTCGGATGAATTATACGTTCGAGTAGGCTTTACGGGGGCTATACAGCGGGGGAAGGGGCTGCCTGTGCACGGGCAGCCCCTTTTTTCATTCGGCGAGGGTTGCGAAGTCGACGACTTCCAGTGGGCGGCCTGTTGCGGCGACGAAGCGCTTGAAATCCGCGCGCGAAATGGCGGTGGTGCCTGTATTGATGAGCGGGTGGAAGTTTACGGGATCCGCCGCGAAAAGCGCCGCATCCGCGATGAAGCGCACCTTGCAGGCGGGATCATTGATCAGGGCAAAGGCCGTGACCGAGCCGGGCGTGACACCCAAGAGGTCGAGCAGCGCTTCAGGCGAGCCGAACGACAAGCGTTTGGTGCCGATATGGCGGTGGAGCTGGTTGAGACGGATCTGCGTGTGAGCCTCAGCCGAGATGAGGATAAAGGTGCCATCCTTGTCCTTCAGGAAGAGGTTCTTGGTGTGAACGCCCGGCATGGCGGCCTTGAGGTCAGTCCCTTCATCCACGGTGAACACGGCCTCGTGCCAGTGCGTCTCGTGCGCGATGGCGTGCGTATCGAGGAAGGCGAACAGGTCTTCAGGGCTTGCGGTCATCCTGCACTTTGGGCCAAGACTTTCCTTTAGCGTCAAGCCTTTCGGAGAAACTTATCCCATGCGTCTCGAATGCTATAAAATTCACGATGTGGCCCCGGAAATCGTGCCGGGCCGCAGCCAGCGCGAATGGATGGATGCGTTTCCCGACCGCCACCCCTATCGCTGCCTGCCGCTGACCATGGCAAACTCCACGGGCTGGGAAATCCTCTGCCCGATGGACATCAAGATCCAGTGGAATGGCGGGCCGAAGAAAGAGGACATCAATTTCCTCACAACCGGCGACCCGGCGGCGATAGCGAGCTTTGCCGACAGCCATTTCATGCGCGGCATCGTGACGTTTCATACCGGCCACCTGTTCCGCACGCCGCCCGGCTGGGGCGTGTGGGCAACGGGCGCGCCGAACTGGCCGAAGGACGGCATTGCGCCGCTGACGGGTCTTGTCGAGACCGACTGGCTGCCCTTCCCGTTCACGATGAACTGGGCGATGACGCGGCCCGGTGAAGTGATCTTCCGCAAGGGCGAGCCCTTCTGCTTCGTGACGCTGATGGAACATCGCAAGCTGGAAGAGATCGAGCCGGAGCGTAAATCCATGAAGACCAATCCCGAGCTGGTGAAGGAATATGACGCGTGGGTGGCCAGCCGGTCTGACTTCAATACGCGCCTTGCGACGGGCGAGGAAAAGGCCATGAAGGAGCGCTGGCAGCGCCACTATATGAAGGGCCAGAAGGTGACCGGCGACAAGGCCGACGAGCACCAGACCAAGCGGCGGCTGAAGCCTGTGAAGGACGTGTGAGGAGCGGCTTTTCCGACAGGAATGGGCGGGCCATTCCTACACGGCCGATGCCCGGAAAAAGCCCGAAAAGTGCACGGATAGTGCCCGAAACTTCGAGATTACAGGAAAAGGGCCCTCACCTCCCACGCCCTTTGGGCGCGGGTCCCTCCTCTCCCGCAAGCGGGAGAGGGGTTAA
>NZ_ARYL01000096.1 GCF_000685295.1 Hyphomonas oceanitis SCH89
CGAATTTACACCAAGTCCCGGGACGCTACCATTTTTAATGCAGAAGTGCTCAAGGAATTACCGTAGGTTACGGCCTAGTCGCTTGATCGGAAGACGCAATTTTGCTATATTTAACTGGTCTTGAGTTAGCGCTAGGACAAAAATTCTCGAAGGCCTCGGTAGCTGTTGCGCCGGGGCCTTTTTGATTAGGACGCTTTGGCCCGCTCCGCTTCCCAATCCTCAATAGCTTGTACCGGCCACCGCTTGGCGCGCTCACCGAGAGACGTGGGTTTGGGCAGGTGTCCGAGCTTTACCCAGCGCCAGATTGATTGGCGGGAAACGGCAAGGCGCTCAGCCAGCTGAACATCAGTTAGAAACGTCTGCATAGAAAATCCTCCATCGAATGCGACTGGGACTATTATCCTATGCTACAACATGGCGATCAATAACGCCGCGCCGCTCAATGACCGTGAGATGCCTGAAACTATGTGGAGAGTTTCCCTAGTGCATTGATATGTTGATATTATATTCAGCTAGGCATTACCTGAATTCCACGCCCTTTCGCGAATCCTAACTATGCGTTCAGAGCCCGGAACAGTTTTTCCATAGCTTCAGATTGATTTTCTTCTGGTAGCTGAGAAATAATTTTTATTTCTTCGACCTGGCGGATGATCTCCTTGGCGCTCGCCACGAATAACCTTTCCGCCTTTCTATTGGAGCCCGCCAGGAAGCTTCCCCACTCTGACATCATGGCGCGGCGCTTCTCCAGCATGTCGGCCCGGAAGTATGCCTGCTCTACCGCAGAGCCAATTCTGTGCCCTAAAGCGATCTCTGCCATCTCTCGAGGGTACTCTGTCCTCTCAGCAGCCCAGTTTCGGAATGTAGACCGTAGCCCGTGTGGGACCGCAGGAAGCCCGCTAATAGGATCTAGAAAGCCAACACTGTCCCGTTCCTGTATTCGCTTCATAACTGCAGCCAGGCCCATGTCAGAAAAGGCCCCATCCCTTGGAGCTGGGAACACGTAATCGTTTCGTCTTACCTTCTCAGCGTCGCGCAACAGGGCAATCATTGTCTCAGTGAGCGGCACTCTGTGTGGCTTCCTGCTGACCTTAGATGCCGCGCGGCCCGGTTGGATCGTCCATACCCTCGCGGCAAAGTTCACTTCGCTCCACGTCATCAGTCTGACAGCTCCAGACCGGCTTGCCGTCAGTGCCTGAAATTCTAGTGCACGCGCGGCGAGCCCCTTTCGGGTTTTCAACTGGGCAAACCAACGGGCGCTATCGTCTAGCTGCAATGCTGGCTGTCTCTTATCCCCACCACCGTTCTGTTGACGCTTCAAAGCATCAGGCGCCGAAAATATCTTATCAAGATTATTACGCCAGCGCGCTGGGTTGTCGCCCTTCCGAAAGCCGTGAACCGTGGCCCATGCCAAGACCGCTTCAATCCTTCCCCGCACTCGTGAGGCCGTCTCTGTCTTTTCGCGCCATATCGGATCGAGCACGCGTATTATTTCTTGGACGGTAATCTCCCCCACTTCCATCTGGCCCAGTTCTGGAA
This sequence comes from Hyphomonas oceanitis SCH89, assembly GCF_000685295.1. Lineage (GTDB taxonomy): Bacteria > Pseudomonadota > Alphaproteobacteria > Caulobacterales > Hyphomonadaceae > Hyphomonas > Hyphomonas oceanitis. The sequence goes on from NZ_ARYL01000096.1 coordinate 1,537, forward strand.
CAGCGTACATTTCTAGCGTTGAGCGCCATTGTGCCTTGTGTTTGGGATTCCGGTAAGCATCGAGCTTGGTCTCGCAGTACTCGGCAACCGCATCAGCGAAGGTCAGCCCCTTTCTTATGCGCTCGCGCCTTGTAGGATCAACACCTTCAGAAATAGCCGCTCTAGCTGCAATCGCCTTCTCGCGGGCCTCAGCTAAGGGAACTTCCGGGAATGCCCCTAGCCCCCATTCACCACGCTTTCCCTTGAGGCTTGCTCTCAATACCCACGACCGAGCCCCTGAGGCGGATACGTGCAACAGCAGGCCGGGCACACCACCAACCGCATGACGTGTGTACTGCCCCGAGCCAGAATGAATGAGTGCAGTGACGGCACGGGCTGATAGCGGTTTAGCAAGTTTTGGCATTGGCGGGACGCTCCATCTATTCCGCCAACCGGACTAAGCTTTCGCTATATCTTATGCAACGCAATGTTACGGTAAATTCCCGTAAAGCCCTGTGTATACTGGAATTATGCGACGACATGAGTTGGCATGCTACACAATGATGGCGGCCTTCCTCTCCGCCACTTTTGTAGATACTTCAAACAAATCAAACACCTAGCAATACGCTCGGTTTCGACTTGCAACAGGTGTTCCAATTTACTGTTCCAATACTCCCGCGCGGGAGGCTCGCGATGAGCCTCCAGTGGACAAAATACATCACGCGGCGTGGCAATCGATTTCAACTCAGCCTTCCCATCTCCAGCCCAAACTCTACCGCGACGAACTGCGATGGTCGCTCCGAAGCCGCGATGAGCAAATCGCCAAGAGGAAAGCATTCCGAGCGAGTTTACTTTTCTGGGAATTGTGTGAAGGCATCAGGGCGACTGATCTTGCTATTTAGCCTCGGATTATGAGCAAGAACCCGTTCCGCTACTTCAAAACCTCGC
>NZ_ARYL01000097.1 GCF_000685295.1 Hyphomonas oceanitis SCH89
TTTTTCAGGTTGCCGCCCAAGGGGTATCGGGCGGTTGCTACGTATTACGCAGCTCGCGCGCAGCACCCTCAGGACCAGATGCAGCTCCCTGCACAATTCTTCAAAAGGCAAACCATGTTCGACCCCCGTTTGCTCGCCGCAATTGTCATGGTTCTGTGGGCGTCATGCTATCCACTGATCACGCTGGGACTTGATGACGCACCACATCTGACCTTCGCAGCCCTCAGGGCGATAATTGCCGGCACCGTACTGATCACTGTAGCCGGGCTCAAGCACGCGCCCCTGCCCCGTACGCCTGCCGCCTGGGGCTGGATTATCCTGGCGGGCCTTAGCATGACGACTTTTGGCTATTTCGGTATGTTTCATGCCGCCGACTTCCTGTCGCCAGGCCTCGCAACGGTGATTGAAAGCCTCCAGCCCCTGCTGGCTTCGCTGCTGGCGATCGTGTTCTTGCGCGAACGGCTCGGCCCGGCGGCGTGGTTTGGCCTTGTCCTTGGCATTATTGGTGTCGTACTTATCGCCGGCCCGCGCATTTTTGCGCCTGGTGGCGCCTCTACAGCACTTGGCATTGGCTTTGTCGTTCTCGCAACGAGCGGTGTCGCTATCGGCAATATTGCAATAAAGATGCTGTCGGTCGAAGTCGATGCCGCCATGGCCATGGGCCTTCAACTCCTTGTTGGGGCGCTTCCGATCACATTTCTGGCCCTGGTAACTGAAACACCCTCAGCAATAAACTGGTCGCCCGTTTTCATCATTTCGCTGCTTGGTCTCGCATTGCCCGGAACGGCTCTGGCCTATTGGCTTTGGCAAACCACTCTCAAGTCACTTGATGTTTCAAAGGCGGCCGCTTTCAGTTTCCTGGTCCCGATCATTGGCGTCAGCCTGGGTGCCGGCTTCTTCGGCGAGCCGTTAACCGCAAGTGTCATAAGTGGAGTGATCTTCGCCGCGATTGGCGTGTACCTCGCTTCGCGTCCGCGAAAATCGCGATCCCGCTCTGCTTTGACACCGCCTGCGTCCTAATTATCGGCATTGACCTGGCTCTGAAGACTCTTCCGGGCGCGATAAACGCGTGTCTCAACGGTCTTGACCGATACACCCAGGATGTCGGCGACTTCGCTCTGGGGCAAGTCCTGCAGAACTTGCAGTGTGAAAGCCTGTTTCAGCTTTCCCGGAAGCGCGTCAATCAGGGCACTTACCCTTGCCAGCTCGTCACGACGTTCATATTCCTCCGAAATATTTTGCGAAGGGTCGGCGATGTCGGGGCGATCAGGCCCATCAAGCGGCGCGGCGGTAAAGAAGAAGCTGCGCACAGCGCGTTTACGGCCATGATCGCGCACCTTGTTGAGCGCGATATGGTAGAGCCATGTCGAGAATTTACGCGAAGGGTCGTAACGGGCCAGACCGCTCCAGGCAGCCGCGAATGCATCCTGCAGCACGTCATAAGCGTCGTCACTCCCCTGCATGCAACGATGTATGTAGCGATAGAGAGGTTCTTTATACCGGCGCATGAGTTCGGTGAAGGCGCGCTCGTCGCCCCCTGCTGCGGCTAGAGCAAGCTCCGCGTCGTTTCGCTCGGTTTCATGCACCTGGCTAAGCCTAGTCCCCCGTCAGTGCCCGAACGACTTCTGCATCGAAGACTGCCGCCTGCTCCTCTGTAAGCAGTTCTCGCATTTCAAATACATGTTCGATGGTCAATTTCTGCAATTCCCCCATTGCCTGATGAAACTCCTCAATTGCCGCCTGAACCCTCGGCGAGTTTGTCTTGTCTGCGCTGATCGCCTCTGCGAGCGCCCGATTTGCTCCCTTGAGCCGGGCTTCTAGCTCGGATTTGCGGATCGCAAACCTGTCTTCAATCACGTCCAGTTTCCCTGCCTGATCCTTGCTCAGGTTCAGGTCGTGATGGATCAGATCATGCAGTCCCGCCGCTGAGCTGGACGGACGGGCATTGTTCAGAGGTCCCGATAAAAATACTCCCGTCATGCCCGCGCACAGAGCGATGAAGGCGACGATAATCCAGTGTTCCAGCTTCATCCGCCTGTGATTATCCCAGGAGACCCGATGGCGCAAACGGTGCCTGCGTCGAAAATACTTCAAATCCAGAGGCTGGCGGGCCCGATGGGGCGGCCAATATACCGACAGAAAGTCCAATAGCGACCGCGAGGGTCATCGCGCCAAT
>NZ_ARYL01000098.1 GCF_000685295.1 Hyphomonas oceanitis SCH89
GCGACGGAATCCAGATTCTCAAATACTATCTTGATATCAGCAAGCCTGAACAGGCGCGCCGCCTCGCGGACCGTGATGAAGATCCGCTCAAACAATGGAAGAAAAGCCCGATTGATGCCGTCGCGCTCGAAAAGTGGCGTGACTATACAGCTGCGCGCGATGACATGCTGGGGCGCACGAACTTCATGCACGCGCCGTGGTTCACCGTTCGCACCGACGATAAACGCGAGGCACGATTGAATACGTTCCAGCATATTATCAAATCGATTGATTGTCCGGAAACTAACAAGTCCCTGGCCGTTCCCGATGAGAATATTGTGTCACAGGTCACCAGGAAAACGATTGCAGCCCTGAACCGCTGAACCACGCTGCCTTGTAGCGCACCTGGCTTAGCGCATTCACCCGGGCCAGCGATACGTTCCGGGTCCGGATGAGTGCCGACATGGAAATTCCCGAACACCAGATTGCGATCATTTTGACACGGCCGCAGCCTGCGCTCAAACGGTCGGGACTGTAACGCATGAGGGATTCGCGCGTCATTTGCGTATCACACTGGAGTAAACCCAACCGTTTGCATTCGTTTGATGTCGATGACCCTATCGCAGGCGCGTCAATTCGTTTTCCGCGTCGATTGCGGGCCTGGAGACCGCCAGATGACTGATCGTGAGAATCAAGATGAGGGGCGACCAATCGTTATGGTCTACGTGTCAATCTTCCGTGAGAAACTGGCAAAGCTGGAACGTCGCGGGGACGGCGATAAACCGGAAGCTGTACAGCTTCGCCGGACGCTGGCGCGTATTGATCGCGCCGCTGCTCAATCGAGCCCTTGCGACGGTCGCCAGATCCGGCTGACTGCTGCAGAGTGACGTTCTTTTGTAATGGTCACGTTCACGCGGCGAAACGTCTATCGTCATCAGACCATCGCGCTGTACGTCGATATGCAAATGAACAGGTCGGTCCGACGTCCGTCAATGCACGCCTGATGATGCATCAATTGCCCAGGATGCATCAAAACCAAACCTTGAACAGGCCAAAAGAGAGGACGATCAGTATGGTCCAGCAGCTCAGATAGATTGCCGTGAGCCAAAGTTGCCGACCGGATATGCCTGGGCGTCGGCGGCGAACGCTGCGGATCAAGGCGACAAGGTGAACCGTCAATCCGAGAAGTGCAATCAGCGCAGCGGTTTCTGCAATATAAGGCGCCAGGATTGCACCCAGGCCGGCGCCAAACAGACCAATCCCAAGGCTGGATACGATGCAGTTCAAGACGCGGGGTGACGGACGCGTGGAGTGGCTTGGGTCTTCGGAAGTTTGTCGGTGGTGGCTTTGCCGGGAGATCATCTTGAATTTTCCTGGATTGTGAATTGGTTCGCAGTCCGATCCAGCCGGGAGCCGATAGGACTGCAAGACGAACAGACGCAGACCTTGGCCGCGCATTACACATTTCATTTTTTTCGGCAGATGAACGAAACAAGACGTCCGACCCGCAGGCGCTTCAGCGACATTGCGAGATCTATTCTGGACGCAATCAGGAGGCCGGGATCGCGGCCGTTCGCGCCTCGGAGAGAGCGTGCCAGGTCGGATGCAGCGCCGTCCAGCCAACCTGGCATGATTGGCCTGATATTCGGATATCGTTTCGTTCCCGTCTGGCAGGTCGGCGTATCCTGGCTTGCAGGCGTTTCAAATATATCAGGTGATTTGGAGGACGATTTGATCTGCGGCTACCTCATCCATGCGAGATCCTGCCGGGAGAAATATGGGTTCATCGATTGGTACAGCGCGTGACGAAGGCGACCCAGGCTGCATCACGCATCCGGCTCAACCGTGCGCGGTCCTTATGAGTCAAGGCGCTGCCAGGCGGCAACGCATTGCCATCGCGGCGCCTGCAGATCACAGGAAGTGAACCGGGCTCGTCTTGTGGCGCTGAAACGGGCATCCAGGACGCTGGCTCGGCCTGTCGATCACTCGTGACCTTTTGCTTCAAAGACACGTCAAGGGCGGTGCCGATGGCGGTGGCGACGAGGCGTCAGTACGGGCGTGCTCGTAATTTGTTGGAAGGGGTATCTCATCAGGCCTGGTTGGTCGGAGCCTTTGTCTGGCGGCGGCAAGCAGGCCGAGACCGGTCACCGCCGAAAGCGTGGACCCGATGA
>NZ_ARYL01000099.1 GCF_000685295.1 Hyphomonas oceanitis SCH89
TCCCGCGTGGCATCCTTCCGGCTGCTGCATTCATGCGCACGGATCGTCCAGAGCGCGCTGCCGGTCATGGCATGGGCCACCATCAGGCGCAGCGCGATAGCAGGCTGGGCGGCGAGGCTCGCCTGCGCCGCCCCATGCCGATGCAGCAGGATATATTCCGCAAGCGGGCCAGACATTTCAGGTTTGACGGGTGCTGAGGAAGGGTCGTCGCTGCCGCGCTTCTCCTTGTCGTTTCTCCGCGCCTCAGCCTGTGAGATATAGCCTTCATGGAAGGTCACACTGCCATCATGGCGAAGCTCGACGAACACCTTGCCGCCCTCCTTCTTCGTCTTGGTCACATGGTCCCAGCGCTGGAAATACTGCCCCCGCTCAAGGCAGACCACGTCCTTCCAGCCTTCGGCGAGATAAGCCTCGATACGCTGCGCGACGGCTGCGGCTTGCGCGGTCCAGAAAGCATCCGCGTCGGCAAACACGCCATGCTCGCCAAACAGATCGGCGGTTATCAGGCCGTCATAGCCCGCCAAGTCAAACAGGGCCTTGTCTGTGGTGATAATTGTCCCGCCCGTGATCCACGCCTTGCAGTTCCGGCCCATCGGCGCGCGCGCGTCCTCGCTCTCGAACAGGCGAAGCCATTCCGCCTGTTGCTCCGGCGTGGCGAGGGTCAGGGCCCGAATTGTTTCGCGGTCGATCTCGTCCCCGGCATAGAATTCGCGGATGGGCTCGGCGAGGGACGCCAGTGCCAGCACCCGCCGCACCAGAAGCACGGTGACCCCAAAGAATGCGGCGATGTCCTCGACCGCGCGGCCTTCATCATTCAGGCGCTTGAAGGCGGTATACTGCTCCATTTCCGAAGCTGGCAGGCGTCCGACATTCTCGATGACGGATGCCGCTATCGCGCTGGCGGCATCTTCCTCCCGCATGATCGCGCATGGCACCATGGGCGGCTTGCCGGTCTCCTTCTCGATCTCTTTCAGGGCGAAGAACCGCCGCCGTCCGGCAACGACGCCGTAATGATCGCTTTCACGGCGCACCAGCAAAGTCTGGCGAATACCGCTCTCACGAATAGACGGCAGAATATCGGACACGTCCGGCTTCTTGCGGCTATGGCGCATGTTGAGTTTGGAAATCCGAAGCTCGGACAGCGGCAAGGATTTGAGGATAGGCTGGGCCATTGCATGGGCCTCCTTTGATGATTTGATTGAAGAGGACAGACGCGCACTCATGCGCGCGCCTCGAGATTCGAGAGGGTCGCACAAAGACGCTGCGCGACCCGGCGACCGATCGCGAGAGCGTCGGGAAGAAGGTCATCTGCGACGTCCGTCAGATGTCCATTATCCGAACCCGGATAATTGGCCTCGACGCCCCACAGGCTGATGGCGTGCTCGTCCAATATGACACCATCAAGAGATACCGAGAGGACAATACCGCAATAGAACCAGTCATCCTCCCGCCATGCCTCCATGATCGCCTCGGCTTCGGCTTGTGCCTTGGCAAAGCGTTCCCGGAAATTGTTTCCGGGGCCGATAAATCCGGGCGCATCCTTGTAGAGCGAGGGCCAGAATCCGTCCTGGCGCTGGTCCGGCCCATCCGGACTATCATCGCGCACGATGCGCGCGACGATCCGGAACCCGTCCTGTTCGCAAGCGATGCAATCGCCCTCGCATACGAACGTGTCAAAGCGTTCCGTGAAAGCCATCTCTAACGGCTCCAGAACACGTGGACTTCATCGAAGCCCGTCTGGAACACCATGATCTCACCATTGAGGGCCATGTCGCGGGCGAGCGCCTGCCAGTCGATATAGTATTTGAGGCTTTCCGGTATCGCTGTGCCGGTCTCGTCGTGCAGCTCTTCGGCAAAGTCCGCCGCGCTGCGGTATTCTCCGGCATAATCCTCGAACGCGGCGCGCGCCTGTTCAAGATCATCACCGAACTGGCTGTAAAGCTTGGCGCCAAGCGCGCCATGTTCCTCGATGAAGTCTGCAAGCTCGCACACCGCGTCGAAGCTCGCCCATTCAGAAATCTGGCAACCGTCGAACCCTTCGTAATGTCGGGTAACAGGCCGGTGTTGCCACCGGC
>NZ_ARYL01000100.1 GCF_000685295.1 Hyphomonas oceanitis SCH89
TGAGGAGACGGGGCGGACCATCCCATTAAACTTCTACGAAAACCGCGCCACCATACCGGTTGCACGCCGCGCACCGAAACCGTATTCGGCTTGACGCGCTACGCAGCCTCCCCCCCAATCAATTCCGGCACACCGCCGCGCTGGCATTGCTGCCTGCCATCTCGCAATGGGCCGTGCGGTATTTGTCGCGAACCTGGCCGGCGGCGTCCCCTGCGCCGAACGTCCTTGTGGACGGTGCCGAAGGCGACGAGGCCCGCGTCGTGGGAATGGACGAGCCATAAAGCTCCTTCCAGCGCGCGTCCGCTGCACCGGCCGTGTTCGTCCCTGTGCCGAACGTGCCTTCCAGCCCCGTGCCACGGGCCGCCATTTCCGCATCGGCAATCCGGCGCACCTCGCCGGACGAGAACCACGAGGCGACCACATAAAGGTCCTGCGTGTTCACCTTCGACATGGCCCCTGCCCCCGCCGCCGCGCGCACCGCGGCCTCGACCTGATTGGCAGAGCCCATCTGATAGATCGCCGTATTGACCGCCTCGCCATAGCGTCCCGCATTGATCAGGCCATTGATCGTGGCGGCGCGCTCGGCTTCAGCCGCCTCATAGTCTGCCTTCGCCGTCAGATACGCGCGGAACGACTTGGCTTCGGCGCAGGTCTGCTCCATGCCCAGCTGGCAGGCCCTCTCATAGGCCACTGTCCCCAGCTCAAGTTCATTGATCATATAGTAGACGCGCGCGAGGTTGTTGCAGCTCTCCGCAATGTCGGAGTCGCAATTGACTTCCGAATATTCCAGCGACTTTTCCGCATCGAAAAGCGCCGATGACGGATCGCCAAACAGGGTCTCCGACACAACGCACGCCGACAGGTTGCCCTTCTCGCATCCCATCTCGCCAATGATCGCCGCCTTGGAGATGTCGGCCATCTCCGGATACTTGCCGCCATAGCCGTCCTGCGCCGCACGGGCGCCCCAGCCGCACGCCCACATGGACCCCGTCTTGCACCCCTGGATCAGGACATCGACCACCTTGCCTGTGTTAGCCATCGGATTGTCTTGCGCTGTCAGGTATCCGACGGTCGATTCACACCCCTTGTCATCGCCGCGCATGCAACCGGTTTCCAGGATATGCATCCCCGCTTCAAGGTTCGGCTCGAGATCGCCAGCGCCGTCCAGAATGTACAGGCCGGCCGTGGTGCAGCCCTGCGGCATGCCCCGGTCGCAGGCGCGCAGGAAGAACGGGATCGCCGCATTCATGCTGGCCTCGACGCCAGTGCCTTCTGCATAGGCCGTCCCTGCCTCGAAACACGCCTTGCGATCCCCGGCCGCGCAGTCCGGCTCAGAGGGAACTTCGGCTGAAGACAGACCGGCGACACAAAGCCCGACAAGGCCTGCAAAAAACATCCTGCGCATGGCGCACTCCTCGAAAAAAAATCCACGTGATTGCGCGCTTTGTTACGCCAAACAAAAATGCGCCGCATCACCCCTCGGGGGTAAGACACGCCTCCTGGCAGCCCCGATAAGCAGCAGACATTTCATCTGCCAAAGGGTCTCCAAAATGAACATCAAATTCCTCGTCCCCACCGTCGCCGCACTCGGCCTGCTCACCTCTGTTTCCGGTTGCACCACCGCCGTCGGCGCGGCCGGCTCCGCGCTCGCCGGATCAGCCGCCAGCGGCGCGCTCGCCAGCGGCGGCAACAAGGCCCGCTTCTCGCGCCAGTCCTGTGAAGAGCTGGAAAAGGAAGTCGCCGGCGCGCAGCGCTCGATGATGAACCCGATGAACATTCCCTTCGCCCGCTCCTACATCAAGGACGTGAAGGAAGTCGCCGCCGAGAAGGAATGCGCCTTCGTTGCGACAGACGAAACCGAAGTCGCCGAGACAGACGCGACAGCCACCGAATAGGCACTGCCCTTATCCTCCCCTGCGACGCGGGGGAGGTGGCGCGGGCCGCCCGGCCCGTGACGGAGGG
>NZ_ARYL01000101.1 GCF_000685295.1 Hyphomonas oceanitis SCH89
CGGTCACCGGCGGCACCGTGAATGGCACGGGCTCGTTTATTATGGCGGCGACCCGCGTCGGCGAGGATACGATGCTCTCTCAGATTGTGCGCATGGTCGTCGAAGCGCAGCGATCACGTGCACCGATCCAGAAGCTCGCCGACACTGTGGCTGGCCTGTTTGTTCCGGTGGTTGTTCTGACCGCTATTGTCACTTTCATCATCTGGGCGGTTTTCGGGCCACATCCGGCCATGGCATTCGCGATCGTCAATGCGGTCGCTGTGCTCATCATCGCATGTCCCTGCGCGCTCGGTCTTGCGACGCCCATGTCAATCATGGTCGCGACCGGAAAGGGCGCTCAGTCTGGCATTCTGATCAAGAATGCTGAAGCGCTCGAGACGCTGGAAAAAGTCGATACAATTGTCGTCGACAAAACAGGCACACTCACCGAAGGCAAGCCCAAACTCGTTACGGTCGAGCCAGCCGAAGGTCTCGCTGAGGCGGACTTCCTCTCTTATGCCGCCGCGATTGAACGCGGCAGCGAGCACCCGCTGGCCCAGGCCATCGTCAATGGCGCCGAAGAACGCGGGGCGGTTCGCCTCTCCGCTTCAGACTTCGAATCCGTCACCGGCGAAGGCGCGCAAGGGCGCGTCGATGGCAAACGGCTTGCGATCGGCAATGCGAAGATGATGCACCGGGTCGGTGCATTTGACGACGCGCTGAAAGCCCGAGCCGAATCCTATCGCCGCGAAGGCCAGACGGTGATGTTCGTCGCGCTCGATGGCAAACCGGCCGGACTGATCGGTGTCGCCGATCCGATCAAGGCGACAACGCCTGATGCCATTGCCGCCCTGCACAAGGCTGGCATGAAAGTCGTCATGCTGACCGGCGACAGCCAGGCGACAGCCGAAGCGGTGGCGCGTCAAATTGGCATTGATGAGGTTCATGCAGATGTCTCGCCAGAGGACAAGAACCGGATCATACGCGAACTCCAGTCTCAGGGGGCGATTGTCGCCATGTGCGGCGACGGGATCAATGACGCCCCTGCCCTGGCACAGGCGGATGTCGGGATCGCGATGGGAACTGGTACGGATGTCGCGATGGAAAGCGCCAGTCTGACCCTGGTCAAAGGCGATCTTCGCGGCGTTGCGCGCGCCCTACGCCTCAGCCGCGCGACAATGGGCAATATTCGCGAAAACCTGTTCTTTGCCTTTATCTATAATTCGCTCGGCGTGCCGGTTGCTGCCGGCGTCCTCTATCCGTTCTTTGGACTGCTTCTCAGTCCAATTATCGCCGCTGCCGCAATGAGCCTCAGCTCATTCTCGGTCATCGCGAATGCGCTGCGACTACGCTCCGTCAAACTATAATTTCGAAGGAAACTCTTATGTCAAAATGGATTCTTGGCGCCTTGGCCACCGCCCTTTTTGCGCTTGCCGCTGGGTTTTTCGTCTCGGGCGGTTTGGCGAGCCCTGCAAATGCGCAAACCATTACCGTCTATAAAACACCCTGGTGTGGATGCTGTACGGCCTGGATAAAACACCTTCAGCGCGATGGTCTTGAAGTACGTGTTATCGAACGCGAAGACCTTGCACCTGTGCGGGCCTCGCTGAACGTCCCCGATGAGCTTGCCTCCTGCCACACCGCGTCGGTTGATGGCTACGCAATTGAGGGCCATGTCCCAGCCTCGGAAATTCGCAAGCTTCTGGAAACCCGGCCAGATGCGGCGGGGCTTTCGGTGCCCGGCATGCCAATGGGCTCTCCCGGAATGGAAACAACAAGCCCGCCTGACGCCTATGATGTCATTCTGTTCAGTGCGGAACAGCAAAGCGTATTCGCGAGCTATGTCGGCCGCTTCCCGGCTGAACAGGCGGTTGGGCAATGAAATCCGAAACCTATAAAAATGTATGGTCCGCCCCGTCAT
>NZ_ARYL01000102.1 GCF_000685295.1 Hyphomonas oceanitis SCH89
CAGCTACACCACGCCGCGGGACACGATCATCAGCTCATGACTGCCGAGGGTGTCCTCAAGGGTGCAATTCCTGCAATAGCCTTGAGTGGCGGCAATATGGAATGGGCTATCGGCGCTCAGTATCGCTGGTTCGGCACGCAAAATGATGTTTCCAACATTGCGAACTTCGACATTAATCCATGCATCGAGGAAGGCGCACCGCTTTCATCATGCCAGGGTAATCCGCGTGGCCCGATGTCGATTTTTACAGCAACACAGCTGCGGGGATACGACCAGAGTGTCTCGGCTGAATTCGCAGAACTGAGTCTTCCCTTTAGTGATACATTCAATGTGAATTTCGCAATCCGGCATGAGTCTCATGATGCAGGAGACACGGTGAATCCCAAGATCTCAGCGAAATGGCAATTCCACCCAGATTACGCTATACGCGGGTCTGTCGGCACAGCTTATCGAACACCTTCGATTGCTCAACTGGACCCAAGCCTTAGCGCATCCCTGACAGCAGCATTTGGAGCAACTCGCGTTCCGGTCACTTTGCGCGGCAATCCGGACATCAAACCAGAAACGTCAACCAGCTACAATTTCGGCTTTATTGCAAATCCTGGTAATTTCAGCGGACGAATCGACTATTGGCGCTATGATCTGAAAGACCAGCTCATCACGGAAGATGCAGGCGCCTTGATTGAGGCTCTGCTCCCTACGGGTCAGCCAGACAGGTGTAGCGATCCCGCATTTCAGGATCTCGCTGCACGGTTCCAATTCAATGCAGCAGGCTGCGGTACCGTTGCCGGAATTGCCCGAGTAGACTACCTCAATGTGAACGGCCCGGATACTTCGCTTGATGGCATTGATGTGTCAGCCTCCTACCTTTTCGAAAACGTTTTGCAGGGGGATTTATCGCTCGGTTTCCAGGGCACATATAATTTCCGCTACCAGGTAGATGCTAGAGAGCAATATGGAATTGAAATCACGCCTGCTTATGATGCTGTCGGGCTTTTCAATGCCAGTCGAGATCCGAACTCACTGCCGCAGTATCGTGGACAAATATTCGCAAACTGGGAAAGGGAGAATCAGAACCTTCGCGCTGTTGCCAACTATATTGATGGCATAGACGACGAACGAGCCGGAAATGGCAAGTCATCGGATCTGTTCAGCTCTCTTCCCGGGTACCCGCTTGGCACCTTTGCACCGACAGGCGCTAAGATCGATTCCTTCTTCACTATCGACTTGCATTACCTGCGCAACTTGCCACGCGATGCCAAGTTGTCCCTTAGCGTAAGCAATCTGCTCGACGAAAATCCACCATTTGCCAGAACAGACCGATCTTACGATGCCTTTATCGGCTCCCCTCTGGGCCGTGTATTCAAGGTAGGACTGTCTAAGGAATTCTGAGCTCAGCTAGTTTCCCCACCCCTGCTCCGGGCCACTCCCATGGTCCGGAGCCTTTTCTAATCTTCACGAAAGGAAACTGAGCGAATGACATCTCAGCAGTCAAACTCCGATCCAGCCCGCATACACACACTCCCCAAACTAAAAAAATATACACCCCCAGACGATGTCCATTTTTGGTTTGAGGACTTTAAAAGCGAGAACGTGCGCCTTGTTTCGCAGTGGTTTGCGCCACATGACACTCAGGACATGTCCCTACCGACCATATTGATGGCACACGGGTGGGGGGGCACGGCGGCTCATTTCCGCGAAGATGCAGTTTTTTTTGCACGCGCTGGTTATGCCGTCATGTTGTTTGACTACCGCGGCTGGGGTGAAAGTGATGGACGCCTTGAAATTGATCCGACAGCTGCAGAAGACACACGCAACACTAATATGAATTCTCTAATGGCCGTCCGCGAACTCAGAGGCTACATTGACCGTAACCGTCCGGTCTGCCCGCCCTTGTG
>NZ_ARYL01000103.1 GCF_000685295.1 Hyphomonas oceanitis SCH89
CGGCTCCAGATCAGGCGCCGTGCCGATCGTGATCATGTAGTTGACGCCCGCCAGTGACGGATCGGGGAGCGGAATGGCGAGTATGTTGCGGATAAAGTCATAGGGCAGAACCCCCACGGCCCGGTCGTTCGCGCCCGATTGCCCGAGTGTCGGAGGCGCAAAGGACGTACTGTAGGACCCTCGGAGCTTGAGCCTGTCGACGGGGACCCAGAGAAGTCCCGCCTTCGGGTTGGCCGTCGATCCGAAGTCGGAATAATCATCTATCCGGCCAGACAGGTTCAGCTCCAGCCGGTCAATTCCGGGAATCCGGTTCTCCGTCCCGACAAGCGGGATGAGCAGTTCGGCAAACACGGCCGAGATGTCGCGCGTGCCATCGCGCAGGGGCGACATGCCGACCTGGCGAAGCGCGAAGTCCTCCCGGCGGAATTGTCCGCCCAGTGCGGCATGAATGGTTCCGCCAGGCAGTGCGAACAGGTCGCCCCTCGTGAGAAGACCAACCGACCAGAGGGAAGACTCCGTCTTTGCCTCGGAGGGCGTAGCAACGGCGGGAAGAATGATCTGCTGGACATTGTCATTCCGGATCCGGCTATATGTCCCGTCCAGTGTGAGGCTCCAGTCAGGCCGGAGCATATAGTCGGCAGAAAACGTCGCCGAGAGGCTTTCCGATTCAATCCAGCTTTTCGCAACAGAGGTCGTATTGGCAATACCGACTGAGGAACTTTCGACCTTGCGGTCGGAATAGAGCGCCGTCGATGCGATCTCCAGTCGGTCGCCCAGGGCCTGACGTCCTGACAGGACCAGGCTGTGGCGGGTCTGCTGGGGAAGGAGGTCGAAGGCATCAATGACATTGATGGGACCGCCGTTCAGCAATGTCGGCGCGGCAATATCCGGACGGTCCGACAGACCGAGGGCGTCACGGTCCATATACTCATAGGTCCCGATTATGTTGCCACCCGCCCAGTTCTTGCCAAGCGTCTGGCTGAACCGGACCTCCTCCATGTCGCCATCCGTCACCGTACCATATCGCAGTCCTGTCTCCGCTCCGTCGAAATCGTCGCGCAAGACGAGGTTGATGACACCGGCGACAGCGTCCCCACCGTAGATCGATGATGCGCCGTCGCTGAGGACATCGATCCGTTCGAGCGCCGACACGGGAATCATCGACAGGTCGACGAAATCGCCGATGGTGGAGGTCGGTGCGACCCGGTTGCCATTCAGCAGGGTCAGGGTCGCGCCTGAGCCAAGTCCCCGAAGGTTGGCGCCGGAGCCATAGGTAGAATTGCGCTGGGAATTGCCGTCCGTCGGCAGGCCCTGCGAGGTGAATTCGGTCGACCCACCGCCGAAATTCTGCGGCAGGGTGCGGATGAATTGCTCTGTTGTCGTCACGCCCGACCCGAGAATATCCTCCCGGCTGTAGATCTGCAGCGGCGAGCTTTCCGGCGCAATGCCCCTCAGGCTGGTGCCCGTCACAGTGACTGTATCGATCCTCAGTGTGCCGGGGTCAGCCTTGGCGCGGGATGAATCAGGCAGGGTCTCGGCGGGCGCTTCCTCCCGCGGCGGACGTGCAGGCGGAACGACCGGCTCAGGCGCGTCTGTTCGTTTCCGGATGATAACCGCCTGGCCCTGCCCTTTCACGGCTTCGAGCCCACTCCCCTGAAGGAGGCGGTCCAGCGCGTCGGCCGGCGCGAAGGTCCCGTTCAGTCCCGGCGCCGCGCGCCCGGCCACAAGCGATTCGGAAAACAGGATGGGCGTGCCCGACTGGGCGCCGAACGCGCGCA
>NZ_ARYL01000104.1 GCF_000685295.1 Hyphomonas oceanitis SCH89
GCGGAATATCGCAAGCGCTTCTGGGTCGTCCTGGCTGCGACCGGGCCAATTCTTGCGCTCGCGCCAATGATACAGGGTTGGCTTGGGCTGACAGACGTCTTGCGTTTTCCGGGTGACCGATACGTGCTGGCGGCGCTCTCAAGCCTCGTGTTTTTCTATGGCGGCTGGCCGTTCCTGAAAGGCTTCTGGCGAGAGATTACGACCCGCGATATAGGCATGATGACGCTGATCTCTGTCGCGATCACCGCTGCCTATGCCTATTCGATGGGCATGGTTGCACTCGGAAGCGACGAGACCTTCTTCTGGGAACTGGCGACATTGATCGCAGTCATGCTGCTCGGGCACTGGATCGAAATGAAATCGGTCCTTGGCGCCGGCCGGGCGCTCGAGAAACTTGCCGCGCTGATGCCGGACGAAGCCCATCTTGTGGCAGAAGACGGCTCGGTAAGCGATGTGTCGGTCTCGACCCTTACAGGCGGCGAGCATTTGCTGATCAAGCCGGGCGAAAAAGTCCCTGCAGACGGGATCATCATCAAAGGCGAGTCTTCGCTCAACGAATCCATGTTGACCGGTGAGTCCAAGCCCATCTTCAAGGGGGCTGATGCCGAAGTCATTGGCGGTTCGATCAATGGAGAAGGTTCGCTCACCATCCGCGTCGACAAGACCGGCGACGAAACATTTCTGTCGAGTGTCATCAAACTGGTCCAGGAAGCCCAGGCCAGCAAGTCGAAGACACAGGATCTCGCAAATACAGCCGCAAAATGGCTGACCTTCATTGCGCTTGGTGGAGGCCTTACGACCGTTCTGTTCTGGACCCTGTTCACGGGTCAGGGATTCTCGTTCGCAATGGCCCGCGCAGTGACGGTCATGGTCATTGCCTGCCCGCATGCGCTGGGACTTGCCGTGCCGCTGGTCGTGGCACGCTCAACCGCTATTGCAGCGACCAATGGCCTGCTCATCCGCGACCGGACCGCGTTTGAAGAGGCGCGCAAGATCAACGCGATCATCTTCGACAAGACCGGGACGCTGACCAAGGGCGAGTTCGGGATCACCGATACACTCGTGTTCGACACGACGTTTACCGAAGACGAGGTCATCGCCTATGCCGCCTCGATCGAAGCCCATTCCGAACATCCGATTGCTCAAGGGATCGTCCGGGACGCGCCGGAGGCCTGGCCGGTCGACAAGTTCAAGGCGATCCCCGGCAAGGGCGCTGAAGGCGTGGTCAAGGACCGGAACGTCAAGGTCGTGAGCCCGGGATACCTGCGTGACAAGGGACTGGTCATGGACGATCCGCGATTTGAGGCCCTGAGCGCACAAGGCAAGACCGTGGTCTTTGTGCTGATCGAAGAAAAGCTGATCGGCGCTATCGCTCTTGCAGATATAATCCGTGAAGAATCAGCAAGCGCCATCTCTCAGCTCCAGGCAATGGGCATTCGCTGCATTATGCTCACAGGCGACAACAAGCAGGTCGCTGATTGGGTCGCCAAGGAAATCGGTCTCGACGAGGTCATCGCCGAAGTCCTGCCTGAACAGAAAGCGGACAAGGTTCGGGACGTCCAGTCACGCGGCCTGATCGTTGCGATGATTGGCGACGGAGTGAATGACGCCCCTGCCCTCGCCCAGGCCAATGTCGGGATCGCGATCGGCGCGGGTACGGATGTCGCTATCGAAACGGCCGATATCATCCTTGTCAGGTCGAGCCCATCCGATGTTGTGGC
>NZ_ARYL01000105.1 GCF_000685295.1 Hyphomonas oceanitis SCH89
AGATAGTATTTGAGAATCTGGATTCCGTCGCCAACCAGCATTTTTTCGAACGCGCCAACATTGTCATAAAACGCTTCGACCTGGTCGTCGCTGGCAAATCCCATGACCCTCTCCACGCCGGCGCGATTGTACCAGGATCGGTTGAACAGGACGATTTCTCCGTCTGCTGGCAAATGCGGCGTGTAACGTTGAAAATACCATGACCGCGTGTCCCGGTCGGACGGCTTTCCAAGCGCGACGACGCGCGTCTCACGCGGACTGAGATGTTCGGTGATCCGTTTGATCACGCCATCTTTTCCGGCGGCATCTCGCCCCTCAAAAATGACCAGTATGCGGTGGCCGTGCGCGATTGCCTGCCGCTGAATTTTGACAAGCTCGATCTGCAGATCGCGCAAGTCATGCTTATAGGCTTTCCTGGAGTGTCCTGCGTCAGTTTTATCGTCTTTGGACATTGGCGAGCGGTCTTTCATCATGCACGGGAGATACCTGCCGAAGGGGGCCGCGCGTGGGCTCGGGCCGATACAGATAATCCCTTGTCAGGGGAACGGCGTCCTGGCGTTTGGCGAGCTGAAGCTGGAAAACGTTGTGGACACCGTGCCGGAAAGACAATTCACTGCACACGAGGTAGTAATCCCACATACGTACAAAGCGCTCATCATAGAGCGCTTCGGCCTCGTCTGCCCGCGCGCGAAAACGTGATCGCCAGGCTTTGAGGGTTTCTGCATAGTGCAGGCGCAGGATTTCAACATCCAGGACCATCAGGCCTGCTTTCTCGATCGCTGGCAGGATTTCCGATAGCGCGGGTATGTAACCGCCTGGAAAGATATGGCGCGCGATCCACGGATTCGTCGCTCCAGGTCCTGGGGTCCGCCCTATTGTGTGAATGAGCGCCGTCCCGTTGTCTTTTAGGCACGCCGCGACCTGATCGAAATATTCGCGATAGTGCGGCACACCGACATGCTCAAACATGCCGACCGAGACGATACGGTCATAATGACGGGTCAGATTGCGATAATCCTGAAGCCCGAACTCCACTCTGTCGCTGAGGCCCATGTCGTCCGCACGCTCACGGGCGAGACAATGTTGCTCGCATGACAGAGTGACCCCGTGAACACGGACATTTTCCCGGCCGGCAAGATGCAAGGCCAGTCCGCCCCACCCGCAACCGATATCGAGGACAGTGTCCCCAGGCTTGAGGCAGAGCTTGCGTGCGATATGTTCTTTCTTGAAGCGTTGCGCATCGGCCAGGGACGTCTCCCGGTCAGGGAAGTAAGCGCAGGAATACTGCATATCCTCATCGAGGAAGATGCGGTAAAGGTCGTTGCCAATATCATAATGGTGCGCAACATTTCGAGCCGCTCGTGCACGTGGATTGAACTGCGCGATCGCCCGAAACGTCTTTCTGAGGAATGCCGGTAGCGAGGCACTCGGGCGGCCATCGGATAGTATATTCGTCCAGAAAATATCCAGCAGGTCGTAAAGGTCGCCCGCTTCCAGTACCAGCCCCCCTTCCATATAGGCCTCGCCGAGCTGCAATTCCGGATCCAGCAGGATGCGGCGAAGCCATGCCTCCGATTTGATCGCGATACGGATCGGACTTATGCAGTATGAGCCAAAGAGGGACGTCGCGCCATTTGGAAACGTGACTTCCAGGCATCCTTTACGAATAGATCGGTCAAGCCGGCTCCTGGCGATTGCACTCCAAAGACTCATAGGG
>NZ_ARYL01000106.1 GCF_000685295.1 Hyphomonas oceanitis SCH89
CGAAAGAAGAGTGGCGCGAAGGGATGACCACGGAGAAACTCAAGAAAGAGCTCGATAATCTTGTCCACGTCCCAAGCCTCACCAATGTCTGGATCATGCCAATCAAGAACCGAATTGATATGTTGGCGACGGGCATAAAAACGCCGATCGGAATAAAAGTCGCCGGACCGGATCTGGAAGAAATTGGCGATATCGCTCAGCAGATAGAAGCTGTCATCAAAGATGTTCCGGGCACCGCTTCCGTTTACGCCGAACGCGTCACAGGTGGTCGCTTTGTCGATGTGGATATAAAGCGCGAAGAAGCCGCGCGTTTCGGTCTGAACGTTGCCGACGTCCAGGCTTTCGTGCAGACGGCCATAGGCGGCATGACAGTGACGCAATCGGTCGAAGGTCTGGAACGCTACCCGGTGAATGTGCGCTATCCACACGAATATCGCGACTCGCTTGAACGCCTGAAAAACTTGCCCGTCGTTACAAAGACGGGCGCCCAAATTCCACTGTCCCGACTTGTCGATATTTCCATATCTGGTGGACCTGGCGTCATCCGCAGTGAAAACGCCCGGCTGAACGGGTGGATCTATGTTGATATATCAAACGTCGATATCGGCAGCTATGTAAAGAACGCAAAGAAGTCTGTTGAGACGATTGATTTACCTGCCGGCTACTCCCTTTCCTGGTCTGGACAATACGAATATATGGAGCGCGCCAAGCAACGACTCAGCGTTGTCGTCCCTCTCACGCTCGTTATCATCCTGCTGCTGCTGTTCCTGAACTTCAGACGCATCACTCCGGTTCTAATCATCATGGGAACCCTACCGCTCGCACTCGTTGGAGGCCTTTGGTTCCTGGATATACTTGGTTACAATATGTCTGTTGCCGTCGGGGTCGGATTTATTGCCCTGGCGGGTGTTTCTGTAGAAATCGGTGTACTGATGATTGTTTATCTGGAGCAGGCTCTCGGTGTACAAATCGCGCTGGCAAAGGAAGAGGGCCGCGAGCTCACACGGGAGAACTTGCGCACCTCAGTCATCGAAGGCGCCCTTCTGCGGGTCCGCCCCATTATGATGACCGTTGCTGTCGTCATAGCCGGCCTCCTTCCAATTATGCTCGGGTCAGGTACAGGCTCAGAAGTGATGCGCCGCATCGCCGCCCCGATGGTTGGCGGCATGACAAGCGCAACAATCCTGACACTGCTCGTCATTCCTGCCGCATTCCTGATCTGGAAAACGCTGGCTCTGAAATTGCCGAAGAACCAAGTGACCGCGGGGCAAAGTATTTAGAAAGCTGCCTGTTTCTTTTGCCAGTCACCATGGGCAAGCACATGGTGACTGGCGCACATGCGTGCTTGCGACAGTGCCCCCCGTCAGTTGGTGACATGTACACGCCTGCACGGACGCCTCAGATGCCAACCGCTGTCGGTGCAATCCTGTGTGTGACTGGCCCGTTTGAACGCGTGGTGGAGCGTCAGGCGCAAAATTGGAAAAAACAGGGTACCAGGATTTGCAAACCGTCTCTTTCATCGGATGAGATTTCTTGGTGATTTTTGAAGGATTGCCTGTTATGGGGCATGCTATGCGTTTATCCGGATTCATCCTAAGCGTCAAAATATGGCTCGCAGCTTGTCTGGTCGCGACCATGTTGATCGGTCCTGCGTCGGCGGATATACATGCGATGGATCCCGATACCATTGCCTGCCAGGCGCTGGATGACC
>NZ_ARYL01000107.1 GCF_000685295.1 Hyphomonas oceanitis SCH89
AGCGCATGTTTTCTGTATTCAGGGCGCGGGCCGCATCGATTACGGCTACGCCGGCTTCGATCAGGCCTTTGCGGGCATCGAGGGTTGAGGTGAGATCGAACTTGCCCGCGGCATAGCCCTGGACGGATGCTTCATAGGCCGCCCTGGCTGAGGGCAGGGCATCGTTCTCAAGGAGCGCCAGGCGTTCCTGGGCCGCGCGGACCTGAGAGACCGAGGCGCGTTGGCTGGCAAGCAATCTTGCCTCCACAGCCACCCGGTCGGTGCGCCGGGCATCGACTCTGTAACCAGCAGCGCGGGTTGCGTCACGGTTGCGGTCAAACAGGGGGACAGGCACGCTGACGCCGATAAGGAATGCGGTATCGCCCGTTTGCTCAAACTGCCGCATGCCCGCACTTAGGGTAAGATCAGGGGCCGCCTGAGCACGCGCCAGATCCTGCTCCGCCTGCCGCGCGACAATACCGGCCTCGGCCACTTTGACAGCAGGGTGTTGTGCCAGGTTGGCTGCGCCGGGGTGGGTGGGCGCCGTCATTGGCAGAACAGGGGCCTCGAAGACCGGATCGGCGCTTCCCCACAATGCGCTGAGATCGTAGCGAAGGGCTTCCATGTCGCCGCGTGTCTGTGCGGCCACTGCGCGCAACGCGGCAGCATCGGCTTTCGCCCGGGAAAGTTCCGGTGGTGCGGCCGCGCCTGCATCCACGCGTTTGCCTACGGTTTCGCTGAGCGTGTCCGCCAGTTCGGCCGATTGATCGGCGAGACGGACGAGCTGGGCGGCCGCGTCCAGTTCATAGAAGAGCGTCACCGCCTCCAATTCTGTTTCGCGCAGGATGGCGTTGCATTCTGCCGTGGCGAGCGCGGCACTGGCACGCGCAGCGCGCTGACGTTTTGTTCGCTTGCCGCCCAGCTGGAATGTCTGGGCAACCGAGAACGTTGTCTCGGTTTGATCAAACCCGGCGAGGGGGCCGGAGCCTGAGAAGTTTTCAAGTTCCAATCCGATCATAGGATTGAGCCAGCGGCCGGCCTGATCTGCGTCCGCCTCGCGAGCGCGTGTTTCCAATGCGGCCTTGCGCACTTCCGGAGACGCATTGCGGACTTCTGCCAGTACGGCGTCAAGTGATAAAGGCTCGCCTGGCTGGATTGCGGTGGCAGTGACCCTTGGTCCGCTGCACGGAGCTGCGACCGCAGTGCCCGCAAGGACAGCTGCGATCAGGGCGCAACATGCGCCCTGCTTCAATGTGTTCATTGATATAATTTCCTCGTGATGACCTGAAAGATGCCGACGGCAGAGCCGCAGCTAGGGAGTCAGGTCAGACACGGGGAGGGCGGTAGAGTCCGAAGGGTCCGGCGCGAGGCGCGAACATGTTCGCCTCGGGCAGAACGACTGTCCGAAGTCCCCAGGGGGAAACGAATCTGGATGGGAAAGATCCGGCCAGATGGAAATGGCAACTGCCGCAGGTGTGCGCGTGGTGATCGTGATCAGGACGAGACTGCCCGTCGTCCTTGCGGTCTGTACCGGATGCCGCAAGTTGGTCATCCAGCGCCTGGCAGGCAATGGTATCAGGAGCCATCGCATGTACATCCGCCGACGCAGGGCCAATCAACA
>NZ_ARYL01000108.1 GCF_000685295.1 Hyphomonas oceanitis SCH89
GGGTCTCGTCGATTGCCACACGCATATTGTGCATGGCGGTAATCGTGCCAGCGAATTCGATATGCGTCTGCAAGGCGCGAGCTATGAAGAAATTGCGCAGGCTGGCGGAGGTATTGTTGCGACCGTTGCTGCGACACGCACGGCAAGCGAAACGAGCTTGCTGGAATCAGCTCTGAGGCGGGTAGACGCGCTGATCGCTGAAGGAATGACAACGATTGAGATTAAGTCCGGCTATGGACTGGATGTCGAGACCGAGCTGAAAATGTTGCGCGTGGCCCGAAGGATCGCGACGCTTCGCCCCTTACGCGTGCGCACGAGCTTTCTCGGCGCACATTCGGTTCCGGAGGAATATGTCGGTCGCAGCGACGCGTATCTGGATGAGGTTTGCCTGCCTGCCTTGGACGCCGCCTATGATGAAGGACTTGTGGATGCGGTCGATGGGTTTTGCGAGGGCATAGCTTTTTCGACTGAGCAGATTCAAAGGGTTTTCGAAAAAGCCTGTTTGCTTGGGGTGCGGGTAAAATTGCACGCGGAACAATTGTCCTGGCTGGGAGGCGCCGCGCTTGCCGCCAGCTTCGATGCCCTGTCATGCGATCATCTGGAATACGCGACACCGGCTGATGCCATCGCAATGGCACGCTCGGGCTCGGTCGCCGTGCTGTTGCCCGGCGCCTTTTATTTCCTGCGTGAAACCAAATTGCCTCCCCTGGACGCCTTACGCGCGAACGGTGTGGCCATGGCGCTTGCCACCGACTGTAACCCAGGATCGTCACCCCTGACGTCGTTATTGCTGAGCATGAACATGGCCTGCACTCTGTTCAGGATGACACCGCAGGAAGCCCTTGCCGGTGTAACGATACATGGCGCGCGCGCACTGGGGCTTGCCGATGTCGGACAAATCAAATCCGGCCAAAAGGCAGATCTGGCCGTGTGGGATGTCGCGCACCCGGCAGAACTGTCATACCGCATCGGTTTCAATCCCTTGCACCTGCGCATGTTTGAGGGAGAGATCACATGATTGTTCTGCAACCTGGAACAGCATCATTGGCGCTCCTGGAAGAGATATGGCGACAGGGCAGGCCGACCCGGCTGGCTGAGACGGCGCGCGGGCCTGTGGACCGCGCCGCAGAGCTTGTCGCAAGGATTGCGGCCGGGAGCGCCGCCGTCTACGGGGTCAATACCGGGTTCGGCAAACTGGCGAGCATCAAGATCGACCCGGCCGACACTGCGACACTCCAGCGCAACCTCGTCCTGTCGCATTGTTGCGGGGTCGGCGAGCCGCTGGATATCGCAACATCACGGCTCATGATGGTCCTGAAACTGTTATCAATCGGTCGGGGTGCGTCAGGTGTTTCATGGCCCGTCATTGCTCAGATCGAAGCCATGCTGGAAATGGATGTGACGCCGGTCATTCCCGTCCAGGGCTCCGTTGGAGCGTCGGGCGACCTTGCGCCGCTGGCCCATATGGCTGCGGCCCTGATCGGACAGGGGGAAGTCTTCTTCGGGGGCGAACGCATGCCCGC
>NZ_ARYL01000109.1 GCF_000685295.1 Hyphomonas oceanitis SCH89
GAAGCCGTCATGGACGCGTGGCGCAAGGATGAATGGTTCTATTGCGGGATCGTGCTCGCTATTGAATGCGAAGGCGTCGAACTGGACTCAACACAAGCCAGCGTCTGGGGCATAGAGGCCAACTATCCGGGATCGGACAACGCCTATCTGAATGAAGTCGCGGGCGAATTGCTCCCGGACGCCTTGGCAGCAGGCCGCGCAGCCCTGACGCGGCTGATGGCGTCTGCGCCTGCACAGGCGTCACGGGGATGAGCGCACTGGAGCATATTCTCGGTCCACGTCCGCGCCTGACACTCGTCGTGGAGGCGTCCCGCGTTGTTGAAATCTGGGTCGACGGTCGCGCGCCGCTGATTGGCCTGCATGACTATGACTGGGGAGAGACCGACAGGCACGCTTCGCGCGACGCGGAAGGCTTCCCCTTCACCCCGATCAACTGGAAAGGCCCGGCATGGGCGCTTGGCCTTTCGCTTTACCCGCCAGAACAGGAGGACAATCCCATGGCGCAGCCCGCACTGAAAACGATCCCCATCGAGCGACTCCATATCAGCAAGCTCAACATGCGACACTCGCGCAAAACCCCGGATGTTTCGGACATCCTGCCATCCATCCGGGAGAAGGGTATCCGCCAGACGCTTCTGGTGCGCCCCGAAGGCGATGGCTATGGCGTTGTTGCCGGACGGCGGCGCTTCCATGCCTTGCAGATCATCGCAGCCGAAACCGGCAAGCCTGTGATGGTGCCGTGCGCGATCATGGAAGCAGATGACGACGCAGCCGCCGTCGAGGCATCGCTGATTGAAAATGTCGCCCGCCTGCCCGCCACGGAAATGGAGCAGTACAACGCGTTCGGGAAACTGGCCCAGACAGGCCGGACCGTGGACGAGATTGCCGGGCATTTCGGAGTCACGGACCTGAAAGTCCGCCGCATCCTTGCGCTTGCCAATCTCTCCAGCCCGATCCGCGCGCTCTACGCGAAAGACGAAATTGACCCGGAGACAATCCGCGCGCTCACACTCGCCACGAAAGACCAGCAGGCAGACTGGCTCGCCCTGTTCAGGAGCGAGACCGAGCGCGCGCCCATGGGCCGCGCCTGCAAGGCATGGATCACAGGTGGGACCACGATCACGACCGACAAGGCATTGTTTGATCTGGCCAGCTATGAGGGTGAGGTGACGGCTGACCTCTTCGGAGAGACGGGCGTATTTGCAGATGCCGACACGTTCTGGAAAGCCCAATCGGCAGCGCTGGCAGCCAAGGTCGAGAGCTACATTGATGCCGGATGGCGCAATGTGGAGGTGCTTGAGCGCGGCAAGTATTTTGCCAGCTGGGAGCATGTGAAGCGACCCCGCACCAAGGGCGGCAGCGTGATTGTTGAGGTTCGCCATGATGGCACGGTGACCTTCCATGAGGGCTACATCACCCAAGCCGAAGCCCGCAAGCTTGAGACGCGCGCAAGGCCGGGCGACGATACGGAAGCAGCCGATACCAAGCCTGAAATGTC
>NZ_ARYL01000110.1 GCF_000685295.1 Hyphomonas oceanitis SCH89
GGCGTCGGAAACCCTGGTGAAGCATGGCTGATAATCACCTGCGCATCCTGCGCAGGCCCGCTGTCCTGTACCAGAGAGTCTCACGCCGGAACCTAAGCAGGGGCACGGCATGGCAGGTACACCGCGACGATCAGAACAGAACGGCCCGCGGGGTGCGGTC
The DNA here is from genome assembly GCF_000685295.1 of Hyphomonas oceanitis SCH89. Classification (GTDB taxonomy): domain Bacteria; phylum Pseudomonadota; class Alphaproteobacteria; order Caulobacterales; family Hyphomonadaceae; genus Hyphomonas; species Hyphomonas oceanitis. Next base: position 161 of record NZ_ARYL01000110.1, read on the forward strand.
CGGGCATCTGTCACAGGTAATGAGACAAACAGGACTGACCCCGGTCGTGCCGCATCAATCCGCCCGCGCCCTGCTGCGCGGCCCGTTGGCGAGGACGCCCTGAACCGGCTCTTCCGGGAGTATCACAGTCAGCTGCTGCGCTTCTGTCGAATCCGCACCCATGATGCGCCCGAAGCCGAGGATCTTGTCCAGGATGCGTTCGTGGCGGTCCGACGGGCCTATCCCGACAAGGCCATCGACGAGTTGCGACCGCTCCTGTTCACGACGCTGCGGAACCTGACCCTCAATTATCTGAAATCCGGCAATACGAAACGCCAGAAGACATCGGTCGACCTGCTGGGGCGGGATGACCGCCTCGGCTGTCCGCGCACGGCGACCCCGGAAATCCAGCTCATGGATGCGCAATTGCTGGCCATTGCCGAACAGGTAATCGCCAGGATGGCGCCGCGCCGCCGGGAGGTGCTGAAACTCCACCGGTTCGAGCAGCTGACCTATGAGGAGATTGCTGAGCGCCTCTCGGTCTCGCGATCGACGGTCAAGAAGGACCTCGCCGATGCCATTGCAGAAATTGCCGAAGCGCTCGCCCGTAAAAGCGGACCCGGCGCCGATCATCGGACGGTGCGCAAATGACAATGCAGGAGCCGGGAAATGCGCGAGCTGCGAGACGTCCCCTGGTGGGGGAGTGTTTCGGGCTTAGGGGAAGTGCGGCGCTCGACGAGGTCTTTCGTCTTCAATATGACCAGCTCGTCAGATTCAGCCGGATACGTATCGGCAATGCCTCTGATGCCGAAGACCTTGTGCAGGAGGCTTTTCTGTCTGTGAGGCGCGCCTATCCCGACAAGGGGATCGGCGAATTGCGGCCGCTGCTTTTCACGACTTTGCGAAATCTCACGCTGGACTACCTCAGATCGGGCTATGCGAAGCGCGCGCGAAAATCTGATGAGTTCAGCGCCCTCGGCGATGTGCTTGCGTGCCCCCACTCGCCGACGCCCGAGAAGCAGATAATCGATATCCAGTCGCTGGCGATCGTGCAGAACGCCCTTGCGCGACTTGAACCGCGCAAGCGCGACGCCCTCCTCCTCAGCCGTCTGGACCGCCTGACCCACAAGGAAATCGCTGCGCGGCTGTCGGTCTGCCCCCGAACCGTCCGGACCGACATAACAGAAGCGATGGCTGCCATCACCAGGAGCCTGATGCGAAGCAGTGACACGAACCAGCCCACCTGAACGGCGTGTTTTGCATCGCGCGTCATCGGTACGCACCGCCTTGCACACTCTGGCCCACAGTCCGACTGCCCGTTCGCCATCTGATCTGAGAGGTTTGACCTGACCAGAC
>NZ_ARYL01000111.1 GCF_000685295.1 Hyphomonas oceanitis SCH89
AACGGACCACTTTTCGGGAGGCAGACCAAATCAATTCACGTTTTTCATCGCGGTAGGAATAATGATCATAGTGGGCGATTGCGCGGCCGCCCATTACATCGTGGCTCAAGGCGCGTTCTAGTATTTCCAGGCGGACACCTTTTTCGGCCATCTTTGTTGTGAACCCTCTCCTCAAGGCGTGTGGCCCAAAGGGCTGCCAGCCCCAGTCTTTCGATAGCCTATTGCAAGCCCGGCTGGCCACTTTGCCATTCATTGGCTCAATGCCAGACTTGGCAGGGAACACCCACGGATTGTTGCCTGCGTCTGAGTTGCGTCTCTTTTCCAAGAGGCTTCGGCAGAATTCGCCAAACGGAAGCTCATGGGGTTTGTTGTTCTTCATACGGTCGGCTCTAACAGTCCAGAGCCGCTCGTTGAAATTGAGTTCCGCCCACTCCATCCCAGCAATTTCATTGACGCGTGCGGGTAAGAACAAACACAATCGTATCATGTCCGACACATCACTTGTAACGCCTTCAAGGTTGTCGAGTGCCTGCCAGAGACGTTTCAGCTCTGTGTCATTCAGCTGCCGGGTCCTTTGGCCGCCACGATGACGCTGCTTGACGGCGGACACAGGATTGAAGTCGATGAGCTCCAGCTCGGTCGCATATGAAAACAGGACACTCAACGTCCTGCGAGCGGAGTTTGAAGCCGGACCGCTGTGCTCAGAATAGATTTGGTCCAGAAAAGCGGCGATGTCCTTTCTGCCAATCTCCTTGATAGAGCGTTTTCCAAGGCGAGGCAGGATGTGGACTCGCAAACATGACTCGTAGAATTCTTGCGTTCTGATCTTTTTTGAAAGGAACCCTGGAGAAGCTTTGAAGGCCTGTGCCAGCGCCTCAAGGGTTTCCATCTTCTTGTTACGCGCTTCAATGGCTGCTTGGCGTCTTGCTTCGATGGGATCATGACCGTCGGGCACCTGGGCCAAATGCTTTTTTGCCCGGTCGCGAGCCATATCAAGCGTTACAACATCTGCCCGTCCGATGTTCATTTCCGCGGAGGCGTTGTCAGGCTTTCTGTACCGGATCACAAAGGTCTTGGTTCCACCTGGCGCGATACGTAGATAAAGCCCTGCGACTTTGTGGTCAGAGAACCGCTGCTTGGCTCCATTCGCTTCAATTGAACTGATGAACGCCTGAGTCAGGCGAGACGGTTTGGTATGTGAATTCATGGTCTGGGTTCGGCTCAATTTTAGCGTTTTTACCATTCAACTTGCCGCTTAGTTTGCCCACAATTTGCCCACAAATCAAGCGAACAGCAGTCAATGTCGATCAATGGCAGTCAATTTTAAAATCATGATAAATACAATAAAAACAATCCTAAAACGCGAATTTGGGCGTTTTTCACAGTTTGCAAGAGGTCGGTAAGGGCGAACTACGAATCTGGGGGTCGGGCGTTCGAATCG
>NZ_ARYL01000112.1 GCF_000685295.1 Hyphomonas oceanitis SCH89
ACGATTTACACCATCTGATGGGACGCTACCCTCAATTTCACTTTTCCTCTAATTAAACCTACAGCACGCGGCACTTGATACTTGCGTAAGTTTTGCGAAAATGGCCATATTGCAATTGTTGTTTTCAACTTTGGCTAAACTCGCCCCCGAAAGCTTCATCTAACTTGATAGTGAAAGCCTTTTTATTGGAGCTCAGCTCTTGTGAACACCGACATATTGCCAGCATCTGATGACATCTTGCTAACATCGCAAGCGAAAGAGATCTCATCCTCTCTTGATCAGTGTATGCCTCTTAATCGTCGGGTAGCTGTGCTGCACTTTCCACTCGATGACAATGTCGGCAATCACATGATGTGGCTAGCTATTACCACTTATCTTAAAGCAAGCGGAATCTGCATAGCCTATGTGGCAAATGAGTGGGATTTCAATATCGGGGACATGGTCAAAGCCATAGGTGACGGCGCCGTACTGTTCCTAGGAGGCGTCACAGTATCTCGCTTGTGGCCCAGGCATGCCGAAGTCAAGCGCGCGGTGGCTGCAGCATGCCCTGACAATCGCCTCATCTCTCTACCGTCGACAATGCTGTTTGTTGACGAAGACGATCGGCGGGAGGCGAGCACGATTTTTGGCGAACACCGAGACGTTATCATGATGGCGCGCGATCCTGTGAGCGCAGCATCGGCGCGAGATGTGTTTCCCGATCATATATCGGTCATCACCATCCACGACTCGGCTTTCCTCTTGCCTCCCCAGCCGCGCATCACTGATCTCATCCAGCATGATGTGATCTGGCTCGCACGAAACGACATGGAGGGCTCGGACTTCAAAACACCGGATCATGTAAAGGTATTTGATTGGCCATCAATTGATCGCAAAATATTCAACGTATTGTCGGCCCGCATAGGTTCGAAGCTAGGTCGCACACTGCCTATACTGCAACCACTCACCAATTCCGTGGTCAACTCATCATATCAAGAGATATCTAGATATATAATTTCAAACGGCAATCGATTGCTCGATCAAGGAAAGGTATTGGTCACCGACCGATTGCACCCCCATGTGCTGACCGCCTTGCGCGCACAACCATGCGTTCTTCTTCCTGATCGTTTTGGCAAGAATCGGGCAGTATGGGAATATACTAGTCACAAATACAGCACGGTTCATTGGGCTGACGAACCGGATCAGGCATTGGAACTCGCAAATACACTGGTGGCGGCACAACGCTAACGGCATGTGGGCGTGCAGCTAAATCCGACTGTGTTATTGGGTTCCAGAGGTTAAAAATTCAGAACCGGGCCGCTCTTTTGAATCGCGGTCACATTGGCAGAGGAGCAACTGATTGTGAGCCCGGATACTTTGCGCGGTCATAATCAATAACTCTCACCCAGCTATTTAGGTAAGCGTCCGGCGTTGACGCCCTTGACC
>NZ_ARYL01000113.1 GCF_000685295.1 Hyphomonas oceanitis SCH89
GATCGTGTCCCAGCGCGTGGTGTAACTGACCGGCCATGGTCAGGCGTTTCCGGCTGGGCCGGATTGATCAGCGCGCCGCGATTGGCAGGCTGACGAGGGGATCATCGCTCATTTGGCCGATCGTTTCCAGTGTCATATATCGGGCGCGCTGGACGGCCCACTCGTCGTTTTGTTCGAGCAGGAGTGCGCCGACGAGCCGGACGATGGATTTGTCGTTTGGAAAGATCCCGACGACGTCGGTGCGCCGCTTGATCTCACCATTGAGCCGCTCGATCGGATTGGTCGAGTGCAGCTTGGTGCGGTGTTCTCTGGGGAACGACATGTAGGCCAGAACATCAGGCTCGGCATCGTCCATGATCGCCGCGAGTTTTGGCACTTTCGGACGTATCTGATCGGCGACAGCGCGCCATTGCTGGCTGGCGGTTTCAGGTGTTTCCTGGGCGAAGGCTGTGGCGATGAAGGCCGAGACCACGCGCCGGCCGCTCTTGCCGGCATGGGCGAGGACATTGCGCATGAAGTGGACGCGGCAACGCTGCCAGGTCGCGCAAAGTACCTTTGAGACAGCTGCCTTCAGGCCAAGATGCGCATCTGAGATGACCAGCTTCACCCCGCGAAGGCCCCGGCGGGTCAGGCTGCGCAGGAACTCGGTCCAGATCGGCTCGGCCTCGGATGTGCCGACCTCCATGCCCAGCACTTCGCGGCGGCCATCGGCATTGACGCCGACGGCGATGATCACCGCAACGGACACGATCCGCCCGCCGCGGCGGACTTTCAGGTAGGTTGCATCGATCCAGATATACGGCCAATCGCCCTCGATGGGGCGCTCAAGAAAGGCCTGCACCTTCTCATCGATCTCCTCACAGAGCCGCGAGACCTGGCTCTTCGAGATACCGCTCATCCCCATCGCCTTGACGAGATCATCGACCGAGCGGGTTGAGATGCCCTGCACATAGGCTTCCTGAATGACCGCTGTCAGCGCCTTCTCGGCCATCCGGCGCGGCTCCAGAAACGAGGGGAAGTAACTGCCCTTGCGCAGCTTCGGAATACGCAACTCGACCGTTCCGGCCCGGGTCTCCCAGTCTCTGTCGCGGTATCCATTGCGCTGGGCGAGACGCAGCGCGCTCTTCTCGCCATGCGCCGCCCCGGTGGCGGCCCCGACCTCCAGTTCCATCAGGCGTTCGGCCGCAAAGCCGATCATCTCACGCAGCAAATCGGCATCCGGGGTCTTCTCTACAAGCGTGCGCAGGTTCATCATGTCGTTGGTCATCGGTGGTATCTCCAGTTGTGGGTCGGTGTTGCAACCAAACCCTACCGGAAATCGCCGATGACCACCCGCAAAGTCGCCCGCCCCGCCAGCTCTCGGGACAAGCGCTGCGCGGGCGACTTCGCTAACTGTCAGCTACACCACGCCGCGGGACACGATC
>NZ_ARYL01000114.1 GCF_000685295.1 Hyphomonas oceanitis SCH89
GACGCTCATGCTCCAGATGCGAAAGAAAGGCAGGCAACGTGTCCATCGCCCCAGAGTGGCAGCTGCGCATTAAGGATGGGTTTCGGGGCGGGCGGGTCTTCCCGGTCGATCAGTCCCGAAGTGGACGGAAAAAGGAGCGAATTTCGTCGGCCAGTAGCTCGGGCTGTTCGAGGGCAGCGAAATGGCCGCCTCGGGGCATCGCACTCCATCGCCTTACGTCAAAGACCCTTTCAACCCATGAGCGTGGCGGCGTTGGAAGCTCTTTCGGAAACAGCGCCATGCCAAACGGGGGATGGATCCGTTCGCCAGGCGCGAAGATCAAGGGATTCGCACGGTTTTCCTTGTAGAGCCTGAGCGAGGCGTCAATTGTCTGCCCAAACCAATAGAGACTGATGTCCCGCAGCATCACATCCATCGGGATCAAGCCCTCGAGATCGCCGTCGCAATCACTCCAGCTGCGGAATTTCTCGGCGATCCAGGCGGCGAGGCCAATGGGAGAATCCGTCAGCGCGAATGCCAGGGTCTGCGGTTTGGTCGCGTGAAGTGCCGCGTAAGCCCCTTCTTCAGCCGACCACGCGGCGCCCGTCGCCAGAAAGGCCGCCTCCTCCTCGGTCATCGGAGGCGCCTCCCCCTCGAAGCTGGGCCGCATCCCGCCGGGGATATAGTTCAAATGGAAGCCTTTGACACGGTCAGGGTACAACCGGGCTAACCAGGTCGACACGCCCGCTCCTATATCGCCGCCCTGTGCGCCGAACGTGTCGTATCCGAGACCCGCCATCAGCCCGGCCCACAAATTGGCGATGCGCTGCGAGTTCATGCCGGGAGCAGTCGGTGCAGGAGAGAATCCATAGCCGGGAAGCGAGGGCACCACGACGTCGAACGCATCCGCAGGGGCGCCGCCATGGGCTGCAGGATCGGTCAGCAGGGGCACGATATGCTCCATTTCCAGGAATGAGCCCGGCCAGCCATGTGTCATCACCAGCGGCATCGGGTTGGGACCGGTGCCGCGGTGGTGCAGAAAGTGAATGTCTTGCCCGTCAACGTGCGCCATGAATTGGGGCAGCCGGTTCAGTCGCGCCTCCTCCCTCGGCCAGTCAAAGTCGTTTTGCCAGTAATCAATGAGGCGGCGCAGGAATGCCACGCTCGTGCCGTCCTGCCAGCTCTCACCATCCAGTGGCATCGGCCACCGCGCATGGCGCAGCCTGTTCTTCAGGTCGGCGACAGCTGCTGCCGGAACTGCGCTACGGAAAGGGGAGACCGAAAGTGCGTCTGTCATATTAGTCTCTGAACTATCAGTTTGGTCTTTAACCCTGGTATTTCGCATTTGAGCGCCTTCGGCGTCGGCTCCTCGCCGAGGTGCACGCGCAGGAAATTGAAGAAGTCTGCCAAGTCGCTGCCATAGGCCTCAACCGTATTCTCCG
>NZ_ARYL01000115.1 GCF_000685295.1 Hyphomonas oceanitis SCH89
CTGATCACGATGAAATGCATGATCGGATTGGTCTCGCTCAAAACCTGCAGCCAATCAGGCATGTTCGCGACCGGAGTTGCATAGCCCGACAGCAAAACAGCCGGCATCATATAGATGAAGAGACCAATGATCGCTTGTTGCTGTGTCGCAGCCAGGGACGAAATGAACAGACCGATCCCAATTATCGCCGCCAGATAGACGACCATGCTGGCATAGAGGAGAATCAATGATCCGCGTAGCGGGACATCCAGCACCAGCCAGCCCAGGATCAGCATCGCAGTTGCGCTTGCCAGTCCGATCAGAAGTGCAGGAACTGCCTTTCCGATGAGGATTTCCGTCGGTCTCAATGGAGAAACCAGCAGCTGCTCGAATGTGCCAAGCTCGCGTTCACGCGCAATCGACAGCGCCGAGACCATGAACCCGACAATGGCTGTCAGCACGGCGAACAATGCCGGTACCGCAGACCAAAGCGGGTCGAGATTGGGATTGTACCAGACCCGGGTTACCAACTTTGTAAGCGGCGGAATGCCGAGTGCTGCAGCCGTCTCCTCATTGAAATCCTGCACGATCCGGCCTGAATACCCGGCCAGAATCTGCGCGGCATTGGAGGCTCGCCCGTCCAGGATCAACTGAACAGTCGCGTGTTCGCCGCGTTCCAGGGTCCGAGAGAAGTCGGGCCCGATTCGTAGCACCAGATCGACAGATCGCGCGTCGATAGCCGCAGGGATTTCTGAGTCGCTGCGCAGATAGATGATATCCTCGAAAGTTGGAGACCCCTCGAACCTGCTGATCAGCGCACGCGCCTCGGCGCCGCGATCCTGCGTGTACACGCCCAACCTCACACTGGAGATTTCCTGGGTAATTGCGAAGGCATAGATCACCAGAAGGAAAGGCGGAGAGAAGAGAACGACCCACCGGGTTTGGGGATCTCGTGCGCTGGCGAGAAGTTCCTTGATGATGAGAGACAGGATACGCAGAAACATGTTCCTACTCCAGCCGGGTGCGCGTGGTCAGCGCAGTAAGTCCGAAGACTATCACGGCAAAGAGTCCAAGCCCGGCCAGATCCGCCAGGATAACGTTCCAGACATCGCCCGCGAGAAACTCGGTTTGCAATGTCGAAACATAATAGCGGGCAGGAACCGCGTAACTGATGAGCCTCAGGACCAGCGGCATACTATCAATTTCAAACACGAAATTGGAGAAATAGAAGGCAGGCAGGAAGGCGGTCAGAACCGATGCCTGCGCCGCGACCAACTGGTTTCGGGTGAGGGTCGATATGAGCAAACCCTGACCGAGCGAGCACAGCATGAACAAGGACGAAGACAGGATGAGGACGCCGAGAGACCCGCGGAACGGCACGCCAAACAGCCAAACAGCGGT
>NZ_ARYL01000116.1 GCF_000685295.1 Hyphomonas oceanitis SCH89
GGACGACCCAGAAGCGCTTGCGATATTCCGCAATCATGCCGGTATGGTCATGGCCGCCATGCGCGCTGGGCGTGGTTTGCGGCCCTGAAATGGTCGCCGCTGGATCGGATTGATGGGTGTGGGTGGAATGGTCCATGGCGGCGATCTTTTCCTACTGGTCAGGTCTTGTGAGATGAAGGATCGGGGGAGGCGGTGAGAGGACGGGTCCGTGGCGGCAGACCGGGGTCGCGATAGCGTCGCGGATTGGACTTGAAGACCTGATGGCACCGGCTGGAACAGAAAAAATAGGTCCAGCCTGCGCACGCCTCTGACGCAGCCGCTTCTTCCAGCGCAATCATGTTGCGGCAGACGGGATCTTCGACAGTCATCGACGCGCTCCAATATTCAATGCAGCACCATGGCGTCGACCTGGATTGCGGCATCGGCAGGGACGATTTCACCGGTCACGCAGGTCGACAAAGCGTTCGCGTGATGCGGAGACGTTTTTCCGGTCAGATCGCGATCAGTCATGCGAGAACAACTCCTTGACTTCTAATACGCAACGAAGCCGGTCGCCCCTCATGAGCGCGCGCAGAGGCGCCAGTTCCAGCCTGCAGGCGCGATGAGACGGCGCTTGCCATGATCAGGAGGCTAGCCGTTCAAGCGCGAGGGCGACGCCCTGTCCGCCACCGATGCAAAGCGTCACGATCCCGCGCTTGAGGCCTTCGCGCTGCATCGCGTGGATCAAACGCACCGTTAAAATAGCGCCCGTCGCGCCGATCGGATGGCCATGGGCGATGGCGCCGCCTTCGACATTGACAATCTCCTGCGGGAATCCGAGCGCATCGACGAGCGCGATCGCGATGGCAGCGAAGGCTTCATTCACCTCCACCCGCTCGACCGATGCCAGTGGCCAGGCTGCGCGCTCAAGGGCCTGCCTGACGGCCGGAACCGGCCCGAGGCCAAACAAACCCGGTTCGACCGCGCCGACGCCCATGCCGGCGATACGGACCGCCGGCATCAGGCCATGCGATTCGGCCCAGGTCCGATCGGCAATGATCATCGCGGCCGCACCCGAGTTCAGACCCGGGGCGTTGCCGGCCGTGATCGAACCGTCCTGTCGAAAGGCCGGTTTGAGGCGCGCAAGGCTTTCAAGCGTTGTGTCGGGACGATTGTGTTCATCGGTATCAAACACGCTGGACCCCTTGCGTGTCTTGAGTTCAACCGGCGCAATTTCCGCTTTGAACCGGCCCTCCGCCTGGGCTTTGGAAAACCGGGACTGCGAGCGCAGCGCCCAGGCGTCCTGAGCCGCGCGGCTAACCTTGTTCTGACGGACCAGATCTTCGGTGTGCCATCCGGAGTGCTCACCGGAAAACGCATCGTTCAGTCCGTCATTGA
>NZ_ARYL01000117.1 GCF_000685295.1 Hyphomonas oceanitis SCH89
TAGCCTTCCTTGTCCGGACTTTCCAAAATCAGACCACGCCCCTTCAAGAATTCTACGGCTGACCAAATATGAAAAGATAGCGCCTCAACCGCCGCATCGGCGTCACGCGCAATGGCCAACTCGAAAATCTTCTCGTGTTCAGAATGAGCCAACACGCCAGGGCTTACTCGACGGGCTGTAGACAACCGCCGGTAGCGTTCCGCTTGCTTGTAGAGAATAACTCGGAACTTCTGCACCCAGCGAGAGGAAGAAGCCGATACGAGCGCATCATGAAATTCCTGATTGCGCTGCTCCCATATCTCGAATCCTGCGATTGGATTAGCTTCGAGCCTTTTCTCCGCAAGGGACAGTTGGTGATATGCTTGGACAACCCGACCTTCCCAGTCATCTTTCCCGGATACGATACTATCCCGCAACGCTGATGCTTCCAGCAGGACCCGCGCCTTGGCCAAATCCTCGAAATCAACAAGCGACATCGGCGCCACTCGAAAACCTTTTTGGGATTGAGTAAGGACGAGCCCATCCGACATGAGGAGAGATAACGACTCCCTCACAGTGCCAACACTCACTCCATAATTTTCACTTAGTGGCTGAAGTCGCAGCTTGTCACCCGGCCCATACTTGCCGTGGATAATATCGATACTCAACTGCTCGTAAGTCGACTCAATCAGGCTCCGAGGCCCGTCTGATTCGGACTCAGTTTCCGTCCGACGCTGGAACATTTTAACCGTGGACATGATTGATAGCCTCTTCCTCACCTTGGATTATTCTTTTTTATCAAATAAAATTATTTTTTTTTCTTATGTCAACAAAATTCAGGATGCATTCCCCAATTTCTCAGCATTCCGTCTGGGCCATAGAGTCCCACGCACGCCCGAAAATTCGTGTTCATTATCCTTTGCCCAAGCGCCTGATAAAATGTTCACTCGGGAGATAATACAGACGCACGTTAGCGTGCGCACTTCCGCGTAGCGCGCCTCAAACAAGCTCTCTCATGAATCCCAAAACCAATTCATTTACTTCCTCAGGCCGTTCTTGTTGGATCCAATGACCGCATCCGGACAGAATGTGTGACCCGACATAATTCGGAACGAACTCGCCTACACGATCAATTGCCTCTAGTCCCCATCCTGTCGTGACATCGCACTCTCCTCCAATAAACATCGCAGGTGGGCGAAGCTGAGTGCCGTCATGTGACTCAAGCTGCTCCCAACTGTTTTGAATACTTCGATAATAGGAAAAAGGCCCTATCATTCCTGACCGCTCGAACTCCTGCGTATAGAACTCCAAATCATCCGTTCTCAACCAGACCGGAAGATCGGCGGGCGCATGCATTTTGTCCCGCATTCGAGCACC
>NZ_ARYL01000118.1 GCF_000685295.1 Hyphomonas oceanitis SCH89
CTGATCCTGAGGGTTTGACCGCCACGCGCCGTATCAAAACCGTTCACCTCATTTCTGACGCGCGAACTGGCAAGGGGATATCTGCGATCATGACAGCACACTGGCCCAGCGGATATGGCGTGATTGTCCATACCAGAGAGACGCAGCAACGGCTTCAGAGTATTTTGCAAGCTGCCGAGCGCGGAGACCTGGCGCTGACTCCCGCTGACGTGCCGGACATATTCTCCGCAACAGACAGGCTCGCGAATGCGGCAATGTGGCTCATCGCACACATGTCATATGCGCGCCGTTTTGACCTCACTGGCGCGGCGCTGGAGGCCGAGGATTTCAAGCAAACGCCTGAAGGGCATATGGGCGGATCGCTCAACATGGCGGTTGCGTTTGCAGGCTATCTCGCCGCCAATGCACTGAGTGGCCATACGCGCGCCTGGACCCTTGGGCAGGGTCACTGCGTTGCCGCCATCGAAGCCATCAACGCGCTGACAGGTGACGTGTCAGCGACGCAGCGTGGTCGCTATGATCGTAGCGAAGCCGGGCTGAACGCGCTCGCCCGCGACTTTTACAGTTATGCGATCACCCCTGATGGCCGCCCTGGTGTTCCGCTGGGTAGTCACGTCAACCCGAATACGGCCGGCGGGCTGTCAGAGGGCGGGTATCTTGGCTTTGCCAGTCTCCAGTATGTCCACATGCCTTTGCCGGGCGAGCGCCTTGTCGCCTTTCTGAGCGACGGGGCGTTTGAAGAGCAGCGCGGGTCCGACTGGGCGCCGCGCTGGTGGCGGGCCAGCGACAGCGGCTTCGCCATACCCGTCATGGTGCTGAACGGCCGCCGGATCGAACAGCGCACGGAGATCAGCCAGGAGGGCGGGCTTGATTGGCTGGTCAAACATCTTGAGCTGAGCGGGTTCGACCCAATCATCGTGGATGGCCATGATCCACTGTCTTACGCCTGGGGCATTTTGGAGGCTGAGGCGCGGCTCGCAAAACTGGTCGAAACCGACGGCCCCTACCCTGCGCGACTGCCCTATCTGATCGCGCCTTGCATCAAAGGATTTGGTTTTCCCGGGGCTGGCAGCAACAGGGCGCACAATCTTCCGCTCGACGGTCATCCACACGAGAACGCTTCGGCACGAGAGACTTTCAACGCAGGCGCACGGACACTCTTCACCCCGCCGGAAGTCCTGGATGATGCTGTCCGGACCCTGAGTGTCCACACAGCGCAAAACCGTCCCCTTGAAAGCCACAACGCGCTTGCTGTTCGCAATGTAGCCAGCCCGGACCTGCCCGCGCCTGCA
>NZ_ARYL01000119.1 GCF_000685295.1 Hyphomonas oceanitis SCH89
AGAACTTGCGTCTTATATGGGCCAGACAGGCAACTTCGGTGATCCTGCCGGAGCGGTAAAGTTCTTCGAACCCGGCATAGCCATCGGCATGCATGAACCCGGAGTATCCCTTCAGGTGCTCTGCGGGACGGATGCCTTTGCGGTCCATCGAGAACCTGTAGAACGCCGCCGGCGGTGCGCCCGATCCGTGAGGCCGTTCGTCGCGCGCATAGACCCAGACCCGGCCGGTCTTTGTCTTGCCGTTGCCGGGCGCCAGAACCGACACCGGTGTATCATCAGCATGGATCGCAGCGCCCGCGCGCACATGCTGCCCGATCGCCTCAGCTAGCGGCTCAAGCAATGCTGTCGACTTGCCGACCCAGTCGGCCATTGTGGAGCGCTCGAGATCGAGCCCTTCCCGGGCATAGATCTGGCTCTGCCGGTAGAGTGGCAGGTGGTCGGCATACTTGGAGACGAGGACATGCGCGAGCAGGCCCGGGCCGGGCCGACCGCGTTCGATCGGGCGGCTGGGCAGCGGGGCCTGGTGGAACCGGTCACAACAGGTGCAGGCCATGCGGGGGCGCACATAGCGGTTCACCATGAACCGGCCGGGGACATACTCAAGCTCCTCGGTGACATCCTCGCCAACGCGCTTCAGCTTGCCGCCGCAGTCATTGCAGGCCTCGCCCGTCTCAAGCACCTGTTCGGTCCTTGGCAGATGATCCGGCAGCGGCCTGCGGACCGGCTTATCCTTCGGGGCAGGCTCTGGCGCGCCAGCGGGAACCTCTGTGCTGCGGGTGATCTCCAGGTCTTCCAGCATCAACTGCAGCTGTTGGAGGCCTTCGGCCGATGATCCGAACCGATGACGGGCCATCCCGGCCAACTGGAGCTTCAGCTTCTCGATCAGCAGGTCGCGCCCACGCAGTTCCGAGACATGACGAAAAATAACGGCATCGCGCTCGGCGATGATCGCCTTCAGCGCAGTGATGTCATCGGGAAGATCAGCCACGTTCGACATGGCTTCAATCTACCCTGCTTCGCCTCGCCGGTGAATCCCGAAAATCACTTCACCCTGTCGTCAGCGGTCGCCATGTCTTCCGCGTGATCCGCCAGTCGATCCCTTCAAGCAACATCGACAGCTGCGCCTGGCTGAGGTGGACCTTGCCATCCTTCGCCGCCGGCCAAACAAAGTGTCCCCGTTCGAGCCGCTTGGCAAAAAGGCATGCGCCCTGGCCGTCCCACCAGATGA
>NZ_ARYL01000120.1 GCF_000685295.1 Hyphomonas oceanitis SCH89
AAGGAGAGGCCCGATGGGCAAGGCAAAGTTTGAACGCAACAAGCCGCACGTGAACATCGGCACGATTGGACACGTTGACCACGGCAAGACGACGCTGACGGCGGCCATTTCGATGGTGCTTGCAGAGGCATCCGGTGGCGAAGCGAAATCGTACGCTGATATCGACTCGGCGCCTGAAGAAAAAGCACGCGGCATCACGATCAACACGGCGCACGTGGAATACGAGACGGAAAACCGTCACTATGCCCACGTCGACTGCCCGGGCCACGCTGACTATGTGAAGAACATGATCACCGGCGCAGCGCAGATGGACGGCGCGATCCTGGTTGTGAACGCAGCTGACGGCCCGATGCCGCAGACGCGCGAGCACATCCTGCTGGCCAAGCAGGTCGGCGTGCCTGCCATGGTTGTCTTCCTGAACAAGGTTGACCAGGTTGACGATGCCGAGCTTCTGGAGCTGGTCGAGATGGAAGTGCGCGAGCTTCTGACATCGTACGACTTCCCGGGCGACGACATTCCGATCATCGCGGGTTCCGCGCTGGCCGCTGTTGAAGGCCGCAATCCTGAAATCGGCAAGGACAAGGTTCTTGAGCTGATGCAGGCCGTTGACGATTACATCCCGACGCCAGAGCGTCCGCTGGACAAGCCGTTCCTGATGCCTGTGGAAGACGTGTTCTCGATCTCCGGCCGTGGTACGGTTGTGACGGGCCGTGTCGAACAGGGCGTCGTCAAGGTTGGCGAGGAAATCGAGATTGTCGGTATCCGTCCGACCGTCAAGACGACCTGCACGGGTGTTGAAATGTTCCGCAAGCTGCTCGATCAGGGCCAGGCTGGCGACAACATCGGCGCCCTGCTTCGCGGTATCGACCGTGAAGGCGTTGAGCGCGGCCAGGTTCTCTGCAAGCCAGGTTCGATCACGCCACACACGACGTTCGAAGCCGAAGCCTATATCCTGACGAAGGAAGAGGGTGGCCGTCACACGCCATTCTTCACCAACTATCGTCCGCAGTTCTACTTCCGCACGACCGACGTGACGGGCGTAGTGACGCTGCCGGCCGACAAGGAAATGGTTCTGCCAGGCGATAACGTGAAAATGGACGTCGAGCTGATCCAGCCGATCGCCATGGACCAGGGCCTGCGCTTCGCCATCCGCGAAGGCGGCCGTACCGTCGGCGCCGGCGTCGTCTCCGCAATCAAGAAATAAG
>NZ_ARYL01000121.1 GCF_000685295.1 Hyphomonas oceanitis SCH89
TAAGCGACGGAACTGTTCACTGGCAGACCATCGACTGGCCTGCCGCCTATCGAACCGTCAGGACGCTGCGCCGGAGAATCTACCGGGCGACTGAAATGCGGGACTGGAAGACGGTCCGCTCGCTGCAAAAGCTGATGCTGCGCAGCCGGGCGAACCTGTTGATCTCCATCCGAAGGGTCAGCCAGATCAATCGTGGGAAAGCCTCTCCCGGTGTCGATGCGCGAACCGCACTGACGCCGACCGAGCGGGCCGATCTTGCGAGCCAGCTGGTGAACCTGAAGGCATGGGAACCGCTTCCAGCCCGGAGGGTGTATATCCCCAAAGCCAGCGGCAAGAAGCGGCCGCTCGGAATCCCGTCCCTTATCGACCGGTGCCAGCAGGCGATTGTGCTAAATGCGCTTGAACCCTGCTGGGAGGCACAGTTCGAGGGGACAAGTTACGGGTTCCGGCCCGGTCGTAGCGTCCATGACGCCATCGAGCGGATATATCTGGCAACGAAATCCGGGTCCAAACGGGTCTGGGTTCTTGATGCCGATATCAAAGGCTGCTTCGACAATATCGACCACGACGCCCTGATGGAGGCCATCGGCAACTTCCCCGCAAGGGGAATGATCCGCCGTTGGCTGAAGGCAGGCTATGTGGAAGATGGCGTGTTCCACGCCACCGAGCAGGGCACACCGCAAGGCGGGGTCATCAGTCCCCTACTTGCGAACATCGCCCTGCATGGAATGGAAGAAGCGCTGGGCATTGAGTATCGCGGAGGCACGAGCGCCTCATACGTGAAACCTCACTGCCCTGTCTTTGTGCGGTATGCTGATGACTTCGTCGTCATCTGCCACACCGAGACGCAAGCGCTTGAGGCCAGGACACGGGTTGCGGCCTTTCTCGCCGGGCGCGGTCTTTACCTCTCCGAGGAGAAGACCAGCATCCGGCACATACGGGAAGGCTTCGACTTCCTCGGCTTCAATGTCCGTTCCTACAAGGTGGCAGACCGCGCCGCTGGCACGAAGACCCTGATCAAACCTTCCAAGGACGCCGTCAAAGCGTTCAGGAAGAAGCTCAGGGACCTGTTCCGCGCCCATGTCGGTTCGGATCAGGGGCAGCTGCTTGCAGCTGCCAATCCGGTGATACGTGGATGGTGCAATTACTACCGCTACAGTGTCGCCGGGAAAATC
>NZ_ARYL01000122.1 GCF_000685295.1 Hyphomonas oceanitis SCH89
CCGGTCACCGCCGAAAGCGTGGACCCGATGATCACACTCAAAGTGACCCCTTGCAAAGCGGTTGGACTATCGAATGCGAGCGCCGCCACGAACAGGCTGATTGTAAACCCAACCCCCGCCAGAAAGGACGCGCCGAGCAAATGCAGCCAGCTGACGCCGAAAGGTCGTTTGCCTAACCCACTCCAGACAGCCAGGCTGGCCGCACCAAATACACCAAGCGGCTTGCCAAGGAAAAGGCCCAGCCCGGCGCCGAGGCTGGCGGGTCCGAGCAGGGAGGATGGCGTTATGCCCGCCAAGTGAATGCCGGAGTTGAAAAACGCGAAGATCGGGACAACCCCATAAGCGACCCATGGCTTCATGCCCGCTTCGATGACCGCAAGTACGGGGCGCCCATTGATTGTCAGCGGAATGGTCCAGGCCACGAGGACACCGGCAATGGTCGCATGCACGCCTGATTCCAGAACCGCGACCCACACAAATATGCCTATCAGGACATAGGGCGTCATATTTGAAATGCGCATTCGGTTGAACCCGATCAGGACGGCAAGGCCGAAACCAGCCATAGTCAGCGAGACGAGGCTCACCCCCTCAGTATAGAAGAGCGCGATGACAGCCAGCGTTCCGAAATCATCGAATACGGCGAGCGCCATCAGGAAGACTTTCAGACTGGCCGGAACGCGGGCACCAAGTACCGACAAGACGGCGAGTGCGAGTACAATATCGGTCGCGACCGGTACCGCCCAGCCATGTTCGGTGTCCGGGTTGCCCGCATTGAACGTCAGATAGATTGCAGCAGGGGCGAGCATACCGCCCAGTGCGCCAATCGCGGGAAGGGCGATCCTGCGCGGCGATGCAAGGTCGCCGACCAAAACTTCTCGTTTGATTTCGAGCCCGACCGCAAAGAAGAAGAAGACCATCAGGCCCTCATTGATCCAATCGACAAGTGGTTTGGACAGCCCGACCTCTCCGAGTTGAATCGAGAAAGGCGTATGATGGATAAAATCGTAGGTCCCAACAGCTGGAGAATTAACCCAGATAAAAGCGATGGACATGGCTGCGAAAACGGCAAGCGCAGCATGCCGTGTCGACGCGCTTGAATCGGCAGGCAGATGGCCGGCGTCTGCGGTGGCTGC
>NZ_ARYL01000123.1 GCF_000685295.1 Hyphomonas oceanitis SCH89
AGGAAGGTTTCTGGCGCACCTGAAATTGCGCCGTCCAGGTTTCGCCTGGTGCGATGCGTTGATGTGGCGTCCCGTCATATCGCGCAGGCACGTGGAAGCCGTGCCAGTGAAGTGTGGCATCCTCTTCCAAAGTGTTGGTCACATTCATGCGCACGTCGGCACCATTTACCATATCCAATGTCGGGCCAAGATAGGATTGGTTGATACCTATGGTCGGCATGAATTGGTTATCAAAAAATGCCGTACGCCCGCTTTGTAGCGTCAGATCATATTCTGTAATCGCACCATTCTTTTGCCCGGCATACAGAACGGGCACCTGAAGCAGGTTTCGATCAGAGACGCGCGTGGCCTCGACCTGTCCATTCACCTCGCCTCCGCAACCCGCCAGGCCTAGCGATGTTCCGGCCAGGCCAAACAACGTTGTTCTCCGGGTAAACATGGATTGTCTCCTCTGTTTGTTGTCCCTATGCCTCGCTCGGCCCGATCGACAAGGTTTTACTTCTTGTTGAAGAACAAGAATTTGACGAAGGCCGCGCTGCCTAAAACAAGAAAAGCGATAAGCAGAAACATCAATAAACCGCCGATTGGATCCATCGTCATCCATTGGTCCCGCATCATCAAATGGTCATTGTTCACAATTTATCTCCTCTGCGCCGCCGGCGTTCAAACACCGTTTGGCCATGGCGCGATGTCTTGGCCAGGAACCGAAACTCGGACTGTGCAATCTATAGCCACTGGAGGGTCAAGATCTAATTGAAAAAAATTCGTCCTTGCGGCATCGTCTGCAGATCCGCACCCTGTCCGATCAGCTGAATGTTGAAATCCATCTTGTCAAATCGAATACACCACTCACAAAAGAGATGGGCGGGAGGCGATCACCTGACGACTCCTCAACGCAGAAGTCTTGAAACTAGCAGCATGTCCGGAGCTCCAACGCCGCTTTGAAATAGATCAGGAGCGAGGTTCGGATTTTTGCCGTGGTTGGTTTTGACGGGGCCGCTGCCAGTCCACGTAAAGATTTTGTGCGAGCTCTCATCATGCCTCTGGCCATTTTCGCTCTTTGAATCCAAGAAGTCGAAGCGCATTGAGTGCAACGATCAGGGTTGATC
>NZ_ARYL01000124.1 GCF_000685295.1 Hyphomonas oceanitis SCH89
TTCTGTCTCAAAATACCTGACGACGAACAGTCGGGCCCTAACGCAGCTTTCAGAGCCCCCATATGTGCCTCATAGGGCAGCCACTGTTCAAGTCCAGCCTTGTTGATTGGCCTGCGCACCTGTTCCGAGCTCGCAGTACGTACAGCGCGCTCAGTATTGTGGAAGTCCACACAACGTGCATCAAAGGGTAAACCGCAATAATCGAGCAACCGCCGCACCTGTCCATCAAGATCATCAAGCACTTCCTCATGCTTGACCTTGAGAATGCGTCCGTCGGGCAGCACAGTATTCCAATGGTCCATCAGATCGACGTAGCCACGGTAGTAATTACCGATATCGTCGAGGTTGTAAGTGAACTCTTGGCCTTCAGCGAATAATTGCTTGAATCCTGACCAGCAGCAATCCATCGGGTTGCGCCGCGCATCAATTATTTTGGCATTAGGCAGGATGAGATGGATCAGGCCAATATGTCTGAAATTATTGGGCATCTTGTCTGTAAAGAATGGTGCCCTGTCCCGGTGAATACGGGTGCTTTCGATATAGTCTTTTCCCAATGAGTCGAGCTGGTCGGCTGACATCTCATGAAGCATACGCGGATAGCGCTCCCGATCCGTCACCTGTTTGCGGCCACGCAGCTTGTGTGCCATGGAAAGGATGTTGGGCAGCTCCAGCGTTCCATCCACATCAGGATGCGAGGCGAGTATTTGCTCAATCAACGTCGAACCCGCTCTTGGCAAACCAACGATAAATATTGGGTCAGGCGCGTCGAATCCCTTGCCGGCCTGAGCCGTGAAAAGCTCAGGCGTGCAGACTGACTTCTGGGCATCGAACTCGGCATGCATCTGGTCTGTCGAATAGCGTACAGTCTGATGCTTCAACTGGTTTCCGAGCGTGTAGGCCCTAAAGGCCTCATCGTAATCGCTGCGGTCCTCGTATGCTTTGGCTAGGGCGAAGGCGATTTGTATGCGGGCCATACGGTCAAGATTGGGATCGGCTGATTGCGCCTGTAGGGACGCGAGTTCATCGTCAGTAAAGCGATAGGTCTTGAGATTGGCGAGGCCGTACCAAGCGTCTCCTGTTCCCCGTCAGCGACCATGAGACAGAT
>NZ_ARYL01000125.1 GCF_000685295.1 Hyphomonas oceanitis SCH89
TTGGAAGGAGGCCGGCTATGACGACAGCAACCGTCATCATGATGGGCCGGACCCGCAGAAGGGCGCCATCAATGACTGAGGCGCGCAAGTCAGCTCTTGTCAGCTCACGATTTTCGTCTCTTGCCTGCTTCATCTGATCCTCAAGAGCGTGCTCCAGATAAACAATCATCAGTACACCGATTTCTACGGAAACACCCGCTAGAGCAATAAACCCGACGCCGACAGCCACCGACATATTGTAACCAAGTATATCGAGAAACCAAAGGCCGCCCACGAGTGCCAATGGCAAGGTCCCCATGATGATCAGAACGGGT
The DNA here is from genome assembly GCF_000685295.1 of Hyphomonas oceanitis SCH89. Classification (GTDB taxonomy): domain Bacteria; phylum Pseudomonadota; class Alphaproteobacteria; order Caulobacterales; family Hyphomonadaceae; genus Hyphomonas; species Hyphomonas oceanitis. The sequence continues at coordinate 315 of NZ_ARYL01000125.1, forward strand.
GTAATGCGCCTGAAATTCAGGAACAGTAACAGGAGGATGATGACGAGAGTGAGAGGGACGACAACGCTGAGTCGTTGTTTGGCGCGCTCCATGTATTCGTATTGCCCTGACCAGGAAAGGGAATATCCGGCGGGTAAATCAATCGTCTCGACCGATTTCTTTGCGTTCTTTACATAGCTGCCAATATCAACGTTCGATATATCAACATAGATCCACCCGTTCAGGCGGGCGTTTTCACTGCGGATGACGCCAGGTCCGCCAGATATGGAAATATCGACAAGTCGCGACAGCGGTATCTGAGCCCCGGTCTTCGTGACGACGGGCAGGTTTTTCAGACGTTCAAGCGAGTCGCGATATTCGCGGGGATAGCGCACATTCACCGGATAACGTTCCAGACCTTCGACGGATTGCGTCACTGTCATGCCGCCGATTGCGGTCTGAACGAATGCTTGTACGTCGGCAACATTCAGACCGAAACGCGCAGCTTCTTCACGCTTTATGTCGACGTCAACGAAACGACCACCGGTGACGCGCTCGGCGTAGACGGATGCGGTTCCCGGAACGTTTTTAATGACCGCTTCTATCTGCTGAGCTACATCGCCAATCACGTCCAGGTCTGGTCCGGCGACCTTGATCCCAATCGGCGTCTTTATCCCTGTCGCCAACATATCAATTCGGTTCTTGATCGGCATGATCCAGACATTGGTGAGGCTTGGTACCTGGACAAGGTTATCGAGCTCTTTCTTGAGTTTCTCTGTGGTCATCCCTTCGCGCCACTCTTCTTTCG
>NZ_ARYL01000126.1 GCF_000685295.1 Hyphomonas oceanitis SCH89
CTTGCAATGACGGGGCGGACCATACATTTTTTATAGGTGAACCCTTCTGAGCAAAGCAGTTTGGAGATGTTCGACGGATCGACCTTCACCCCATGCATGTCCTGCAGCATCTTCACCAGCTGAGGCATCGTGATGTCCGGCTTTTCAAGAACACGCTCGACCAGGAAATCCTTGTACGGTCCCAGCTTTCCATAACCCTTCGGCCGACCCTGCGGGCGTGGGTCGATCGAACCGGTCGCAGCGACGTGGTTCTTCAGCCGGGACGCCGTCGACGGCGCAACCTCGAACTGCCGCGCCACTTCCCGCGCCGACTTGCCCGCCTCCATACCCCGCAACATTCGGGTCCGCAGATCCTTTGAAATCAAAATCGCCATGGATTCGTTCCTCCCAGAACTGTGAATCACAGTTCGAGAGGATCGGGAATCACTTTTGATTCATCAAAAGCGCCCGCTGCTCTAGCTCATCGGGCAATTATTCTGCAACATAGTTAGCGGCCTTGAAGAAGTTCCAGCACTCGTTGGTAGTGAACAGGGCGCAGATGTTTCAAATATCGTTGTGAGGTCATTGAAGTTTCTTGCTGCGGCCGCTCGCAGGTGAGCTTTAAGTTTCGAGAAGGCCATCTCGATCGGATTGAGGTCGGGGGAATATTTTGGCAGGAAGAGGAACCAGGCCCCGCGCTTGGCGAGGATGTTAGCGGCGCGCGGACTAGATTGCCGAGGATCACAACGTCGCCTGGCTTCAGGGTGGGTGCAAGCTGGGTCTCGATATAGAGACCTCGAAGGCAGCTCGGTTCATGGCCCCTTCAATGATCCATGGGGCGGTGGGTTCGCTGCAACGCAGGCCAGCAATGACGGTTTGTGTCCCCAATTTTCCGAACGGAGCACTGGCCTTCAGACGCGTCACGCACAGGCACCGCCCGCGCAGCTGGCACATGTTCGTCTTGACGGAGGTTTCGTCCAGGAAGACCAGCCCTCCAGGTTCAGCCTGCATGTCGGGCTGGCGATAATGCTTCCAGTCAGCCCGCCATGCCTTGACGTCAGTGCGTTCTTGCTCCGCCATCAGAAGCGTTTAATGGGATGGTCCGCCCCGTCTCC
>NZ_ARYL01000127.1 GCF_000685295.1 Hyphomonas oceanitis SCH89
TATATCGGCGGTCGTTAGGAGGTCGTCAAAACTCAGATAAGAAAAACCCTCGCGCGTCGCAAAATCGAAATCCGGCGCAATGTCAAATGCACGAACGTGCATGCCAAACCCGTGAGCAATGCGGACAACATGCCGCCCGATGGCGCCGGTGCCAACCAGGCCAAGCGTTTTGCCGGCGAGATCGAAGCCGGTCAGTCCGGCAGGTGAAAATGGTCCAGATTGAGCACGCTCTGCCGCCTCGAAAAGTCGATGGCTAAGTGCCAGAAGGAGGGCGAATACATGTTCGGCGACGGTATTTTCGCCATAGACCGGCACATTGCAGACAAGAATGCCGCGTTCGGCGCACAGGGCGGTGTCAATGTGGTCAAATCCTGTCGATCGCGTCGCGATCAATTTGAGCGCTGGCAGCTGATCCAGAACCACGCGATCAATCGCCGAATTTATGAAGGTAGAAACAATTTCAGCCTCGACGAAGCGGCCAGCATTTCCGGCCGAGAGAGCTTCATCTGTCAGTCTCAGACTGTTGCCTGGCTTCAGACTGTCAAACGTTGCCGCGTCTCGCGGCTCTATTTCGAAAAACGCGATTTGCATCACTCTGAACCATGCTCCTCGATGGCGACAACCTGTACGAAACTGAAGCCGGGCCGACGCGGATTCAGCGCGTTCTTTCGCAGAGGCAACCCAGGCGATCGGGGGCCTTCCCGGTGCGAACTGGCTCATTTGGCTCAAAGTAAATGACGGTTTTTCTCGACGCCTGAGCTCAGCATGTTTCATGATCGACTAATACAGATACGCGGCGGTGGTCCGGCGCACTCAAACTCGGACGAAATTCTTCACGAGGCATGATGCTGCGCAGAACTGATCACCAGCCCCCATCGCGGGAAAAGCGCTCTTGGTTTCATACAACGCGAATAGTTTGCGCTTGTCAGGATACCTTGATCTATTGACGGCCTGGCCAAGGGGTGAACCCCAACCAGACGTATCTGACTGTGTGGATAAAGCCCCTTTCATTCCAGATCCGAAGGCAGCCACCGCAGACGCCGGCCATCTGCCTG
>NZ_ARYL01000128.1 GCF_000685295.1 Hyphomonas oceanitis SCH89
TATATCGGCGGTCGTTAGGAGGTCGTCAAAAGTCCGATAAGAAAAGCCCTCTTGCGTCGCAAAATCGGAATCCGGCACGATGTCAAATGCACAAACATGCATGCCAAACCCGTGAGCAATGCGGACGACATGCCGCCCGATGGCGCCGGTGCCCACCAGGCCTAGTGTCTTACCGGCGAGATCGAAGCCCGTCAGTCCGGCAGGAGAGAATGGCCCTGAGCGAGCGCGCTCCACCGCCTCTAGCAAGCGATGGCTGAGTGCAAGGAGGAGGGCGAATACATGTTCGGCGACGGTATTTTCGCCATAGACCGGTACATTGCAGACAAGAATGCCGCGTTCGGCGCACAGGGCGGTGTCAATGTGGTCAAATCCTGTCGATCGCGTCGCGATCAATTTGAGCGCTGGCAGCTGATCCAGAACCACGCGATCAATCGCCGAATTTATGAAGGTAGAAACAATCTCAGCATCAACGAAGGCGCCGGCATTTCCAGCCGAGAGAACCTCATCTGTCAGTCTCAGACTGTTGCCTGGCTTCAGACTGTCAAACATTGCCGCATCACGCGGCTCTATTTCGAAAAACCCGATTTGCATCACGCTGAACCATGCTCCTCGACGGCGATAACCTTTATGAAACTGAAGCCGAACCGCCGCGGATTCAGCTCGTTCTTTCGCAGAGGCGGCCCGGGCGATCAGGGGCCTTCCCGGTGCGAACTCGCTCTTTTGGCTCAAAGTAAAGACGGTTTTTCTCGACGCCTGAGCTCAGCATGTTTCATGATCGACTAATACAGATACGCGGCGGTGGTCCGGCCCACTCAAACGCAGACGAAATTTTTCACAAGGCATGATTGTGCGCAGATGTGATCACCATCACGCATCGTGGTGGTTTCATACGACCAGAACAATTTGCGCTTATCAGGACACGTTGATCGATTGCGGGCTTGGCCAAGGGATGAGCGCCAACCAGACGTATCTGACTGTGTGGACAAAGCCCCTTTCATTCCGGATGCGCAAGCAGCCACCGCAGACGCCGGCCATCTGCCTG
>NZ_ARYL01000129.1 GCF_000685295.1 Hyphomonas oceanitis SCH89
CTAGGTGTGGAGTCTCAACAGGTTGTCCACGGGGAGACCGAGTCGACTGATGGGTGTTTGATGTTTAATGCCGCCATGGGGTCGATGGAAGTTGTATCGATGTGTCCAGCCTGCGAGGCAGGCGGCCCTCTGGTCTGAGGTGATGTAGGACCTGGCGTAAGCCCATTCCCTGAGGGCTGTCTGGATGAAGCGTTCGGCCTTTCCGTTTGTCCGGGGCGTGTAGGGTTTTGTCCGGACATGTTTGAGGCCGAGTTCACGACAGGTATTTTTGAAGGCGGTCGAACGATAGCATGCGCCATTGTCTGTCATCACCCGCCGGACGGCGACACCCAGACGCTTGTAGTAAGCCACGCAGGCCTTCAGGTGGTCGACGGCACTGGGCGCTTTTTCGTCGGGATGGATCTGGTTGAAGGAGACGCGTGAGGCGTCATCCACGGCGACATGGACGTACTCCCAGCCGATGCCGCGATGGATGGACTTGCTCTTCCGGCTTCCGGTGATGCGATGCCCGGGACGCCCGAAGCGCCCGAGCTTCTTGATGTCGATATGGATCATGTCACCGGGATTTGGGTGCTCGTAGCGGCGGGGCGGTTCAGGCGGATCGAGATCTCTGGCCCGGCTGAGCTTTACGGCGCGCAGGATGCGGCTGACGGTGGCTGGCGAGACCCCGCATCGACGGGCGATCTCGTGTCCCGGCAAGCGTTGACGACGCAGCTTGATGACCGCGTCCACGATCGTACCGGGCGTCGGGCGATGCAGCCGATGCGGACGCGAGGAGCGCTCCCTGAGGCCTTCGGGCCCTTCTGCAAGGAAGCGGTCTACCCACTTGCTGACAGTCTTGCAGCACACGCCGAAGGCTTTGGCGACGGCGCTCCTGCTTGCGCCTTCTTCAATCACACGCCGGACCATCTCGGCTCGACTATGGGGCGTGGTTCGGGCATTCTCATGGATGTCCATTCGGTGTCCTTTCCTGGAGTTGACGTCTCACAACATCAATCTCCCCGATCAGGCCCGAATGGACAACCTATTGAAAGATCACA
>NZ_ARYL01000130.1 GCF_000685295.1 Hyphomonas oceanitis SCH89
TAAGCGACGGAACTGTTCACTGGCAGACCATTGACTGGCCTGCCGCCTATCGAACGGTCAGGACGCTGCGCCGGAGAATCTATCGGGCGACTGAAATGCGGGACTGGAAGACGGTCCGCTCGCTGCAAAAGCTTATGCTGCGCAGCCGGGCGAACCTGCTCGTTTCCATCCGAAGGGTCAGCCAGATCAATCGCGGGAAAGCCTCTCCCGGTGTCGATGCGAAAACCGCACCGACGCCGACCGAGCGGGCGGACCTTGCGAACCAACTGGTGAACCTGAAGGCATGGGAACCGCTTCCAGCCCGGAGGGTGTATATCCCTAAAGCCAACGGGCAGAAGCGACCGCTTGGAATCCCGTCTCTTATCGATCGGTGCCAGCAGGCAATTGTGCTCAATGCACTTGAACCCTGCTGGGAAGCGCAGTTCGAGGGGACAAGTTATGGGTTCCGGCCCGGTCGGGGCGTTCATGACGCCATCGAGCGGATACATCTGGCAACGAAGTCCGGGTCCAAACGGGTCTGGGTTCTCGATGCCGATATAAAAGGCTGCTTCGACAATATCGACCACGACGCTCTGATGGAGGCCATCGGCAACTTCCCCGCAAGGGGAATGATCCGCCGCTGGTTGAAGGCAGGCTATGTGGAAGATGGCGTGTTCCACGCCACCGAGCAGGGCACACCGCAAGGCGGGGTCATTAGTCCCCTTCTTGCCAACATCGCCCTGCATGGAATGGAAGAAGCGCTGGGCATTGAGTATCGCGGAGGCACGAGCGCCTCATACGTGAAACCTCACTGCCCTGTCTTTGTGCGGTATGCTGATGACTTCGTCGTCATCTGCCACACCTACGAAGATGCGCTTGAGGCCAGGAAGCGCGTTGCAGCGTTCCTCGCCGGGCGCGGCCTTCACCTCTCCGAGGAGAAGACCAGCATCCGGCATATACAGGAAGGCTTCGACTTTCTTGGCTTCAATGTCCGTTCCTACAAGGTGGCCGACCGCGCCGCTGGCACGAAGACCCTGATCA
>NZ_ARYL01000131.1 GCF_000685295.1 Hyphomonas oceanitis SCH89
CATCGAGGGTCGAAGTGAGATCGAACTTGCCCGCGGCATAACCCTGGACGGATGCCTCATAGGCCGATCTGGCAGAGGGCAGGGCATCGTTCTCAAGGAGGGCCAGGCGTTCCTGGGCCGCGCGGACCTGGGCGACTGACGCACGTTGGCTGGCAAGCAGTCTGGCTTCCACAGCCGCCCGGTCGGCGCGACCGGCATCGGTTCTGTAACCCGCGGCGCGGGTTGCGTCCCGGTTGCGGTCAAACAATGGGACAGGAACGCTGACGCCCAGAAGGAAGGCGGTATCGCCCGTTTGTTCAAACTGCCGCATGCCGGCACTTAGCGTAAGATCAGGAATCCCTTGCGCGCGCGCCAGATCCTGCTCTGCCTGCCGGGCGACGATGCCCGCTTCGGCCACTTTGATGGCGGGGTGTTCGCCCAGGTTGGCAGGACCGGGGTCGGTGGGCGCCGTCATTGGCTGGACAGGTGCCTCGAAGACCGGGTCGGCGCTTCCCCACAATGCGCTGAGATCGTAGCGAAGGGATTCCATGTCACCGCGTGTCTGTGCGGCCACTGCGCGCAAGGCTGCAGCATCGGCTTTCGCTCGGGAAAGTTCCGGCGGCGCGGCCGCGCCTGCATCCACCCGTTTGCCAACGGTTTCGCTGAGCGTATCTGCCAGGTCGGCCGATTGATTGGCGAGACGGACGAGCTGGACGGCTGCGTCCAGTTCATAGAAGAGCGTCACCGCCTCCAGTTCTGTTTCGCGCAGGATGGCACTGCATTCTGCCGTTGCGAGTGCGGCACTGGCACGGGCGGCGCGCTGCCGTTTTGTTCGCTTGCCGCCCAGCTGGAATGTCTGGGCGATCGAGAACGTTGTCTCGGTTTGATCAAAGCCGGCGAGGGGGCCGGAGCCTGAGAAGTTTTCAAGTTCCAATCCGATGGAGGGATTGAGCCAGCGTCCGGCCTGATCGGCGTCCGCCTCGCGAGCGCGTGTTTCCAGTGCGGCCTTGCGCACTTCCGGGGAGGCATTGCGGACTTC
>NZ_ARYL01000132.1 GCF_000685295.1 Hyphomonas oceanitis SCH89
CGGGTCCGCTTCTCATATCCATGCATGCCTTAGCCGCGCTTTGCATCCGCCTGCCGTCCCTCTCAGTCTTTGAGCGTAAAAAGCGGTAACGCGACGCCGTCCAGGTCTTCCAGTTTTGTCGCCCCGAAGTACCGGCCATCGAGCGAATCCGGATGCGCATTCAGCAGGAAAACGTCCGTCTCTAAGAGACGCACACAGCCCTGCCAGTCCGGAAGGTTACGGCCGGAAGGGTCGACAAGATGGGCGCTGGCAACAGTGTCACCATTGACCGATATCATCCGGCCATGCCGGCAGATTTCATCTCCGGCAATGCCCGTCATCCGCTTCAGCAGCGGCCAGTCCCTGCCGACAAACCCGTGCGCTTCAGCCCACTGCGCATCCACGCTCCTGGCCGAGACAATGACCCATCTGCCAGGGGTAAATGGTTCATTGCTCCGCCAGTAGAGCCCTTCGGGCGCGCTGCCTGTCCGGTTCCAGATCAGGTAATCTTCAGGATCAAACAATCCGCCAAACAGGACAAGACAAAGCCCTGCCCCGGTTATCCACAGGACGGGATATTTCATTCGGGTTTCGGCAAGCGCTGCGAGGTCGAGATGTAGGCATGGCGCTCTGACCATTTCATGAGGCCGGGCTTGGGATAGAAGACGCGCGCACCATGCTTGCGATAAACGGGCCCGCGTCCTTCACATCGGTAATGATCCAGCGTTGAGCGTTTCAGCCGCAAAAACCTCGCCGCTTCTTCAACGCTGAGCAGCTCCGGCCAGCCATCATCGGTCTTCTTCTCTCGCTTGTCTTTCGTCATCCTTCGCCACTCCTTTTTGCTTTTCGTGCGATGACAAATCCTTGGCCAGCACTGCCGCTTTCTGGAGAGGGAAAATGCCTCTGGCGCATTTTCTCCCGGCCGGTTTACCATGCGCAAGCATGGCAAAAACCGCCCCGGAGAAGATCTCCGGAGCGGCTCTGTGGTGATGAAACTGAAGCCTAGTTGTGATCTTTCAATAGGTTGTCCATTCGGGC
>NZ_ARYL01000133.1 GCF_000685295.1 Hyphomonas oceanitis SCH89
CAGGGACACTCATCCCGGCAAGCCTCGTAACGGGTATCAACAGCGACCTGCCGGGCACGATCGTCGCGCAGGTCACCCAACCGGTCTACGACACCATCACCGGACAATACGTCCTGATCCCGCAAGGCTCGCGCCTCATTGGCCGCTACCAGTCTGAAGTGTCATTCGGCCAGGACCGCGCTCTGGTTACCTGGGACCGGATTATTTTCCCGGACGGAGCATCAATCTCCATCTCGGCGCCCGGCGCAGACGCGCAGGGCTATGCCGGCCTCACTGACAGAACGGATCATCACTGGAACCGGGTGTTCGTCGCGGCTGGTCTTGCGACCATCCTTGGCGTCGGCGCCGAACTCGGGCCGACAGGCGACGGCGATATCGAACGCGCCATCCGCCGGGGAACGACTGACACGGTCAATCAGGCCGGCCAGCGCGTCGTCGAACGCAATCTCGGCATCCAGCCCACCATCAGGGTCCGCCCCGGCTGGCCTGTCCGCGTGGTCGTCACGCGCGACCTCATTCTCAGACCGCATTGAACAGGAGACACCAAATGCAGGATCCTTGGACCCGACTTGAATACGAAGAAGTTGAAATGCCGGATGGACGGATCCTGCTCATCAAACGTGAACGCGCACCGCGCCTTGCGCGACGGGGACAGATCCTCCTGGAGATCGGTTTCGCGGTCACGATGACTTACCTGGTGCTGCCACTGTTTCAGGTTACACGCGTCTTCGGCGGCCATTGGCTCTGGGCTTACATACCGATGGCGATTGCCTATGTGGCGCTGACGTTCATTTTGTTTGAGAAACTGACAGCCTGGGCAAGCGCGCCGCCTGACGATCCCGCCGGCAGTAAAGTCGTCGGTATGGACCGCTCAACCGATGAATTGCCCGACATCGCGCGCGGCGAAACGGCGGCAGACTTCGGCCAGAGGGGCATTGACTGATGTCGCTTCGCCTCGACAAACTTCCGGACCGCACCCCTGTGC
>NZ_ARYL01000134.1 GCF_000685295.1 Hyphomonas oceanitis SCH89
CCGATCTGGAATCCAGCATCGGCAGGGACGATTTCACCGGTCACGCCGGTCGGCAAAGCGTTCGCGTGATGCGGAGGCGTTTTTCCGGTCAGATCGCGATCAGTCATGCGAGAACAGCTCCTTGGCTTCTAATACGCAACGAAGCCGGTCGCCCCTCATGAAAGCGCGCAGCGGCGCCCGTTCCAGCCTGCAGGCGCAATGAGACGGCGCTGGCCATGATCAGGAGGGTAGCCGTTCAAGCGCGAGGGCGATGCCTTGTCCGCCGCCGATGCAAAGCGTCACGATCCCGCGCTTGAGGCCTTCGCGCTGCATCGCGTGGATCAACCGAACCGCTAAAATAGCGCCCGTCGCGCCGATCGGATGGCCATGGGCTATGGCGCCGCCTTCGACATTAACAATTTCTTGCGGGAATCCGAGTTCGTCGACGAGCGCGATCGCGATGGCAGCGAAGGCTTCATTCACCTCCACCCGCTCGACCGATGCCAGTGGCCAGGCTGCGCGCTCAAGGGCCTGCCTGACGGCCGGAACCGGCCCGAGGCCAAACAAACCCGGTTCGACCGCGCCGACGCCCATGCCGGCGATACGGACCGCCGGCATCAGGCCGTGCGATTCGGCCCAGGTCCGATCGGCAATGATCATCGCGGCCGCGCCTGAGTTCAGGCCCGGGGCGTTGCCAGCGGTAATCGAACCGTCCGGTCGAAAGGCCGGTTTGAGGCGCGCAAGGCTTTCAAGCGTTGTGTCGGGACGATTGTGTTCATCGGTATCAAACACGCTGGACCCCTTGCGTGTCTTGAGTTCAACCGGGGCGATTTCCGCTTTGAACTGGCCCTCTGCCTGGGCTTCGGAAAACCGGGATTGCGAGCGCAGCGCCCAGGCGTCCTGGGCCTCTCGGCTTATCTGGTTCTGCTCGACAAGGTCTTCAGTGTGCCAGCCGGAATGCTCGCCGGAAAACGCATCGTTCAGTCCGTCATTGA
>NZ_ARYL01000135.1 GCF_000685295.1 Hyphomonas oceanitis SCH89
TGTGCCGGTCAAGAGCGTCGACCAGGTGGATATCCAGGCCCTTCACCGCATCCGCGACCAGATGATCGGCAAGCGCACAGCCCTGATCAATCAGATGCGTGCGTTCTGCCTGGAGTTTGGCATTGCCCTGCGCCAGGGCGTCAACTTCTTCAAAGCCGACTTCCCCCGTGTTATGGCCGATGAGGACAATGACCTGTCGCCCTCAATGCGCCGGCTACTATCGGACCTCTTTGAAGATCTCCAGCGCCTGGAGCTGCGCATCAGGACGGTGACGTCGGAGATAGAAGCCCTGGTTGCCCGTGATGATGTCGCGCGCCGTCTCATGACGATTCCCGGCATAGGCCCGCTTGGAGCCAGTGCGCTTCTGGCTGCCGTCGGAGACGGCAGACAGTTCCGACGTGCGCGCGACCTTGCCGCATGGCTCGGGCTCACGCCGAGGGAGTACTCGACCGGAGGCAAGCAGAAGCTGCTCGGCATCTCCAAGCGCGGCAACACCTATGTCAGGCGATTGCTGATCCATGGCGCCAGAGCCTGCCTCATCCATCTCGACAAGAGCCGTCACCGGCTCGGTGACTGGCTGGTTGGCTTGCAGGGCAGGATGCACCCCAACAAAGTCGCGGTCGCTTTGGCCAACAAGATGGCGCGCATGGCCTGGGTGATAATAACCAAGCCCGGCGCACTTTACGAACGGCAGGATCCAGCCTTCAGCTGAGATCGATCGCCCCAACAGATTGCGAGGCTCGGGAGGATGATGACGAGACAGTCGATCGGCACGGCGTAAACCCGGTATAAAAAACGGGCGAACCAGCCCGAGTGTTTATTTGGAAACGACGTGCGCGTATCTCATCATGGCCTGGCTGCAACAGCAGTCCACTCGCGAGAGGCCGGATACATTTATGCAAACTGTTCTTCGTCAGACGATACCCGATATCCCTTGCAATGACGGGGCGGACCATACATTTT
>NZ_ARYL01000136.1 GCF_000685295.1 Hyphomonas oceanitis SCH89
GAATTTACACCAAGTCCCGGGACGCTACCAAATTGAGTTTTGCGCTTCCTTCAAATCAGAATCCGACTTTTCCTCCGTTCCCGACTTACATCTTGTATCTTGTAGAAAATGAAAGTTATTTGCCTGCCAGAGGGTGAGCATGGTGTTTATAGGTCCAATCAGGCTTCGATGACCGCATTATGTGCCCGATAAGCGCCTCGTCAGTTTCGCCCGTAGCGGAAGGTCATATGCATGGTGCACAATTGCGGCCGCGATTGTCGCAAGGGTCGCAACCATCAACGTCATTGCCAAGCCTGATATCTGATTTTCGCCGAAGATGTGATTCGTCGTCAGACGTAATGCAACAAGTATCGGAATGTGCAGCATGTAGATTCCGTAGGACAGGTCACCAAGTACTGAGCAAAGCCTTGCGAAATTTCCTGAAGCGCTGGCATTCGCGGCTAGGGCTACAATTAGAGGTATACACAGAAGCTGCATGGAGAGATCCCAAGCCAACCTTGCTGTACCGTCGAATAGTGCCGCTCCTGTGGCGACGAAGAAAAGGAGTACAAAGGCTGCGACAGCGGGCAAATGCCAACGATATCCGCGCACCCAGATATTGTAGATCAGCACACCGATAAAGAACCCATACGCGAGCCGTGCGGCTCCACCAGGAAAAGTTTCGTAATTCCAGCCCATATCAAAAGTGTTGGATTGTAATGTAAAATAGATCAGGGAGATCGCGGCGATTGGTAAAAACAGTAGAAGCGAGCGTGGCCGCCGAAGAAAGGCAAAGCATGCCAATAGCAAATTTGCGATAAGTTCGAAGAATAGCGACCAAGCGGGGGCATCGAACGGAAAAGGTGCGTTGGACGTCCAGTCGAATAGAGGAGGGCAGGGCAGGAAGGTTATGCCAAAGAACGACACAATCGCAAACTCGCTCGGCGTAACTGGTCTGCCTCCCGAAAAGTGGTCCGTTA
>NZ_ARYL01000137.1 GCF_000685295.1 Hyphomonas oceanitis SCH89
TCGATTTCAGAGCACAGCCCTGCCCCGAATTGCGCCATGGACGCAATCGACCGCTGTTTCACTGATATTGTCCGCGCCAATCCACGCTTGCGGGTCCGCGTTGCAAACCCGGATGAGCTGCGATCAAATCATATGCCGCTAACGCTTGAAATGCTGAAGCACAGGGTCAACGCGCCAGAGCCTGACACGCCGGAGGCTGTCAATGGCAGTGTCATTACGGCCCTGAATGAAGAGGCGGTAATTGCAGCGGTCTTGGGAAACAAGGGCGGGCTCAATCTTGCCGTCAGCTATGAAGCCTTTGCGATGAAGATGCTGGGCGCGCTGCGCCAGGAGATCATCTTTGCCCGCCACCAGAAAGAGCTTGGTCAGTCTCCGGGCTGGATCAGCGTCCCGCTGATTGCAACCTCGCATACCTGGGAGAATGCCAAGAATGAGCAATCCCATCAGGATCCGACCCTGCCCGAAGCCTTGCTTGGTGAAATGTCGGAGACTGCCCGTGTGATCTTTCCGGTCGACGCAAGCAGCGCTGCGCAGGCCCTGCGCGTCGTCTATCGCGGACAAGGCGAAATCGCCTGTCTCGTGACACCGAAACGAGATGTCCCGGATATCCTGTCTCAGGAAGAAGCTGCAGCTGCCCTGGATATCGGGGCAATTCACATTGCCGGAGATGTCACAGCGGCGCGTGTCCAGCTGGTCGCGATCGGCGCCTATCAGGCGCAGGAAGCCCTCGCCGCACATCGGCGCCTGACCGATCGCGGCCTGCCATGCTGCGTCACCCTTATCCTGGAGCCTGGCAAGTTTCGCGCCGGGCGCGACCCGCTGGAACGCGCTTTCACGGCAACGGACGAAACGCTTCACACCCTGTTTCCGGTCGGACTGCCGCGCGTGCTACTGACCCATACCAGGCCGGAGCCGATGACCGG
>NZ_ARYL01000138.1 GCF_000685295.1 Hyphomonas oceanitis SCH89
CGGAAGCAGCCGATACCAAGCCTGAAATGTCAGGACCGCTCGCACAATATATCGGCCTGCACCGCCATGGCGCGGCGCGCGCCACATTACTGGGTCACCCCGGAATCGCTCTCCGGCTGATGATCGCTCACGCCATGGTCGGGTCCTCCCTGTGGACCGTCAGGCGGCACGACTTCCTCGCCAGAAAGGAAGACATTCAGGCGAGCGTGGATGGCTCCCGCGCCACAGCTGAGATGAACGCGGCCGGAGATCATGTCCGCAGCCTGTTCGAAGCCCATGGGCTGGCATCCCTGCGCGCGAATGGCGATGACTATCACCTCAGTGACGTCTTTGCAGCGCTGCTCGGAATGGACGACACAGAGGCCCTGAGCGTGCTGACTTATATTATGGCGGATACGATGGAAGCGGGCGGCGTAATCGTTGAAGCCGTCGCTGTCGCCACCGAAACGGACATGGCCGCCTACTGGAAGCCGGAACCTGTCTTCCTTGATCTCGTCCGCGACAAGCGCGCCATCAATGCCATGGTGGCAGAGATCGCATCACCCTCCACGGCGAAAGCAGCCCTAACCGACACGGGCAAAGCCCAGAAGGACCTCATCTGGAACCGGATCGTGGGCGAAGGGTGTAAGGCCAATCCGGGCTGGCGTCCGGGATGGATGCGGGTGCCGCCGACACGCCTTGTCGAGGCTGCGGGGTCGCCGCCAGCCGATGCATGGGCCCGGATCGCCAGCCTGTTCACGTCAGATGACGGCGACGTTTCTCCCGAAGACCAGCCTGCCGCAGCGCAGGATGCCGCCTGACAGATTGCGGTCTCCTTGTCCGTGGAATCAGAAGCCGTCCGGCAATATGCCGGGCGGCTTTTCCGCCTGCTTCTACCGGATGACTGCGTACGCGCGCG
>NZ_ARYL01000139.1 GCF_000685295.1 Hyphomonas oceanitis SCH89
GCCACATCATGTGATTGCCGACATTGTCATCCAGCGGAAATAGCAAAAGAGCAACCGGACGATCACCAGGAATATAATGGTCAAGGCAAAACGTTATTGCGTCAGCTTGTTTTGTCAGCAACTCAGCCGCATTTGCAGATAAGTTGGATTTTGCGTCGCGACTCATCAGAACCACTCCTCCCATGAATCGAATTTGCCCTTTAGGAGAGCATTGAAGATGAAGTCGCCGTCGTATTTGGTCACGAATGTGCGAGCGACTGTATTCTGAGGCCGCGTCTCTTCAGCCTGAGCATAGACGGTAGAGTATCCGGCCTCCTGCGCCAGCTTACGCGCCTCTTCCGACCAATTGCCCGACTGGCCGAATGGGATGGCAAACGTCTCCGGTGCGAACCCCAGACGTTTCGCAAACAGCTCCCTCGACCCCGCCAGCTCATCCACCATTTGATTTACTTCGATATGATTGAACTGCGGATGAGTCGCGGAGTGGCTCCCCATTTCCGCTCCTGTCGCGAGAAGTGTCTCAATGTCATGCCAAGAAAGGACGGTATCTTCGGAAAATGTATGGCGACCATCTGACCAATCAGAAACCGGAAAAAACATCCACGGCAAGTCAAGGTCCTTCAAGACCGGAGCCGCATTGGTCAGTACGGTCTTGAGCCCGTCATCAAACGTGATTGCGAGATCTTTTGGCCCTCCGCCTGTCCGAACAATCTCGCTGGCAGGAACAAAATTAAATCCGGCATCCAGTGCTGTCTCGAGCTGTCGTCGAAATTGCTCTGGGGTGACGTCATTAACGCCCCATTCCGACTGCCCTATCGAATGATAACAGAGAATACGACCAATGGCCTGCCCCACAGGGGTGATCCACCAGA
>NZ_ARYL01000140.1 GCF_000685295.1 Hyphomonas oceanitis SCH89
TGCGGAAAAGCCGCCCGACATACTGCCGGACGGCTTGCACTTCTATCGACAGGAGACCGCAATATGTCAGGCGGCATCTTGCTCTGCGACAGGTTGGTCTTCGGGACACATTTCGTCCTCGTCTGACGTAAACAGGCTGGCGATCCGTGCCCATGCATCTGCTGGCGGCGACCCTGCACCCTCAACAAGGCGCGTCGGCGGCACCTGCATCCATCCCGGACGCCAATCCGGATTGGCCTCGCACCCTTCGCCTGCGATCCGGTTCCAGATCAGGTTCTTTTGCGCCTTGCCCGTGTCCGTGAGCGCTGCCTTCGCCGTCGTTGGAGACGCGATGTCTGCCACCATGGTATTGATGGCGCGCTTGTCCCGGACGAGATCAAGGAAGACAGGGTCCGGCTTCCAGTAGGCGGCCATGTCGGTTTCGGTGGCGACAGCGACGGCTTCCACAATCGGGCCGCCCGCCTCCAGCGTATCCGCCATCACGAAGGCTAGCACGGTCAAGGTTTCCGCATCATCCATTCCGAGCAGCGCCGCAAAGACCTCGCTGAGGTGATAGGCGTCCCCGTTCGCGCGCAGGGATGCCAGCCCGTGGGCCTCAAACAGGCTGCGGACATGGTCCCCGGCTGTGTTCATTTCTGCGGCGGCACGAGATGCATCGACGCTGTCCTGAATGTCTTCCTTTCGGGCAAGGAATTCATGCCGTCTGACAGCCCACAGGGCCGAGCCGACAATGGCATGCGCCACCATCAGCCGGAGGGCGATTCCAGGGTGTCCAAGCAAAGTCGCACGCGCTGCGCCATGGCGGTGCAGACCGATATATTGTGCGAGTGGCCCGGACATTTCAGGCTTGGTATCGGCTGCTTCCG
>NZ_ARYL01000141.1 GCF_000685295.1 Hyphomonas oceanitis SCH89
GGGCGAGGCCTTCGGTTTCGGTAAAGACCTGGACCAGGGAGGGCGTGACGTCCGGAAAGGCGTCCACGGGCAGGGCCCGGAAGGCGAACAGGCCGCCGAGCGTCATGGCGAGTGCCGCGATGGCTGCCAGGAGGCGGCCCCCGGCGATACGGTGCATAAAATTGGTCATGTCTGTTGGTCCTAATGTCCGTGTCCATCGCCAAAGGCGTCTTTTTCAAGCTGGGCCTTGAGGGTGAAACCCCCTTGCGAGACAAAGGTCTCGCCGACCGCCAGGCCTGAACGAATTTCGACAAAGCCGCCGGCCGTTGCACCGATCATCACGGGCTTTGGGGCGAAACCGCCTTCAACGGGAACAAAGATCGACGGTTTGTCCTCGACAATCTGGACGGCTGTTTGCGGGACCCGCACCACGGGGCTTGCATTGCCGACACTGAGATCGGCCGTCACAAACTGGCCGGGCGTCAGGCTGCCATCGGTATTGGCCACAATCACCCGTGCCGTCGCGGTGCGAGAGGTTTCATTGATGACGGGAAGCACGAAAGCGACAGTCGATAGCGCCAGGACATTTCCTGCGTCGGTCTTCAGCGCGACAGGTGCGCCAATACGTATACGACCAATGTCCTGTTTGTAGACGGCGATGTCTGCCCAGACCACGCTGTCATCCGCGATCGTGAAGAGCGTGTCGGCGCCGGCATCTCCCGCGGCGACCGTCTGGCCAAGCGTGACTGCGCGCCGGACAATCGTTCCGGAAATCGGCGCGGTCAGGTAGGAATTGGCATTGTCGCCATCTC
>NZ_ARYL01000142.1 GCF_000685295.1 Hyphomonas oceanitis SCH89
GAGATGGCGACAATGCCAATTCCTACCTGACTGCGCCGATCGCTGGAACGATTGTCCGGCGCGCAGTGACTCTTGGCGAGACTGTTGCCGCGGGAGACGCCGGCGCCGACACGCTCTTCACGATCGCGGATGACAGCGTGGTCTGGGCAGACATCGCCGTCTACAAACAGGACATTGGTCGTATACGTATTGGCGCACCTGTCGCGCTGAAGACCGACGCAGGAAATGTCCTGGCGCTATCGACTGTCGCTTTCGTGCTTCCCGTCATCAATGAAACCTCTCGCACCGCGACGGCACGAGTGATTGTGGACAATGCAGATGGCCGTCTGACGCCTGGCCAGTTTGTCACGGCTGATCTCAGTGTCGGCAATGCAAGCCCCGTGGTGCGGGTCCCGCAAACAGCTGTCCAGATTGTCGAAGACAAACCGTCAATATTCGTTCCCGTTGAAGGCGGTTTCGCACCCAGGCCAGTGATGATCGGTGCAGCGGCCGGCGGCTTTGTCGAAATTCGTTCGGGCCTGGCGGTCGGCGAGACCTTTGTCTCGCAAGGGGGCTTCACCCTCAAGGCCCAGCTTGAAAAAGACGCCTTTGGCGATGGACACGGACACTAGGACCAACAGACATGATCAATTTTATGCACCGTATCGCCGGGGGCCGCCTCCTGGCAGCCATCGCGGCACTCGCCATGACGCTTGGCGGCCTGTTCGCCTTCCGGGCCTTGCCCGTGGATGCCTTTCCGGACGTCACCCCCTCCCTGGTTCAGGTCTTTACCGAAACCGAAGGCCT
>NZ_ARYL01000143.1 GCF_000685295.1 Hyphomonas oceanitis SCH89
CAGACCGATGGATTCGTAGTAGCGGATTGTTGTCACCTTCACGCCAGCCGCTTTTGACAGCTGCCCTATCGCGCGTCTTTGATCTGCCATGTTTTTCTCCTTGTACCTCTAGTCACTAGAGCATTTATAAAGGGCTCGAGAGAACAATTAGCAGCGAACTCGCGCGGCGCGATCTTCGGAACTAGCTGGAATGTTGCAGTGCTAACTGACAAAATGAGGATGATTTGTGGCTGACGAGGACGAGTGCTGCGGCGTGAATGAAAACCTGATCCGGTCTCCCGGCTACCGACGGGCCCTATTGATCGTGGTTATTCTCAATGTCGTATATGGCGTCATCGAACTGTTTGGCGGATTTCTGGCCAATTCACAGGCGCTGAAAGCGGATGCGCTGGATTTTCTCGGGGATGGATCAATTACGTTTCTGGGCCTGCTTGCGATAGGCTGGTCGCTCGTGTGGCGGGCAAGGTCTGCGCTTATTCAGGGTGTGTTCCTCGGTCTGCTGGGGTTTTGGGTTATTGTGTCCACTATTCTGAAAGCCATGACCGACACACCCGTCGAGGCGGGATTGATGGGTCTATTTGCTGTGGTTGCGCTGGTTATCAATGTTATTGCCGTCCTGCCGCTGCTGCCATACCGTGACGGCGATGCCAATATGCGCGCTGTTTGGCTTTTTTCCCGCAACGATGCGATTGGAAATGTTGCTGTGATTGTCGCGGCGGGTCTCGTGGCGCTGTCCTCAACACGGTGGCCGGACTTGATTGTGGCCTT
>NZ_ARYL01000144.1 GCF_000685295.1 Hyphomonas oceanitis SCH89
CGTAAGCGTCCGGCCTGAGCGCCCTTGATCACTTCTTCGCCGGCCTGGCCTTTGCGAGACTTCCAAACCACAGGCGAACGGTTTGCCGGTCGATATTCTGGGGATCGAACTTCCGGCCATACCAGTTGAGCATTTGATCGTGTTCTTCATGCGAAGGGTCAGAGATGGCCTCGAGGAACATCTCGAATCCATGAGGACCGCCGACATCTTCAGGCGGTGTCCTGTACTCCCCTTCGATGAACCTTGGCAGGCGCGCGCCAGTTTCGGCTTCGAAGACGTCCAGAACATCGATGCGGTGTTCCCAGTTGTCACCGAAGTCATAGGTGTAGAGGAAGCTCTCGCCCTTCATGCTTTTGAGCCGTGTGAGCTTTGCGATGCTGGCCTTGTGGACCTTCATGTCCGGATCGTCGTCAAAGGGCATGCCGTAGCGCTTATCGCCGATCTCGAACTCCCAGAGGTGATAGTCCTGCCAGAGAAACGCGGCCTGGATCGCGTCGTGAAGTTTTTTCAACGACATCGAAAGCGGAACTTCGATCTCGCGCCATGGCGCCGGGTTGAGGTCGTGAAGCGTGATCCGGAGGCGGGCGGCGTCAATCATGCCACGAGATTATCCCGGGCGCTGCGATCGGGGAAGTTCCAGGGCGCGAGATCTGCGACGCGGTTGATCGGATGATCGGCTATCCGGGACAGGATATGCGTGAGCCAGGCTTGTGGATCCACGTCATTGAGCCTGGCGGTCTCGATCAGGGTGTAGGCGATGGC
>NZ_ARYL01000145.1 GCF_000685295.1 Hyphomonas oceanitis SCH89
GCGCCCTCATTGAACCCTCGGTCGATGGCTATGTGAACGCGATCCAGGTCTATCCCTATACCGAAGGCGCGCTCTACAGGCTCTATGCCAGTCCCGGACAGGTCTCCGACATCGCGCTCCAGCCGGGCGAGGAGCTGGTTTCAGTTTCGGCCGGCGACACGGTGCGCTGGGTGGTTGGCGATACGGTCTCCGGATCTGGCCCGACGGCCCGCGCGCATGTCCTCGTCAAGCCCATCAATGCGGGCATTCGCACCAATCTCATGATCGCCACGGACCGGCGGACCTATCATCTGGAACTCGAAAGCCAGGCGGATGGCTATATGGCCGCCCTGTCCTGGCGCTATCCCGCCGATGAGCTGGCAGGCCTCACCGCCCGCAACGACCGCGCGATTGCGCGCGAGGCCGCATCGATCACAAGCGGCTTGACGCTGGAAGGCCTGAACTTCGACTATCGCCTGACCGGCGACAGTCCGGGCTGGAAGCCTGTCCGTGTTTTCGATGACGGGCGTCAGGTGTTCATCCAGATGCCGGGTGATATCGCGACGACAGACATGCCGCCCTTGTTCGTCCTGGGGCCGAGAAGCGAGGCTGAACTTGTGAACTATCGCGTGCGTGGCAATTATTATGTTGTCGACCGCCTGTTCCGCGCCGCTGAACTCCGGCTCGGCACAAAAAACCAGACGATCGTCCGTATCAGCCGCAATGATCAGCGCTCGCCCCTTGCCGCGATGTTCGGGGGCTGACGCAATGTCC
>NZ_ARYL01000146.1 GCF_000685295.1 Hyphomonas oceanitis SCH89
CCTTTGAGAATGCTGCCGACCGCTTCGCGCAAAGTAAAATAACCGCCAAAGCCATACGAGGCGAGCAAGAATAGAAATCCAGTGTTCTCCGGCACAAAACCCAGTTTCGGCCCAAGCCAGCCCACAAGCAGACACGTGCCACACGCGAGGGCAAAGACCAGTTCTGCCCGGCCTCCAAGGAGCTGGTTCAGCCAGCCATCATGCGCGTGACCATGGCTGGTCTCCTTGCGGTCGTGATCATGTTCGTTTGGCGAGGTCAATTGGGTCTCCTATCTGGCCTTGCGCCGTGGGCGGAATACCCGCCCACGGCCCGGGGGCTCACACCGTCACGGCAGGATGGACGTGTTCGGACTCCAGAAGCGAGTGATGGCTTTCCGGCTTCGGAGCGAACCAGCGATGCAGCGCAGGCATCACCAGCAGGGTGAGCAAGGTCGACGAAACCAGCCCGCCTGTCACGACAGTTGCTAGCGGCCGTTGCACTTCGGCCCCGACTCCTGTCGCGAAGAGCAGGGGGGCAAGTCCAAGCGCTGTCGTCATCGCCGTCATCAGAACAGGTCGCGCCCGAAGACCCGCCGCCTCGATGGCGAGATCATCGAGGTTTCGGCCAGCCCGCGCAAAATCATCCATGAAACTAACGAGCACCATGCCGTTTCCGAGGGCGATCCCGAACAGGGCGATGAACCCGACTGTGGCGGGAACCGAAACCGGAAGCCCGGTTA
>NZ_ARYL01000147.1 GCF_000685295.1 Hyphomonas oceanitis SCH89
AATCTGACGAACTGGCACAATAGCTGAGGATGTCCCTACCCTGCTTGGGGGCCTTGAAGGCCACCGTATAGATCACGACACCCTTTTCCTTCGCGGCGTCACACTGCTTCTTCGCCTGATCGAAGGAGTCGCCCTGACCGCTTGAGAAATACTTGTTGAACTCACCATCGGTCATCATGATCATGGCCTTGGCGGCATCCGGCTCATCATACGGCAGAGCATTCGAACCTGTCGGCCATACAGAATTCCAGGTTGGAGCGAGCAGGTACCAGCCCCACGCCACACCCATGTGTCCGGCTGTGCTGCCATAATCGTCCAGCGAATTGATATAGGACTTCAGGGCAGACTTGTTATGCGTCAGCGGCAATGGACCGAAATCATTGCAATCGGGAATGGATGTCCAGCTCCATCTCCTTCTATATGAGTCGTAAACATATTCCGGGTCGCGCGCCTCCAGCCAGGCATTCGGGCCCGGATCGGCATCTGTAAATGCCTGCGAGCCGACGCGTTCCTGCACGCAGGAACTATCGACATAAGTGGTGGCTGTTTTCCATTTTTTGCATGTACCGTTTCCCCGATACTTGCTGCAATACGTTGCCGATATCGTGCGCTTCTCGTTCTTGTTCGTCACCGCCTTGAAATATGTGCCAGCATTCACCGCCGTGTCGTATGTCGTCATCGCAATGCGCACATCATCAGGGTTGGCGAGATTTG
>NZ_ARYL01000148.1 GCF_000685295.1 Hyphomonas oceanitis SCH89
CGATCTGAAGGAGAGCGCCCGCGCCCATGGTCTGGAAGACCCCACGCTAGAGGATGCCTTTATCGCGCTTGTCGAACAAAGCGATCGGGAGCGCGAAGCGGCATGACACCGCACGCACCTTTCTCGCACAAATGGCGGCGCCTGACGGGTTTGATCACCAAGGAGACCCGCCAGGTTCTGCGCGATCCAAGTTCGGTTCTGATCGCGGGTGTGATGCCGCTTTTGCTTCTATTCCTGTTTGGATATGGCGTGACCTTCGATCCACGCGAACTCGACGTCGCGCTTGTGGTGGAGCAGCAATCATCGGAGACGGCGAGTTTTCAGGCGGCTCTTGAAAACTCGACCTTGTTCGAGGTCGAGGTCGGACCCGATCGACGCCTGTTTGAGAGAGATCTGTCGCTTGGCAAGATAGGTGGTTTGATCGTCCTGCCTGCCGATTTTTCTGCGAAGGCGTTTCGCGCGGACAGCGCACCCGTCCAGGTTATCGTTGACGGGAGCGATCCGAATACCGCCTATCTCGTCAGCGGATATGTTGAGCTTTTGTGGGGTAACTGGCTGGAACAGGAATGGATCAGGCGGGGACGCCCGGCCCTGCCGCCGGGCGTGCAGCTTCAGCCGCAAGTCTGGTTCAATCCGGAAATATCGAGCCGCAACTATCTTGTGCCGGGATCGGTAGCGATCATTTTGACGACAATTGGCGCTCTGC
>NZ_ARYL01000149.1 GCF_000685295.1 Hyphomonas oceanitis SCH89
CATCGAGGGTCGAAGTGAGATCGAACTTGCCTGCGGCATAGCCTTGGACGGATGCTTCATAGGCCGCCCTAGCAGAGGGCAGGGCATCGTTCTCAAGGAGGGCCAGGCGTTCCTGGGCCGCGCGGACCTGAGCGACCGACGCGCGTTGACTGGCAAGCAATCTTGCCTCCACAGCCACCCGGTCGGCGCGGCCAGCATCGATCCTGTAACCAGCGGCGCGGGTTGCGTCCCGGTTGCGGTCAAACAGGGGGACAGGAACGCTGACGCCGAGAAGGAAGGCGGTATCGCCCGTTTGCTCAAACTGCCGCATGCCGGCACTTAGCGTAAGATCAGGAATCCCTTGCGCGCGCGCCAGATCCTGCTCTGCCTGCCGCGCGATGATGCCCGATTCGGCCACTTTGATGGCGGGGTGTTGTGCCAGGTTGGTCGCACCGGGGATGGTGGGCGCCGTCATTGGCAGGACAGGTGCCTCGAAGACCGGATCGGCGCTTCCCCACAATGCGCTGAGATCGTAGCGAAGGGCTTCCATGTCACCGCGCGTCTGTGCGGCCACTGCGCGCAGGGCCGCAGCATCAGCTTTCGCCCGGGAAAGTTCGGGCGGTGCTGCCGCGCCTGCGTCCACCCGTTTACCAACGGTTTCGCTGAGGGTGTCCGCCAGGTCTGCCGATTGATCGGCGAGACGGACGAGCTGGG
>NZ_ARYL01000150.1 GCF_000685295.1 Hyphomonas oceanitis SCH89
CTTCTGTCTCAAAATACCTGACGACGAACACTTTTGAAAGAATTGGCGCAAGGGCTGACAGTAGCAGGTTTATAGCAGGGTTTCGATGACGAAAGTACATCTGCGTCGGCTCAAGACGGCTACCGAGCCGAATCTTTGTGGAGTATCCAGATTGCCCGGTCTTATAAGAAGTTATCTGTTTTTGAAGACAGTACTCTACGTTCGTCAGCCAGCTGAGGAAATATATGTTATGCTTTCGTCCTTCGAAGTTCTTCATGCACAAAAACTTGTCGAGCAGGACTCCTGAATCTTCAATTACAAGATTTGCCGCTAGCAGCTCATCGCCATGATAGTAGAGCACACATTGCGCTCGACCAGGCATGCATCTCAGGACACCTTCGAAATAATTGGCTGTCAGCTCCTCAAGCTGCATGTCCGCGCGCGCGAGTGTCTCGGCGTAGAGGTTCATAATCGTGTCGATAACATCCGTGATGTCATTCCGTCGTTCCAGTCGGATGCCCGATCGTGTGCGAAGTTTGCGGCGCATATCCTTGCGCGCTCCGTACGAGAGTCGCGCAAAATATGTTTCTATACTGTCAAAGGTAATATCGAGTATAGCGAGCGGCTGGCCTTTGAGTTCACAATAACGCCCGGACAGTACTGTGCGTTGTTCGTCGTCAGGTATTTTGAGACAGAAG
>NZ_ARYL01000151.1 GCF_000685295.1 Hyphomonas oceanitis SCH89
TGATTTTGGAAAGTCCGGACAAGGAAGGCTAGAGCAGATTCAGCTCAATCATAGTCATAGCCGCACGCTTTGAAGAAGTTGAGGCATTCGGCGGGTGCGAAGCGGGATACGGCCTCTGCGATGGCGGCCCAGAGTGCGCTGATTGTTCGGGCAGCCGTTTTCTTGAGGAAGGCTTTGAGCTTGGAGAACGCAAGCTCGATGGGATTGAAGTCGGGGCTGTAAGGCGGCAAGTAGCGCAGGCTTGCCCCGGCGGCTTCGATAGCGGCTCGGACAGCGGCGGGTTTGTGGGCCGGAAGATTATCCATCACGACGATGTCCCCGGGGGCGAGCGTGGGCACCAAGACCTGCTTGACATAGGCTAGGAAGGCATCGCCATTCATCGGCCCGTCGAGCACCATCGGTGCCGTCATGCCGCCAAGGCGCAGGGCGCCGACAAAGGTGGTTGTCTTCCAGTGTCCGTGCGGCACTGGCGCCCGGCAGCGCTCGCCCCGCAGCGCCCGGCCGCGCATGCGCGCCATCTTTGTCGATGCGCCCGTCTCATCAAGGAAGACAAGCCGCTCCGGATCGAGATCAAGCTGGCCGTCGAACCAGGTCTCGCGCCCAAGCAGGACGTCGGCACGTTCCTGCTCAGCCGCGTGCGCGGTTTAATGGGATGGTCCGCCCCGTCTCCTCA
>NZ_ARYL01000152.1 GCF_000685295.1 Hyphomonas oceanitis SCH89
GTTCAGGATCCTTACTGCATAAGGTGCCAGCCACAGGTGACGGGGGCAGCTCTTGACCTGCTGGACAGCGCGGGGCGAACCCTGGAGATTGAGGCGAACGCCGTATCGGACAACCCGCTCGTGCTCGTGGAGCGGGGCGAGATTGTGTCCGGCGGGAATTTTCATGCCGAGCCGGTTGCCTTCGCGGCGGACCTGATTGCTCTGGCCATCGCGGAAATCGGCGCCATCGCGCAACGGCGCGTAGCGGTGATGGTGGATCCGACCTTGTCCTTTGACCTGCCGCCCTTCCTGACCTCGGCTCCGGGTCTCAATTCGGGCATGATGATTGCCGAAGTGACGACCGCCGCCCTGATGAGCGAAAACAAGCACCTGGCCAATCCCTGTTCCACCGATTCCACGCCGACATCTGCGAACCAGGAAGACCACGTTTCCATGGCGGCGCACGGTGCGAGGCGGCTGGTCCGGATGAACCAGAATCTCAGCATGATCCTGGCTGTGGAGTTTCTTTGCGGCGCGCAGGGCGTCGAGTTTCGTGCGCCGCTGAAGACCAGCCCGGCCTTGCAGAATGTCGTCAGAGCAATTCGTCAATCGATCATGCCTCTGGATATTGACCGCTTCATGGCGCCTGATCTTGAGCGCGCATGTGCCCTGGTAAAGGGCGCC
>NZ_ARYL01000153.1 GCF_000685295.1 Hyphomonas oceanitis SCH89
CTTCCCCGCGCCTGGACCGGCGCCTATAAGCAGGAAACGGGTTGCATCTGCAGACGCAGATCATCGCCCAGAAAGGATTCGCCATGAGGTGCGATGAGACCTGCGAACTTGACGGCGCCACCGACCTGATCGCCCTCAACCAGTCCTGCTTTTGTATGACGCTTGGCAGGGCGGAACTTGATGCAGCTATTTTGGAGCATGCCGGCAATCATGAACTCGGCGCGCTGCTGGCCGCGCGGCCAAACCTGTTCGCCGCTACCGCTGTGTTCGTCTCGCCTGCAGACCTGGCCGCAATGCAGGCCCAGGTGGCGGCAATTGAAGCGGTTGCCGCACTTGCGCCGTTTCAGGACGCGGCGCTGGCTCGGTCAAGCGACAGGATTACCGGCGTTCAGACGGGCACGCGCGGTCTGTTCATGGGGTATGATTTTCACATCTCTGAAGACGGGCCGAAGCTCATTGAGGTCAACACGAATGCGGGTGGGGCTTTCCTGGTCAGCGCGCTCCAGCGTGCCGTCGCAGAACATGCAATGGCTTGCGGGGATGCGCGCCTCACAAGTTCAGACGCGATCGATACACGCCTGGCGGAGAGTTTCATCGCAGAATGGCAGGCGGCAGGTCGAGAAGGCCGCCCGGACACGGTGGCGATCGTCGATGAGGATGC
>NZ_ARYL01000154.1 GCF_000685295.1 Hyphomonas oceanitis SCH89
TGCTGTCTGCCTGTGGCGAGACTTCAGCGGTAGACGGCAAAACCAGCGCCGTCGCTTCGGCCGTAAATGACACGCACGGGCACACCCCGTATGAGGCATTCTCGGCCGCCGACAATGAGAAGGACTCCGAAGGAAACGATACTCACGACGAACACGGCGAAGACGAAGACGATGTCGTCAATCTGACCGAAGCAGAAGCGCGCGAAGCGGGCATTGAACTCAGTGAAGCGAAATTGGCCGAAATCGGCCAGTCGCTCAGCCTTCCAGCGGAAATAAGGTTCGACGCAGACAGGGTGGCGAATGTCTCACCCAAGGTCAGCGGCGTGGTCGCAAAGCTCTATGCCAGCGAAGGCGATCATGTGAAGCGGGGCCAAACGCTGGCACTGATTTCCAGTCGCGATCTCGCGGGCCTGAAAGCCGCCTGGCAGAAAGGTGAAACTGGCAAGGCCCTGGCCGCTCAGGCCCTCGCGCGCGAGGAACAACTCTGGGCCGACAAGATCACATCCGAAGCCGATGTCCAGGCAGCCCGTGCGGAATTTGAAGCCGCGAAAGCCGCGAGTGATGCGGCCGAAAACGAGCTGCACGCTGCCGGTGTCAGTCACGAAGCCCTGGAGAAGGTCGCGACAGCAAGAGATGGCGACAATGCCAATTCCTACCTGAC
>NZ_ARYL01000155.1 GCF_000685295.1 Hyphomonas oceanitis SCH89
TTTTGACGACCTCCTAACGACCGCCGATATAATATCCCTGCACGTGCCGTCCACACCCCGGACCCGTCATCTTGTGTCTGCAGACGCCTTCAAGCGAATGAAAGATGGTGTCGTAATCATCAACACGGCGCGCGGCGACGTGATCGATACCCAGGAGCTGATCAAGGCGTTGAAAAGCGGAAAGGTGTCTGCCGCCGGACTTGACGTCCTGCCTGATGAACCCATGCTTCGCGAAGAGGCAGAGCTGATCTGTTCGGTTGATTGCGACGGACATGATCTGCGCACCCTGGTTGCCGACCAGGTTCTACTGCGGATGCCCAATGTGATCGTGACGCCTCACTCCGCTTTCAATACGCAAGAAGCCATCGCCCGAATTGCCGAGACCACACTCGAGAACATCAAGACGTATCTGAAAGGCGTGCCACAAAATCTGGTCGCAACGCAGCAAAATCTGTCACCGAAGGAGCAGGAGCATGCATGACAAGTCAATCCGGGTCGCCGTAAACGGTTACGGTGTCATCGGCAAACGTGTTGCCGATGCCGTGACACTCCAGGACGATATGCAGCTGGCAGGTATCGCCGATACAGCGGCTGACTGGCGGCTGCGTGTCGCGAACGCGCGAGGCTACCGGGTCTTTGCGGCAACCCCAACG
>NZ_ARYL01000156.1 GCF_000685295.1 Hyphomonas oceanitis SCH89
CATACTTGATCAGTTCCGAGGTGCGCCGATCAGTGAACAGGATGGGCGTCTCGTTCAGGAAGAGGGGGCGATAAAGCTCGCGCATCAGCTGGCGGGCGCGCTCATCCTCGGTGCCGACGACCACGCGGTCCGGAATCTTGAAGTCCTTGATCGCAGCGCCTTCGCGCAGGAATTCAGGATTGGAAACAACAGCAAAGTCTCCGTCGGGCCGGGCCTTGCGGATGATCTCCTCAACCTCGTCTCCCGTGCCAACCGGAACAGTCGATTTCGTTACAACAACCGTAAAGCCGTCCATCAGGCCGGCAATCTCTTCAGCCGCCGCATAGACATAGGAGAGGTCTGCATGTCCGTCGCCGCGCCGTGAAGGCGTGCCGACTGCAATAAAGACGGCGTCTGCATCCTTGATGGCTTCGGCGGCCTCGGTCGTGAAGAACAGGCGCTCTTCCTCAACATTGCTGGCGACAAGTGCGTCGAGACCCGGCTCGTAGATAGGCATGATGCCGTTCTTCAGGCGCTCGATCTTCGAGGCATCCTTGTCGACGCAGGTCACGATGTGACCGAAGTCCGCAAAACAAGCACCCGAAACCAGGCCCACATAGCCTGTACCGATCATCGCAACGCGCA
>NZ_ARYL01000157.1 GCF_000685295.1 Hyphomonas oceanitis SCH89
CATACTTGATCAGTTCCGAGGTGCGCCGATCCGTGAACAGGATTGGTGTCTCGTTCAGGAAGAGCGGACGATAGAGTTCGTGCATAAGCTGACGAGCGCGCTCATCCTCGGTGCCAACGACAACGCGATCCGGAATCTTGAAGTCCTTGATCGCTGCGCCCTCGCGCAGGAATTCGGGGTTCGAGACAACGGCAAAGTCGGCGTCTGGACGGACCTTTCGGATGATCTCCTCGACTTCGTCGCCAGTCCCCACCGGGACTGTCGATTTCGTCACGACCACAGTGAACCCATTCATCAGGCCGGCGATCTCTTCAGCCGCCGCATAGACATAAGAGAGGTCTGCATGGCCGTCACCGCGCCGCGAAGGCGTGCCAACCGCGATGAACACGGCGTCGGCGTCTTTGATGGCCTCGGCCGCTTCAGTCGTGAAGAACAGGCGCTCTTCCTCGACATTGCTTGCGACGAGTGCGTCGAGCCCCGGCTCATAGATTGGCATGATGCCATTCTTCAGGCGCTCGATCTTCGAGGCGTCCTTGTCCACACATGTCACGATGTGTCCGAAATCCGCAAAACAAGCACCTGAGACAAGGCCAACATAGCCTGTACCGATCATCGCAACGCGCA
>NZ_ARYL01000158.1 GCF_000685295.1 Hyphomonas oceanitis SCH89
TGAAGATCATCTGGTGGGACGGCCAGGGCGCGTGCCTTTTTGCCAAGCGCCTTGAGCGTGGCCGGTTTGTGTGGCCAGCGGCGAAGGATGGCAAGGTACACCTCAGCCAGGCGCAGCTGTCGATGCTGCTTGAAGGGATCGACTGGCGGATCACGAAGCAGACATGGCGGCCGCTGACGACAGGGTGACGCGATTTTCGGGATTCACTGGCGAGGCGAAGCAGGGTAGATTCCTGCCTATGTCGGATGTGGCTGATCTTCCCGATGATGTCGAAGCGTTGAAGGCGATGCTGCGCGACGCGCATGTCGAGATCAACCGGCATCGTGTCGAGCTGCGTGGCCGGGACCTGCTGATCGAGAAGCTGAAGCTCCAGTTATCAGGGATGGCCCGTCATCGGTTCGGATCATCGGCCGAAGGCCTCCAGCAGCTCCAGCTGATGCTGGAAGACCTGGAGATCACCCGCAGCACAGAGGTTCCCGCTGGCGCGCCAGAGCCTGCCTCGAAGGACAAGCCGGTCCGCAAGCCGCTGCCGGATCATCTGCCAAGGATCGAACAGGTGCTTGAGACAGGCGAAGCGTGTGAGGATTGCGGTGGCAAGCTGAAGCGCGTTGGCG
>NZ_ARYL01000159.1 GCF_000685295.1 Hyphomonas oceanitis SCH89
CAATACCTCTATCCAGACATGTTGCTCGCCCGGGATTTACTGACGCGCAATGGCATCGAAACCCTGATCCTTGGTCCCGAGGCGCTGACTTTCGAGAATGGTGTTCTGACCTCCGGCGGCAGGACGATCGACATGGTCTATAACAGGCTCACGGATTTTGATCTGTCTGAGCCTGGAAACGCTCACTTGCGCGCCGCACTCCTGACGGACGCGGCGATTGTCAGTCCGGCGCCCCGCCATCACGCGCTCTATGCCGACAAGCAAAACCTGATCTGGCTAAGCGATGCAGATCTGCTTGAGTCCTGGAGCGCCGACGCGGTTCATCGGGCCGTTCTCTCGAAGATTCCTGGTACAAGGCGCGTCACAGAAGATGTCGCCGACGAACTCTGGACCGACCGACGAGGATATTTCTTCAAACCCGCTGCTGGCTTCGGCAGTCGGGCGACATATCGCGGTGACAAGCTGACCAAACGGGTCTGGGCGGATATTCTGGCTGGAAACTATATTGCCCAGGCGCTGATCGCGCCGACAATGCGAGCTGTCACTGTGGCTGGCGAGCGCATAACGCTCAAATATGATGTTCGGCTATATACCTATGC
>NZ_ARYL01000160.1 GCF_000685295.1 Hyphomonas oceanitis SCH89
CTAGTCATACTCGTTCACGGCTTTCCGGAGTCCTGGTATTCGTGGCGCCACCAGCTTTCAGCTTTAGCCGAGGCCGGTTACCAGGCCGTTGCCATTGATCTAAGAGGCTATGGGCGATCATCCAAATTCTTGGACTCCGAATATTATCTGATCAAGTCTGTTGTCGAGGACATCGTGGGTGTGGTCAGGGCGTTAGGTGCCTCAAGTGCCGTTGTCGTTGGACATGACTGGGGGACAATGATTGCCTGGACAGCGGCCTGGTTGCATCCTGAAATCTTCCGTGGCGTTGTGGGGCTTGCAATTCCTTTCTCTGGGCGCGGGCTAATTGCTCTGCCTGGCTCTCCTTTCGGTGAACGCTCTCCAGAAGATATTCATAAAGAATTGGCTGGACCAGACCAACAATTCTATCAGGACTATTTTGGTTCGCTGGCACCGGCCATACGGGAATTCGAAGAAGATTCGGGTGGTTGGATACGTGACGTTCTGTGGGCCTTTTCAGGCGAGAGTATGAAGGCTGCGGGTTTTTCTGGCCTTTTGGACTTACCGCAAGTGGACATCATACGTGCGAGCGCCCTTAGTATACCGTTTGGTGCTCG
>NZ_ARYL01000161.1 GCF_000685295.1 Hyphomonas oceanitis SCH89
CCGCAGAGCGCGAGCGACCCTGTTTGGTGACGCCCGTCTCGAACAGCTCGGCCAGGGAAACATCGAGCCGTTTCGCCACATCCATAATGATGCCGGCACTCAGACGGTTCATGCCCGTCTCGTACTTCTGGAGTTGCTGATGACTGATGCCGAGCCCGAGACTGAGCTCGGCGAGCGTCATTCCCCGGGCCTTCCTGAACCGGCGCACATTCTCCCCCACAAGGCGGTCGACATCTGTCACGGCCCGTGCTGCTTTTCCTGTTGGCTTGGGTTTCTTCAAGCGCTTACCCCGGACCCTCTGGACGCAGACCAGATGTCATTCAGACCAGGCATGAATGCTGCCTCCAGTCACAGAATACACGTCCTTCCGGGTACGGCGAGACAAAAAAGCTGTTCCCGAGCGAGCAGGAACAGGCGCATCTGCTGCCTGAGCTGATCGCTGGCCCGGAGACCTGTCCGGGAGGCACCTGCCCCTCACGCCTTGCCGGCCCGGTCGCCATCCAGGGCGTCAAACGCCTCGGCGAGACTGAATCCGGGCCAGGGTTTGGGCCAGACAACTGGATAGTCAGCCGAAAAGAGCCGGTCGCCATC
>NZ_ARYL01000162.1 GCF_000685295.1 Hyphomonas oceanitis SCH89
CGGACGCCGCCGCCGATGACGATTTCGCCCAGGTCGCGGACGCGGACGGGGCGTCCGTCATCAACATTGACAACGATTTCGGCAAGGTCATCGACCGACCGGGCCAGTCCGACGCCGCGCACGGTGTACTGCTCCGCGCCAATTTCGAGGAATTGCGCGCCTTCCGTCTTGTTGCCGCGCTCCAGCGCGCCAATCACGTCGCCAATCTGGATATCATAGGCGAGCAATGCATCCGGATCGAGGCGGACCTGGTATTGCTTTTCGAAGCCGCCAAGCGAGAGCACTTCGGTGACGCCCGGAACGGTCTGCAGCTGATACTTGATGATCCAGTCCTGGATCTCGCGCATTTCGACGAGATCCCGCGTCCCGCTGGTGTCATCCAGTCTGAAGTAGAGAATGATGCCCAGGCCCGTCGATATGGGTCCCATTTGTGGGTCACCAAACCCGTCCGGAATGTTGCCGCGCGCCTCAGCGAGACGTTCACCGACGACCTGGCGGGCAAAATAGACGTCCGTCCCATCTTCGAAATAGATGTTGACCACGGACAGGCCGAAAT
>NZ_ARYL01000163.1 GCF_000685295.1 Hyphomonas oceanitis SCH89
TGGCCCCGACAGCCACTATGGCAGCGGTCGATACGATACGCCCTCCTTGCCGGCTTTTGATGTAGGTGGCGTCGATCCACAGATAGGGCCACTCACCTTCAATAGGGCGGTTCAGGAAGGCCTGGACGCGCTCGTCGATCTCCTCACAGAGCCGGCTGACCTGGCTCTTCGAGATGCCGGTGCCGCCCATCGCCTTGACCAGGTCATCGACGGCGCGTGTGGAGATACCCTTGATGTAGGCCTCCTGTATGACAGCCGTCAGCGCCTTCTCGGCCGTGCGGCGGGGCTCGAGGAACGACGGAAAGTAGGTCCCCTTACGCAGCTTCGGGATGTCGAGATCGATCCGGCCAGCCCGGGTTTCCCAGACTCTCTCCCGGTAGCCATTCCTGTAAGCCTTGCGATCTGCGGAGCGGGCACCGGGAGCCGCGCCCGTGCGCGCCTCCACTTCCATCTCCATCATCCGCCCGGCCGCAAAGGCCAGCATATCGCGCACCAGGTCGTTGTCTGCGCTCTGGTCAATCAGTTCGAATAAAGCCAATCTGTCTTCGGTCATCG
>NZ_ARYL01000164.1 GCF_000685295.1 Hyphomonas oceanitis SCH89
TGGCCCCGACAGCCACTATGGCAGCGGTCGAGACGATCCGTCCGCCCTGCCGGCTTTTGATGTACGTGGCGTCGATCCACAGGTAAGGCCACTCGCCTTCGATCGGGCGGTTCAGGAAGGCTTGTACACGCTCGTCGATCTCTTCGCACAGCCGGCTGACCTGGCTCTTCGATATGCCCGTGCCACCCATCGCCTTGACCAGGTCGTCCACCGCGCGCGTCGAGATGCCCTTGATGTAGGCTTCCTGGATAACGGCCGTCAGCGCCTTCTCGGCCGTTCGGCGCGGTTCAAGGAAAGATGGGAAGTAGCTGCCCTTGCGCAGCTTCGGGATATCCAGATCGATCCGGCCAGCCCGTGTGTCCCAGGCTCTCTCCCGGTAGCCATTCCTGTAGGTCTTGCGATCCGCGGAGCGGGCACCGGGAGCCGCGCCCGTATGCGCCTCCACCTCCATCTCCATCAAGCGCCCGGCTGCAAAGGCCAGCATGTCGCGCACCAGATCGTTGTCTGCGCTCTGGTCAATCAGCTCGAATAAAGCCAATCTGTCTTCGGTCATCG
>NZ_ARYL01000165.1 GCF_000685295.1 Hyphomonas oceanitis SCH89
TCGCCTTGCGCATCCAGCCGCCGCCGATTTCAGTCGCGGTTTCGCCGGCGAAGATGCGGTAGTCCGGTTGGGCCTCTTCGGCTTTTTCCGCATTCTTCTCGATGCGAATAGTGGCGTTGAGGTTCATCATTGCGAGGGCGCCTTCGAAGCCGGTCTTGGTTTCGCTGACATATCCGAGTGCGTTTGCCATGGGGGTCTCCTTTTCGTTTCCGTGGCTGTCTTCGAGGGACACCATGTCCCCGTCGACGCCGGACCGCCCGGACGGCGCGGAGCGGGCCTGAACCGGCACGGGCGCAGCAAAGCGGAGCACCGGGCAGGCGCACGAATTTGTCTCGCGAGGAGCCGCAAAGCGGCGGGGAAATTCGTGGGACTGTCCGGTTTCAGGACCGTTTCGTGTCGTCCAGGTCACACGGCAACAGACGGGAACATTGTGTGTTTCGGGGCAAGTGGAAGGGCGAAACAGGCCGCTTTGGCAATCGCACGCGGAGGCCAGAGGAACCCCACAGACGGGCGAT
>NZ_ARYL01000166.1 GCF_000685295.1 Hyphomonas oceanitis SCH89
TCATAGAGCTGGCCTTGCCTGCCGTCCCGGTCGACCCCGTCGCGCTGGACATAGCGTACATGCGCGCCAAAGGCCTGCCTGCCACCCACGCGCGCTGCCCGCGCAATATGGACTTTCACAGTGACCCGTCGCATGTGCCGCGCCGCAAAACCGCGTGGTGCCCGCGCGGCAGACGGGAGCGCCCCATTTCCGCGTCCTATATTCCTCCCGCGAAATCCGGTGGGAGTGGCCCTCGCATTCAGCCGGGCAGCGACCTTTCGTAAAGACGCGGAACCCCGCCTGATATTCCCGGCGCCGAGATCGCGCAGGCGACCCAGTCTGGGTGTAAAGTCATCCTCCCCGCTCACGGACCGGCTCTTCCTGCGTATGACAGAAAAACGCGCATGAATTCAGCAATATGAAGAAATTCTGTCTGTATCGATTTCCTGCAAACGCATACGAAAAAATGATGTGCAGACAATGACATGGATGGGCGTGTACGCACATCCTTATATCT
>NZ_ARYL01000167.1 GCF_000685295.1 Hyphomonas oceanitis SCH89
TCATAGAGCTGGCCTTGCCTGCCGTCCCGGTTGACCCCGTCGCGCTGGACATAGCGGACATGCGCGCCAAAGGCCTGCCTGCCACCGACGCGCCCTGCCCGTGCTATATGCACTTTCACGGTGACCCGTCGCATGTGCCGCGCCGCAAAGCCGCGAGGTGTCCGCGCGGCAGACGGAAGGGCGCCATTTCCGCGTCCGATATGCCTCCCCCGAAATCCGGTCGGAGCGGCACGCGCATTCAGCCGGGCAGCGACCTTCCGTATGGCTGAAGATCCGCGCCTGATACTGCCTGCGCCGAGGTCGCGCAGGCGGCCCAGTCTGGGTGTAAAATCATCCTGCCCGCTCACGGACCGGCTCTTCCGGCGTATGACAGAAAATCGCGCATGTATTCAGAAGCATGACGACATTCAGTCTGTATCGATTGCCTGCAAAGGCATACGAAAAAATGATGTGCAGACAATGACCTGGATGGGCGTGTACGCACATCCTTATATCT
>NZ_ARYL01000168.1 GCF_000685295.1 Hyphomonas oceanitis SCH89
TTGCTGTCGTCATAGCCGGCCTCCTTCCAATCATGCTCGGCACAGGTACAGGCTCAGAAGTGATGCGCCGTATCGCTGCCCCGATGGTTGGCGGCATGACAAGCGCGACAATCCTGACACTGCTCGTCATTCCTGCCGCGTTCTTGATCTGGAAAACGCTGGCGCTGAAATTGCCGAAGACCAGGTGACAGCCGGGCAAAATATTTAGAAAAATGACTGTTTCTTTTGCCAGTCACCATGGGCAAGCACATGGCTTTTGGCGCACATGCGTGCTTGCGCAACTGCACCCGTCAGGTGGCAACATGTACACGCCTTCACGGACTACTCAGGCCCGGTTCTGACCTGACGCCCCTGGTGCCAATCGCTTTCGGTCCAATCGTGTGTTACTGGCCCGTTTGAGCGCATGGTGAAGCGTCAGGCGCAGAAATAGCAAAAAAACATGGAATCAGGATTTGCAAACCGTCTTTTTCAT
>NZ_ARYL01000169.1 GCF_000685295.1 Hyphomonas oceanitis SCH89
TCCGGTCCAGGTACCGGACCTGGTCTCCGCAATAGCGAAACGATACCGCCCGCCGCCAGCTATCGGACGTGTTGCCGCCGGCGCCGTGGACCGTCATCACATGATGGATGATGACATCCCCGGGCTCCACCGCGAAGGAGACAATGTCATAGTCCTCCGGCGCGGATTCTATGTCCGGACAGCGACCTTCAGGAGATGACTGGAAAGGTGTCTGGGACACGAACACGTTCGGCGCGAAGACCTGGCCCCACTTGTGCGAGCCTCTGACATATTGGGTGACGCCATTGTCCAGGCTTGCAGCGTCAAGCGGGATCCAGACGATCACGCATTGGTCGCCCTCGATCTGGAAATAGGCGAGATCCTGGTGAAAGGCTGTCTTCTGGCGCGTATGGGGCGCCTTCACAAATGTCGTGTCTTCCCAGAAATTCAGGTAGCGCGCATCGAGCAGGCTGGCGGCAATTTG
>NZ_ARYL01000170.1 GCF_000685295.1 Hyphomonas oceanitis SCH89
TGCTTCTACCGGATGACTGCGTACGCGCGCGGCGCAGCTCATGGCAGATGCGCCTTTGGAAAAATCGCCCGTCTGTGGGGTTCCTCTGGCCTCCGCGTGCGATTGCCAAAGCGGCCTGTTTCGCCCTTCCACTTGCCCCGAAACACACAATGTTCCCGTCTGTTGCCGTGTGACCTGGACGACACGAAACGGTCCTGAAACCGGACAGTCCCACGAATTTCCCCGCCGCTTTGCGGCTCCTCGCGAGACAAATTCGTGCGCCTGCCCGGTGCTCCGCTTTGCTGCGCCCGTGCCGGTTCAGGCCCGCTCCGCGCCGTCCGGGCGGTCCGGCGTCGACGGGGACATGGTGTCCCTCGAAGACAGCCACGGAAACGAAAAGGAGACCCCCATGGCAAACGCACTCGGATATGTCAGCGAAACCAAGACCGGCTTCGAAGGCGCCCTCGCAATGATGA
>NZ_ARYL01000171.1 GCF_000685295.1 Hyphomonas oceanitis SCH89
TTTTTGTTTTTGCTCTGGATTTGGCCAGCAAAGCGTTGATGTTTTCGGCGCTCACAAAAGCAGGTGGTCTGATAAACCTTTTGCCATTCTTCGACTTCAGGCTCGGATTTAATCACGGGGTCAGTTTTGGGCTTCTGAGTTCGCAGAGCGACTGGGCGCCCTGGCTGCTCGCCGCTGTCGCTTTGGGCATTTCAGCTTATCTGTCGATGCGGCTGTGGCGCGCCACGACCAAGACTGAAGCTATTTGGATCGGGCTTATCATTGGGGGAGCGTTGGGAAATGCTGTGGACCGGCTGGTGGATGGTGCCGTTACCGATTTCCTCGACATCCATATCAACGGGTATCACTGGCCAACATTCAATCTGGCGGACGTCGCGATCGTCATTGGTGTCGCAATCATAATCTTTGATGGATTCCGCAATACGATCGCTGATCGATCTGATCCGCC
>NZ_ARYL01000172.1 GCF_000685295.1 Hyphomonas oceanitis SCH89
GGCGTGTCCTGGCATCGCGCACAACGGCCTGGGCGAGGGGATGATCGCTGAGCGCTTCCACGGCGGCGCTCACCGTCAGCAATTCCGCTTCGGTCGCGTCGCCATAGGGCGCGATATCAACGAGGCGGGGATCGCCTTCGGTGAGCGTGCCGGTCTTGTCGAATGCAATGGCATCGACGCGTCCAAGCGCTTCGAGCGGTGCTCCGCCCTTGATGAGAACGCCTCCACGCGCCGCACGGGCGACGCCAGACAGGATTGCGCTTGGTGTCGCGATCGCCAGCGCGCACGGACTAGCCGCAACCAGAACGGCCATGGCGCGATAAAAGCTGTCCGACGGCGCCTCATCCAGAACCAGAAAAGCGAGAGATGTGATGACGGCCAACAGGATGATCAAAGGCACGAAAATCCGCTCAAACTTCTTCGTAAAGCT
>NZ_ARYL01000173.1 GCF_000685295.1 Hyphomonas oceanitis SCH89
GGCACCTGCATCCAGCCCGGTCGCCAGTCGGAATTAGGCTTGCATCCATTGCCAATGATCCGACTCTCAATGAGCGCCTTCTGTACTTTGGCCGTATCGGTGACGCAGGTTGCCGCCAAAGACTCAGACCCGATATCGGCCACCATCGCATTGATCGCCCGCTTGTCGCGGCAGAGGTCGAAGAAGGCCGGTTCCGGTTTCCAGCAGGCTGACAGGTCCGTCTCGCAAACGTGCAGAACGGCCTCCACGACCGGCCCGCCCGCTTCCAGTATCTCAGCCATGGTAAAGGCCAGAACCTCACCCACTTCCGCGTCCGACATGGCGAGCAAGGCGGCGAAGATTTCGCAAAGGCGATAAGCGTCGCCATTGCGTCGGGCCTCTCCAGAGACGCCCAATGCCGCAAACAGGTTGGCAACGTGCTCCCGTTTC
>NZ_ARYL01000174.1 GCF_000685295.1 Hyphomonas oceanitis SCH89
CAATTTCGGCATCTTCGCCGCAAGCGCGGCGGTGTTCATCCTCGCATTGTTCCTGGTCCGGAGCCAGGCGACCATTGGGGACGAATCCTGGATGAGCGCCATGATCCCCCACCACTCGATCGCGATCCTCACCAGTGAGCGCGCCAATATCGACGATATGCGTGTTCGCGAACTGGCCGATAGCATCATCGAAGCCCAGCGTCGTGAGATCAGGGAAATGAAATGGCTGCTGGACGACATCCGCGCAAATGGTGAAGCGACAACGCCTGCTGAGGCGGATGCACGACCGGTGCCCGGGTTTGGCGATCAAGATTAAGCCCGGCCAGGTGTCGATCTTTGGACTGGGATACCCGTACTTCGCATACCCCTCGAGCGTTGGACATTATTCAGCACATCAGCGGCACGCGCCCGG
>NZ_ARYL01000175.1 GCF_000685295.1 Hyphomonas oceanitis SCH89
GCTTCGACCGCGTAAAGCGCCGCAATGCGCGTCACCGCTTCGGTCGCAACAGCTGAACCGGTCGCCTTGGCGATATCGAAGAACTTGCGCCTTATATGGGCAAGACAGGCAACTTCGGTGATCCTGCCGGACCGGTAGAGTTCTTCGAACCCTGCATAGCCATCGGCATGCATGAATCCGGAGTATCCCTTCAGGTGCTCTGCGGGGCGGATGCCTTTGCGGTCCATACTGAACCGGTAGAACGCCGCCGGCGGTGCGACCGATCCGTGAGGTCTCTCGTCGCGCGCATAGACCCAGACCCTGCCGGTCTTTGTCTTGCCGTTGCCGGGCGCGAGAACCGACACCGGTGTATCATCAGCATGGACCGCAGCGCCCGCACGCACATGCTGCCC
>NZ_ARYL01000176.1 GCF_000685295.1 Hyphomonas oceanitis SCH89
GGACGACCCAGAAGCGCTTGCGATATTCCGCGATCATGCCGGTATGGTCATGACCGCCATGCGCGCTGGGCTTGGTTTGCGGCCCTGAAATGGTCGCCGCAGGATCTGATTGATGGGTGTGGGCGGAATGGTCCATGCGGCGATCTTTTCCTACTGGTCAGGTCTTGTGAGACGAAGGATCGGGGGAGGCGGTGACAGGACGGGTCCGTGGCGGAAGACCGGGGTCGCCATAGCGGCGCGGATTGGACTTGAAGACCTGATGGCACCGGCTGGAACAGAAAAAATAGGTCCAGCCTGCGTAAGGCTCTGACGCAGCCGCTTCTTCCAGCGCAATCATGTTGCGGCAGACGGGAT
>NZ_ARYL01000177.1 GCF_000685295.1 Hyphomonas oceanitis SCH89
CGTCTGTGACCTTGCCGACTTTCTTGGCGAGTATGGCGAGATTGCCGCCAAGCTGTACCGGCATTTCGGCGACGACCTTGAACAGGCCCGTGCAGCCTTCGAAGATTATGCCGGAGAATATCGCAGCGCCGCAGACTTCGCTGAGGAATTCATGCGGGAGAGCGGGACAGAAATCCCGGCTTCGCTCGACTATTACATCGACTGGACAGCGCTCGCCCGCGACATGGCCCTCAATGGTGAGATCATGGTGTTCCAGACGGGCTTCGATGAAGTCCATGTGTTCTGGAGCCGTTAGAGTTGGCTTTCACGGAACGCTTTGACACGTTCGTATGC
>NZ_ARYL01000178.1 GCF_000685295.1 Hyphomonas oceanitis SCH89
CCCCATCTCCTCCTCTAGCACATCCCTTTCCTCCTTGTACCTTTCACATTCTCCCACTATGTGAACTCTACTCTCTATGGCTTTGCCACATGGGCACATCTGTGCCTCTACTTCCTCCTCCTCCCGGCTACTGGTATACCTCCTTCTTCTTTCTGGCAGGTCCAGGTCCCCTACACGAAATCGCAGTTTCAGCTTTTTCGCGAAGTCCATTGGGCCGTGCAGATACCTTTTCATTCCTATTCCTTCTCTCAACCCCCCGTACATCTCTAAGTGTTCTTCCCCTTCCACCTTCTTTCTCAGTGCTAGCCTTTCCCTGCTTTCTATCCTTTC
>NZ_ARYL01000179.1 GCF_000685295.1 Hyphomonas oceanitis SCH89
TTACGAAGAAGTTTGAGCGGATTTTCGTGCCTTTGATCATCCTGTTGGCCGTCATCACATCTCTCGCTTTTCTGGTTCTGGATGAGGCGCCGTCGGACAGCTTTTATCGCGCCATGGCCGTTCTGGTTGCGGCTAGTCCGTGCGCGCTGGCGATCGCGACACCAAGCGCAATCCTGTCTGGCGTCGCCCGTGCGGCGCGTGGAGGCGTTCTCATCAAGGGCGGAGCACCGCTCGAAGCGCTTGGACGCGTCGATGCCATTGCATTCGACAAGACCGGCACGCTCACCGAAGGCGATCCCCGCCTCGTTGATATCGCGCCCTATG
>NZ_ARYL01000180.1 GCF_000685295.1 Hyphomonas oceanitis SCH89
TGAACTGCAACCGCGCGATCAGTGGCGCGAAGGGATGTCTCCGGAAGACTTGCGTACGGCCATCTCGGAAAATCTGGAATCGGTGCCAGGTATCGTTGCAAGCATCGGGCAGCCGATTGCCATGGCGGTCGATGAACTCATCACCGGAACACGTGCTGAACTGGCGGTAAAGATATTTGGGCCCGACACGGAAATCCTGTTGGACAGGTCGCAAGTGCTCCAGACACTCCTGCAGCAAGTTGACGGCGCTGCTGAAGTCCAGGCCGATCAGATCACCGGCGCACCGCAACTCGTGGTGA
>NZ_ARYL01000181.1 GCF_000685295.1 Hyphomonas oceanitis SCH89
GGCGTGTCCTGGCATCGCGCACAACGGCCTGTGCGAGGGGATGATCGCTGAGCGCTTCCACCGCGGCGCTCACAGTCAGCAATTCCGCTTCTGTCGCGTCGCCATAGGGCGCGATATCAACGAGGCGGGGATCGCCTTCGGTGAGCGTTCCGGTCTTGTCGAATGCAATGGCATCGACGCGTCCAAGCGCTTCGAGCGGTGCTCCGCCCTTGATGAGAACGCCTCCACGCGCCGCACGGGCAACGCCAGACAGGATTGCGCTTGGTGTCGCGATCGCCAGCGCGCA
>NZ_ARYL01000182.1 GCF_000685295.1 Hyphomonas oceanitis SCH89
CCCTCGCCCAGGCCGTTGTGCGCGATGCCAGGACACGCCTGAACACCGTCTTCAGCGCGGCGACAGATTTCTCCAGTGTCACCGGACGTGGCGTTTCAGCAAAGTTTGAGGGCAAGACCGTTCATATCGGAAAGTCCGCTTTGTTTGATGAAATTGATGGACCGCCGGTACCATCTGACTTGGCTTCTCGCGTCACAGAAATGGCCGCGCAAGGCCGCACAACCATGATTGTCAGGCAGGGCGATCGTTATCTCGGCGCCATTGGCCTGATGGA
>NZ_ARYL01000183.1 GCF_000685295.1 Hyphomonas oceanitis SCH89
CGTCTGTCTCATAGTCGCTGACGGGGAACACGTTTGGACTATCCGACAAGCTGATCGTGAATGCGCTCAGCCTGCCGCTTGGCTATAAGCAACGTCTGGCGCTTGCCTGCGCGGTGATGCACGACCCCGACGTCCTGTTTCTTGATGAACCGACATCTGGCGTCGATCCTCGCACACGCCGCGAGTTCTGGACCCATATCAATGCTATGGTTGCCAATGGTGTGACCATTATGGTGACGACGCACTTTCTTGACGAGGCCGAGTATTG
>NZ_ARYL01000184.1 GCF_000685295.1 Hyphomonas oceanitis SCH89
CCTCGCTCGGGAAGAAGATAACCGTTCCTTCGGGGAACAGACCTGGATCGGCGAAGGCGAATCCCGGCGCATAATTCGCGTTGAGATTTCCCGGGACAGGCGTCACACCGAGCCGGTCTTCAAAACGGATGTCATAATAACTGCCACTCAGCGTCAGCGACTGGCGACCGCGCATCAGCTCATAGTCAAATCCGGCCGTATAGGTCGTTGACGTTTCAGGATCCAGATCGGGCGCCGTGCCGATCGTGATCATGTAGTTGAC
>NZ_ARYL01000185.1 GCF_000685295.1 Hyphomonas oceanitis SCH89
ACCCTCGAACGTTGGGCATTATTCAGCACATCAGCGGCACGCGCCCGGCTGAAACCATCTCCTTCAAGATCGCGTTTGATCATTTCAGTGGGCTGTCGTGAATGACTTTGAGAATCCGGGCCATCAGTTCGAGTTTTGAAAGGGAGTCTGTCTGGTTCACAATGGCCTGGCACATCCGCCGGGATGTGTCGGACGGCGAGCGGGAGCGGTCCTGTTTGGTGACGCCCGTCTCGAACAGCTCG
>NZ_ARYL01000186.1 GCF_000685295.1 Hyphomonas oceanitis SCH89
GGCAACGCATGGCAGCCATTGTGATGGCTGCGGTGCTTCTTTTGGCAGGTGGGCTCGCCGGCTCGCGGCTGGGCTCGGAATTTACCCCCTCGCTGGAGGAAGGTGATATTCTCCTGCGGGTCACGATGGCTCCATCAATCTCGCTGACAGAAGCCGCTGCAACAACAACGCGGGTCGAGAAGCGGCTGCTGGACGCATTTCCGGAGATCAAGTCGATCGTCACCCGTATCGG
>NZ_ARYL01000187.1 GCF_000685295.1 Hyphomonas oceanitis SCH89
CGGGAGGGCCGAGTCGAAGGCCACCTTCCGGACCCCGCGATCATGCCGCCAGGCTGCAACATCATAGAAGAAGAGGCCGGTCTCGGCTGACGGGTCCGACTCCAGCAGTGGTCGGGCCGCGGCGTCGGACCGGATGAGTGCCTTCATGGCCTGCATGTCGAACCGGTCCGCCTCGCCGGTATCGACGCTCTGGCTCTGGTCCCAGACCTGGCCTGCAAGCGCTTCGA
>NZ_ARYL01000188.1 GCF_000685295.1 Hyphomonas oceanitis SCH89
CTGGTGGATCACCCCTGTGGGGCAGGCCACTGGGCCCCTTATCTGGGCGCCTTGATGGACACGTTTGCCGCGTTCGGTATTCGCCCCGAGGCGAAACCGAAGGGGGACATGGACAAGCGTATTCGTGCTGCGCTGATCAAGGACACATCGATCGCCGGCCAACTTGACCTGGCATTCTCAGACCGCCAGCCTGACCAGAAAATCAGGATCAAG